>CAMVRM010000014.1 GCA_947169885.1 uncultured Ruminococcus sp.
TTTCATAATTCTATTATACCATATCTGTCAAGGTTTTGAAAATTGATTTGCGTGTGCAAAAAAGACCTCATAGAAAAACTATGAGGTCTGCGGTAAAAACATAGAGCTGATAGTCGGACTCGAACCGACGACCTGCGCATTACGAATGCGCTGCTCTACCAACTGAGCCATATCAGCATATATTTATGTCAAATTGCTTATCTATTATACCTCATTTTTACAGCATTGTCAATAGCGTTAACATTTTTTTTACATTTTCTTTTGCTGAATTACTTAACATATCAAAAGAAATTTGTCTTTTTACAAAAAAATATGAAATTTGTCTTAATTTATCATTGACAAATTAGACAAAATGTTGTATAATATAAGGGAATAAGTATGTCGGTGAGACATAAGTGAAAGGGTGAACAGTTCAATGGCTCAGCAAAAAAAAGTAACAACGGTCAACGGAGTTCGTGCAGTCGAATTGTTTTACCGCATAATCAGAGATATTTCAAGCGGCAACTGCGCTTTTTATCAGTCACAGACAAGGCTCAACACCCCGGGGCTGGGAACGCTCCAGCCCGAGGAGTTCAGAGACACCGCCGAGATAACGACACAGTGCCTGAGACTGTTCGAGCTGGAATACTTGCAGGTGCTCGAAGCAATAAACAAATTTATCGAGCGTGAGATACTTTTTCAGTGGGTCTCGGTCTATATGCCCGTTAAGTTCCTGAACCAGCCAAACGCCGACAAAAAGATCTATGACATGGCTAACCGTTTCAAGGTCACGCCCAGCAAGATATGCTTTGCACTTCCCGTCACGCTGCTGAATGAAGACCCTGCAACAACATCGGGCACGATAAAGTTCCTCAGAAACCACGGATTCCATTTCATGATAACCGACTTCGGCTCGGCAGGCTGTCCGCTCATGAAGCTTTCGGATTTCGAGGTGGATTATGTTGTTCTCAGCAATGAAGTGACTGAATATCTTGGTAAGAGCGAGCGCTCTGACAGTGCGGTAAAATCGCTTATTGACTTCGTTAGAGGTCTTGACGTTGAGCCTATCGCTGACGGTGTTTCAGGCTCGGCACAGGCTGAAAAGCTCTATGAATTCGAGTGCAATTACTGTGCAGGACCTCTTTCGGGCAAATATGTTGCTGAAAGATACGTCCGCAGAAGATCGGATCAGGCTGTCGAGGATGCAAACAACGAAAAATAAATTTTAAAAAGGAGAATTGACTTTGGCTGAAGATGTAAGAGATATACTTGAGCTTCGGAGAACTGCCAAAGAGGTAAAGCGCTATAAGATAATTATGAGGGTCATGGGACTGCTCACGATACTGCTAATAGCTATCGTTGCGGTCGCTTATGCGATCTCTTATTTCTATGACAAGTACGGCAGCTTTACCGTTAAGATCAGTAAGTATGATATGATGAGGCAGGGTCTGACGCTGTCAGAGATACCCGAATATGAACGCACCGAAGCGGTACTCAATGCCGACATCGTTTATGATATGACGAACATAAGCGGCAATGACCTGCCCGAAAACATCGACATGATAAACGGCAGTCACAACGGTGAAAGCTACATAGCCTACACCTTTTATCTCATAAACGCAGGTGACGACACTATCACCTACGAGGGTGAGATGACAATGGAAAACATCACAAACAATGTTGACGAAGCTGTGAGGGTCGCAGTTTATGTCAATGGCGAAAAAACGGTTTATGGCAAGACAAAATCAAACGGCACGGGAAAGGAATCAGACTGCGACAGCGAATTTACCTCATCTACGGTCGTTATGCAAACCAAACACGAAGCTTTTGAGCCGAAATCAAAAGACAAGTTCACGGTTGTTGTATGGATAGAGGGCAACGATCCCGACTGCACCGATGAACTTATCGGCGGCACATTAAAGCTCGGCATGGACTTTAAGATAGTAGAATCAACTTAAAAAAGTAAAGAGGTAAAAGTCAAATGAAAAATGTATTGAAAACAGTGGTAAACGTTCTCGCATGGGTGATCCTTATACTTGCGCTTTTGGTAACGCTCATCGTATTTTCGTCGGGAAGAAACAACGGCGTTGCAAACCTTTTCGGATTTATCCCCATGACCGTTGAGTCGGATTCGATGAAGCCAACATTCAAAAAAGGCGATCTTATCATATGCAAGGAAGTCGAAGATCTTAACAAGCTCAAAGAGGGTGACGTTATCACATTCTGGACGATAATCGACGGCAAAAAAGTCAAGAACACGCATAGGATCGTCGGAATAAATATGGCTGAAAATTCCAGAAGCTTTGTGACCCGAGGCGATAACAACAGCATTGATGATGATATGCCCGCATACGCAGGAGACATCATCGGCGAGTGGACCAACTTCAAAATGGGCGGCGCAGGAAAAGCTATGAACTTTTTAAGGACAAAAACAGGCTTCTTCATCTGCATCGTTATCCCCATGGCGATTTTCTTCCTTATCGAGCTTTACAAGTTCATCGTTACGGTACAGGAGGTCAGAAAACCTGCACTTACTGCCGATGACGAAGAAGAGATAAAGCGCCGTGCTATCGAGGAATACCTTGCAAGTCAGAAACAGTCGGGCGGCTCTGTAACGGAAGTGAAAGAGAGCGACGTTTCGGAAGAAAGCAGTGAAACTTCCGACAGCAGTGAGGGGGCTGAAAACGCTGACAGCGAAGAATAAAACGCTGTCTGTCCCTCGGAAATTTTTAAAGAACGGAGAGAAGCTATGAACGGATTTCTTAAATGGTTTTTTGTGTTTATAAGTGAGATGCTAAAGGGATTCGGACTGATCTTCGGCGGATTGTGGAGAGGTCTGAAACAGATCTTCAACATCAAAAACTATATCAACGTATTCAAACAATACTCAACGACATTCGGTGTCGGCGGCTGGGTACTTGCTGTGCTTGCGATAATCGTGGTCATCGCTATCTATGCGCTGATAGTGTTCATTCTCGTGCTTGCAATAAGGAAATACATAAGGTTCAGGCACTCGATAGTCAGCAACGAGGATCTTCTCGAAGAGATAGCTCAGCTCCAGCGTCAGGTACTCAAAATGACGAAGGAAAAAGACGAGATAATGGCGATGAAAGTTGCACAAATGGGACTTCCCGTTTCGGCGGCAGGAGGGCTATCGCTCGCTGACGGAAATATGGCGCTTGCAGGTGCTGAGGGCGGCGAGGCAGCCGAGGCTCCTCCCGAGATAACCGCTGACGGCGTTGTTCAGACAACCGACCGCCGTTTCTCGAAACTTATGGAGGTCGACAGCTTCTACAAGACCTACACTCCGCCTGAGTATGACAATGAGATCTCCCTTGAGGGACTTGTGGACAGATACCGCAATTTCGCCTGCTCACGCATGAAGCTTTATTACGACCATAAGACGATACGCTTGTTCTTTGCAGGCATGGCTTCAACAAAGCTTATCATCCTGCAAGGTATTTCCGGTACAGGTAAAACTTCACTTCCCTACTCTTTAGGCAAGTTCCTGCAAGTCGATACGACTATCGCATCTGTTCAGCCGTCATGGAGAGACAGAACGGAACTTTTCGGCTACTTCAACGAATTTACAAAGAACTTCAACGAAACGGAAGTACTCAAAAGAATCTACTCATCGGGCTACAACAACGATATAAACCTTATCCTGCTCGATGAGATGAACATTGCACGTATCGAGTATTACTTCGCAGAGATGCTATCTATCCTTGAAATGCCAAACGCTGACGAGTGGGAACTGGACATCGTGCCGAACACATGGTCAACTGACCCTGAAAGACTTGACAGAGGAAAACTTGTTATCCCTCAGAACGTGTGGTATATCGGAACGGCGAACAACGATGACTCAACATACGCTATCTCCGATAAGGTCTATGACCGTGCCCAGCCGATAAACCTTGACTCCAAAGGCGTGCCGTTTGAAGCACCCGACACTCCGCCGATAAACCTAGGCTTCGATCACTTGGATCAGATGTTCAAGGAAGCGTTCGACAAATACCCTATCTCGCAGGAGAATTTACGAAAGATACAGCAGCTTGACCTGTGGGTCATCGAAAAACTCCGAGTGGCTTTCGGTAACCGTATCTTAAAGCAAATGGGTCTGTTCGTGCCTGTTTACGTTGCCTGCGGCGGCGAGGAACTTGACGGCATAGACTATGTTCTTGCAACAAAGATATTCAGAAAGTTCGAGTCTCTGAACCTTGCAATGCTTCGTGAAGAACTGAGAGAACTCTGCGTTTACATGAACAAATCGTTCGGCAAGGGCAAGATGAACGAATCTATCGCATATCTCGAAAGATTACAGAAATTGTTCTGATAACGGTTCGTAATGATAACGCCAATAATTCCGAATCAAAAGAAAGGGGGGAGGACTATTGGCAGATGATTACGGCAAGTGGTATGAGGAGTTCAAAGACTTAGCAGATATTTTCGGCGAGGACGAACTTTATGAAGCAGTTGTCAAACTGGTCGAAAGCAGCAAGAACTCTTTTGCCATGAACCGCCGCATCATGGCAAAAGCGATAGATGTTTCATGGGTCGAAGCTATTGAGAACGGACTTGTTCACCTTGATAACGTTCTGAGAAATCCACGAAAAACTATCGAGGACGTTGAAGAGATAGTCCCCATTGCTCTTTCAAGAAAAATAACGGTGGATTCTGTCAGGCACCTTGCACAGCACACCGACCTCATACAAAGCATAGACAAAAAAACGGGCAAGATAACCCCGTCAAAAATACTTAATATACACAAAGAAGAAAGCCTGATGACCTATGAGAACAAGTTCGTCAACACGCTGGTGGACAGACTGTTCATTTTCGTTAACAGGCGCTATGAAAAATTGGCAGTCGTCCCCCGTGACGAACTTGTGCATTCGATAGGCTATGAAACGTTTATTGAACAAGGTTCGAGAGGCAGACTTAAAATGTCGGTCAACATCGAAACGGTGGACGGCATCGAAGCTTACAATGAAAACGGTTACACAGTCTGGCAGCGAGTCGAGAAGCTGAAAAAGGCTATCGAGGGCTACAAAGGTTCGGAACTTTGCATGGCGCTGGGCAATACATATGTCCGACCGCCTATCATGAGAACGAATGCGATCATGAAAAATGTTGACCTCAAAGCCTGTCTGACGCTGTGGCAGTACATCGAAAGCTACGATAAGGTGGGTTACTCAATAAACGTTGAGGAAACAGTCCTCAGACCGCAGGAGCAGTACATGAAGGATATGTACAGGCTTGCGGTGCTGGAACTGCTGCTTTTCAGGACTTACACCACATCAGATACAAGCTACACAGAACTGAAATCGCAGAAATCAAAACCAACTTCTCCTAAGATAATCAAGAAGTTTGAAAAGGAACTTTCTCCCGATTATGATGTTACGGTAGATGCAGTCGCAGGCTATATCAGCGCTGACGGAAATTTTCAGCTGGAAAAACGTCTGCCGACAGACATCAAGGGGGTTCTGGGTGAGATAAATCAGGTCATCGAGATCGAGAAAGCTTATCTCGAAGAGAAAGAACTTGAACGTCTTGAACGTATCAGAGCCGAGGAAGAAGAAGAACGCCGTCAGGAAGAGATCGCAAGGGTCGAAGCCGCACGGCAGGAAGAATTGCGGCGTATCGAGCGTCAGCGTGAAGAAGAAGAACGGCAGCGTCAGGAACTTATCGCCCAAAAGCGTGCCGAGATCGAAGCGCAGGAGCGTGAACGTGAACGTCTTGAACAGGAGCGCTTGGCAAGGCTCGAAGAAATACGCAAGCGTGAGGAAGAAGAAGCCCGCAGGCGTGAAGAAGAACGGCTCAGGCGTGAGGAAGAAGAACGCATCGCCGCTGAACGTGAGCGCATAAGCCAGAACAGGCAGAAAATGCGCAGCGAACTCGGTGAAGCTGAGGGCGTTGCGCCTATCGAGGAACAGAGCGAGGAAGAACTTGAACGTCAGGCATATGCCGATGTTACCGAGGCAGAGATTGAGGAAGCTATCGCTGAGATCGAAGAAAATGCTGCCGAGGGAGAGGAAGAATCTGAGTTTGAAGACCCGAGAGCTGTTGCCGCACGTCACAGGCTGGAACAGCAGCGCAAAGAAAAAGAGCGCATAGAAAAGGAACGTGCCGAAAGGCTCAAAGCCGAAAGAGAGTACTTCCAGAACAAGCCTTTCGAGGACATACGCAAAGAATACTCGAAGAACCCGATACATCTTATACCGAGAATTATCCGCTGGATACTTGCAATGGTATTCGGCATAATACCACGGGATACCGACAATCCTGCATTCAAGCAGAAGCGCAAGGAGATCGTTCAGAAGAAACGGCAGAAAGAGCAGGAACTTCAGAAAAAGAACGAAATGGAAGTTTACTACCGCAAGTACGCAAAGACTTTCAAATACTCGTTCATTCGCAGTATCGACGACTACAAGTTCAAGAAGAAAAAGCGCAAGCAGCTCAAAAACAAGCCGAAACCTGTTTACACTCCGCCGAACCGTACTCCCGAGCAGCAGCTTGAGATAAACAACGAAATGAAGCGGCTTTACAGAGAGTATCACGTAACGATAAGAGAAAAGCTGACACGCCGCATGGACGAAATGAATATTCGGCGCAGAGAAGCAAAGCGTGAACGTGATCACGAAAAACAGGTGGCTGAAAAACGCAAGGCTGAAAAGGCTCAGAAAAAAGCGGCTGAACAAAAAAAGCTCGTCAGAAAAAACGATGAGGACTTTGAGCAAAAGTCAAAGTTCAGCAAGGCGTTCAACATTGCAGCAACGGTGATACTGGTGCTTTGTGTCGGTATCATGGTGATAATTCTTGTGAGGTCGGCACAGGGCAAACCTACGGCGGTTTTCGGCAAGACACTGCTGAAAGTCGTCACGGGCAGCATGGAACCCTCGATACACGTCGGCGACTACATCAAGGTCGAGGAGACCGATCCCTCGCAGCTGAACGAGGGCGACATCATAACTTTCTACTCGGCGGACGAGGGCATCGAAGGATTGCTCGTCACACACAGGATAGCCGAAGTGAAAAGCGACGGCAGTTTTGTGACACGGGGCGACGCAAATCCCGTTTCGGACAGCACGACAGTAACGGCTGACAGGATACTCGGCAGATACACAGGCAAGGACAGGTTCTTTATGTGGATCGAATCCTTTGCAGATGCGAAAAAACTTCTGCTGCTTGTGGCTGTTATCCCGATATTCATAATATCGCTGCTGGAAGTGAGGTCGCTGCTTGTCATCGGCAAGGAGATCTCTGAACAGAAGATCGAGAACGCCGAGGAACAAAAGCAGAAAATGATCCGTGAAGCGATCGAAAAGGAAAAGCAAAGACTTGCAGAAGAAAATTATCAGCAGCAGGACAGTGAGGTGGTGACTGATGAATCAGGAAAGCCTGATGAAGAAGCGAATGATTAGTGCGATCATTGCAGCTTGCATAACTACGATAGCACTTCTCGTTTTTATCGGTCTTTACGCCGATGCGATGCGGAGAGTTCAGGAAACTTACCGCAGGCAGTACATCACCGAGCTGGGACACATGAGCCGTGACATCGCCGCTTTCCGTGAGGCTGAGGGCGACCACGAGCTGAGATACCGCATGATAATCAGCGACATCAGCTGTGCAGGCAGTTATCTTTTCCTGCTTGACGATCATGAAAAACAGCAGATAACCATTAACGAAGTCAAGACCGTACTCATCAAATATCCCGAGCAGATGCGTGAAAAAAACAAAATGGAAGAACTGCAAAAAGCGGTTGACGACATTATCGCAGAACTAGACAAGGGATATGACGAGGCAGATGAACTTGTCAAGTCGATCGACAAGTTTGGGCACTGATAAAGGAGGGGAACAGATGGGCAGTCTTTCAGAAAAACGAAAGCTCAAAAAGGAAATAAAGGTCTGCCGACAGACTATCGAGGAGATCGAGCGTAAACGTTCCAGATCGCAGTCGGCACTTGTTCAGGCAGTTCTTTTGCAGGAAGAACCTGACGAAAATGACGTTGAGTGGTTCAACAAATACACAGGCGAGATAACCGCTTGCAGAAACCACATGATCGAGCTTCAGAAAAAGCTTAATTCGCTCTGACAAACAAAAAAGCCGATGCTTTTGGAAATTAAAGCGTCGGCTTATGCTTTTATATGAAAAGTCCTGTGACGAATGCGGAAGCAGAAGCGGCTGCGGCAACGGCTATAAGCGGCAGATCGAGATATGCCAGAATAAGCGCTGCCGCCGTTCCGACTGCCGAGGAGACTGTGTTTCCCGTTGCGTGGAAAACGGCAGGGAAAGTCATCGCACTCAGCACCGCATAAGGCACGTAAAAAAGAAATCTGCGCAGGAACTTTGACTCTATCTTTTGGGTAAAAAAAGTAAACGGCAGCATACGTATAAGGTAAGTCACGCCTGCCATGACTAATATATATATCGCTATGCTCATTTTTCTGCCTCCTGCTTTTCATCTATCGGATACAAGAATGCTCCGATGACAGATGCAGCGACCGCACAGATGATAATGGCAAATCCGCTCGTTATCATCGGGAGAAAATGCTTGCAGAGAACACTCAGCACGGCGGCGATAATGACAACTGCAAGCACGCTTCTGTGCTTTTTGGCAGGCGGTATGATTATTGCGATGAACATTCCGTAGAGCATAAGCCCCAGTGCAGCCGTGACTGACGGCGGAAGTATCTCGCCCAGAACTGCGCCCAGAAACGTCCCAGACACCCAGCCGACTGCCGCTACTAAAATGACGCAGTACATAAACTTTGGTGTGACGGGCTTTTTGCGGCAGCTGCAAACGGCGAATATCTCATCGGTAATACCGAAAGAAGCGAGCATTCTGTGTATAAACCCGAATGACGGATCAAGATTCTGCGAAAGCGACAGTCCCATGAGGGCATAGCGGAGATTTATCAGCAGCTGTACCAGCGCCATTTCCGCAAGAGTTCCCTGACGGGCGATTATCTCAATACCTGCCGCCTGACCTGCCGAAGTTATGTTCGTGAGCGAGATAAGTGAAGCGTCCACAGCCGAGATGCCGCATCGAACAGCCTGTATGCCGAATCCGAACGACACAGACAGATACCCAAGTCCGATAGGCAGACCGTGCAGAAGTCCCTCTTTTACCTCAGATGCCATTTTACTTGCTGCCTATACCGAACAGATGTTCGGTATTCTTTCTTGCAGCCGCTTCAAGCTCTGAGACTGATACTTCCATATTCTTTGCAAGCTCTTCCGCAACGTAAACGATGTTCTGCGGAACATTTGTTCTCGGAAGTTTCTTGACGTTCCTCGGAGTGAGATACGGTGCATCAGTTTCCAGCAAAACACGGTCAAGAGGAAGTATCTTCACGGCATCTCTCAGTGCAGCCCCCCGGCGCTCGTCACATATCCAGCCTGTAATTCCGATGTAAAAGCCCATATCGAGATACTTTTCAAGCACTTCACGCTTGCCCGTAAAGCAGTGTATCACCGAACGTCGGCATACCTCGGGATAGCCGGAAAAACAGCCTACCATGTCGGAATGTGCTTCACGCTCGTGCAGGAACATCGGTTTGCCTGTCTCTGCGGCTATCTCGATGTGATGTTCAAGACAGATAAGCTGATTTTCTTTTGTGGAGAACATTCTGTCATAGTCAAGTCCGCACTCCCCTACCGCCACTATGCGCTTGTTATCGGAAACATAGCGCCTTATGTCGGCAAGGTCTTTTTTGGCGGCACGGTTCGCATTGTGAGGGTGGATACCCGTTGTGCCGTAAACATCATGAGAGTTGACGTAATCAACGACGAGCTTGTTTTCCTTGCGGTCGCTGCCTGTGAGAATGCACTTTACTCCTGCATCTTCGGCTGCGCTTATAACGGCATCGGGGTCTTTGAACTGGTCGCTGAAAAGGTTAAGTCCTATATCATAAAATCTTATTTCCATACTAACTCCTTGAAATAAAGAGACCCCTCAGCGAGGAGTCACGATAATATTTGTTATTATAACACATATTTTTTATCAAGTCAATGAAATAATATGAACAATCTCAAATCAGGTGATTTCCGACAGCTGTCACAATTACGAAAAATCAAAAAGTTCAGACTATCTTCATGTAATAAACACATAACTAAAATATAATTGTTAGTATGGTATTTTATATACAGGCGAAAGGAATTTTTAAAAATGATAAAAAAGATCACAGCGGTAACAGCCGCATTGATAATGGCAGCTTCAATGCTCTGCGGCTGCTCAAAAAGCGATAAGAAAGACTCATCTTCGGCAGCTGAAACAACAACAGCCGCCGAAAGCACAGCAGAATCAGCTGCTTCCGACTCCTCTTCCGAGAACAGCGAACTTCCTGTTGCATCACTGACGATAGACGGTGAAAAGGTCGACACTTCCGATCTTGTTATGCTGACAGTAGACGGCAGAGACGTTAAATTCGATGAATTCAGATATTATTATTTCACAGCTATCCAGCAGCTCACTCAGGGTTATGGCACTACTCTTGAACAGATAGCTTCGACCGAAGAGGGCTTCAAGAACCTGCTCGAACGTGTTGTCACCAACATCAAACAGGACTACGTTACATATGCGCTTTGCGATGAAAACGGCATAACCCTTTCTGATGAAGAAATAGCTGCAAACGAGGAATCCTATAACTCTTATAAAGAAAATGCAGGCAGCGATGAAGCTTTTAATGAGGCGCTTGCTTCTTCATACATGACAGACGAACTGTTCCGTGACAGGATAGCACTCGCAGCGCTTTACATGAAAGCCGAATCGGAACTGCTCACAAACGAGGGCAAGTATGCCACAAGCAAGGAAGATTTCCGCACGATCGTTCAGGATCCCGAAACTTATGCCTGCGTCCGCTCGATACTTATCCCCTTCTGCTGCAAGGCTGAGATAACCGATGAAGAACAGTCGGCGGCTTATGACGGATATGACTTAAACGGCAAGTACATGGCTAAATCCTCCGCTTACGAAGCACTAAGCGATGAGGACAAGGAAAAAGTCAAAGAAGAAGCCAAGAAGCTTGCGGAAGAAGTTCTTGACAAGATAAACAAGGGCGAGGATTTTGAAGAAATGCTCACCGAATACGGCTGGGATCCCGGCATGGAGTCAAATCCGCAGGGTTACTACATGAACCACAACACAAGCTTTGTTCAGGAATTTCTTGATGCGGCGTTCAAGCTTTCCGAGGGCGAAGTCAGCCCTCTTGTTGAGAACGCAAGCTACGGCTGGTTCATAATCAAGAGAATGCCTATCGACATGGATTATGTTGAGGAAAATATCGACAGCATGATAGTCGAGTATGACACCCCTGCTATCGAAGAACTTTATATGACTACTATGGATTCTATGGAAGTCAAGTACTCCGACATCTACAACAAGCTGACAGCTGAAAGCATAACCTAAAAAACTCAGAACCTGTCTTCACAAGACACGTACAGAGTCTTGTGAAGACAGGTTCTTAAATACCCGGGTAAGATGATTATTCGGGTATTTCTTTGATATTATGACTGATATTCAACGCTTTGAAGAAGCCTGCGGTCAGGTCATCGGCAAGGAACACGACCGCAGCAGCATAGGCTTGCTGAATGAAAAAACACTCCATGCCGTTTTAAAGCGCTACTACGAACCGTGTACAGAATGTCACGAGATACCCATAGGTAAATATGTCGCTGACATCGTTTCGGAGGACGGCATCATCGAGATACAGACAGGAAGTTTTACTCCGCTCAGACCAAAGCTTGAATTTCTGCTGGATTTTGCAAACGTCACGGTCGTCTATCCCATGGCAAAGGAAAAATACATAAGCTGGATAGACCCGAAAACAGGAGAAGTGAGCGAACCGAGAAAAAGCCCCAAGCACGCAAAGCCGATAGATGCTTTCTATGAACTGGTGCGGATAATGTATACGCTCGACAATCCCCGTTTCAGGCTAAGGCTCGTTATGCTTGAACTGCACGAACAGCGTATACTTGACGGCTGGTCAAGGGACAAAAAGCGTGGTTCTCACCGAAGCGACAGACTTCCCGCAAAGCTTATTGAGGAGATAGCCATAGACTGCCCTGCCGATTTTGATATGTTTATCCCGACAGGTCTGAACGAACAGTTCACGATAAAAGAGTTCGCAAAAGCCGCACACACGACTTACGGGCTTGCTCAGACGGCAATAAAAGTGCTGTGCTATCTTGAACGGCTGGAACTTGTCGGCAAGCTTGAACGGCAAAATCTTTATTCTGTAAAGCTTAGTCATTGACATTTTCAGGCATTTTTCCCTTGACTTTTTACTTATGACTGTGCTATAATTATTTATGCAGCTTAAAATGATAGGAGATAAAAAATAATGAGGAAAAGCTTTTTTCGCAGGGTAACGGCAGTTGTTCTGTCGGCTGTGACGATCATGGCAACAGGTACGGCGATAACAGCGAGCGCATTTAATTTCACGCCCGTCAAGACTGAAACGGACGACAAGGGCAACTATATCAAGCTTGACCTGAAATCCGAATCGGTCTATATGATAAATATGGACACCGGCGAAGTGCTTGTGGACATCGAGAGCAATAAACAGCGTGTCCCTGCATCGCTGACCAAAATAATGACGGCGATAGTCCTGCTGGACGAATTTGACGGCGATGAGCAAAAGCTGAAAAGCACCACATACTCCGCAGGAACTGAGGCTTTTGACGATATATACGGCACGGGCGCTTCAACGGCGGATATTTATCCTTATGAGGAAGTGACCTGCTATGACCTGCTTGCGGCGCTCATGATACCCTCGGCGTGCGAGGCGGCAAACGTCATCGCATACGGTATGTGCGGTTCGATCGACGCTTTTGCGGACAAGATGAACGCTAAGGCGGCAGAACTGGGCATGAATGACAGCCACTTCTCAAACGCTCACGGACTGTCGGGCGACAACAACTACACCACCTGCGTCGACTTGTCGAAAGCTTGTATGTATGCGCTTGATAATTACGAAGTGTTCAAGGAGATAGTCAGCACCAATGATTACACAATGTCGCCGACAGATATTCACCCCGAAGGTACTTACATCTACAACACCAACTATATGCTCAATCCCGACTCGCTCTACTATTACTCATATTGTCGGGGAATAAAGACGGGTACGCTCGATCTTGCAGGCAGATGTCTTGCGTCTTATGCGGTATGTGACGGAAGCAGGTACTTAACTATCACTATGGGCGCTCCCCTCGACAAGCTTGAAGCCGATTTCCAGAAAGGCTATGATAATCCCGACTCAGTGTATGCGGACGATACAGTGTATTACAATCTTATCGACCACATAAATCTCTACCAGTGGGCTTTCACCTATATCGAGAACAGACAGCTCGTCAACAAGAACAGCGAGGTCAGCGAAGCCAAGATAGAATATGGCGATGAAGGCAGAGATTACGTAACGCTCAAACCCGAGAACGATCTTTCGATGAATCTTCCCGACTATGTGGCTGAAGAAGAGATCGAACGCAAGATCGAAGTGTATGACAACATAATCGCTCCCGTTCAGAAAGGCGACAAGCTGGGTGAAATGACCGTCAGCTATTCAGGCGAGGAGATCGCTAAGATACCGCTCATCGCTACCGAGACAGTCGAGCGCTCAAAGCCTGCCGAAAAGATCGCAGTCGCTAAGTCATTCAAGCACAGCAAGCAGTTCAAGGCGGCGCTTGCGATCGTGATACTTTTCACCATAGCATACGTTACTATCCACATCGTTACTATGCAGAAGCGCTATATGAAAAAGGCACAAACCAAAATCAAGATCACAAAGAATCCTAAATGATCGTTTTTTAACATAGTAAAATCTAAAATGACTGTTAAATTTACAAAGTGTTCATTTTATTTGTGATATTTGTTAATTTATCAATTGTATAATATCATTAGTGAATTTAATACAGATTAAATCCGTTGAGCAAAAGTAAGTAACCCCTGCGGAGGTTTTCAGAGAGTGTGCGGTCGGTGTGAGCATACAGCGGAGGCTTGGGTGAATGGATTTGTGAGGAGCATCGTTAAACACCTTTTTGGTGAAGTACCGATCGCCGTGTTTCCTACGTTAGTGTGACAGGATATTTCCCTTGAAAGACAGGGCGTATCTGCTGAGGCGGCTTCTGCCGTGAATTTGGGTGGCACCACGAAAGTTTTTCGTCCCATAACAGACATTATATCTGTTATGGGGCTTTTTTATTGCAAGGAGGTCAAATACTATGCTGTATCCCGAAAAAAATGAAGTCAGGGAACTTCTCGAAAATTACAGGAACGTCCCCGTCTTCTATGAACTGCTTATGGATCATTATACGCCGATACATCTTTTCAACGCTCTGCACGCAGAGTACATCAACTGCTTCATTCTTGAATCGGTCGACAACAAGGATCAATGGGGACGCTGGTCATACATCGGGATCCAGCCTAAACAGCGCATAACTCTCGATAAGCACACAGCAACAGTTGAAGAACTCTCGGGAGAGCGTGAAGTTACGCACTGTGATGACCCGATAAGCTTTTTCAACAGCCTTATCGAAAAGAACAAGTCGCCGAAATTCCCCGGCAGACCAAAGCTTACAGGCGGTCTTATGGGCTATTTCTCATATGACATGGTGAGATATTTCGAGAAAAAGCTTACGAATATCCCGAACGATGATCTGGGACTTCCCGATGCGGAACTGTTCAACTATGACAAGCTGGTAGCATACGATCACCTGAGCAACAAGGCGATAATCATTCTGAATATCTCGGCTGACGATGACCTTGACGCAAAGTATGCCGAGTGCGAGCAGAAAGTAACCGAGATAACCGAGGTGCTTAAAAAATACGTTCACACTCAGACAGTCGAGAAAGAGACTCTTCCCGAGCTGAAAGTTACCTCGAACATCTCAAAAGAACAGTACATGGCGAATGTCAACAAGGCTAAGGAATACATCGTGAACGGCGACATTTTCCAGGTAGTTCCCTCTCAGCGCTTTGAGATAAGCGATCCGCCCGACAGCTTTGACGTTTACAGAATGCTCAGGACCACAAACCCCTCGCCTTATCTGTTCTATTTCAGCTGCCTTGATTACGCTTATGCAGGTGCTTCTCCCGAAATGCTCGTTTCGGTGAATGACGGCACGGTCATCAACCGCCCCATTGCAGGCACGATAAAGCGTGGCAGGACGAATGACGAGGATGCTGCAAACGAACGTCAGCTTGTGAATGACCCGAAAGAAAAGGCTGAACACATGATGCTCGTTGACCTTGGACGAAATGACATCGGAAAGGTATCGCAGTTCGGAAGCGTTGAAGTCACCGATCTTATGACGGTGGAGCGCTACTCAAAAGTTATGCACTTGGTTTCAAACGTAAAAGGCAAGCTTGCCGAGGACAAAAAACCTATGGACGCTCTTATGGCTGTTCTGCCTGCGGGAACGCTCTCGGGTGCGCCGAAAGTAAGAGCGATGGAGATAATCGACGAGCTGGAAACAACAAAGCGCTGTCTCTACGGCGGAACAGTCGGTTATCTTGCGTATGACGGAAGCATTGACACCTGCATAGCTATCCGCACAGTCCTTTACAGAAACGGCAAGGCTTATGTTCAGGCAGGCGGCGGCGTGGTACTCGACTCCGATCCCGAAAAGGAATACGAGGAGAGCGTCAACAAGGCTAAGGCTGTTATAAATGCAGTTAAAGAAGCCGCAAAACTTTAATTATGTTGTCCATATAAATATTATATAAAGAGGAGATCTGAAAATAATGTCAGAAAACAACATCATCTTAACAGGCGACCGCCCTACCGGTTCGCTGCACTTGGGTCATTACGTAGGCTCGCTCAGCACAAGAGTAAGGTTACAGAACACGGGCAAATATCAGCCGTTCGTTATGATAGCCGACTTGCAGGCGCTTACCGATAACGCCGAGAACCCTGCTAAGATACGTGAGAACCTGCTTGAAGTAACACTTGACTATCTCGCAGCAGGACTTGACCCCACAAAGACTACTATCTTTGTTCAGTCGCATATCCCTGCGCTCACTGAGCTGCCTATGTATTACTCAAACCTTGTTACGATGTCAAGACTGGAACGCAACCCCACTATCAAGTCGGAGATCAAAATGCGCAACTTTGAGCGCAGCATTCCTGTCGGCTTTATGACATATCCTATCAGTCAGGCGGCAGACATCACGGCTTTCAGAGCAAAGTATGTTCCCGTAGGCGAAGATCAGCTCCCTATGCTGGAACAGGCAAGAGAGATAGTCAGCAGCTTCAACCGCATCTACAAGTGCGACATTCTTGTTGAGCCTGAGGCTATCCTCCCCGAGAACACTGCCTGCAACAGACTGGTCGGTATCGACGGCGGCACAAAGATGTCAAAATCGCTCGGCAACTGCATCTATCTTAAAGATGACGAAAAGACGCTCAAACAGAAGATCATGAGTATGTACACCGACCCGACACACGTTAACGTCAGCGACCCGGGTCACACCGAGGGTAATCCCGTGTTCATCTACCTTGCGGCGTTCTCCACTGAGGAACACTTCGCTGAGTACTTCCCCGACTATAAGAACCTTGACGAGATGAAAGAGCATTACGAACGTGGCGGTCTGGGCGACATGAAGTGCAAGAAGTTCTTAAACAGCGTTATGCAGGAAACATTGAAGCCTATCCGTGAGCGCCGTGAGGAGTTCGCAAAGGACAAAGGCGAACTGCTGAATATCCTGAGAAAGGGTACTGACAAGGCTATCGAAGTATCGAATGAAACGCTCTCGCTGGTGAGAAACGCAATCGGAGTTGATTACTTCAACGATGCGGAATTCATTGAAAAGTACGCTAAGTAAAAAAGAAAGTGACCCTGAGACGCTTGTCGATGTGCTGTTTGTGGCAGCGGTGTGGTACTTTTCTGAGGTGCTGTTCTCATGGCATCTTGACCTGAACTACCCTAAGACCGCTATCGGACGTGAGGGCTTGGAGCAGGTGACGAATTACCTTGAAAGGTGGTTCGCCTACGGGCTGATAAAGGCGGTGCTTATCGCAGGCGCTTGTCTTATCGCAGGCTGGTTCGACAATTGGTTCAAGAACCGCCACGAAAAAATAAAGCCGCCCTTCAAACCTGTCGTGAGCAAATATATCGCTGTGATATTCGCACTTGTAAGTATGTATTACAGTTTCAGCTTTTGCAGATTCGATATGCAGACAGAAAAGAACGGCTATAAAGGCTTGAATTTCATGAAAACGGCTTCCCTGCTCTCCGACTGCGAGAAAGACCTTAAAGAACAGAAGACCGCTTCCGCAAGGATAAAACTCGGAAGTATGGTGGGTGAACAGATAAGGGTCGGTTCGAGCTATATCAGGCAATACTCGATATGCGACACTGACAAGGTGATCGTTTCGCAGGTATCTAAGTTCGATAAGAACAGACTGGGGGACGGTTATTCCGGCTATTTGACTCATGAGGTGGAGCAGTTTATCCACAGCGGCTTCATCGCTTCGATAGACGGCAAGGATACTGACATTACCGATGATTACGAACAGCTGTTCACTATCGAAGTCAAAGACGGCAATATCGTAAGGTCCACCGCCGAATATGAGAGCGACCTCAGAAATCTTACTTTTGTATGCGTTTACAACGGCACAAAGGAAACAGGGATAGTCGCAGAAGGCAGGACTGAGTTCCCTATATGCACCTTTGAGGGCGCTGAGTATTACCTTGAAGCGATGACCTACAAGGGCTACACACGGGTCAGCAATATACTTGTAATTTGATAAAGATCCCGGGATACGGTTTGCGGGGTCTACTGACATTTGACTTGATTTAATTTAATTGATATATGGACAATAAAGAGCAAAGTGCAGAGATACAGCATTCCGTATCCCGTATCTTTGCATACGCTCTGCTTTAATGGTTTAAAAGGAAATATCTGTAAAAAGATAACACTTTAAAGGAGTGATATATATGATACTGCTTATCGACAACTATGACAGCTTCACATACAATCTCTATCAGGCGATAGGTGTGATGAACAAGGATATAAAAGTAGTCCGCAATGACGAGATAACCGCCGACGAGATAGAAAAGCTTTCGCCCGAAGCAATAATCGTTTCGCCCGGTCCATGCTATCCTGCACAGGCAGGCATTTCGATAGAGGCTATACGCCGTTTTAGCGGAAAAGTTCCGATACTCGGCATCTGTCTCGGTCATCAGGCTATCGCAGAGGCTTTCGGTGGAAAGATAGTCAGGGCGGACGATCCGCTCCACGGCAAGCAGACCTCAGTCGCTATCGACAATTCTGTACCGCTGTTCGAGGAACTTCCCTCGTCGATAAATGTGGCAAGGTATCACTCACTTGTAGTTGAGAGAGCAACACTTCCCGACTGTCTTGAAGTCATCGCAAAAGACTTGAATGACGGCGCAGTTATGGCGATAAGGCACCGTGAGCATAAGACTTTTGGCTTGCAGTTCCACCCCGAGTCGATACTCACGCCTGTCGGCTCGCAGATACTTGCAAATTTCCTCAAAGAAGCAGGCATAAGCTTCAAGCCCCAGCCGGGTATCGAACTTCCCGATGCGCAGAAAGTTGAACTCAAACCGCTCATCTCAAAGGCAGTCGAGGGCGAACACCTCACCCGTGAAGAAGCGCAGAGAGCCGTTGACATTATCATGAGCGGACGTGCAACTCCTGCACAGACCGCCTGCCTGCTCACCGCTATGCGCATGAACGTTGAAACGGCTGACGAGATAACAGGCTGTGCCCTCGGTATGCGTGGAAAAATGGCGACTGTTCCCCACAGCCGTGAGGTGTTGGAGATAGTCGGCACAGGCGGTGACCTTGCAAGCAGTTTCAACATTTCCACAACTTCGGCATTCGTTATATCTGCGCTGGGTCAGGCTGTCGCAAAGCACGGCAACAGAAGTGTTTCTTCAAAGAGCGGCGCTGCGGACGTGCTTGAAAGCTTAGGCGTGAAGATCGCCACCACTCCCGAACAGGCTTCCGCTTGCATCGACGAGGTCGGTATGACTTTCCTGTTCGCCCAGAGTTATCACAAGGCTATGCGCTTTGTAGGTCCTGTGCGTGGGCAGATCGGCGCAAGAACAGTGTTCAACATTTTAGGACCGCTCACAAATCCTGCATCTGCCGAGTATAACATCATCGGCGTTTACGAAGAACGTTTGCTCGACATCGTTGCGAACGTGCTGAAAAACTTAGGGGTCAAGCACAGCCTTGTTGTGTTCGGTACGGATAAGCTTGACGAGTTCTCCATAAGTGCGCCGACTGCCGTAAGAGAGATATGCGAGAACGGCGAGATACTTTCTTACGAAATAACGCCTGAATCAGTCGGCTTGAAGCGTGGCAGAAAAGAGGACATCGTGGGCGGAAATGCTGACGAAAATGCGACGATAACATTAGGTATCCTCAAAGGTGAGATCACCGATGCAAAGCGTGACATCGTGCTTCTCAATGCGGGCGCAGCGCTTTATGTTTCGGGCAAGGCGGCTTCTATCGCCGAGGGCGTAAAGCTTGCACAGTCGGCAATAGACAATGGTTCGGCACTCAGGCAGGTGGAAAAGCTGGTCGCATTTACCAACAGAGGTGAAACTGCATGATACTTGACGATATTCTGAAATACCGCCGTGAACAGCTCGAACGTGAGAAAGAGCGTGTTCCCCTGAGCGAGATGCGCAAGCGTGCAGACGTTCAGCTGTGCGAGCGTGCGCCGCTGTCTCTTGCGCAGGCACTCGGCGGCGAAAGGCTTTCCTGCATCTGCGAGGTCAAGAAAGCTTCGCCGTCTAAGGGGCTTATCCGTCCCGATTTCAGACCTGTTGACTTTGCAAAGGAATATCAGGCGGCAGGCGCTGCGGCGATAAGCTGTCTGACGGAGGAACACTATTTTCAGGGTTCGTCCGAATACCTTGCCGACATAAGAAAAGCGGTGGACATACCCATTCTTCGCAAGGATTTTATATTTGACGAGTATCAGATATTTGAAGCGGCGGCTATCGGTGCTGATGCAGTTTTGCTGATAGCGGCGATGCTTGACCCGAAAGAATTCAAGGAGCTTTACACGCTTGCCGCACACTTGGGGCTGAGCGTTCTTGCGGAAGTCCACAACGAGCAGGAACTTGAAAAGATAAGCGGCACTTCACCCGAGATACTAGGCGTGAACAACCGCAATTTAAAGACATTCGAGGTCGATCTTTCGACTGTCGAACAGCTCAAAAAGCTTGTACCCGATGAGGTCATATTCGTTTCGGAAAGCGGCATAAAGGATAACGCCGACATGAAGCGTGTCAAGGCGCTTGGTGCTGATGCAGTGCTTATCGGAGAAACGCTCATGAGAGCCGAAAGCATAACACAAGAACTAGATAAACTGAGAGAGGGAGTATAAATGGAAAAGATCGGAAGATTCGGTCAGTACGGCGGACAGTACGTTCCCGAGACCGTTATGACAGCCGTTCACGAACTTGAAGCGGCTTACGAAAAATACAAGAACGATCCGCAGTTCATAGAGGAACTGAAAACGCTCTACCGTGACTATGCAGGCAGACCGTCAATGCTCTACTATGCGGAGAAAATGACTAAGGACTTGGGCGGCGCTAAAATTTACATCAAGCGTGAAGATCTCAACCACACGGGTTCGCACAAGATAAACAATGTTCTCGGTCAGATACTGCTTGCGAAGAAAATGGGCAAGAAGCGCATAATCGCCGAAACGGGTGCAGGTCAGCACGGCGTTGCAACGGCTACTGTATGCGCACTGTTCGGGCTGGAATGCGAGGTATACATGGGCGCTGAGGACTGCAAGCGTCAGTCGCTCAACGTGTTCAGAATGAACCTGCTGGGTGCAAAAGTTACGCCTGTAAGCAGCGGAACTTCAACCTTAAAGGACGCTATCAACGAAGCAATGCGTGACTGGGTGTCGAACATCGAGACAACTTTCTACTGCATCGGTTCGGTAATGGGTCCGCACCCCTATCCCACAATGGTGCGTGATTTCCAGAAAATAATCTCGCAGGAGATAAAAGACCAGCTCAAAGAGCGTGAGGGCAGACTTCCCGACTGCGTTGTTGCGTGTGTCGGCGGCGGCTCGAACGCCATGGGCGCTTTCTATAACTTTATCGAGGACAAGAGCGTGCGTTTAGTCGGCGCAGAAGCCGCAGGACGTGGTATCTCGACACCCGACACAGCGGCTACTATGGCGCTGGGTTCGGTGGGTATCTTCCACGGAATGAAGTCGCTGTTCTTGCAGGACGAATACGGACAGATAGCACCTGTTTATTCCATTTCCGCAGGTCTTGACTATCCGGGAGTCGGACCTGAGCATACCTATCTGCATGACACAGGCAGAGCGGACTATGTTCCCGTTACCGATGAAGAAGCGGTGTGCGCATTTGAGTATCTCTCAAAGACCGAGGGCATTATCCCTGCGATAGAGTCCTCGCACGCAGTAGCCGCCGCAATGAAGATCGCTCCCGAAATGGGCAAAGATCAGATACTCGTCATAAATCTTTCGGGACGCGGCGACAAGGACGTTTATTCGATAGCAAGATACAGGGGGGTTGATGTAGTTGAAGAATAGGATAGACAGCTGTTTTGAACAGCTTAAAGCAAAGGGCGAAAAAGCGCTGATAACATTTGTGACGGCAGGCGATCCTGACCTTGAAACGACCGAAAAACTGGTGCTGGAAATGTTTGACAAGGGCGCTGACATAATTGAACTTGGAGTTCCGTTCTCCGATCCGATAGCTGAGGGCATTACCATTCAGGAAGCTTCGCTGAGGTCGCTTAAAAACGGCACAACTCTTGACAAGATATTCGACACAGTGACTTCTCTGCGCCAAAAGACCGACAAGCCGCTTCTTCTTATGATGTATATTAACACCATTTTCAGATACGGCACTGAGAGATTCTTCAAGGGCTGTGCCGACCGTGGGATAGACGGCGTTATCGTGCCCGATCTGCCTTTTGAAGAGCGTGACGAGATAAGCGATACTGCCGACAAGTACGGCATCTATGTGATAAATCTTGTTGCGCCGACTTCTGCCGACAGAGTGAGCATGATCGCTAAGGAATCGAAGGGATTCCTGTATGTTGTATCCTCGCTGGGCGTTACAGGTACAAGAAAGGACATCACCACCGACTTTGACAAACTGCTCGCACCGCTCAAAAACAGCGATGTTCCCTACTGCATCGGGTTCGGTATTTCAAGCCCCGAAATGGCTGAGAAAATGTCAGCATACGCAGACGGCGTTATCATCGGAAGTGCGATAGTGAACAAAGTTGCTGAGAACGGCGTTACTTCTCCCGAGATCGTCGGCAAGTTCGTAAGCGAACTCAAAGCACCGCTCAGATAAACCAAAATCTACACAAAACAAAGGCTGTACAGCTCAATCAAGAACTGTACAGCCCGATTTTTTTGGTTATTACATCATGCGATCGATGCAGGCAATGTTTCGTAGTACATAACAACGGGAGTTCCCATGGGAACATTCTCATAGATGTACTGAGCATCATAGTAACTCATGTTTATGCAGCCGTGAGAGCCGTCATACTGATAGATAGTGCCGCCGAAACCGTATCTCCAAGTGGAGTCGTGCATTCCGATGCCGCAGATAGCGATCCTGTTCCAATAGTTGCAGGTTGTGTCCCACGAGTCGCCGTCAGCGTTTGTGTCTTTCATGCGGTAATTGGTAGCTTTCTGCCACAGCTTGTAAACGCCTGGGAGAGTTGTTCTTGCGGCGGAAGTAGTCTGACCCGAAACAACGTAGCCTTCCTTTTTCTTCTTGCCGTCAACGTAGTACCACCACATCTGATTTGTGAGGTCAACTTCGAGGTAAGTCTTGCCGATGTCATCGTCCTTTGTTCTCGCCTCGGGAACGCCTGTGAACTCAAAGTTGCCGTCCATGTAGTAGATAGGCTCGACTTTCTTGCGGTTCTCGCCTTTTTTGATGATGTTCACAAGCTGGTCGCAGCACTGTTCCTGATCGAGCCACCAGCCATACTTAGCGTCAGAACTGGGCGGAACAGTTATCTTGCCGAGCTTTGTAGCCTTGAATTTTCTCGGAGTGTTATAGGTATCGTATTTGTCGGCAAGCTTTTCGATGTATTCCATGCACTTGTCACGGTCGACCGTGTAAGTTCCGTCACGCTTTACCTTGACCATTTTAGCAAGTTTCTTGCCTGTCAGCTTTTCTTTGGTGTAGTTGAAATCGTAGTTTATCTCCATGTTCCAGAACTTGTTGAGCGTTTCGATTTTCTTGGTGTAATCATCCTCAACAGTTTCGGGAGTTATGTACGCATCAGTCTCTTTCCAGTTGAGATCGTAAACTGCGCTGTCGAGATTTTTTGCAACAGAAGCTTTGAGTGCGTCCATATCGAACACATCGCCCTGAACCTCGGGGATAACGTAATAACCGTCATCGCCCGACTTTATCTGAGCGTTCTGATTCTCGGTGCTTCCCCAGTCTGCGGACTCTATCTCGCTCATAAGAGCATCATAGTTGTAAGAAGCTGCTTCGCCGAAAGAATAATCGGTGCGCTTCATAAGGTTCGCAAACCAGCTCTTTCTGTCCTCATCGTTGTATATCTTTTGAAGTTCATCGGAGTAATTGTATTTATAACCGATATTCCCCAGCGAGAGGTTAACAATGTTGTCAGTCGGAGTTTTGACCTGAATTGTCGCAGGGACTTCGTTGTGTGCGAACAGCTTTTCAGCCTCGGCAAAACTCATTCCGCCGATCTCCTTACCGTTTACGAACGTGTTCGCAAGAAATCTGTTCTTGTAGTAGACGAATCCCAGCCCATAGATCAAAGCCAGCAAAACGATAAGAAAAAGCACCATGAGCAGTGCTATCACAGGGGCTTTTGACTTTTTTCTCCTTTTGACAGCCGCTGCCTGACCTCTTGATGACGAGTGAGACTGCGTTGGTCTGCGATTCTGACTGCCGCCCGAGCGTGGAACGCTGCCGCTGCTTCTGCGCTGCCCCGACTGTCCGCTTCTCTGCTGAGGGGGACGAGGTCTCTGACCCGAGGGGCGACCCGTAGGTCTGTTTGAAGGATTCTTCTTTGGATCTGCTGCCGTTTGTGACATTCTTTCACACTTTCCTTCCGTAAAAATCATTTTTACAATATCATTTTCCAACAAGTTTCGACATATATTATATCACACTATCCATTCAAATTCAAGTCTTTTTTGGCATTTGTAAAAATTGTAATTGGTTTGTAATTTAAGTGATAGTTTTGTGTGATTCGTAATAAATTGTAACCATATCGTAATTGAAAAATTAATCAAACTATTCTATAATAAATATAGCGATTATCAACAATTTTGTCATGATAATGCAATTTTTATTATAAACATAGGGAGGGATCACTATGGCAAAGATCAGAGCGATCGCAATCGAAAGGCAATATTGCAGCGGAGGACGTGAGATAGCAAAACTTACCGCCGAAAAACTTGGATTTGCCTGTTATGATAAAGAACTTATGATGCTCACAGCCGAAAAGATGAAAGTTGAACCTGAGATCATCGAAAAGTATGAAGAAACGCTCCTTAATCCGTTTCTGCCGATGCCGTTCAAAGGCGCATCAGACAAGCGCAAGACTATGAGCGAAATGATTTTCGAGGTGCAGGCTGAGATCATCACAAAACTTGCACGGCAGGCTCCATGTATAATAGTCGGAAGATGTGCAGATTATATACTCAGGAACAATGTTCCCACGCTGTCCGTCTTCGTTTATGCACCGCCCGAGTCAAGAGTTGCCCATGCTATGGAATGTCACGATATTCCATATGATGACGTTTCTTCAACGCTTCGCAAAATGGACAAAAAACGTGCTGAGTACTACAAACTCAACACCCGCAAGGAATGGGACTCAAAAATAGGCTATGACATCTGTCTCAACAGCGGAAGACTTGGTCTTGATGGTGCTGCCAATATGATCGCTAATTATGTTTCATCAAAATTCTGAACCTGACAGGAGAGCGATATATAACGCTCTCCTGCTTTTGTTGTCCACTAAAATAGTACAATATAATTCTGCAAATTTAGTGAAAAAATAGCGAAAACCTCTTGAAAACGATCCGAAAATGTTGTATAATAGAAAAGAATATTGATCGGAGGTAAATGTAATGATACACAATCTGAAAGAAATATACGGTGCTGCTGCCGAGGCTGAACAGGCTGAGCGTTATGCTGCTGCCGCTGCCGAATTTGAGTCTATGTTCGGCAGAAAAGCAGAGCGTTTCTTCTCTGCTCCCGGGCGCACAGAAGTCGGCGGCAACCACACCGACCACAACTGCGGATGCGTTCTTGCGGCAGGTGTTTCGCTGGACGTTATCGCAGCTGTAACGCCGACTGATGACGGGATAATCCGCATAAAGTCTCAGGGATTCCCAATGGACACAGTGGATTCTTCCGACACCGATATAAAAGACGATGAGGAAAACAGCTCTGCGGCACTCATAAGAGGTGTTGTTGCAGGAATGATAAGACACGGCTATAAAGTCGGCGGCTTCTCGGCTTACACAACTTCAAACGTTCTGAAAGGTTCGGGACTTTCTTCCTCGGCGGCGTTCGAGGTGCTTGTGGGAACTATACTCAGCGGACTATACAATGATTTCAAGGTATCGCCCGTTGAGATAGCACAGATAGCCCAGTTTGCAGAGAACATCTATTTCGGAAAGCCCTCGGGACTTATGGATCAGATGGCTTCATCGGTAGGCAGTTTTATCACGATAGATTTCAAAAATGTTCAGGAACCTGTTATCGAGGCGATAGATTTTGACTTTGAGTCAAGCGGTCACAAGCTGTGTATCGTTGACACAAAGGGCGACCACGCTGATCTGACCCCCGATTATGCGGCAGTTCCAAGCGAGATGAAAGCAGTTGCACAGTATTTCGGAAAGGACGTTCTGAGAGAAGTCGACCGTGCTGACGTTATCGCACATATCCCCGAACTCAGGGAACGTCTGGGCGACAGAGCTGTGCTAAGGGCAATGCACTTTTTTGCCGACAGCGAGCGTGTGGGAAAAGAAGCCGCAGCGCTTAAATCTCATGATTTCCGCAAGTTTCTTTCGCTCATAAACGAGAGCGGCGATTCTTCTTACAAATACTTGCAGAACATCTATTCTTCCGCACACCCGAACGAGCAAGGGCTTTCTATTGCGCTTTATCTTGCTGAGTCGGTGCTTGCAGGTGAAGGCGCTTGCAGAGTTCACGGCGGCGGATTCGCAGGAACGATACAGGCATTCGTTCCCGACAAAAAGCTTGATCTGTTCATTCACCGCATGGAGAACGTGTTCGGCAAGGGCAGCTGCTATGTACTGTCGATAAGACCTTTTGGCGGAACTGAGGTAGAACTGTAATGTCGGTATTTGATAATCAGATGTTTGCCCGTGCGCTCCAAAAGCATGACAAAACAAGAGTTGCGCTGAGAAAATCAGCGTGCGGAGCGGTCATGATAGACGGGCTTCCCTTTTCGTTCAGCGTTGAGAGCGACGGTGCAGCCAACAGAAAAGGCGTTATGTTCGTTATCGCAGGCGAAGCAGTTGAAAACGGCAGTCTGAAAATAGATATGATAGACGTGAACTTCCCCGAAAAAGGCGGCAGGACACGTTCGATCAAACGCAAGCCCGAGCTTTACGAAAAGAAAGAGGGCGGACACGTTCTTAGGCTCTGGATGCCCGAAATAGATATTCCCGAGTGCGATGACCCCATGTCCTTTTCGGGCGTGCCGAGGACTGAACAGCTGCTCGCTTCGGCAAATTCGCATCAGATGATATTCCGCTTTACTCCGCATTTTTCGGGCGATGACACCGAGATAATGATAAACGTGTACCCCCACGTCAATCCGCTGGACGGCAGCTGCACCGAATGGGTGACTGTCACTTCCGACAAGGAATTTTTCGAGCATGGCGGACTGAAAAAACTCATGGGCAGGAAGAAGCGCTGATGAAGCGAGTTATCGTTATCGGCTGCCCCGGTGCGGGAAAAAGCACTTTTTCAAGAGCGCTCGCAAATGTCACAGGTCTGCCGCTGTTCCACCTCGATATGATATATCACAAACCCGACAGGACTACTGTCAGCAGTGAGGAATTTGACAGCAGACTTTCCGAGATAACTTCCCGTGAGTTCTGGATCATTGACGGCAACTATCAGAGAACGCTTGAATATCGGATAAGCCGCTGTGACACGGTTTTTCTGTTCGATCTGCCGACTGACATCTGCCTTGCAGGTGCGAAAGAAAGGGTCGGAAAGGTGCGTCCCGATATGCCGTGGGTCGAGAACGAACTTGATGTGGAATTTGCACAGTTTATAAAGGAATTCGCAGAGACAAAGCTTCCGATGATATATGAACTTCTTGAAAAGCACAAGGATAAGAACATCACTGTTTTTCGTTCGAGGGAACAGGCTGATGAATATTTGACGAATATAAAGGAAATAAAAGTATGAGAATGAGAAGAAAAAAGCACCTTGAAGACAGGCTTGCGGCGTGCGGCGACATGATAATCTACATGGACAGGGACGACCGTGATTACCGCATCAAGGACAGCGAACATATGATCGACCCCGTTAAGATATTCGGCAATGACAAGCCGATCATTCTTGAAATAGGCTGCGGAAAAGGTCAGTTTATAAGGGAGCTTGCAAAGCGTGAGCCGCAGTTCAACTACCTTGCAGTTGAGAAAGCTTCAAACGTGGTAGTCGATGCCGCTGAACAGACTATCGCAGAGGGGATAGACAATATACGCTTTCTGAGGGGCGGTGCGGAGTATCTTGACTGCTATATCCCCGAGGGTCTTGCACAGCGCATTTACCTGAATTTCAGCTGTCCGTTCCCGAAAAAAAGCTACGCCAAGCACAGGCTCACTCACCGAGATTTCCTGAACATTTACGAAAAGCTGCTGGTCAAAGGCGGCGAGATACACCAGAAAACCGACAATATGCAGCTGTTCGAGTTCTCGATCGCTGAGTTTTCTCAGAGCGGCTGGGGGCTGAAAAACGTTTCGCTCGACCTGCACAATTCGGATTTTGAGGGGAATATCGTTACCGAGTATGAACGCAGATTCAGCGAACAGGGAATGCCTATCTATCGGCTGGAGGCTTACAAGCTTTGACAGAGGTCTTGACATGAAAAAGAAAACTATTGCCGCCATTGCAGGCGCTGCGGCTGTTGTTATCGGCGGCTCGGCGGTCTATGGCGTTATAAGCAGGAACTCTTCCGAAAAAAAATACGCTCAGCAACAGGAGCATTCGGAAGCTCAGCAAAAAGCTGAGGAAGAAAGAAAACAAATGCCGACACTCACTATCGGCGACACTGACAATGAACGAAGATACGGCTATGAAGTTCTGTACAAGCATGACGGGATGACTATCACGATAGAAAAGTGCGTAAAGCACGGCGATACCGCTGATCTGACGCTGAAATTTGTGAATGACACCAACGAGGAATTGACCGTTGCGGCAGACTACTTTGCTCCGAACAGCTACATAAGCAACTGTGATATGGCAGTAGACGTTCCTGCGAACGGCGAAAAGACCGAAACAGTTGAGGGCTTCAACGACCTTCTCAGAAAAAGCGAGGAGATCAAAGACATAAGAATGGTGTTCAATGTTTTAAGCGATAATAATGATTACTACCGTGTTTCAAAGCAGATACACGTTATGTTTGACCTTAAAAGCACTGAGCCTGACAATTTTGACAAAGAACCTGTCCTCTATTCGGAAGAAGCAGGGATAACTATGTGGTTCATTGAAACAAAGGCTAATCAAGACGATTACGGAGAAATTAACGGCACAGTGTTCGAGTGCTACGTCAGAAACGATTCTGACATCGACCAGAAATTATCACTGAAAAAATATACCTGCTATTCGGGCGGCAAAGAGATAGAGGCTGAAAACCGGCTCAATAATCTTGTACCTGCTCACACGGGACATTATGTCCTGATGAGATTCTTACCGAATAACTACTCGGGCGAGTTACCGCAGATAGATAAGATAGTTATTGAACCCCGAACATCTGATAACACGACCTATGAAACGATCCTTAGCGCCGATCCTATTACAATATCAAATGAATAAAAATACTCCGTGGACAGTTTTTATTGGAACTGCTCACGGAGTTTTTTTACTGATGTTAGAACCTGTCTTCACAAGAAATGTGCGTGGATTTTCAGCGAGATTTAGTCGATTTCAAGGCGAAAAACCGCAGTTGTGCTGTCGCACTGCAAGGTTTTTCAACGCAGAAAGCGACTGAATATCGTTGAAAAGACACGTACAGAGTCTTGTGAAGACAGGTTCTTACTGTTCTGCCCAGCCTCTGCTCCTGCCAACTGCCTTATGCCACCCTGCGAGAAGTTCGGCACGCTTTTCGGCGGACATATCAGGAGTGTAGGTGCGCTCGATCTCACGTCTTTTCACAAGACTTTCTGCATCGCTCCAAAGCCCTGCTGTCAGACCTGCAAGGTATGCCGCTCCAAGAGCCGTTGATTCGTGGTTCGTGGGCTTGATGAGCTTTCTGTCCAGAATATCGGACTGGAACTGCATGAGGAACGAGTCTCTTGAAGCGCCGCCGTCAACGTTCAGTTCAGCTATCTTAACGTCCGAGTCGCTTTCCATAGCGGCGAACAGGTCTGCCGACTGATAAGCGATAGACTCCTGTGCCGCACGAATTATATGTTCACGCTTTGTCCCACGGGTCAGCCCGACGATCGTCCCACGGGCATACATATCCCAGTAAGGAGCGCCAAGCCCCGTAAAAGCAGGCACAAGATACACGCCGCCTGTGCTGTCGACCTTGCGTGCGAAATATTCAGCGTCACGGCTGTCTGAAATAAGCCGCAGTTCGTCACGAAGCCACTGGATAACCGCACCGCCGACAAAAACACTTCCCTCCAAAGCGTACTGAACAGGCTTGTCTCTGAGCGTTGCGGCAATTGTTGTGACAAGTCCGTTGGCACTTGTTTTGCGCTCCGTGCCTGTGTTCATGAGCAGGAAACAGCCTGTGCCGTAGGTGTTCTTAGCACTTCCTGCGTTAAAACAGCCCTGCCCGAACAGTGCCGCCTGCTGGTCGCCTGCAACTCCTGCGATCGGTACTTTCACACCGCAGATGTCAGCTTCGCCGTAAAAATCGCCCGAACTTTTCACCTCGGGGAGCATTGAACGAGGTATCCCGAACAAACCGAGAAGATCATCGTCCCACTCACAGCTGTTGATGTTATAGAGCATCGTGCGTGAAGCGTTGGTGCGGTCAATTGCATGGACTTTGCCTTTCGTGAGATTCCATATGAGCCATGTGTCCACCGTGCCGAACAGAAGTTCTCCCCTTTCCGCCTTTTCCCTTGCGCCCTCAACATTATCGAGTATCCAGCGCAGTTTTGCGGCACTGAAATACGCATCGGGAACAAGCCCTGTTTTTTCACGTATCATATCAGTAAGCCCGTCAGCTTTAAGCTTTTCAATAAGCGGTGCGGTTCGGCGGCACTGCCACACTATCGCATTGCAGACAGGCTTTCCGGTCGAGCGCTCCCAGACGATCGTTGTCTCACGCTGGTTAGTTATGCCTATCGCCGCTATGTCCGAGGGAGCGATGCCGCTTTTTTCGACAGTCTCGGTGACTACCGAATACTGCGATGACCATATCTCCATGGGGTCATGCTCCACCCAGCCCTCTTTCGGATAATACTGAGTAAACTCACGCTGAGAGATAGCAGTTATCCTCTGCTGTTCGTCAAATAGCACTGCCCTTGAAGAAGTTGTTCCCTGGTCGAGTGACAGGATATATTTCATAGTCATTCCCCTTTCAGAATACAAGTATCTCGCCGTGAGAGAAAGTAAGTTTTTCTATGTCAACGTCAAGGATAAGTTCACAGTTGTCGCCTACACCTGCGACCTTGCCCTTGAACAGCTGTAAACCGTCGGAGAAAGTTACATCTCTGCCGATAATAAAGCAGTCACGGCGGTATTCTTCCATAAGATCATCAGGCTTTTCAGCGGCAAGGGTGTAAAACTCGTTAATGATATTCGCCGCAAGACGGTTTCTCACGACATTTACGCCCAGAGATGCTGCCTTACCCCTTATCTCCAACGGAAAATCAGCAGTCGTGATGTTTATTCCTATCCCGACGGTCAGCCGATGCGTTTCGCCTGTTTCAAGATCAGTCTCGGCTTCGGTGAGTATACCTGCGACTTTCCGCTCGTCGATATACAGATCGTTTATCCATTTTATCTTCGGGCGAACGGTGCATACTGAATTTATGGCACGGACTACCGCAACTGCCGCCATAGCCGTGTAGATAACTGCCTTTGAGAACGGTTCCCGTGGCTTTGGGTAAAAAACGCAGGACATATAAAGCCCCGTTTCGGCAGGAGAATAAAAACTGCGCCCCATTCTCCCACGTCCCGAGTACTGCTTGTCGGAAATGAACACAAGGGGTTCATTCGGGTACTGCGCCGCCATATGTTTTGCTTCTTCATTTGTTGAACCGACTTCTTTTGCAACAAAAAGTCTTATGTCATGCAGGCTTTCGATCAATGAAACACGAACGCCCTCTTCTGAAAGAACATTGCTGTCCTTTGCGAACCTGTAACCTTTTCTGCCGACTGATTCTATCGTGTGCCCCTCTTCTTTAAGAGTGTTGACAGCTTTCCAAACGGCATTTCGTGAAACATCAAAATGCTCGGAAAGTTCTCTGCCCGAGAATATTTTTGTGCGGTTCTGCTCCATAAGCGACAGAATATCATTTTTTAGAGCCATTATGCCACCCCGTTTATCGTTTGAGAATTAAAAAGCATAGGGATAACGAAGTATCCCTCGTTCAGTAATGATAGCCGTGATAAGTTCCGCAGGGGTAACGTCAAATGACGGGTCTCTGAAACCTATCCCCTCGGGTGCGGTTCTTCTTGCAAAGTAAAGCTCGGTCAATTCACTGCCGTCACGTTCTTCAACAACGATGTCAGCGCCCGTTCTGCAAGAGGTATCGACCGTGGAGTATGGACAGCAGACATAGAACGGCACGCCGAAGTGCTTTGCCGCAACAGCCGCCGAAAGTGTGCCTATCTTGTTTGCGGTGTCGCCGTTTGCCGCTACCCTGTCACAGCCGACCATGACTGCATCTATCTCGCCGTTAGACATGAGCCACGCCGCCATGTTGTCGCATATGAGCGTTACGTCAATGCCTGCATTGTGCAGTTCGTATGCCGTGAGCCTTGCGCCTTGAAGAAGCGGTCTTGTTTCGTCCACCACTGCCGAAAGTTTGAACCCACGTTCGGCGGCAAGCAAAAGCGCACCAAGTCCCGTTCCGTAGCGTGAGCAGGCAAGCGCTCCTGCATTGCAGTGGGTGAGTATCCTGTCGCCCTCGTGCAGAAGTGAAAGAGTGTTCTCGGCTATCGCTTTGCAGGTGGAAATGTCCTCTAAGTGTATCTTCACTGCTTCGTCAATAAGCGCAGAACGTGCGTTTTCTCCTGCTTTTTTTGCAGTTTTGAGCTGACGTTCAACTGCCCACGAAAGATTGACAGCTGTGGGTCTTGACGAAACAAGATAGCTTCCAAGTTGTGACAGCCGCCCTAAAAAACCCTCATCCAGAATGCTCTGCGCAAGAACTGCCATTGCGTATCCTGCGAAGATGCCGATAGCAGGCGCACCTCTGACACGAAGCTGTTTTATAGCCTCGAACATCTGTTCGGCAGAAGTAAGTTCAAGATATTTCAGTTCATTCGGAAGAAGCGTCTGGTCGATTATCACAACTGAGTGCTTGTCCGCAGACAGCCGAACACTATCCATTTTTTTGTACTCTATCTCAGGCATATCAGATGTCCCTTAACTGCAAATGGTCGGAGATATTCTCTATACACTCAGCAATGAGCGCCTTGAAACGTGGTGCGGCTTTGTTCGCAGTCTCCTGAACTTCATCATGAGTAAGCGGATTCGGGCTGATGCCTGCCGCCTGATTTGCAACGCACGAGATACCGCAGACGAGCATTCCTGCATGGCGTGCGGCGATAGCTTCAACGGCGGTCGACATACCGACTGCATCAACGCCCATTACGCCCAACATCTTTATCTCGGCAGGCGTTTCAAATGACGGACCTGTCAGCTGAGCGTAAACGCCCTCTTTAAGGTCAATGCCTAAGTCTGCCGCACTGTTCTTTATTATCTCGCAAAGTCTGTTGTCGTAAACATTTGACATATCGGGGAAGCGAGTTCCAAGCTGTTCAACATTCTCACCGATGAGCGGATTCGGGACGAAGCAAGCCACGTGGTCACGGATAAGCATGAAGTCGCCTGCGCCGAGTTTCTTTGAGATGCCGCCCGAAGCGTTGGTGAGAAACAGCACTTTTGCGCCCAGCATGGAAAGCAGGCGTGCAGGCATAACAACATCGGTCATGGGATAACCCTCGTAATAATGCACTCTGCCCTGCATGACTGCGACTTTGACACCGCCGACAGTTCCAAAAACAAAGCGTCCCTTGTGTCCTATGACCGTTGACACGGGGAATCCCTCGATGTCCTTGTAGTCGACTATCGCTTCAATATCAACACGTTCGTCCGCAAATGCACCAAGCCCCGAACCCAGCACCAAAGCTATCTCGGGAACAAAGCTGGTCTTTTCACGGATACAGCTGTATGCTTTTTCAAGCTTTTCATAAACATTATCAGACATAAAATATACCTCCATACAATTATATATTACAAAATAATTATATCATATCAAGCATTTTATGTCAATAGTTATAAAATAAGTTACCTCATGACAGGGTATCAATAACTCATAATAAGTTATTTCACTATTGACAATATGTTATCCTTATGCTATAATATTAAGCGTAGAGACACGAAAACGATAAAGGGTGTCCAACACGGAAAAAAAGGAGGCATTTATATGGATTGGATCCAGGAAAATCTAGGTACGATAGGGATCATCGCAGGAATTATCATGCTGGTAATCATTGTGGTCTCGGGCTACTGTAAAGCGCCGCCTGATGAGGCGTACATCATCTCGGGTCTGAGAAAGCGAACGCTCATCGGAAAAGCAGGCATCAAGGTGCCGTTTCTCGAACGGCTCGATAAACTGAGTTTAAAGCTTATTTCGGTAGACGTTAAGACTGCCACCAGCGTTCCGACTGCGGATTACATCAACATCAGAGTTGATTCGGTAGTAAACATCAAGGTGTCCGACCGCCCCGAAATGATCGCACTCGCGGCACAGAACTTCCTGAATCAGAATTCTAACTACATCTGCGGAGTTGCCCGTGAGGTACTCGAAGGTAACGTTCGTGAGATCGTAGGTCAGATGGGATTGCAGGACATGGTAAATGACCGCAAGAAGTTCGCTGAAAAGGTTCAGGAGAACGCTTCTCCCGACCTCGCGGCTATGGGTCTTGAGATCGTTTCGTTCAACGTTCAGAACCTGACCGATGAACAGGGACTTATCGAGAACCTCGGTATCGACAACACCACGAAGATACAGAAGGTTGCGGCTATCACCAAGGCTGAGGCTGAGCGTGACATTCAGATCGCACAGGCTAAGGCAAGCAAAGAATCAAACGATGCAAGAGTTCAGGCTGAAACTGAGATCGCTCAGAAGAATAACGAACTTGCTATCCGCAAGGCTGAACTGAAAAAGCAGTCTGACATAAAGCAGGCTGAGGCTGACGCTGCTTACGACATCCAGAAGCAGGAGCAGAGAAAAACTATCGAAGTAACAAGCTCCATGGCTGATATCGCCAAGACCGAACAGTCTGTTCTGCTGCACGCAAAGCAGGCGGAAGTTCAGGAGCAGGCACTTAACGCAGAGATCAAGAAAAAAGCAGATGCAGACCGTTACCGCAAGGAGCAGGAGGCGCAGGCGGCGCTCTTCCAGCGCTCCAAGCAGGCAGAAGCGGAGCTGTACGAAACACAGAAGGAAGCAGAGGCTCAAAAGGCAAAGGCTGAAGCGATGAAATTCGCAAAGCTCCAGGAGGCTGAGGGTATCAGGGCTGTCGGTGAGGCAGAAGCGAACGCTGTTAAGGCAAAGCTTCTCGCTGAGGCTGAGGGTCTTGACCGCAAGGCGGAGGCTATGCAGAAGATGCAGGAGGCAGCAGTACTTCAAATGTACTTCGAGGTTCTTCCTCAGATCGCAAAGGCTATCGCAGAGCCGCTCGCAAGCGTAGAAAGCATCACGATGTATGGCGAAGGCAACACTGCAAAGATGATCGAGGACATCACAAAGTCCACGAATCAGGTGAGTGCAGGAATGCTGGACGGCATAGGCATCGACCTGAAATCTATGATAAACTCCTTCGTGACGGGCAAGGCTATCGGCATGGGTATGAACCCTCCCGATAACAACACGCCGAACCCTCCGACAGCACCGACTGATACTCCTACCGAGTAAAAATTAGTCTGCACAACAAAAGAAGCTGTTCACTTCAAACGAGGTGAACAGCTTTTTAGAACCTGTCTTCACAAGAAATGTGCGTGGATTTTCAGCGAGATTTAGTCGATTTCAAGGCGAAAAACCGCAGTTGTGCTGTCGCACTGCAAGGTTTTTCAACGCAGAAAGCGGCTAAATATCGTTGAAAAGACACGTACAGAGCCTTGTGAAGACAGGTTTTTATATGGTCTGTATTCAGAAGCCTGCCTCAGCTATTTGTGAAGCCAAGAACACATTGCCCTGATCGACTGTTACTTTTGTTACACTCATGCTGCCGCCAAGCTGGAACAGAATGCCGTCAAATGCGCTTGCAGGGTCGGCTGCCTTGTTCTCATCGCTGTACATATCAATAAGCTGATCGACAGCCTCGGCAGGGATAGTGAACTCAACAGATGTAACGTCAGTAGATGTTATCTTGATAAAGCCATCGTCTTTGACAAAAACATCTGCCCAGACTTCTTCATCGTCCTTGCTGACAACATTTTCGCCCTTGACTACCCACTCGCCGTCCTCGGGCAGAGCGTTTGCCGAAGGATAATCGCATACAAGATACTGAGGGTTCTCCCAGCTGCCGAATTTTGTCCAGCCGTTAGCATGGCATGGTCCTATGACTATCTGAGTTTTGTGCAGGTCGGTAAGTCCCTCGTCTATCATTTCCAGAGTCATCGGAGTATATTTGAACTCAACGGTTATGTGAACATCTTTGCCGGGTTCAAGGCTTCTTGCATCTATAAAGTCATCGCTCGTCTCGCCCTCGGGAGTAGTGAACCCGGGGAAAGCCGCACCCCATGCGGTGTCGGGAGCGTTGTCGAACTCGAATACTGTCTCGGTCGCACTCTGATCGAATCCGGGCATCTGAGTTTCGTCATAAGGGGGACGCTCATCGGCTGTCTCATCGCCGCCCTCAGAAGCATCAGTGCTTTCAGCTTCACTCTCAGCGGCACTTTCTTCTGTGCTTTCAGCTGCACTTTCCTCAGCACTTTCTGCCGCAGTGGTGGTAGTCGTTGTTTCCTTTGCGGTATCGGAACTGCTGTCATCGCTTTTGCCGCATGATGCGAGGGAAACTGCACAGCAAAGCGCTAAAACCGCCGCCGCAGATCTCTTTGTTGATTTCATAAAAACATCTTCCTTTCTATGCCCTGCATAGTTATTCGTATTCCATAATTATACCAAATCAGCGAGCAATAATCAATATCGCACTGTTAAATTTGTAGCTTATCACAACTACAAACGATTACACAGCGCACAGCTTTTCGCATAATAACAAAACGGCAGAGCTGTTACACTCTGCCGTTTTATGCATTATTTGTACCGCCTGTGACTGCGAATATTGCGGCTTATCAACCCCGAAGCGATAACAAAAGTTGCCGTACTCCCTAATATCATAAGCAGTGAGGATTTTTTTACCTTACTGTGTTTTTTGCCCGAGCCGTCAAGCTGTGTGTAGCTTTCTATAAGACCGCCCTCGGGGTCGCCGTTTTTCAGCCTAGCCATTGTGCCGAACTCGACTGCATCAAGCGTCAGTGTTCCTCCCGTCACCGTTACTTTGACAGTATGCTCGCTGTAACCCAGACTGTATCTGTGCCACAAAGACAGCCTGCTCACATCGCCGTCAAGCATGATGCTTTCGGCAACAACAGTTCCGTCTATCTCGACATCTGCCCTTGCGTTGTCAGCCGTGCCGATAAGTGCAACGCTGTCACCCTCAAACGCAAACTCAAAGCTTGGGGGTATAGGCTTTGAAGCATCATATTCCGAACGTGAAGAAGTCCTGTTGTGGAATGTGAAGCTGTCCATGGTGTTGTGCGCCCAGTTTCCCTTGTAAAAAACGCTGTTTTCAAGATCGTCCAGCCGTGTTACATAGCCCGTCAGCTGTTCAACTGGAAGTATCTCGATGTCATCGAAACAACTGTTCGTGTAAGAACTGTAAATTGCCGCACGTCCCGAGAAGATAACGCCGTTTTCAAGCTTTTCTGCGACTACCTGCGTGCCGTCCACCGCCGCTGACAAGCTGTCGCCTGCCGCTGTTATCGAAAGACTGTGCCACGCATTCGGGTCGAAATCTGGTAGATTGCCGCTGCTCATGATAATATCCTGCCTGAACAGCCGCCACTCCCCTGCCGCAGTTATCTCGATGTGATAGCCGCTGCGTGAATCCTTTGCGCAGGAGTTTATGTACCTAAGTCCTATCCCTGCATAACTTTTTCCGAGAGAATCCTCCTCTGTGCTGTCGCCTAGCCTGACATTTGCGTTGACCTGATAGTTCGCCCATGTGTCATCGCCGAAAGTCGTCACAGGTTCGGGCGTGATGCTCCACTCACTGCCACGCATTTCCTCGGTTATCATCTGTTTCAGCACAAAACCTTTTTCCTTGTCATCACAGACCTCGAACGAACCGCCTATGTCAGTCATATAGCGTGGAGCGCCGCCCCTGCTGTTGATAAGATCATCGTAATACTCATATTCAAAATCATCTGTATACGGCAGTTGGAGACGTGAGTTCTCACGGTCAGTTTCAAGCTGCGGAGCAGTAACTTCAAGCGTTGAGACTGTAACCATTGAGTACGGCTTAACGGTCAGCTGATAGGTATAGCCGCCGTTTCCGTCATTTTCGGGGATTATGTCCATGACATTTTTTAGGTAATGAGCATCGTAAGTCTCGCCCTCGTCAGGACCTCTTGTCTCCCACACCTGAACTTCGGAGGAAGCCTTTTCAAGCCCTTTGACCGTAAAACTGTAATCCCTTGCAGAATCGGTGTTGTTGACAAGTATAGTTGAGTAATCGCCTGTTTTCGGGTCGGTAAGCGTCAGGTAATTGTCAGTCGTATCGTATAAAACGTGAGCTTCTTCCCTGCCGTCACCATAACAGCCGCTGTCAACGAACTGCCAGCCTTTATCTGCAAAAAGCGTGAAATGCTCGCACATAAAGAATCCCGAACCTATCTCGGTAAAGCCTGACCACGGCTCGTTGGCAGTGATGAGCTGCTTCGGGAAATACGCCGAACCGTTGTAATATGCCGCCACCGCAGGCTGGAACTCATAGAGCGTGAAACCGCCGTTCGGGTACATATTAACTATCCGCCCCGCTGTGTCGAGCGTTGAATTTACGCCGCCAAGTCCCGAGCCGTCAGCGTTGACCGACAGCCTTGAAACGTTAGCAGGTGCGATGCCCTCGCTGTACCAGAGTTCCTTGCCGAATTCATTTTTGCATCTGAGCGTGTTTTTGTCGGCGGTAGAAGTGTAGTGTATGCCGATAACATCAACTGCGTCCATGAATTCCTTATCATCAAGCATGAGCGCTGCGGTCTTATATTCAGCGTCCTCATCGGAAGCGACGATTTTTATGCTGCTGTAATCGTATGCAGTATCTTTTTCGCTTTTGAGCTGCTTTGAAAAATACTTTATCCATTCCTTGTCGACACCTCGCTCGTTGATGTTCGGGTCAACTGCGCCGATAGTTATTCCGTATTCTTCGTAAGCCGTGTCGATAGTCTGCTTGAACCAGCGGTATCTCAGCTCATTCTGTTCGGATTCATCGGCATTTCTGATATACCCGGGAACGCCCCACGAGATAAGTTCAAAAGTAACATCGGGATTTATCTCCATAACATCGGCAGCCACCTGAAATCCTGCGCCACGCCTGACGTTCGGCGGTTCGTCTGCCGCACGCTTTGAGGAAGGCTCAACTCCTGCCGATGGATTTATGTCCGAACCCATTTCTATCTTGAAATGCTGCATTTTCAGCGGTCCGTCAGGTGCGAAAAGCAGTTCGAGTATACGCTGATATTCGTCGGGGTCTTCGTATTTATAATCGAGCAACAGACGTGACGAGCCGTTAGCACTGACCATACCCAGCCCCTGCCACTCGGAGTTTTTATTTTTATTTATCGTTTTGCTGTCTATGATAAGTTCATGCACGCCGATATTTGCCGTGCCGCTGTCCGAGCTTGCGCTCAATCCTCCAAAGGGCAGCGAAAGCACGGCAAAGCTGACGGCACACAGCGCAGAGATCAGTCGGGCTGTTTTCATGTATAACACCTATCAGACAGTATTTATTTATTAAATATCAAACATTAAATCTGAAAAGAACGATGTCGCCGTCCTGCATAACATATTCCTTGCCCTCAGAGCGAACAAGTCCTTTTTCTTTTGCAGCCGTCATCGAACCGCAAGCCATAAGGTCATCAAACGACACAACTTCCGCACGGATAAAGCCTTTCTCAAAGTCGGAATGGATCTTTCCCGCCGCCTGCGGTGCTTTTGTGCCTTTCTTTATCGTCCATGCACGGACTTCGGGCTGACCTGCCGTCAGATAGGAGATAAGACCCAGCAGGCTGTAACCTGTGCTGATTATCCTGTCAAGACCCGACTGTTCCAGCCCTAAGTCAGACAGGAACATCTCCTTGTCCTCCTGATCCATGTCGCTTATCTCGGCTTCAAGCTGTGCGCAGATCGGGAACACTGCCGAACCCTCTGCATCAGCGATAGCCTTTACCTCTGCGAAGTGTTTGTGGCTCTCGACACCGTTCTTGAAATCGTCCTCAGAAAGATTTGCCGCATAGATAACGGGTTTGAGCGACAGAAGCGGAGTCTCTTTGAGCCAGTCCTGCTGTTCCTCGGTCATATCGAATGCACGTGCAGGCTTTCCGTCCTCCATAAACGTTTTGAGCGCTTCAAGAAATTCGACCTGTGAAGCAAGGCTCTTGTCGCCTTTCATAGCCTTCTTCGTGCGGTCGAGCCTTCTTTCGAGCAGTTCAATATCCGAGAAGATAAGCTCTAAGTCGATAGTTTCGATGTCACGCTTAGGGTCGATACTGCCGTCAACGTGGATAATATTGTCATTCTCAAAGCATCTTACAACGTGAACGATAGCGTCGACTTCACGGATATTCGCAAGAAATTTGTTTCCGAGACCCTCTCCCTTTGAAGCGCCCTTAACAAGTCCTGCGATGTCGACAAATTCAAGGGTCGCAGGGGTGAACTTCTCTGGGTTATACATCTCGGCAAGTTTATCAAGCCTTTTATCGGGAACGCTGACGATGCCCACGTTCGGCTCGATCGTGCAGAACGGATAATTTGCGCTCTCAGCTCCTGCGTTTGTAAGTGCGTTGAATAAAGTTGACTTTCCGACATTCGGCAGTCCGACCATTCCTAGTTTCATATTTTTTTACTTCCTTTCGATATTTCTTTTTGCTTAGACAGACAGGCGAGCTTTTTGGGGGTTAAGGCTCGTCTGCCGTTCTAAACAAAACGATAGTTATTATTTAGTTCGTTTCAGCATTCCTTACCGCAGCAGCAGTCTTCATCGTCTTCGCAGTCCTTCTTGTCATTCTCGATGTTGGTAGCCTTGTTGTTGCAGCCGATAGCGAAATCTCTGTGCGGAGAGCATACCATACCGATGATGACACCCATGAGGAAGAATGCCAGCACCATCCAGAACACCTCGTTGTCCTGAACGAACTTGTAGAATTTCTTGCCCAGTGCGCCTGTGTCCTTGATAGCCTTTTCAGCAGTTGCGCCGACAGTTGTCTTGATAGTTTCGATAGTCTTGAACTTTTCCATGGTTATTAACCTCCTGTTTAATATTATTATATAATACGAACGATCAAGATCGTCCTTATCAGCATTTTTATGAAAGATCATTCGGCGGCTTTCAGCGATTCCACCATGTCGATCTTCCTGAGTTTAAATGTCATAACAATGTTGACAGCCGCCGAGAACAGCACCGTCACCGCCGCCCCTGCGAGATACGCCCACCATATGAGCCTGCGGTTGAACATGACCGTTTCGACTTCAACAGTTGCCGTCACGAACAGATGAAGCAGCCGTCCAAGCACTGAGCCAAGCATTATCCCTATGACCGTTGACATAAAATTTTCACGGTTTATATACGCTGCCGTTTCTCTGTCAAAAAATCCCAGCACCTTGACTGTTGCAAGCTCACGCCGCCGCTCGGTCAGGTTTATTTCCGAAAGATTGTAAAGCACAGTCAGCGCCAAAAACGCCGCACAAACGATAAGCATTATCACAATAGTGTCAAGGCTTGACACCTGACTGTAAAGCCCTTTTGTCTGATCGGCGAGGAACGATGTTCCAAGTATTCTGCCGTCAGCGATCAGTTTCGATTTGAGCGCCGCAGGGTCAGTGCCGTTTTGGACGTTAAAAAACGCCGCTGCGCATTCCTCACTGCTGTCTGCCGCAGCTCTGTATTCATCGGCTGAAATTATAACGAAATTGAGCGCATAATTCTTGATGATGCCTTTTATCGGGAAAGACAGCTGCAAACCCTCGGTATCTGTAAGCTGAACAGTATCGCCGACTTTCAGCGAACAAAGCTTTGCAAGCTTTTCATTAATAATAGCTCCGCCGCCGACCGTCAGCATTTTCCCGTCAGTACCTTTGAGGGTCATGTAACCGTTAAGGTCGCCCTCAGTCGCAAGAAGCGTTGTCTGATAGCGCTTTTTGCCGCCTGCCGAAACTGTCTTTGAGATAAGCGTTACGAAATCGGTTATCTCCTCGGTTTCTTCAAGCACCTTTTCGGGAGACTGCATCGAAGTGTTAAGCGCCGTCACAGCGTCATAAGTGAACACCTCGCCGTACTGCTTGTCGATTATCGAAGAAATGGAATATCTCAGCCCGAAACCTGTGATGATGAGCGCCGTACAGCCTGCCGTTCCGATAACGCTCATAGCAAACCGCTTTTTATAGCGTGAAAGATTCCTGACTGTGACCTTTGACACAAACCCAAGCCTTGACCACACAAAACCGAACCTTTCGAGCAGAACTCTTTTGCCTGACTTTGGCGGCTTTGGGCGCATTATCTCGGAGGGCTGACCCGACAGCGCACCGAAGCAGGTCATGAGCGCCGCCGCTGCCGTAAGTACGAGCGACACAGCGGTTGCTGCGGCTGCCGCTTTTGGCTGTATCGGCGTGACTTCCCCGGGGATAAGATACATAACACGATATGTCCTGATGACGAGCGTTGGTATCAGTTTCATTCCGAGTACCGAACCGCAAATGCCGCCGACCAGAGCAGCTAAAACGGCGTATATCATGAACTTTGCGAGTATTTTGTGCGAGGGGTAGCCCAGTGCTTTATACACTCCGATAGTTGTACGCTGTTCCTCGACTATGCGTGTCATGGCGTTCACGCAGATAAGCGCCGCTACAAGCACGAAAAACAGCGGAAAAACTTTCGCAAGGTTGTATATCTTGTCAGCATCGTTTTTGAACGCTGTGTAATCATTCTGAGCAAAGCGTGTCTCGCAGAGCGTGCGCAGTTCTGGCGCATCTGCAAGCTGCTGTTTTGACGTTTCAAGCTGCTTTTTAGCCTCAGCCGCTTCCATTTTATAGCGCTGTCTGACCTCGCCCGTTTCATCTGCAATAAGTTCCGCAAGCTGTTGGACTTTACCCTCAGCGTTTGCGACCGTAACTTTGTCGAGCATCGACTCCGAACCGCCGAAACGCTTTTTCATTTCCTCCGCATAAGCCGCCGCCTGCTTGTACAGTTCAAGCAGTTTGTCCTTGTCAGCGCTGAGAAGTTCATCTGTAAGCGCAAGGGTCTGTTCTGCCGAGGTTATCTTTTCGGAAGCGTTGGAAAGCAGCTTGTCATAGCGCTTTTTCAGGCTTTCCTCAAAGGCTTTTTCGGCAGGCTTACCAAGCTTTTTGCAAGTCTTTTCGTATTCAGCCGAAAAAGGGTCAAGCCCGTCAACGCCGTCAAGCTTAACGTAAAGATCGGTGTAATAATCGAGCAAGAAAGCCGATTCAGGCAGAAAAACATTGCTGTTGACCGTTCCGTCACCGACTGCCGTTGCATCACGTTCCAATCCGATAAACATAGGCGAAACAGCTATCCCAACTACCTCGAAAGTGTCGTAAGCCAGCACATTTTCGATAGGGTCATCGGGGGAAATGAACGTCAGCTTGCTGCCTATCCCGAAAGTTTCCGGAGAAGCGATCTTCCGTTCGACCAGACATTCGTTTTTAGCTTTCGGCATTCTACCCTCGATAAGAACGGGACGGTTGAGATGATTCTCACTGTCAGCAGGAACGCTCTCGGTCAGCGAAAACGCCTTTACAACAACGCTCTGATCGTCAAACTTGTAGTAAAGATCCTTGGTGTAACCCGCATACGCTCCCCTGACGTTTTCGGCAGCTCTCACCGCCGCTATCTCGTCCGAACGTATGCCTATCGAAGAACGCAGTCTGAGGTCTGTAAGTCCGTTCTGCTCGAAATACTCCGAAGCGGTGAGGATCATGTCTTTGCGTGAAGCACGAAGCCCCGTAAAGAAGCCGCAGCCCAGCGCAATTATCAGCAGGAGCGACAAGAACCGCCCGAAACTGCGGCGTATCTCACGCAGAGTATCCTTTAAAAGAGCCGACATTTATTCGCCGAACATCTCCTTGGAGAGCCTGCCCAGTATCTCGATGCCCTTGACGATGTTCTCGTCTGTCGGGGTGGAGAAATTCAGTCTGAATGAGCGTGTCGGGTCGCCATCATGTATCTCGAAAGCAGTACCCGGGACGATAGCCACCTTGTAGTCCTTAACGGCGGTAGTGCAGAAGTCGAGCATCTGCTGTGTGGTCGTGCCCTCGGGGAGAGTACACCATATGAACAGACCGCCCTGCGGCTTGGTGTATTCGATCTTCGAGGAGAAATTCTTAGCGATCTCGCCCAGCATGAGTTCAGTCTTGTGCTTGTAGACCTTTCTGAGCGAAACAAGATGCTCGTCAAGATCGTACTTCTTTAAGAAGCGGTAAGCGAGCATCTGCGACCACATGGTCGAGTGAACGTCTGCGACCTGCTTGCATACAACTATCTTCTGGATAATGTCCTTGTGAGCGCAAACGTAGCCCACTCTTATTCCGGGAGCGAGTATCTTCGAGAATGTGCCCGAGTAGATGACCATGCCCTCGGTGTCGAGAGTCTTGATGCACTTTATGTCCTCGCCTGCGAATCGGAGATCACCGTAGGGGTTGTCTTCAAGGATAACTGCGCCGTACTTCTTGCAAAGCTCAAACGCCTTTTCACGCTTTTCCCAGCACATTGTTTTGCCTGTGGGGTTCTGGAAGTTCGGGATAAGGTATACCAGCTTAACGCCGCCTGCCGCAAGCTTCTGTTCGAGTTCCTCAATATTGATGCCGTCATCTTCAAGAGTAACGCCCTTAAGGTCAACGTGGTAGGACTTGAAAGCGTTGAGCGAGCCGATAAAGCTGGGCGACTCAACGAGCATTACATCGCCCTCGTTGCAGAGGACTTTTGCGGAAAGCTCGTTTGCCTGCTGAGCGCCGCTGGTGATGATAACTTCATCATAAGCAGGGTCATAAACGCCCTTTGCGGCGAGGATCTTCTTAACTTCCTCACGAAGCGGTGTGTAGCCCTCGGTAACGCCGTACTGCAAGGCGACAGAGGGTTCTTCCGCAAGTATCTCCTTTGAGATCTCCTCGAGCTGTTTTACGGGCAGAGCCTCGGGTGCAGGTGAACCTGCCGCAAGCGAGATAACTGCGGGGTCAGCTGAGTACTTCAATATCTCTCTGATAGCCGATGCCTGCAAGTGAGATACTTTTTCAGAAAACTTAAATTCCATGATGATTACTTCCTTTCAATACAATTACCATACATATTATAATTATATCACAAAATAAGTCAGCTTGCAAGTGCTTTTTTTATATTTTCTGTAATTTATGCAGTTTTTCTGCAAATTAATATGTAAATAAACAAATAACTTTTTATGATACGGTTGACAAACGGATAAATATATATTATAATATGTTTAAAGAAAATATTTTCCAAAGAATTCTTCAATGATCCCCCAAATATAACCAAACGCTCCCTCCGTGAAACATCGGAGGGAGCGTTGCTTTGTGCAGGTGTATTTTTTAGAACCTGTCTTCACAAGAAATGTGCGTGGATTTTCAGCGAGATTTAGTCGATTTCAAGGCGAAAAACCGCAGTTGTGCTGTCGCACTGCAAGGTTTTTCAACGCAGAAAGCGACTGAATATCGTTGAAAAGACACGTACAGAGTCTTGTGAAGACAGGTTCTTATTTCATGAATACGAATTCTTCAAGCTCGAAAAGATCTCTGTTCTCAACAAAAGAGCGCATCCAATAGTCGGCAGGGATACAGTCATCAGCCGTGAGGAAAAGAGCGTGCCTGCCTGTGACGTGCTTGACTTTTGTCTTATAAACGCCGTCAGCCGTCCCGATCTTGCAAACGCCTATCTCCTCGCCGTCCTCGCTGTCAAGTCGGATATGTATACGGCTGTTCGTGCCAAGACCGTGGACTTTGAATGCCGCCGTCAGACCGTCACCCGTGAAGTCATCGCCAAAATCAAAGTACTTGTAGCCCATGACTGCACCATGCTTTATGCTGATTATCGGGCGTGTGAAAATGTCCCTCTCGGTAATGAAACAGCCGCCTTTCAGCACGCAGGCAAGTTCCGCAGGCGTGGGCTTGTACGGGTCGAGCGACTTGTCAAAGCCGAGTGAGGTCATCTCAACTGTCGGGATAGTGCCGTCTTCCAGCATCTCAACAGGTTCGGCACAGGCTCGGCGTGAAGTGATCGTGCTGTTCGTCATGCGGTGATAGAAGATATACCACTGACCGTTCAGGCAGGCAAGCGAACCGTGATCGTTGCCGCCCGGGTAGTCAACGCCGTTGTCGATGATATAGCCCTTGTATGTGAACGGACCTGTCGGGCTGTCAGAGATCGCATATGCAAGGCGGCTTCCCTTTTTCGGCGAATAGATAATATAGTATCTGCCGTTGATCTTTCGGGGCGAACTTGCCTCAAAGAAGCGCTGTTCCTCGGGAACGCACTCACGGTCGTCGATAACGGGACGTTTGTAACTGCCTTTCAGAACCGTGCGCATATCAGAGGGGTCAAGTTCGTTCATGTTCGACTCGGTGAAGCCATAGTAGACATAAACTCTGCCGTCATCGTCCACAAGCACGCCCGCATCGTTGAAAATGCCGTCATCGCCAACCTGAGTTTCCTCGTCATAAACGTACTGACCGAGACACCTGAACGGACCTTCGGGCTTATCGGAAACACCGACAGCACCCTTTGAGCCGACAATGTAGGAATACAGATAGTACTTTCCGTCTTTTTCGATAACATCGGGGGCATAGCATTCACGGTCTGTCCAGTCGGTATCGGAGAGACGGACACTGCCGTCTGCACGTATGCTGTCACGTGTGCGGAAGCTGTCACCGTGACACGTCCAGTTGTTCAGATCGTCAAGCGGTGCAGACCATACTTTCAGCTTGAAGTCGCAGAACTCCATACAGGCGGCACGGTCATGTGAACCATAAAGATAAACTCTGTCGCCGAAAACTCTCGGCTCGCCGTCGGGGATATATTCCCAGAGCGGCAGGATAGGATTAGGCATGATAAACGCTCCTTAATAAAAGAATCTATCTCTATTATACTTGCTTTGTACGGAAAAATCAATATCAAATTATTCGGGAAATGGGATGATTTTATACAAAATGCAATATATATTCGTAAAGTAATTTACTTTACATAAAGATATTATTTCAAGCATCCAAAATATACATATAAAGATATATTGCTTTACACAGTTATATTTTCCCTGTAATTTCAACATTATTTTTTGATGATATTGTCAAGTATCTGACCTTTACAGTATTAAATATGCAATATTATTAGCTTTATAGACTGAATTTGTAAAATTAAGATTAAATAAGACCTTACGTCTTGCATTTTTACGAAATAAATGTTATAATATAAAGATAAGAAAAGATAAAAGGAGAGAGAAAGAATATGCCGATAAAGATACCGAATAATCTACCTGCTTTCTCAACACTTGAGGAAGAGAACATATTTGTCATTCCTGCTGAAAGAGCCGAACATCAGGACATACGTGCCTTGAAGATCGCCATTCTGAACCTTATGCCGAACAAGATCGCTACCGAGACTCAACTGCTCAGACTGCTTTCAAATACACCGCTGCACGTTGACATCGACCTGCTCCAAACCAGCCATATCCCGAAAAACACTCCGCAGGAACATATGCTGAAATTCTACAAGACTTTCGATGAGGTCAGGAACGAACGATATGACGGCTTGATAATCACGGGCGCACCCGTTGAAACGATCGACTATGAAGATGTTGACTACTGGGGTGAACTGTGCGAAGTGTTCGAGTGGAGCAAGACCAACGTCTACTCGACTATTCACATCTGCTGGGGCGCAATGGCAGGGCTTTACTACCACTTCGGCGTGCCGAAACACCTGCTCAGGCGCAAGATGTCGGGCGTGTTCCTGCACAAGACCCTCGATTCGAGCCACCCCGTCATGAAAGGTTTCGGCGACACATTCTTCTGTCCCCATTCACGCAACACCGAGATTCGCCGTGAAGATGTGGAAAAAGTCGAGGAACTGGAAATTCTCGCCGAGTCGAACGAAGCAGGTCTGCACGTGATCTCTGACCTGTCCCACAGACGCATTTTCCTGCAAGGTCACTGGGAGTATGACCGTGACACTCTTGCAAGCGAGTACGAGCGTGACCTCAACAAGGGTCTTGATCCGTTCAAACCGAGACATTACTTCCCTTATGGCAACGTCAACGCAAATCCTCGGTTCAATTGGTGCTGTTCGGCGAACCTGTTCTATGCAAACTGGCTCAACTACTGCGTTTATCAGAAAACACCCTACGACCTTAATGAACTTGAACCGATCGATGAGGGGGCAAGATAATGACCTACGATCAGCTTGATGACCTCCGAAAAATGACCAGCGAGGAAGCAGCGCTCGCCGCTGACCTTGCAGCCGCCATTGAAGCCGTGCTGAACGAATATCCGTTCAAACACAAGCCACGCTCCATGAGATTTTTAGGCGCAGGTTTCGGCTGCATGGAGATATTCTGCAACAACGGCGTTTTCACAGTTGTGCGCAACAACGGCGAGGAACTTGACACTATCCTCGAACTGACTGACTTCAAACACACGTTCATTTCTCTGATAAAGCTTATCTATGAGGGCAGACAGCCCGACAGCTTTGCAGAAGAACGCTACAACGACATATTTTGATGAACAATAAACTAAAACGGACTGCCGCTATCTGCAACAGTCCGTTTTTTTACATTTTTAATGTTCTATAAACTATGACCTCCGAAAGCCTTATTTCGATTTGATATACTCGTCTATCGAAGCGGCAGCTTTTTTTCCTGCTCCCATTGCGAGAATTACTGTTGCAGCGCCTGTTACAGCATCGCCGCCTGCGTAAACACCGTCTTTTGTGGTAGCGTTAGTTGATTCGTCAACAACAAGACAGCCACGCTTGTTTGCCTCAATGCCCGGAGTTGTGCTTCTTATAAGCGGATTCGGAGAAGTGCCTATCGCCATTATGACAGAATCCACGTCAAGCATGAACTCGCTCCCCTCGACCGCAACAGGGCTTCTTCTTCCCGACTCGTCAGGTTCGCCGAGTTCCATTTTTATGCATTCGATGCCTGTTACATTGCCGTCATCATCGCCTACTATCCTGATAGGATTATTAAGCAGTCTGAACTCGATGCCCTCCTCCTGAGCATGGTGGACTTCCTCACGTCTTGCAGGAATTTCCTCCATAGAACGGCGGTAAATGATATACACCTTTTCAGCGCCGAGTCTCATTGCAGAACGTGCAGCGTCCATTGCAACGTTTCCGCCGCCGACTACCGCAACACGCTTTGCACGTCTTATCGGGGTGTCATATTCGTCAAGATATGCTTTCATGAGGTTTATACGTGTGAGGTACTCGTTCGCAGAGTAAACGCCCACAAGCGCTTCGCCCTCGATACCCATGAACCTTGGCAGACCTGCGCCCGAACCGACAAACACAGCTTCGTATCCGTCAGCCATTATCTCGTCTATCGAAAGCACCTTGCCAATTACCATGTCGGTCATTATCTCAACCCCCATAGCTTTCAGACCGTCTATCTCCTGCTGAACGATAGCTTTCGGAAGTCTGAACTCGGGTATGCCGTACATAAGCACACCGCCTGCCGTGTGGAACGCTTCAAAAATAGTGACCTTGTAACCCAGCTTTGCAAGGTCGCCTGCACACGAAAGCGAGGACGGACCTGCGCCGACTATCGCAACCTTGTGACCGTTCGGCGTGGGTGCAGTGTTCTTCTCGGAAAGTTCGGGGTGCTTCATGGCATAATCAGCACAGAAACGCTCCAGTCTGCCGATAGCGACAGGCTCGCCGTTCTTTCCTCTGACGCACTTGCTCTCGCACTGACGTTCCTGCGGACATACTCTGCCCGTGACAGCAGGGAGACTGTTAGTACCCTTGATGATCTTGTAAGCTTCAACAAACTTGCCCTCTCTGACAAGTGCGATAAATTCGGGTATGCGGACGCTCACAGGACAGCCCGTAACGCAAAGAGGCTTCTTGCAGTTAAGGCAGCGTGAAGCTTCGTTTATCGCTTCTTCCTCGGTGTAACCCATGGAAACTTCCTTGAAATTGCGTGCCCTTACCAAAGGCTCTTGTTCGGTGACAGGGGTCTTGTTCGGCTGCATATTCGGTTTAACTGCCATTATCTTACACCTCCCGTGAGATTGCACAAATGCTCATGTTCGTGCTGTTTGTATGTGGAATTTCTTCTCATAAGTTCGTCAAAGTCAACCTTATGACCGTCAAAATCAGGACCTTCAACGCAGGCGTATCTGATCTTTCCGTCAACTGTGACACGACAGCCGCCGCACATTCCCGTGCCGTCGATCATTATGGGGTTGAGCGAAACGATCGTTTTTATTCCGTATGGCTCGGTGGTCTTGCATACGAATTTCATCATCGGAACAGGTCCGATAGCGATGACAAGATCGTACTGCTTTCCGCTGTCGATAAGTTCTTTGAGCTTGTTGGTAACAAAACCGTGATAGCCTGCCGAGCCGTCATCGGTGCAGATGTGCAGTTCGTTCGAGACTGCTTCCATTTCCTTTTCAAGAATAATGATGTCTTTCGAGCGGAAACCTGCGATAACGTCTACCTCAACGCCTGCCTCAAAAAGCTGTTTTGCCTGCGGATATGCGATAGCACAGCCGACACCGCCGCCGACTACTGCAACACGCTTTGCATCGCCGTATTCGGTCGCAGTTCCCAGAGGTCCAACAACGTCAAGTATGCTGTCGCCCTCGCTCAGCTGTGCAAGCTTGTGGGTCGAGCTGCCTATCGCCTGAAAAATAATGGTGATAGTTCCCTTTTCGGTGTTGTGGTCTGCGATAGTCAGCGGAACACGCTCGCCGTACTCATCAACACGATATATGATAAACTGTCCTGCCCTTGCCTTTGCCGCAATATACGGAGCTTCTATCTCCATTAAAACGGTAGTCGGATTGAGCTGACTTCTGCGGATTATCTTAAACAATTTGATTCCCCCCGTTTTTCACTTTGCAGTTTTAATGCGCTTAAAATATGCTCAAAGTATATTATACACCATTATTCCGATAATTTCAAGGGGTTTAAAAGAAATTTATCACAGAAATATATGTTTATCTATGTTTTTGCAATTATTTTGTAAGCATAGCCATGATAGAGTCCCTTTCAGCAGAAAGTTTGCAGTCATTTTCCGCAATAAGCTGACCGCAGCTGTAAAACGCAACACCGTCACAGCCGAGTTTTTCGCAGTCGGACATCTGACGAGCCATAAAGCCGTCGCTTTCGGAAAATTCCTGCTCTGCGCTGTCGCCGCTTACCTTGTAGAGTGCAAGTCCGCACACCAGCGACACGCTGTCAGACGTGCAAAGTTCACGCCATTGCGCAAGTGTCTCCTCAAACGGGCAGACGGGATTTTCGTAGCCGAAATAGACCTGCGGTGCGATGTAGTCAAGAAAGCCCTCTTCACTGCACCAGCGTTTCACATCGGCGTACATATAGGTGTAATTGTTGCCGATATTCCCCTGCGGCGACACACCGAAAAGCAGTTCCTCATCAGCGTTTTTCACGGTGTTGTATATAAGCCTGACGAGCCGTGAGCAGTTTTCAAGCCGCCATTCTTCAAGGGTCAGACCGTTTCCGCATTCGGCGTAAGTTTCAGCATCGAATGACGGGTCAACTGTCGGGTAGAAATAATCGTCAATGTGAACTCCGTCAATGTCATATTCACAAAGTTCCTTAACACCTGCCGCAACATATTCCTGAACTTCATCTATCGCAGGGTCAAGCCAGTAAAACGGCGAACCCTCGGGAGATGAGATATACTCGGTGTAAATATCAGGCTCGGCATACCATTCGTAAGGCTCATATCCCTGCAAGCGTTCCATGTTGGCTTTTGTCTCACAGCGCAAAGGATTTATCCATGCGTGGATCGAAAGCTTTTTTTCGTGTGCAAGATACACAGCTGTCTTCAACGGGTCATAAAGCAGTTTACCCTGCGCATTTAAAGGAAAAACTGCCGCAGGCGGATACAGGTCAGAGTTGTAATAAGCGTCTGCGAACGCACGCACATGAAGATATACCGTGTTTATGCCGACTTCTTTCAGCTTGTCGAAAACCTCGGTCAGATTCTCGGTAAACTGTTCTTCCGTGTCGGCGGCAAGCTCTGCCATGTCGATGTAAGTGAGCCACACCGCCCTCTGTTCATCGTAGTTTACTGCGCCGTAGTCAGGCATAGTATTTTTAAGATAGTGAACTTCTGTCGGTTTTTGTGCAGTTTGTGTTGTAACTGTCTCTTGTGAACTTTGACTTGCAAAAGTACACCCTGAAAATATCACTGTACTTAGCAGTAACGCTGCCGCTTTTCTTATCCTCATGAAACATATCCTCCTGACGAATGCTTGTACTTATCTAATATATGCAGGAAGTTTCGCCGATATGAAAAAAGCCGCAGTATGGCAAATACTGCGGCTGGTGTTTTTGTTACGGGATAAGACGGTTGATGTCACGGGGGAACATACTTGTCTCACGGATATTCGATCTGCCGAGAAGCTTCATGAGAAGTCTTTCAAGACCGATACCCAGACCGCCGTGGGGCGGCAGACCGTATTTGTGAGCATCAAGGTAGCTTGCGAAGTCGGCAGGGTCAAGTCCCTGAGCCTTCATTTTCTCCACCTGCTCGTCATAATCGTTGATACGCTGACCGCCCGAGGTTATTTCAAGACCTCTGAACAGCAGGTCAAACTTGTATGCTTCCTTGGGGTCTTCACGGCTGTTCATCGCATAGAACGGCGGCTTGGAGGACGGGAAATGAGTTACGAAAATGAAGTCACTGTTGTACTTCTCCTTGGCGTACTTGCCGAGGTTTACTTCGTCCTCGGGGTCAAGGTCGAACTTCTTTCCGCCTGCGGCATTGTCACCACGAAGAAGCGTGAGAGCGTCAATGAACTTGATCGAGGGTATCTCGGTGATAGTCGGAACGTCAACTTCGAGCAGTTTCAGTTCGTACTGATAGTTAGCCTTGATGTATTCCATTATGTGGCGGAGCATAGCCGTTTCCATAGCCATAACGTCATACATACTGTCGATATAACCCATTTCAAAGTCAAGACCGATGTACTCGTTGATGTGGCGGCTGGTAGCGTGCTTTTCCGCACGGTAAACGGGAGCTATCTCGTAAACTCTGTCGAACACGCCCACGCAAGCCTGTTTGTAGAACTGCGGCGACTGGTTGAGGAACGCATTTTTGTGAAAGTAGTCAAGACGGAAGATGTTTGCGCCGCCCTCTGCGCCCTGTGCAACGATCTTCGGGGTGTGTATCTCGGTGAAGCCGTTAGCTCTCATGAACTCGTGCATACCGTGAACAAGACCCTCCTGGAGCTTGAAGATAGCACGTTCATAAGGATTGCGGAGCGCCGCAACACGGTTGTCAAGCTTGGTGTCGATCGAGCAGTTGAGTTTGCCCTGTGCGATCTTCAGGGGAAGTTCTGCGGCAGGCGTGCTGATAAGCTGAATGTCGGAAAGCACGATCTCAACGCCGTTGAAGTCCTTGGGGTTCTCCTGAACTGTTCCCTTTACCCAGACAAAATCGCCCTCTTTAAGACCCTGAATGCTGTCCTTGCAGCTGTCCTCGCTGTGAACGGTCTGTATGGTGCAGTTCGCAGTTCTTACAACAACGAACGAAACGCCTGCCATTTTTCTGAGCCTGTGAACGCAAGCCTTGAACTCAACAGTCTTTCCGATGTTATTGAGCGCATCGGAAAGAGCGAACTCCTTGATAAGCTTGTCAGTGCCGACCATGAGCATGAAATCGCCGTCAGCGGCAGGAACATACTTGTCAGGGTTGACGTACTTAGTCAGCTTTGACAGATCTCTGCCTTGTTCTTCCTCAGCAGTCTCCTGCGCATTGTTCTGACCCGAGCAAGCGGCTTCAAGCTTCTGTTCGAGAACTTCCTTGATGACCTTGGGAGTTGCAGCGCCTTTAAGAGCCTTGTTGCACTGACCCATGATGAAGCCGAATACCTTCTTTTCGCCCGAAGCATACTGCTGCACCTGCGAAGCATTCTCGGAAAGTATGCGGTCGATCTCGCTTGAAACTTTATCCATATCAACAGAGATGATAAAGCCGGCGTCCTTGGCGATCTTCTCCGGGTCGCCGCCCTGTTCTGCCATTACACGGAACACAGCTTTTGCATCACCCTTGGAGATCTTCTCCTCGTCAGCAAGCTTAACGACTGCCGCAAGTTCCTCGGGAGTGAACTTTATGTCATCGAGGTCGATCTCACCTAAGTTGATACGGCGCATGAACTCGGTGAGGATAAAGTTTGAAACAGACTTCGGGGAGTTATAAGCTTTGAGCGCTTCTTCAAAGAAGTCGGAGATAGGCTTGTTGTTAACAAGTGTCTGAGCATCGACTTTTGAAAGCTTGTAATCGTTGATATAGCGGTTGAGACGAACGTTCGGCATCTCGGGAAGCTTTGCCTTGATAGCCGCAAGCTGTTCATCTGTAAGGTTTACCTGTAAAATATCAGGCTCTGGGAAATAGCGGTAATCGTGAGCATTTTCCTTGGTACGCATGGACTTGGTAGCGTCACGGTTGGCATCGTAGCGGCGAGTTTCCTGAATGACCTTTTTGCCTGCTTCGAGAAGAAGTGCCTGACGGCGTTCCTCATACTTGATAGCACGTCCAACGGATTTTATGGAGTTGATGTTCTTTATCTCCGCACGAGTACCGAACTCCTTGTCGCCCGGCTTCATGATCGAGATATTAACATCACATCTGAGCGAGCCTTGCTCCATTTTACAGTCACAAACGCCTGCGTACTGCAACAGAAGTGAGATCTGCTCAACGTATGCCATAGCTTCCTCAGCCGAACGCATATCAGGCTCGGAAACTATCTCTATCAGGGGTATGCCGCAGCGGTTGTAGTCTGCGAGCGATACACCGTTGTAGTCATCGTGGACAAGCTTTCCTGCGTCCTCCTCAAGATGAACGTGGTTTATGCGTATGTCCTTTTTCTTGCCGTTGACTTCTATCGGGATAGCGCCGGGTCCGATTATCGGGTAATAGAGCTGGGAGATCTGGTAAGCCTTTGGCAGGTCCGGATAGAAATAGTTCTTGCGGTCAAACACCGAGAACTTGTTTATCTCACAGCCGAAAGCGTAGCCTGCTTTTACGGCATACTCAACGGCAGTCTGGTTGATAACAGGCAGAGTGCCGGGCATACCTGTGCAGACAGGACAGCAGCGGCTGTTTCTCTCTCCGCCGAATTCAGCGGAACAGTTGCAGAATATCTTGGTCTTGGTGAGAAGCTCGGCATGGATCTCAAGACCTATGACAGTAATATACTTTTCCATTTGTCTTTTCCTCCTTAGTCAAGCTTGGGTGAGATGCGTGTGAACGTCTGCTCGAAAGCATCTGCGAGCTGGATAACCGTCTGCTCGTCAAAACGTCTGCCAACGATCGAAAGACCGATAGGCATTCCCTGTGCGTTATATCCGCAGGGTGTCGAGACAGCAGGCAGACCTGCGATATTGACGGTAACGGTGCAGATGTCAGCCTGATACATCTTAACAGGGTCGGACACCTGTTCCTCGGGACGGTAAGCCACCGCAGGCGTGGTCGGAGTAAGGATAGCATCACACTTTGCGAACAAGCCGTCATATTCCTCACGGATTACCTGTCTGAGAGCCATTGCCTTTCCGTAATAAGCATCGTAGTAACCGCTTGAAAGTGCATAGTTGCCGAGAAGAATGCGGCGCTTTACCTCATCGCCGAAGCCCTCGGAACGGGACTTCTTGATAAGTTCCTCATAGCTGTCAGCCTCGGCAGTTCTGTGACCGTATTTGATGCCGTCATATCTCGAAAGGTTTGATGCAGCCTCAGCCGAACTTATAAGATAGTATGCAGGAACAGCATATTTAAGTGACGGCATTGAGCAGTCGATAAGCTCTGCGCCGAGAGACTTGTAAACGTCAGCGGCAGCGAGCACGCTCTTTCTTATCTCATCATCAATACCTTCGCCGAAAAATTCTTTCGGAAGTGCAAGCTTCATGCCCTTTAAAGGCTGACCGATCTTTGCGCCGAAAGAGGGTACGGCTTCACGGGAACTTGTGCCGTCATGAGGGTCAAAACCGCAGATGCAGTCAAGCACCTGTGCGCAGTCGTAAGCGGAGTTTGCGATAGGTCCTATCTGGTCGAAAGAGCTTGCGAATGCCACAAGTCCGAAACGTGAAACTCTGCTGTAAGTAGGCTTTATGCCTGTAACGCCGCAGAATGCCGCAGGCTGTCTTATCGAACCGCCCGTGTCAGAACCCAGCGAAACGGTGCAGAGGTCAGCCGCAACAGCCGCCGCCGAACCGCCCGAAGAACCGCCGGGAACACATTCTGTATTATAGGGGTTTCTGGTCTTTGCGAAAGCGGAAGTCTGTGTCGAACCGCCCATTGCGAATTCGTCCATGCTGGTCTTGCCGAGCATAACGATATTCTGAGCGTTCAGGCGCTCCATGACCGTTGCGTTGTACTGAGGGATAAAGTTTTCGAGCATCTTAGAGGCGCAGGTGGTGCGGACACCCTCTGTGCAGATGTTGTCCTTTATCGCCATGGGGATGCCTGTGAGGGGCTGTGACTTGCCCTCGTCGATAAGCTTCTGAGCAGTCTCAGCCTGTGCGAGTGCGCCCTCCTCGGTAACGGTTATGTAGGACTTTATCTCGCCGTCACGAGCCTTGATATTATTGATGTACTCCTGCGTGAGTTCCTTGACGCTGATCTTCTTAGCATCGAGCGCTTCACGCTGGGCACGGATAGTTTTCAATGAACTGTCCAATTTTTTTCACTCCTTTATTATTCAACGACCTTGGGAACAACGAACGCACCGTCACGGTTGACAGCATTCGCAAGGACTTTTTCGGTCGGCATGGAATCGTGTTTTTCATCGACACGAAGGCTCTCTAAGAAGACGTTGTGGTTATCCTTGTGAGCGTCATACTCAACATCGAAGCCCTTAACGCCGTCCATAAGCTCGATAATGTCGGTCATCTCGGCAGCAGTCTTTTCAAGCTGTTCATCGGTAAACTGAAGTTTTCCCAGCTCTGCGAGATATTTTACCATTTCAAGATCCATAGATACTTTCATCCTTTCTATATGAAACAAGCGCATTGCGCCATACTAACATCTTATTATATCACATTTGCCTGCTGATTTCAAGTGCTTTTTACAGATTTGTAAAAAAATTCACATTCTCTGAAAAACGCCGCAGGAGCGGTCTTGCATTCCTGCGGCGTCAAGTGATTATTTAATGTATTTGTCGAGTATGCCGCAGAAATCAAATGTGCGGAAATAGTCGGCAGGTGTTTCGGCACGGCGTATCATCTTAACGCTGCCGTCCTCCTGCAAGAGCAGTTCAGCGTGGCGCAGTCTGCCGTTGTAGTTGTAGCCCATAGCATAGCCGTGAGCGCCTGTGTCATGTATAACAAGGTAATCGCCCTTGTTTATCTCGGGGAGCATACGGTCAACTGCGAACTTGTCGTTGTTTTCGCAGAGGCTTCCTGTCACATCGTACTTGTGGTCGCAGGGAGCATCTTCCTTGCCCAGTACCGTGATGTGGTGATAAGCGCCGTACATTGCAGGGCGCATAAGGTCGCAGGCAGTAGCATCAACGCCGATATACTCCTTATAGATATGTTTTTCGTGAATGCACTTTGTAACAAGATGTCCGTAAGGTGCGAGCATATATCTGCCTAGTTCGGTGAAAATGGAAATATCGCCCAGACCGGCAGGAACAAGTATCTCATCGAATGCCTTGTGAACGCCCTCACCGATAACCGCAATATCGTTCGGCTGTTTGTCGGGGGTATAGGGTATGCCGACACCGCCCGAAAGGTTGATATATTTGAGTGAGATGCCGGTCTTTTCCTTTATCTCGACAGCAAGTTCAAAGAGAATGGAAGCAAGCTTTGGGTAATACTCGTTTGAAACGGTGTTGGATGCAAGGAAAGCGTGCAGACCGAAGTTCTCTGCGCCTTTTTCTTTAAGCAGCTTGTAGCCTTCGAACAGCTGTTCCTTTGTGAAGCCGTATTTTGCATCACCGGGGTTGTCCATGATGTCAGTTCCAAGCTCGAAAACTCCGCCGGGGTTGTAGCGGCAGAAGATCGTCTTGGGTATACCGCACAGCTTATCAAGAAACTCGATGTGCGTGAAGTCATCAAGGTTGATAAATCCGCCCAGTTCGTTAGCTTTCAGGTAATCCTCTTCGGGAGTGACGTTCGAGGAAAACATGATGTCGCTGCCCGAAAAGCCGCAGCACTCGGAAAGCATAAGCTCGGTGAGCGATGAGCAGTCAACACCGCAGCCTTCCTCTTTGAGGATATTCAGGATAAACGGGTTCGGAGTAGCCTTTACTGCGAAATACTCACGGAAGCCTTTGTTCCATGAAAATGCTTTGTTCAGTTCACGGGCATTTCTGCGGATACCTGCTTCATCGTAGATGTGAAACGGTGTGGGGTAGTCCTTAGCTATCTGTTCGACCTGTGTTTTATTGACAAAAGGTGTCTTGCTCATAGTGTATCAGTCCTTTACCATTTTAAATTAAAAAAGATATTTTAATTATACCTCTTTTCTAGGCATTCGTCAAGTAAAAACGCCAAAAATTAACATAAAATACACAAAGGCGAAATTTTACATATACAAAAAACGCCCGATTGTAAACTTTGTGCGCATTTGCTTGATATTGCTCCGCAAATATGGTATAATAAGTTGTTATAATAAGTATCAAGATACACAAACAGGAGGCAGGCATGGACGTTCAGAAAGGCGATACCCTTGTTATGAAAAAAAAGCACCCCTGCGGCTCGAACGAGATGTTCGTTCTAAGAACGGGCATGGATTTCAAGCTGAGGTGTGCAGGCTGCGCAAGAGAATTCATGACTCCCCGTTCAAAGTGCGAAAAGAATATCAAAAGCATTAAACGGCAGACCGAAGGGGGCGAAACAAATGGATAAGAGATTTGAGGCTGTTGCCGCACGTTTTGAGGAACTGGGAGAACTGCTCTCACAGCCCGATGCCGCAAGCGATACAGGCAGATATGCGGAACTAATGAAAGAATACTCAAAGTTACAGCCTGTTGCCGAAAAAATCAAAGAATACGCCAAAGCCGAGGCTGAGAACACCGAAGCAAGAGAAATGCTCGCCGAGGGCGGTCTTGACCCCGAAATGAAAGAAATGGCAGCAGAACAGCTGACCGAGAGCGCCGAACAGATGCAGTCGCTGGGAGAGGAACTGAAAATAATGCTGCTGCCGCGTGATCCTAACGATGACAAAAATGTTATCGTGGAGATAAGGGGCGGCGCAGGCGGCGAAGAAAGCGCACTCTTTGCGCACTCGCTTTACCGAATGTATCAGCTTTATGCCGCCGCAAAGGGCTGGAAAACTGAACTTATCCACATAAACGAGACGGAACTCGGCGGCTGCAAGGAAGTGACTTTTTCGGTCGATGGACAGGGTGCGTATTCACGGCTCAAATATGAAAGCGGCGTTCACCGTGTCCAGCGTGTTCCCGAGACAGAATCGCAGGGGCGCATACACACTTCTACCGTGACAGTTGCAGTTCTTCCCGAAGCGGAGGAAGTGGAACTGGAACTCAACGAAGCGACAGAACTGAAAATAGACGTTTTCCGTGCATCGGGCGCAGGCGGTCAGCACATTAACAAGACAGAATCGGCTGTCAGGATAACACATCTTCCGACAGGGCTTGTGGTGGAGTGTCAGGACGAGCGAAGCCAATACAAAAACAAGGACAAGGCAATGCGTGTGCTGAGGAGCAGACTGCTTGAAATGCAGCGTGAAGCGCATGACAGCGAGATAGCCTCGAAACGCCGTTCAATGGTCGGCACGGGCGACCGCTCGGAGCGCATACGCACATATAATTTCCCCGAGAGCCGCATCTCAGACCACCGCATCGGACTGACTATCTACAAGCTCGACAGCTTTCTCAACGGTCAGCTTGACGAAGTGATAGACGCTTTGGCGCTTGCTGACCGCACCGAACAGCTTGCGGGTCAGGAATAATCAAATGAAGGTATCAAGAATATGGAACTGAAATACAAAACAGAACTGCTCGGAACTTCCGATGAGGACATCGAACGTGCGGCAGAACTTATTCGTCAGGGCGAAGTAGTCGGTATGCCCACCGAAACGGTATATGGGCTTGCGGCTGATGCCTTTGACGAAAAAGCCGCAGAAAAGATCTTCGCCGCAAAGGGCAGACCGTCAGACAATCCGCTCATCGTCCACATTTCCGAACTCACCATGATAAGCGAGATAGCCGCAGAACTTCCGCAGCTCGCTGTCACTTGTGCAAAGCGTTTCTGGCCGGGACCGCTCACAATGATCCTGCCAAAGACCCCGAAGATACCCTCATCGGTATCGGGAGGACTTGACACGGTGGGCGTAAGAATGCCGTCACACCCTGCGGCAAGAGCGCTCATAAACGCTTCGGGAGTGCCGCTTGCCGCACCGTCTGCTAATCTTTCGGGAAGTCCCTCGCCCACGACTGCCGAACACGTCATGAGCGATATGAACGGACGTATCCCTGCGATAATTGACGGCGGCGAGTGCGAAGCAGGTGTTGAATCAACGGTCATCTGCTTTGAGCAGGACGCAATAAAGATACTCCGTCCCGGGCGCATCACGGCGCAGATGCTCATGGAAGTGACCCCAGACATACGCATAGACAAAGGCGTTCTGAACAAGGTCGACAGCTCAGAACCTGTTGCTTCACCGGGAATGAAGTACAAGCACTACTCCCCGAAAGCGGAAGTGTTCCTGATAGACGGCACGAGCGAACAATTTGCAAAGTATATCGCAGAACAGGACGTTAAAAACGCCATGTGCATAGTGTTCGACAGTTCGGACATGGGCGGCTTGAAGATACCGTTCATCTCCATCGGAAGTACGGCGGTCGAGCAGGCACACAAGCTGTTCTCAGCGCTCAGAGATGCTGACAAGAACGGCGCAAAAGTTGTGTTCGCAAGATGCCCGAAAACTGACGGCGTGGGGCTTGCAGTATACAACAGGCTCATTCGTGCGGCGGCGTTTCGGGTGATAAAGCTGTGAGCGCACACGTTATCGGGCTGACAGGTCAGAGCGGCGCAGGAAAGACAACTGTCAGTTCGGAACTGCTGCTCCATGGGTTCTACCACATAGACTGCGATGTGCTGACGCATATGCTCCTTAAACCCGACACAGACTGCATAAAGGCTATCAAAGCGCATTTCCCGCAGTTTTTTACTGACGGAAATTTCGACCGCAGGAAAGCCGCTCCCCTGCTCTTTTCGGACAAAGCGCTTCTTGAACGGTACAATTCGGTAATATTCCCGTTTATCACGCATGATATAAAAGAGATGATCTCGTATGCCGAAAGTCACGGTCATGAACTTATCCTGCTCGATGCGCCCACACTTTTTGAAGCAGGCGCTGACAGCCTGTGCGAAATGATAGTTGCCTGCATCGCTGACATTGATATAAGGCTTGAGCGCATAATGGAGCGTGATGGGATAGATAGACAGTCGGCGGCAGCACGGTTCAAGTCACAGCATGATGATGAGTTTTTCAGGGAGCGTGCGGATATTATAATAGAAAACAACGGCTCTTATGCCGATCTTGTAAAAAGTGCGCAGGACTGCGCAAAAGAGATAAAAAACAGAATAAACAGGAGCAAAAGGAAATAGAAATGGAAGATAACAAAAAAAACAGTTCGCTGGGGATAGCTGTGTTCGTCACTATCATGCTTCTTCTCGGAATGGGGCTGTATCTTTTTTTCAGACGACCCGAGATAAAGCAGACCGTTCCCAAAGCGAAACAGTATTTCACATATCAGACCGACTACAAGGAATATGTTCTTAAATATGCGGAGAAATATGACATCGACCCATGCTACATATTCGCAGTTATCCGCACCGAATCGTCTTTCAACGAACAGGCTGAGAGCGAAGTCGGCGCAAGAGGTCTTATGCAGATAATGCCCGATGCCTTTGACTGGATAAAATTCAGGCTGGAAGATGACAGAGGGCTGACGTTCGACGATATGTATACCGCCGAATACAATATTGAGTATGGTACTTATATGCTTTCGTTCCTTTATGATATGTTCGGCAGTTATGAGCTTGCCTCAGCTGCTTATCATCAGGGCATGAATGCCGTTCAGGGCTGGATAGATGACGGGACGATCGACCCCGAACATTTCAGCGTTGACGAGAACCTTGACGATATGCCGTCAGATCTCACGCAGGATTATATCTACAAAGTTATGAAAGCATTTGATAAATACAAGCAAGATACTGAATTAGAGGAGGAAATCAACAATGGAAAACAACAAGACAGCGGCGGAACTGCTGACGGAGAAACTTCTTGAAGAACCTAAAAACGCAGGTCTTATCATGAGCGATGAGGAGATCGCTTCCGCAGATGATTTCTGCGAGGGCTACAAGGCATTCCTCTCCGCAGGTAAGACCGAGCGCCTTGCCTGCAAAGAGGCTGTAAGGCTCGCTGAGGAGGCAGGCTTCACCGCTTATGACAAGGACGCTGAGTATAAGGCAGGCGACCGCTTCTACTTCGTGAACAGGAACAAGTCTATAATTCTCACAGTAATGGGCAAAAAGCCGCTTGCTGAGGGCATCAGACTTGCTGCCGCTCACATCGACTCGCCGAGACTTGACTTAAAACAGCACCCTCTCTATGAGGAAAAGGACATGGCACTGTTCAAGACCCACTACTACGGCGGCATCAAGAAGTATCAGTGGACAACTGTTCCTATGGCTCTGCACGGCGTTGTTGTAAGAGGTGACGGAACTTCCGTTGAGATAAACATCGGCGAGGACGAGGGCGACCCCGTATTCTGCGTGACTGATCTGCTTATCCACCTTGCTGACAGTCAGATGAAGCGCACTCTTGCAGACGGCGTTCGTGGTGAGGAACTGAATCTGCTGGTTGGTTCAAGACCTTTCAAGGACGACAAGATCTCCAATAAGGTAAAGCTGAACATCATGCGTATCCTCAACGAAAAGTATGAGATAACCGAGCATGATTTCGTTTCGGCTGAACTTGAAATAGTCCCTGCATACAAGGCTGTCGACATCGGCTTTGACAGAAGCATGGTAGGTTCTTACGGTCAGGATGACAGAGTTTGCGCTTATGCTTCGCTCATGGCTATTCTGGGCTGTGATGCTCCCGAGTATACCGCTATGACCGTTCTCACCGACAAGGAGGAGATCGGAAGCGAGGGCAACACAGGTCTGAACAGCTCCTACCTGCCCTACTTCATCGACGATCTTGCAGAAAAGCAGGGTGTCAAAGGTCACACGGTAATAAGCAATTCTCTCTGCCTTTCCGCTGACGTTAACGCTGCGGAAGATCCCACATTCTCTGACGTTACCGAGTCGAGAAACGCTTCAAAGCTGGGTTACGGAGTTGTGTTCACAAAGTACACGGGCGCAAGAGGCAAGAGCGGCACTTCCGATGCTTCTGCTGAGTTTGTCGGACGCATCAGAAAGATGATGAATGACGGCGGCGTTATCTGGCAGACAGGCGAACTGGGCAAGGTAGATGCAGGCGGCGGCGGAACAGTTGCCTGCTACATCGCAGACCTCGACATGGACGTTATCGACGTAGGCGTTCCCGTGCTTTCGATGCACGCTCCTTTCGAGATAACTTCAAAGCTGGATACATACCAGTGCTACAAGGCTGTAACGGTTTTCTTTGAGGATAAATAAACAGCTGACACACCATAAATAACAACACAAGGCTGAGTGATCTCAACGGTCACACAGCCTTGTTTTTATTTAGAACCTGTCTTCACAAGGCTCTGTACGTGTCTTGTGAAGACAGGTTCTTATTTGGAAAATTCAGCGCTGTTCCTGCATAGGTTCTTACTTGCAGTACTCTGCAACGGCACGGTTCACGAACTCTGCTGTTCCCTCACCGCCTGCCTTGTCGATGTTCTTCCTGAATTCATCGGTGGTATACATCTGAGCAAGAGAAGCAAGCATCTCATTTGTGCAGTGATAATAGTTCTTAGTGATGACACTTTGCAGTTTTTCCACCTGCGCTCTTACCTCATCGCTGTCAGCGGACTTGTCACGCAATTTCCCGAACTCGGCAAAAACGCTCATAAGTTCATTTGCAGCTGCCGTTTCCTCCTGTTCAGAGCGGTCACTGCTCTTTTTCTCATACTCGGCATATTCTTTCGTGCCGCCCCATTCAGCCTTAGCACGTTCGGCATACTCTTTGATAGTCTTATTATCGAATACTTCAAAATCCATGATTTTTTCTCCTTTTTCTTTTATTTCACGGGCAAGTTTTATTATCGTTTCAAGGCGCTGTTTTTTTAGTGTAAGCAGTTCTATCTGCTGTTCAAGTGCTTTGTTCCTGTCAAAATCGGGCGAATCAAGGATAACACCTATCTCATCCAGCGAAAATTCAAGCTCACGGAAAAGAAGTATCTGCTGCAAGCGTTCCAGAGCCGTATCGTCATACAGCCTGTAACCAGCCTCCGTGCGCTGCGAAGGCGGCAGCAGCCCTATCTTATCGTAATATTGCAGAGTGCGTATACTCACTCCTGTAAGCTTGCTTATCTCGTTAACAGTTCTCATATATCAGACCTCCCCGTGTGATATTATTATAAACTATTACGTTACGTCAGAGTCAATAGGTATAAGTAAAATTTGTACAGATGCACAATTTATAGCAATATTATTATTCAAAACCAACAAATCCCTATTAGATTATTAACACCAATAAATACATAACCCCATAGTCTAAATCTATTGAAAGCCCCGAGCCGCACACACTAACGTCTTAAACAAAATGATAATGTGAGGGCATCGAGCTGTCCGCCCGAGGACACCGAGCACTTTCATTTACATTTCACATTTACTTTAACTTGATTTAAGGTCACGGAGTTATACTTAATACAACAAATAAAGAAAGCGAGGATACTCACATGAAAAATAATAAACATTCTTTTATCGCAGCTATGGCAGCTATCGTCTTTTGCTTTGCAGCAGCAGGCTGCTCAGATACTGATGCCACTACAACTAAAAAAGCGTCCTCGGGTCAGAGCCTCATCGCTTCAAATACCGCTTATACCACTTCCGAAGAAACTGCCGGGGACAGCTCCGAAGATACCGTTTTCTCAGACCGTGACCTTGAACAGACCGCTGATACCTCCGATGCTCAGACAATAACCGTTTCTGACGGCGAGACTATCGACATCACAGAAGAAGGCATTTACATTATAACAGGCACAGCTTCCGACTGCACGATAAAAGTCAATGCAGACGGCGCAAAAGTTCAGCTGGTACTCGATAACATCAGCATCACCAATTCCGACTTCCCTGCTGTTTACGTTGTCAGCGCTGATAAATGCTTCATCACTACTGCTGACGGCAGCACTAACAGCCTTTCGGTAACAGGTCAGTTTGTAGCTGACGGCGATACCAACACCGATGCGGTTATTTTCTCTAAGGACGATCTCGTGCTAAACGGCGAAGGCAGTCTTGAAATACTCTCCGCCTACGGCAACGGCATAACAAGCAAGGATGACCTGAAAGCTACGGGCGGTACTTACTCCATAAAGTGCGCTAAGGATGCTCTTGAAGCTAATGATTCGATACTTGTCGGCGGCGGTGACTTCACTATCGTTACAGATAAGGACGCATTGCACGCTGAAAACGATGAGGACGATTCTCAGGGCTATATCTACATCTCTGGCGGAAACTTCGATATCACCGCAGGAAGTGACGGCATTCAGGGTACTTCATTCGTACAGATAGACGACGGAAACTTCACCATAAACTCCGCTGAGGGCATCGAAGCCACTTACATTCAGATAAATGACGGCAGCATCAACATAACTGCAACTGATGACGGCATAAACGCTGCACAGAAAAGTTCGGCTTATGATGTTATGGTCGAGATAAACGGCGGTGAAGTCACTGTCAGCATGGGTCAGGGCGACACCGATGCGATAGACTCTAATGGCAGTGTTGTTGTGAACGGCGGTACTGTTAACATTACCGCTCCGACAGAATCATTTGACTATGATATGTCTGCGGAATTCAACGGCGGTACGATAATCATTAATGGCGAAGAAGTCAGTGAGATACCTACTCCCAGAATGGGCGGCGGTATGGGAGGCTTCGGCGGTCACGGCGGCAGAGGCGGCTTTGCTGACGGTGAACAGTTCGGCGGCTTCGGTCAGCAGAACGGCACAAACGGCATGGACGGTCAAAGCGGTCAGAACGGCGGCTTTGGCGGTCATGGCGGCAGACACGGCGGTAATTTCTCGGCTGACAGCACCACAACAGCTTTCGGTAATACCCAGGACGTGTGAAATGTAAAACCAGCACTCAACTAATTGTTCTCCCTATATAAAAAGACCGCTGATGAAGTGAATCGCTCATCAGCGGTCTTTTATTAGGTGTGAATGCTGAGATATTATTTCAGCACATCATCTACAACGCTCTCGGCTGCGTTAAGTCCGCCGTTCACGCCGTCTGCAACGTCATCGGTTATCTCGTCAGCCTTGCTCGCTGCCTTGTCAGCTGCGGAGTCTGCCTTTTCTCCGAGAGTTTCGGAATCGGTGCGGCTGTCACGCCTTGAAGCTGTGTTTGAAGAACGGCTGTCGGTACGGCTGTTCTCATTGCGGCGTGTTTCATCACGGCGAGACTCGGTACGGCGTTCGGTCGAAGCGGTAGTCGTCACGGAGTCGCTTCGGCTGTCATCACGGCTGTCTTTGACTTTTCCGTCTTCCATATCGCCGCAGCCTGTGAGCATAGAGCCGCCAATGATCGCCGCAGACATAAGCGCAAGTGCAGTTGCTTTCTTCATATTATCAGTTCCCTTCGTAAAAAATTTGCCGAATGGCTGAGAATATTATCTGCGTTTTCTCGCAAAATATACATTGGATCGACGAGAATAATATGCTATGATAATATAAATGAGCGATTTTATTAAAATATACAAATGAAGTGGAATCGCGCGTAAGCGACTTAGCGCGCTCCGGTCGCGCTAGA
>CAMVRM010000015.1 GCA_947169885.1 uncultured Ruminococcus sp.
TCCGTTTTTCTGTACCGTTTCTCTCAGTCAGCTTAATTATTATATCAAACATTTTTCCTCTTGTCAACCCTTTTTCGACAAAAAATTGCAGTTTGTATACTTGCACAGTCTTTTCCTTTTCTTTGATTTATTTATATTCAAAATTTCTTATATCCCGTATAATCTTTTTCTTATTGACCTATAATATCTCCTGAAAAACATTTTCAAAGGAGCATTTAAGATGTCAAATATCCGCACTTTTCTTCGCACACTTGCAGCCCTTATCCTGCTGCTTTCTGCCGTTATCCTTATTTCCATTGCAGTTATACCCAAAAATACCTACCCCACTCTTTCTTCCGTAGGTTCTCGTGGAGCAGAAGTCCGTGCTATCCAGCAGAAGCTTGCCGAACGCGGCTTGTTCCATGAAGATATAACAGGCTATTACGGCGAAAAGACCCGTGCCGCCGTTATCCGCTTTCAGAAACAACAAGGAATAGCCCAGACAGGCACAGCAGGTCCTCTCACCCTCAAAGCCCTTGGTATAACCGTGGGGAGCGTACCGCCTGCCACAGAGTCGAATATCTACCTTCTCGCACGCATAATCTCCGCAGAAGCCCGTGGTGAACCCTACACAGGTCAGGTAGCTGTCGGCGCTGTTATCCTTAACCGCATCGAGCATCCCTCTTTCCCCGACACACTCTCGGGCGTTATCTATCAGAACGGCGCATTCACCGCTATCGTAGACGGTCAGTTCGACCAACCTATCTCCGACAGCGCCTACTCCGCCGCCCGTGACGCTTTCAACGGCTGGGATCCCACAGGCGGCTGTATCTATTACTACAACCCAAACAAGACCTCCAACAAATTCATGTGGTCACGCCCAACTATCATCACTATCGGCTCTCACCGATTCTGCACCTGATAAATAATAAACGGGAAAGCACCGCATAAGCACTTTCCCGTCAAATTTTTTTACTTGCACGCAATATCCGTCATTGCTGTAACAAGCTCGGGGAACTTCCACTCGGGCATGGGTTCTCTGTCCATAAGACCGAAGTTCTCGCCGTTTCCGACAAATGCGTTGTTATCCCACCAAATAGCAGGCACACCTCTGTCCTTAGCCTGCTGAACATAGTATTTAGCGCAGGCAAGCCTGTCGTCAAGGTTGTTCTTGTTGACCGTGCCGAACTCGCCGATTATCACAGGTATATTGTTCGAGAGGAACAGATCATCAAGGGTATAGAAAAAGTTGTCTATCTCATTCTGACCCGAACTTTCGTCCCACTTGTCAGTACCCTTAGTATCAAGCGCAAGCGAATAAGGCAGATAAGCGTGGACCGAAACTATCACCTTATCATCATTCTCGGGAAGCCACAGATCCTGCAAAGCCACTCTCGAAGAAGAAGCCGCATAACCTGTCATCATAAGATGTCTCTTTTCGTTGTTTCCGCCGCTCTCACGGACTGTCTTGTAAAACGCCTGTTCATACTCCGCAACGATAGCACGGCTGTTTGAGTCGCCGCCGTTCCATTCCATGTTAGTGCCTCTCATTCTCGGCTCGTTAAGACCCTCGAAAATAAGATGCTCGTCATAGCCCTTGAATTCCTCGGCGATCTGCTTCCACAGTGCGGTCAGCTGTTCAATATCCTGATCCTTGTTCTCGGCAGTCGGGAAATACCATTCCTCATGATGTGTATTAAGAATAACGAAAAGCCCGTTGTTTATGCCGTAATCCACTATCTCATGAACTCTCGCCATCCACTCGGGGTCAACGTTATAGCTTTCGTCCATATGCTCGCCCCACGAAACAGGCACTCTGAACACATTGAAACCCGATTCTTTAAGAAGCAGACACATCTGCTCATTCGTCCTGTTTGGCTGCCATGAAACTTCCGCATCAACAGTCGAATTGTTGGTAGCGTCCATAGTGTTGCCCAAGTTCCAGCCGATCGTCATTTCCTTTACAAGCTCTGCCGAAGAAATATCCCTTATCTCCATTTGAACAGGCTCTTTCTTTTCTGCTTCTGCCTGAGAAGTGTTTTCAGCACCGCTGTTTCCAGTGCCCTCCGAACTGCTTTCATCTTTTTTTCCGCAGGAAGTCATGACACCCATTCCAAGCGTGAGCGCCATAACTGCGGCAATTATTTTCTTGATCTTCATAGATTAAACCTCCAAGCTTCTATATCTTTTATCTGTTATCTCTCATCTATTATCTATTCATCAGTAACGCCCTTGTGTTCCTCGGGAGCGATGTAGTCGAATATCTCTATCCGTTCATCGTCTTCCTCGTCCCTGCCGATCACTCCAAGCCAGTCGGGAGCATTTGAAAGATCGGTGCGCAGATGTTCCTTGTATGTGCGCTCTGCTTCTTTCCTCGCATTTCTCATGTTCACAGCATCTTTGATAAGACAGTATAACACCGAACATACGGGAACAGCAACGAACATACCGAATATCCCTCCGACATCTCCGCCGACAGTTATCGCAAACAGCACCCACATACTGGGCAGTCCCACCGAACTTCCCACAACTCTCGGATAAATGAGATTATTCTCCACCTGCTGTAAGATAATGAGGAATATGAGGAAAATGACCGCCTGCTTTGCCGATGTTATAAGGATAAGGAACGCTCCCAGACCCATGCCGATGAACGCACCGACGATAGGAATGAACGCCGTCAGCGCAACGAGCGCCCCGATAGTCCCGGCATATGGCAGTCTCAGTATAGTCATTCCGATAAAACATAACGAACCAAGAATGCACGCTTCAAGCCCCTGCCCCGAGATAAAATTCGAGAAAGTGTCTTTTGAAAGATTGCCGATGTGCGCAAGTCTTGCCGAGATGCGCTCAGGCAGATAAGCCGTTGTTATGCGGTAAAGCTGATTTTTCAGTTTCTCTTTCTCCGCAAGCACATATATCGAGAACACCAGCCCGATAACAAAGTTCGTTATCCCTTTCATAGTACCCGAAGCGATGTCCTTCACATTTCCGAGCGTGTCACTTATTATCGAGGAATTTTTCAGCTTTTCCATAACAGTCTCAGTGACACTTGATTCCGTGATGCCTGCACTTTCCAGCCAGTCGCTTATCTCGGGATTGTTCTTGATGATGTTGAAAGCCTTGTCAGTGAACGCAGGAAATTCGTTGTAAAGCGTGATAACTGTTTCCTTTACCGAGGGTATAACAAGCGAAAGCACAGCCACTACAAGCCCTATGCAAAGCAGATACGATGCCACAAGCGCCGCAGGACGTGAGATCTTCCTGCTTATCTTCCACCTGGGCGAAAGATCTTTCTTGTAAAATACTTTCCCCTCGATGATGCTCATGGGAACGTTCAGTATCAGCGCAATGACCGTGCCGATAACGAACGCCGAAAGTATCTCAGCCCCCAGCGACAGCCAATGCTCGATAGTTTTATACTGCGTAAGCCCCCAGTAAAGCACCACCCCGATAATAACTATCGCCAGTGTCTCCCAGAAGCCCTGATGTTTCTTTTTCATTTTATTTCAGCAAACACCTCTTTTTAATAGCTAACTCCTTAGCTGTTATCTATTATCTTTAATCTATCGCCATTGTCATGATAGGGTTGAGAACGTCGCCGCCTGCGGGCACCATGGGAAGAACGTTAACGTCCTTGTCGATAACGCACTCAACAAGGCAGGGTCTGCCGCATTCCAGAGCTTTCTTCAAGCCTGCCTCTATCTCGTCTTTCTTAGTTATGCGAATGCCCTCTATGCCGAACGCCTCCGCAAGCTTCATGAAGTCCGTTCCTCTGTCAAGCGTGGTCTGCGAGAAGCGCTTGTCATAGAACAGTCTCTGCCACTGACGCACCATTCCGAGAACATTGTTCGTGAACACCAGTTCGATAACAGGGATATTGTGCTTTGCAAGTGTTGAAAGTTCATTGCAGTTCATGAAGAAGCTTCCGTCGCCTGCAATGTTGATAACTGTCTTGTCGGGATTGCCGATCTTAGCGCCGATAGCAGCGCCCAGACCGTAACCCATAGTACCCAGTCCGCCGCTCGAAGCAAAAGTTCTCGGCTCGGTAAAGTCATAGAACTGAGCCGCCCACATCTGATGCTGACCGACTTCCGTTGTGATGATAGCCTTAGCGTCTGTCAGGCGGTTAAGTGTCTCGATAACTTCATTCGGGAGTACTTCGTCAGCCTTGTGTATAGGCTGCATAGTCAGCGGATACTTGTTCTTCCATGTATGTATCTGTTCTATCCACTCAGGGTGTTTCATCTGCGGAAGAAGCTCATTGAACTTCGAGATAACATATTTCAGATCGCCGTTAACGTAGCAGTAGGGTGCAACATTCTTGCCTATCTCCGCAGGGTCGATCTCAACGTGTATTATTTTGGTGTGCTTGCCGAAAGTCTTGGTGTTGAGTGCAACTCTGTCCGAAAATCTCGAACCCAGCACCAGCATAAGATCACAGTCTCTCAGCGCTCTTGAAGCGGTCTTAGTACCGTGCATACCCAGCATACCGACATATCTGTCGTCCTTGTTATAGAATGCCGCCTGACCCATAAGTGACAGAGCGATAGGCGCATCAATGCGGTTGACAAGTTCACCCAGCGCACCCTCAGCACTGCACGAAACAACACCGCCGCCTGCATAAATGAAAGGTCTTTCGCTCGCCTTGATAAGTTCAACAGCTCTTTCGATCTGTTCGTTTATGTCATCGGGGTTGTGGTTCACTATCTCCACGGGAGTTTTCTTCACATATTCGGTAACAGCCGCAGTAACGTCCTTAGGAATGTCGATAAGCACAGGACCTTTTCTTCCCTCATTAGCGATCCTGAAAGCCGCTCTCACGGTGTCAGCAAGATCGTTCACGTCCTTAACGATAAAGTTATGTTTAGTGATAGGCATAGTTATACCGCATATGTCAACTTCCTGAAAAGAATCAAGACCCAGCGAAGCAGTACCAACATTTCCCGTGATAGCAACAACAGGTATCGAGTCCATATTTGCGGTAGCAAGTCCTGTAACAAGATTAGTCGCACCCGGACCGGAAGTAGCGATAACAACGCCTGTTTTGCCCGTTGTTCTTGCGTAACCGTCAGCGGCGTGGCTCGCAGCCTGCTCGTGAGCGGTTATAACGTGATGAATTCTGTCGGAATACTTGTAAAGAGCATCATAGATATTGAGTACCGCACCGCCGGGATAACCGAACACGGTATCAGCACCCTGCTCCAAAAGACACTCCAATAATATTTCAGAACCATTCAACTGCATTTTTTATTCCTCCAAATAATTGATTTTTTTCATAATGCACACCTGATTGTGTGCTTACATTTCATAACTTCATACACATTGTAGAGATAACGGACTTGCCGTCCATTTTGAGATTAATGTCCAGTTCGGACATTATAGGGTCTTTTTTCGGTAATACGCTTTCTCTGTCCCGAAAAATAAAAATCGGCATTTTGGTGCTTCTACGTTTGTACGCTTTATCGTTATTTTGTTTTGAACTTTTCTTTCTTATCTCTTATCTCTTATCTCTTATCTCTTATTTCTTATTTCTTATTTCTTTTGACAGCATCTAGCCGTCCGCCCGAGGACTTCCGAATCTTTTATTGAATTCTTCGTAGTTCTTCGTCTCTCGCTCTATGTGGAATACCGCATACTCAATGGCTTCAAAATGGAAAATGAAATCCTCCATTACTTCCGCAAATACCTCCGAAACGATCTCGGGCGGATTCCTGAACGCTCCGCACCCGAACGCCCCCAGTATCAGAACTTCATTCTCATTTGCCGCCGCAACTTCAAAAATTCTCCGTATGCGTGTTCTTAATAACGCCCTTAACTCATCGTCAGTTACCTTCGCAGGCTCTGTCCCCGAGTTCGGATTCATCGAATTGCTCGGTCTTTCCCTCAGATTCGGCGCAGCACAGGTGATGATGTTCACGTCCCACCTGTCTTCGTCCTTTAACAGCTCGGGAAAGTCAATGTCGCTCTTGAAAACTTTGACTTCGGGCGTATAGATGCAGTCGTCGTTGTAAACAGGTGTCCATGCTCTTTTGTGCGGATAATAGAACTGCTCCAGCATATCATGCGATTCAAGACACGGATAAAGCGTGGTGCATCTGCAAATGCTCTCCTCCTGCGCCGATGAACCCCTTACAACTCCGCCGCCCGGATTCGTCGCAGACGCAAAATTCAACACGCAGACTTTCTTTCCCTGCTTTGCATAAGGCTCGGACGCTTCGAGCGAACGCTTGCCGCTTACCGTGACCACAGCCCTCTCGGTGTACCTCGCCGCAGGAACTTCGACCTTACTGTCAGCCGCAATGAACTTCTGATGCGCTCTCGACTTACCGACAACACCTATAAGGCTCGGATCATGGTCATAGTTATTTTTCGTATCCGCAAAAATAAAAGCGTTTACCATTCTTCTGTCAGGCATAATTTATCCCTCCGTAAAAAATATATACATAGATATTATACCACATCAATATAACACTTGTCAACTATGTGTGATAAACGTTACAAAAATCCGTTCGGTCCAAAATCTTAAATTAATTCTATTGACATTTCCTGCTTTATTATGGTATAATAATTATGATTAGAGTCGGGTGCTTTTTTTCATCCGAACGGTCTATGAAAGGAAATGGTATAAAATGGCAATTTTCAGACTGTCTCCTGCCTTTAAGGACTACCTCTGGGGCGGAACGAGACTTCGTGATGAATACGGCAAAAAATGTGACTTCGATAAGGTCGCAGAAAGCTGGGAACTCTCCTGCCATAAAGACGGCGCTTCCGTGGTCGCTGACGGCGAGGATAAGGGGCTTACTCTTGAACAGTATATCGAAAAGCACGGCAGGGGCATCTTAGGCACTGACTGCGAAAAGTTCAAAAACTTCCCTATTCTTATAAAGCTTATCGATGCTAAGGATAACCTCTCCGTTCAGGTACACCCCGATAATGATTACGCTCAGCGTGTTGAGGGCGAATACGGCAAGACCGAAATGTGGTATGTTGTCGACTGCGATGAGGGCGCAGAACTTCTCTACGGCTTCAAGCACGAGATAACTAAGGAAGAATTCGCACAGCGCATTGCTGACAACACTCTCCTTGAAGTGACTAATAACGTACCCGTCCACAAGGGCGATGTGTTCTTCATCAAGGCAGGCACACTTCACGCTATCGGCAAGGGTATCCTTATCGCCGAGATACAGCAGAACTCCAACACCACCTACCGCATCTATGATTACGGCAGAGTAGGCAAGGACGGCAAGCCCCGTGAACTTCACGTTGAAAAGGCTAAGGACGTGACAAAACTCGCTCCCGCCGAACAGTACCCAGAAACTCCCGTTGAACAGCATGACGGCTACACCTCAAAGCTCATGGCAAGCTGTGACTACTTCACGACTTATGTCCTGAACGTTGACGGCAAAGCTCACCTCATCGCTGACGAAACAAGCTTCAACAGCCTGCTCATATTAGAAGGCGAGGGAACTGTCACAGCTGACACCGACCTTGCATCACAGGCGACCGAAAACGGCGGAAAAGTCTCCGCAAACGGCTTGCCCGAGGGAACTGTGAAGCTCTACAAGGGTGACAGCGTGTTCATAACCGCAGGAACAGGCGGCTATGTCATCGAGGGCAAAGCACAGCTTGTTCTCACGAAAGTTTGAGGTAAAAACCTTATGAAAAACAACAAAACTGAAACTATCCTTTCGGTGATCGTCCCTGCATTTGCCATGTGTGCATATTTTCTCGCCGCATTCCTTGCGAAGAACAAGGGTCTGAAACGCACCTTTACCGCAATGGCGGCGCTCATGACGGGTCAGCTCGTCACCGAAATAGTAAATCTTTCTATGAATAATAAAACGGAGGACATTTAACATGAAGTACTACATAGGTATCGACCTCGGAGGAACGAACATCAAGGCAGGCGTTGTCTCCGAAAACTTTGAGATAGTCGCAAAGGCTACCTGCAAGACCAATCTGCCCCGTCCTGCTGAGGAAATTTGTGCAGACATGGCAAAAGTCGCACTCGAAGCAGTCGAGAACGCAGGTCTTACCCTTAACGAGATCGAAGCAGTCGGCATCGGCACACCGGGCATTGCAAATTCCGCAGAGGGTGTCATCGAATATTCCAACAACTTAGGATTCCGTGACTTCCACGTTGTCGAGCTGATGAAGACCTTTATCGACAAGCCCTGCTATGTTGAGAACGATGCAAATGCGGCGGCATACGGCGAATTTGTAGCAGGTGCGGCAAAGGGTGCGAACAATGCGGTCTGCATCACATTAGGCACAGGTGTCGGCGGCGGAATAATCATTGATGGCAAGATTTACAGCGGTTCAAACTTTGCAGGCGCAGAGATAGGACACACAGTCATCGACCCGAACGGTCCTCAGTGTACCTGCGGAAGAAAGGGCTGTTTTGAAGTATTCTCCTCTGCAACAGGTCTTGTGAACATGACAAAGACTGCCATGGAGGAGGACAAGACCTCTATCATGTGGAACATGACAGAAGAAATGGGCAAAGTTTCTGCAAGAACAGCGTTCAACGCTATGCGTGAGGGCGATGCGGCAGGCAAAGCAGTTGTTGACAAGTACATTTGGTATCTTGCGTGCGGCATTGCGAACACGATAAACATATTCCAGCCCGACATCCTTTGCATAGGCGGCGGAGTATGCAACGAGGGCGATCCGCTGTTACTTCCGTTAAAAGCGCAGGTAGCAAAAGAGATATACACAAGAGATTCGGCGAAGAACACCGAGATAGTGATAGCGAAGCTAGGCAACGATGCAGGAATAATAGGCGCAGCTTTCTTAGGCTTAGCGCACTAAACTCGAAATAAGAAATAAGAGTTAAGAAATAAGAAAGAACTGACGTTAAACCCCACAAAGTCAAAACAAACGAAGCGTGTTCGCCAGAGAATTAAAAGTTTTAGGAAAGAGAGTCCAGAGGGAATAACCCTTTTTCAAAAGGGTTTTCCCTTTGGTGGGAGTTTGAGGGCAAAGTCCTCATTCGCACCAAGGGTGCGATAGAAAGAAGGGCGCAAAACAAAATAAAGAATAAGCGTACAAACGTACCCTACAAGCCATAAAATCGGCATACCAAAACCACACCACCAAAAGCAAACAAAATGAAAGACCACTTCACACTAACGTAGAAGCACCAAAATGCCGATTTTATTTTTTCGGGACAGCGTAAGCGTTTCCCGAAAAAGAACCCCAAACGGACGATAAGTCCGTTACCAAAAATGTCCGCAAGGACATTCCACCCACCCAAGCAAAAATAATTTTAATAAAGAAGGTAATAAAAATGGCAAATTCAAACAAATCATATTTCTGCGAGGGCGCAGATAAGGCTCCCCAGAGATCACTGTTCAACGCACTCGGCATGACAAAGGAAGAAATGAACAGACCGCTTGTCGGCATCGTTTCTTCATATAATGAGATCGTTCCGGGTCACATGAACATCGACAAGATCGTTGAAGCAGTAAAAATCGGCGTTGCAATGAACGGCGGTACTCCCGTAGTGTTCCCTGCGATCGCAGTCTGTGACGGTATCGCAATGGGTCATCAGGGCATGAAATACTCCCTCGTTACCCGTGATCTTATCGCTGACAGCACCGAATGTATGGCGCTCGCTCACCACTTCGACGCTCTCGTTATGATCCCTAACTGTGATAAGAACGTCCCCGGTCTGCTCATGGCAGCCGCAAGAGTAAACGTTCCCACGATCTTCGTTTCGGGCGGTCCTATGCTCGCAGGTCACGTTCAGGGCAGAAAAACTTCTCTCTCCAGTATGTTTGAAGCTGTCGGCTCGTTCACCGCAGGCAAACTCGATCAGGAGGGTCTTGATGAGTTCGAGAATAAGGCTTGCCCGACTTGCGGAAGCTGCTCGGGTATGTATACCGCAAACTCCATGAACTGCCTCACCGAAGTCCTCGGTATGGGTCTCAGAGGAAACGGCACGATCCCCGCAGTTTACTCCGAACGTATAAAGCTTGCAAAAATGGCCGGTATGCAGGTCATGGAACTTTACAGAGCTAATATCCGTCCCCGTGACATCATGACCGAAAAGGCTTTCATGAATGCCCTCACCGTTGATATGGCTCTCGGCTGCTCCACAAACTCCATGCTCCATCTGCCTGCTATCGCTCACGAGTGCGGCATCGACCTGAACCTCGACATCGCAAACAATATCTCCTCCAAAACTCCTAACCTCTGCCACCTCGCACCTGCGGGCCATACCTATATGGAAGACCTTAACGAAGCAGGCGGAGTTTATGCAGTAATGAAAGAGCTTACCAAAAAGGATCTTCTCAATACTGACATAATCACCTGCACAGGCAAGACTGTCGGCGAGAATATCGCAGGCGCTGTCAACAAGAACCCCGAGGTCATCAGACCTATCGACAACCCCTACTCCGTAACGGGCGGTATCGCAGTCCTCAGAGGAAATCTTGCACCAGACAGCTGCGTTGTCAAGAGAAGTGCAGTCGCTCCCGAAATGCTCAAACATGAAGGTCCTGCAAAATGTTTCGATTCCGAGGAAGAAGCTATCGAGGCTATCCGAGGCGGCAAGATCGTTGCAGGCGATGTTGTGGTCATCCGCTACGAAGGTCCCAAGGGCGGTCCCGGAATGAGAGAAATGCTCAACCCTACTTCCGCAATAATGGGTATGGGTCTCGGCTCGTCTGTTGCTCTTATCACTGACGGACGTTTCAGCGGCGCAACAAGAGGTGCTTCTATCGGTCACGTTTCGCCCGAAGCTGCGGTAGGCGGTCCTATCGCTCTCGTTCGTGACGGAGACATCATCTCTATCGACATCAATGCTAATACTATTAATGTAAAGCTTTCCGATGAAGAACTCGCCGCAAGAAAAGCAGAGTGGCAGCCCAGACAGCCTAAGATCACAACAGGATACCTCGCACGCTATGCTTCGCTCGTAACATCGGGCAACACAGGCGCTATCCTCAAAAACAACTGAACTGCGCCGACTTAATTTATTGAAAGGAAAATATTATTATGAAAGCACTTAAGATCTTTTTAAGAATATTCTTCACGATATTCTTTATCGCACTTATCTTCCTTATTGCGATAATCTGCTCCTACGTTCTCAGCGCACCTGATACCGCTATCGGCACCGACAGCAGAAAGATCGTTTCAGGTCCTTGGGTACAGGTAATGAACAAAGACCATGACGAAAAGAAAGTGTATAAGCTCATGTTCGATCAGGGCGGCAACTTCGAGATCGCTAAGGGCGATGACATCATCGCTCATGGCTGGTTCAAGTATGACGATAAGGGCAGCAAGATGAAGCTTCTTATGAAACCCAAAGACTATACCGAGGAATTTGCTCCTTACGTTAAGTATAAAGTACTGTCCGAGGTCGCTTTCTCCAAGCTCGAATACAACCTCCCGAAAGAGATCGAATCCAACACCAAGCTTACCAAGGAAGAACAGCCCAGCATCACTTTCCTTATTCAGGCTTCTGAGGAAAGCGGTGCAGATGCACTCGTTCTTGACTGCACAATGCCTGAATACACGCTCGACCTCTACAACTCTGAGCACGACCTCACAAAGGACGCATAAATGGAACTTCTTCTTAAAAATATCCATGCAGTCGACCCACAGACAGGTCTTGACTGCGTGACCGACATCGCCGTTTCAGACGGCAAAATATCAAAGCTCGGCACTGTTGCCGAGCCTGCTGACAAAACGATAGACTGTTCGGGACTGTTCGCAGTCCCGGGTCTGTTCGATATGCACGTCCATTGGCGTGACCCGGGGCAGACCGAAAAGGAAGATATACTGACAGGTGCTGCTGCTGCAAAAGCAGGCGGCGTTACGGGCGTTCTCCTTATGCCTAACACCAAACCGCCCGTTGACAGCCCCGAAACCGTAAAGTATATCTTAGAAAAAGGCAGACAGACAGGCATAAACGTCTATACCTCAGCTTGTATCACCAAGGGTATGCAGAGCGGCGAACTCTGCGACTACGAGCAACTGAAAAACGCAGGCGTTTTCTGCATAACCGATGACGGCAGACCTGTCGAGAACGCCGAACTTATGCGTCAGGCTCTTGAACTTTCGGTCCAAAACGGTATGTGCGTTTCTTCTCACTGCGAAGACCTGAAAATAATCAACGGCGGCATAATCAACAAGGGCAAAGTCTCCGAAGCTCTGGGTGTCAAAGGCATGGACAGAGCGAGCGAGGATTACATAACTGCCCGTGAGATAGCACTTGCGGCAAGCTGCGGCGCTCATATCCATATCTGCCACGTTTCAACAAGAGGCAGCGTGAATATTATCCGTGCCGCAAAAGCTTACGGCGTGAACGTCACCTGCGAAACAGGTCCTCACTACTTTATGTATACCGAGGATAAACTTTACAGCCGTGACGCTGACTACCGTATGTCTCCTCCGCTTCGCACCGAGGACGACCGACAGGCAATAGAACAGGCTCTTATTGACGGCACGATAGATGCGATCATCACCGACCACGCACCTCACACCGCCGAACAAAAAGCCGACTTCCTCAAAGCTCCCAACGGCGTTGTCGGTCTTGAAACTTCCCTTGCGGCAGCTCTTACCCACTTCTACCACACAGGAAAAATGACAGTTGCCGACATAGTAAAACTTATGGCAGTAAACCCACGCCGCATATTAAAACTTCCCGAAGTAAAAATAGCAGAGGGCGAAACTGCCGAAATGTGCATCTTTGACCCGAACAAAAAATGGACAGTCGATCCGCAGAAACTGCACTCCAAGTCCAAAAACACCGTGTTCAAAGGCGAGACTTTCACAGGAAAAACCGTCATGACTATCTGTGGCGGAAAGATCGTTTATCAAGAGGATGATTGACCATGAAAGGCAGAAAAGGCACACTCGGTAAGCCGCTGTATAAATGCGGCGATACTGTCAGCTTTGATTTTGGTTTTTCAGGCAGTGACAAGACTGTACGCCTGACAGGTAAAGTGTGTATAGTTGACGCTTACGGAACGTTTGAACAGAACGAAGAACCCTCCTATGACGTTGAAGCACCTTATCTTGACGAAAATATGGAGTTAAGCACTAAAACAGCACTGTACAAACATTTGCGTGAATCATTTATTATTCCCCCGAAAGGAGAAGATTGAAATATGTCATTCGACAGACTTATTGAAAACATAGTAAAAACTCAGAACCCCTCAGTTGTAGGACTTGACCCTAAGCTTGAGTATGTTCCTCAGTTCATAATCGAAAAGAAGATCGCAAAGCACGGCGCAAGCCTTAAAGCCGCCGCAAAAGCGATCCTCGAATTCAACAAAGCAATAATCGATGAGATCCATGACATCTGCCCTGCAATAAAACCGCAGGCTGCTTACTACGAAATGTACGGCAGTGAGGGTGTCAAGACTCTCTACAAAACTATCCGCTACGCTCAGGATCATGGAATGTTTGTCATGACCGACGGCAAGCGCAATGACATCGGTGCGACTATGGAAGCATACGCATCTGCTCACTTAGGCTTCACTGACGTTGCCGAAGATCAGATAGCCGCTTTCGGCGCTGACGCTCTGACAGTAAACGGCTACTTAGGCACAGACGGCATCGCTCCCCTGCTCGAAAAGTGCAGAAACTATGACAAGGGAATTTTCGTTCTTGTCAAAACTTCCAACAAGTCCAGCGGCGAACTTCAGGACTTAAAGCTTGAAGACGGCAGAACTGTTTATGCCGCAATGGGAGATATGTGCGAAAAATGGGGCAGTGAAGTAATGGGCAAGTACGGTTACAGCGGCGTAGGCGCAGTTGTAGGCGCAACTTATCCCGAACAGCTTGCCGAAATGCGTGCGGCACTCCCCCACACTATGTTCCTTGTCCCGGGTTACGGCGCACAGGGCGGCGGCGCAGAGGGCGTTTCCAAAGGCTTTGACGCAAACGGTCTCGGAGCGATCGTCAACAGTTCCCGTGCAGTAATGTGTGCATACAAAAAGGAAGGCTGTGACGAGTACGACTTCGCAAAAGCCGCACGCCGTGAAGTTATCCGCATGAAAGAAGACATAATCTCCTATCTCCCACGCCTTGCTCTCCCCTCCGAAATCTAAGAGATAAAAGTTAAGAGAAAAATATATCCGCATGAGAAATTTTTTCTTCCCATGCGGATTTTTTTATTTTCTATCAGTTATTTTTGAAAGCGTGTCGATGAACTGTTTGTTCTCATCACTCGTCCTTACGGCTATACGATAATATTCGTTTGACAGCCCCTCAAAATTACCGCATTCCCGAACAAGGATCCCTTGGTCCAACATATCTTTCCCGAATCCCTCATATGCCTTAAATAAAAGAAAATTCGCATCAGTTCGGACCACCATAAAACCTTTCATTTCAAGCACTCCGCAAAGTTTCTCACGCTCACGCCCGATATACTTTACTGTCCGTTCCTCAAAGCCTTTGAGTTTCAGCGCCGCTTCTCCTGCCGCCTGTGCAGGTGCAGACACGCTCCAGAACTGACCGCTCCTGCGCACCTTTTCCGCAAATTCACTGCTCCCGAACACTGCATACCCCAGCCGAAGCCCTGCAACAGCATACAGCTTTGTCATGGAACAAAGCACCGCCGTACTCTCGCTCATATGCTCCGCAAGGCTTGGACCGCCGCCCGCAAGACCCATGAAACTTTCATCGCTCACAAGCGTGATGCCCCTCTCACGGCATAGCCTTGCAAGCAGTTCCAACTGCTTTTCCCCGATAAGCTGACCCGTCGGATTGTTCGGCGAACAGATAAAGACCATATCCGCACCGCCGTCCGCAAGCTGCTCGCATATTTCATCGCTCACCTCAAAGCCGTTCTTCTCCGAAAGAAAGACTTTGCTTACTTCACAGCCTGTTTCCCTCAGCGCCGCTTCATACTCCGAAAATGTCGGCGCTAACAGGTTCGCTTTCTCAGGTCTTAACGCATGGACGAGCCGAAAAATAATATCTGCCGCACCGTTTCCGCAGACGATATTCTCCTGCGGAACTTCAAGCCTTTTTGCAAGAGCATCGGTCAACCCCCTGCAAAAAGGATCGGGATAACCGCCGCTTGTCATCACCGCCGCCTGCGCCGCTTCAATGACCTCTTTCGGCGTACCGAGCGGATTTATGTTTGCAGAAAAATCCAGCACATTCTCATACATCAGAATATTTCCGCCATGTTCAGCCTGCATTGCTGTCCCTCCGTCATCTCACCTGTCAAAACTGCATTCATCTTTTGTCCCCGTAAGCTCGGCCCACCGTGCCGACAAAAGCTTTGCATAATCATAGTGCATAAGTCCGTAACAGCCCAGCGAATAACCGTCATTGACCTCGACCAGCAGTGTCCTTCCGTCAGCCGTCAGCCCAAAATCCATAGCATAACCGTTCGGCGCAGAAGCATAGTCCGCCACCGCATTCTCTATCACCCGATAGTCAAGCTCTTTTCGCCAGTCACCGTAATAATTCCTTACATCAAGAATTTTCCCGTACCTGACAAAACACCGCCGCTCTGCCACAAAATCCACGACCTCAGAACAGATAACTTCCTGATCGACCCCTGCGATGCCGCACCCTATCAAGTCCTTTGTCGAATAGACCGCAACACCCGTGAACTGCTTTTCCTCCACAGGCTTCACAAAAACGGGCCAGTTCTCAGGGTGGTCATTGACTTCACTCATCTTAGTGTACCACACTTTCCGCCCGAGATACTTGTTTAGTTCCTGCGGATAATCAATATCAGGCGCAGTTATCCCGAAGTCATAAAGCCGTGACTTCACCGCCCCGATACCGCCGACTATCACATCTTCCCTGTTGCTGTCCCGAAGCTGAGCTGTCGTCTGATAATGAACGATCTCAAATCCCATTTCAAAAAACCCCTGATAAGCGTTCATAAGGTTTACGTTTTTCGGGATATTGTTTTTGTCCGACTGGATATAAACTTTCATATTATCACCCAAACTAATTATACCACAGCATCAAACAATTTTCAACATACCTATTGAAAATGTTTTTGTTATGTGATAAAATATAAATGTAAAAAACTCACCCGAAAGGAAGAAAAAAATGCACAGAATAATGTTCGTCTGCCACGGCAACATCTGCCGCTCACCGATCGCCGAATTTGTGATGAAAGACCTTGTGAAAAAAGCAGGACTTTCCGATGATTTCACGATAGCCTCCGCTGCGACCTCCACCGAGGAACTTGGCAACCCCGTCTATCCCCCTGCAAAACGTATCCTTGCGGAACACGGGATCTCCTGCAAGGGCAAGACTGCCCGTCAGCTCAACGCCGCCGACTATGACGAGTGGGATATGTTTATCTGCATGGACGACTGGAATATTCGCAATATCGGCTATATCTTCCCAGACCCCGAAAACAAGGTCAGCAAACTTCTCAGCTTCACAGGTTCTGATGCTGATGTTGCCGACCCGTGGTACACTCGCCGCTTTGACATCGCCTATAATGATATTCTCCGTGGCTGTACCGCACTTTTAAATTATCTTACGTCCTGAAAATTCAATAATATCCGTGTTTTTTACTAATTGCCGCCGCTCCGTAATGGCGGTTTATAATGCGTGATGACAAATAATTTTGTTTTACTTGCAATTTCAAGAATAATATTGTAAAATATATATTGGGATATTATTTCAAAAAATGAGGTGTTGTCATGAAAAAAATGCTCCAAAATTACAGCCTCGGAGCGGCAGCCTGCATAGTAATGGGCATCGCTCTGATAATCAAACCGGGCTTCATCGGTCAGGTGCTTAACAGCATCGTCGGCACAGTACTTATCGTGTGGGCGGCTTTCGGCATTCTCAGGTTCATCATGTCCAAAGCCAGCGACTCGAAAACAAGCGTTAGCTTTCTGTCGCTTATCTCAAATGCGGCTCTGCTTATCGGCGGTATCTATATCTTAGCGAACGACCGACTGCTCGAACGTGTGCTAATGTGTACTCTCGGCGTTTACCTGCTCTTTACAGGTCTTCCTAAACTGCTCGAAGCCCTCAGAATGCGCAGCTACACCCTCGAGTGGAAAAAACCTCTGGTGTCCTCACTCATGACCGTCATATTCGGCGCACTCGTTCTCATTATCCCCATGTTCGTTATTGACGGCGTTATGCGCATCATCGGCATCGCCCTTGTTATCGCAGGCGTTTCAAGCTTCATGAGCGGCAGAGCAACTTCCGTCATAAAAAAGAAGCATGAGAACAAGACTGCTGACGGCAAAAAAGTCATTGACGTTAAATATGAGTAAAGTTTATCCGAGGAAGAAAGAATATGAAAAACAATAAGCTCACTATGACAGTACTCGGTATCTTTATCGGCTGTATCGCAGCACTTGTCATAATGCTCGCAATTTACGGCGTGCTGACTGTCGTTAAGAAGAATAAAACAACCTCAGCCGTCCCACAGACCAAAACGACTGTCACCGAGACCACTGCTTCAACAGCTTCGACCGCTCCCACAGAGACTGCCCCCGATGTTCAAGAAACCGTAACGGAAGAACCTTCCGAACTTTCAGGCGACAGCAGCATGGTTTTCAAAGTCGGCGGCTCTGCTCAGACAGAACAAGGCAGCGAATACACAGGTCTTTATCAGCTCGACCAGAAGTCACCTCTTTATATTGTCCCCGATGACGAGGAAGAAACAGTTGATCTTTCATCATCTCCTGACCTCTACACCCGTGGCTACTACACAGGCAGACCCTACAAGGAGGACAGCACATATATCGAGATCGACTACCGTGACGGCAAAGCACTTGTTCCTGCCGAGAACGCAAAAGCCGATTCGTCAGCTGTCATAATGCCCGTTGGTATGGTGTGTCAGGTCACTGAGGGCTATGTGGGCTATTCGGGAAGCGCTCCTGCCTGCCTGCACATGATGCAGCGTCAGACAGGCATAACTCCATTCATGCCCGAACTCAGCGATTACAGCCAGCTGCTCTCCTACGCTCAGGATCACGGATACTCCGACCAAGGCTCGCTCTACCTCTACGGCGGCGGAATGACTGCCGATGCCGTTGTAAATTTCGCTCAGGATATTTACAGCGTAAAACTGGAAAACGTTTATGACGAAAAGAAAAAGCCCTCAGAGACAGTCAAACCTCTCCTCGAAAAAGGCATACAGGTAATGGCGCTGACACGCTTTGAAAACGGTGACATTGCCGAGAAAGGCAGCACTGAACATTATATCCTGCTCACAGGCTACACCGAAAAGAACGGCTATCCCGAATTCATCTACGCAAACGCCTACCGTGACAGCAACGTTGAACTTGGCTATCCGCTCAAAGCCGCCGATGCCGATACACTGGATGCCTGCGCAACAGGCACTTTCCGTGACAAGCCTGCACTTCTCTGCATCGCAAAATAAAATCTTATCACAGTAAAAAAAAAACACCCGAACTGTTTTTCTTCCGCAGTTCGGGTGTTTTTTTGTATCAGTATTTTATCGCAAAATAGATAACATATATCCAGTTAAGAAAACCGTGAAGTATCGCCCACGGGATAGAATGCCAGTTCGTATAGCTTATAACTGCCGCAAGCGCTATCCCAAGATCAATAACCGTCCTGTCAAAATTTGTGATAACAGTTTTATTTTTCTCATTATGATCTTTTTTCTGTTCCTTATCCAAATTGTCCATAAAAAAACTCTCTTTCTGTTCTGTATATACACCATATGAATATTACACAAGAAGATCAACAACAACACGCCGCAGGACAGCCGCAACAGTAACGCCGTCATGAACTGTCTTTTTTATCACAAGCTTTCCGTCCGCACCGCCGCTTAATACCGCACTTCGCTCGCAAACATTGTCCACGCCCGTGACCTGCGCCACAAACTCCGATGAAGAAAAATCACCCTCAGCCGCCCGAAGTTCCTCCGCCGTATAGGTCAGAAAAGGAACGCCAAGTTCCCGACTGAACCCGATAAGACCACTCTCATTCGCTTTAAGGTCTATGCTCGCAACGCTGAAAATGCGCCTTTTGTCAATGCCTGCCGAATCGACCGCCGAACTTATCTTCTCCGCACAAGTCCCACGTTTGCACCCGATGCCCACCGCAAGATCTCTCGGGATAAGCCGCAGCGTCACTTCAAACGGCTGAACATCTTCCGTCCCGATGTAAATGCCGCACCTCGCATCGCCGTCAGTAAAACATTCGGGACTATTCACACAAGAACACTCGCTCACAAGCCCGATCTTTTCACCGTCAAGAACCGCCGCCGCAATAAGTTTTGCCGCAGTCATGTCCGTAATGAAAAGCCCGTTTGCCTTTGCGAATAAGTCGGGCGAAAAAACTCCCCCGGAATCAGTTGCAGTCGTCACAGCCGCCACGCCTCCGACAACGGGCGCAAGACTTTTCGCAAGCTCATTCGCACCGCCGATATGCCCCGAAAGCACAGGAATTACATACTGTCCGCAATCGTCTATCACAATAACCGCAGGGTCAACCGTTTTCGAGCAAATGTGCGGAGCAATAGTCCTGACAGCAATTCCGCACGCACATACAAATATCACTGCATCGAACTTCCCGAAGATCTTGCTCACAAGCGCCGATAAACTTCCAAAACTCCGAGCATTTCCGTCCGTGTGCTTCTCAAAACAAAACCGCTCGCACCCGATGACTCCCGAACTGCTTATCTTCTCTGAGAGCCGCCGTCCACGTTCGGTCAGCGAGATGACCGCCGCACGCCGCAAACTCACTTTTTCGCCTTTCTGAATTCGGTCGAAAACTCCGCATCATACAGCTTTGAAAGCTCATAATCATTGCCGAGAAATCCCCCGACAGTTATGAGTGCCGTTTTCGTGATACCGTTTTTCTTTGCACATTCGTCAAGCGTCCCGACAGTACAGCGGCAGACTTTTTCGTCAGCCCACGTTGCCTTGTACACGATCGCCGCAGGAGTATCAGCCGTGTAACCGCCCTCGACAAGCCGCCGTGAAAGTTCCGCCGTCATCGAAGCACTCAGAAAGATGACCATAGTTGCCCCGTGGCCCGCCAGTGAAGCGATGCTCTCACGCTCAGGCACAGCTGTCCTGCCTTCCATTCGTGTGAGGATAACCGTCTGCGAAACGGCAGGCAAAGTGTACTCCGCTTTAAGAGCCGCCGCCGCACCGCACAAAGAACTCACCCCGGGACAAACATCATACCCGATACCCAGCCGTTCAAGTGCGTCCATTTGCTCACGTATCGCCCCGAAAATGCTTGGGTCGCCCGTGTGCAGACGAACAGAATTCCAGCCCTGTTCTTCTGCCGCCGAAAGCTCCGCAATAACTTCGTCAAGAGTCATTTTTGCGCTGTCGAGAATTTTACAGCCCACCCGTGTGTACTTCAAAAGTTCGGGATTCACAAGCGAACCTGCGTAGATAACAAGATCGGCAGTTTCGAGCAGAGCCTTTCCCCTCAGCGTGATAAGATCGGCAGCGCCGCAGCCTGCCCCGACAAAATGAACCATAAGTCCTCCATTCACAAACTAACCGTGTAAAAACTCAGTGCGATGACTTCTTTATCTGCCCTGCATTCCTCGGATAACGCTTGTCCGTAGCCTTAGCTTTACGAATAACGATCAGCACACGCCCGTCACCCGACGGAAGCGCATACTTCTTCACATCTGCGACCTCGCCGCCAAGCGCCTTTATCGCCGACTTTGCATCGTTCAGTTCTGCTTCGCCGTCCTTGCCTTTCAGCGCAAAAAACGCACCGCCGACTTTCACAAACGGCAGACAATACTCCGTCAGCACGGTCAGATTCGCAACAGCCCTCGCCGAAGCCGCATCAAACTGCTCCCTAAAATCGGGCTTTCTGCCGAACTCCTCCGCACGCCCGTGGACTGTCTCAGCATCAAGCCCCAGCGCCGCCGTAACTTCATTGAGAAAATTCACACGCTTATTCAGACTGTCAAGCATCGTCAGCTCAAAACCGCCCCGACAGATAAGAAGCGGCAGTGACGGAAAACCTGCACCCGTCCCCACGTCTATCAGACTGCTGAACTTCTCGCCGCAAAGCGTGAACGGATACACCGAATCGTAGAAATGCTTCTCCGCTATCGCCTGCGGATCGGTTATCGCCGTCAGATTTATCTTCTCGTTCCATTCCACAAGCAGTTCAGCGTATTTTTTCAGCCGCAGATACTGTTCCTCTGAAACGTCCATGCCGCCCTTTGCAAACAGTTCCGCAAATTCCTCGAATGAGATAAGCTTGCTCATTGACCGCCCTCCTTGTTTCCGTAAGCGCTCAGCCAGATGAGCAGCACGTTCACGTCCGCAGGGTTCACGCCCGAAATGCGGCTCGCCTGCCCAACGCTCAGCGGCTTTATCTTGTTGAGCTTTTCCGCAGCCTCTAAACGAAGCCCCTTGATCTGCGAATAATCCGTATCAGGCGGCAGCGCACGCCGTTCAAGTTTGCGCATTGCTTTGACCTGCTGTTCCTGAATTGCTATGTAACCCTCGTACTTGATGTTCAGTTCAGCCTGCTCACGAACCTCTCTCGAAAGCTGGGGTCTGCCGCTGTCGAACCGTGCCAGACCGTCATAACTCAGCTGCGGACGGCGGATCAGCTGCGCAAGTTTTGTGCCTGTCGTCAGCGGTTCAGTACCACATTCCGCAAGATAAGCGTTCAGCTCCTCAGACGGCGCAATGTTGACCTGCTTTACCCTTTTTATCTCACGCTCGATCTGCTCAACTTTCTGCTGTAAACGCTCAAAACGCTCGTCGGAAATAAGCCCGATCTCGTGGCCCACAGGTGTGAGCCGAATGTCCGCATTGTCCTGTCTCAGCAAAAGGCGATACTCGCTGCGTGAAGTCATCATTCTGTACGGGTCGGAACAGCCCTTCGTCACAAGATCGTCAATAAGCGTCCCGATGTAGCTTGAAGCTCGGTCCAACAGCATTGGCTTTCTGCCTTTGAGCTTCAAAGCGGCATTGATGCCTGCCACAAGTCCCTGCGCTGCTGCTTCTTCGTAACCCGAAGTACCGTTGAACTGCCCTGCGCCGTAAAGATTCTTGACCGTCTTAAATTCCAGCGTGGGCAAAAGTTCTGTCGGGTCACAGCAATCATACTCGATAGCATAAGCGTTGCGCATTATCTCAACACGCTCCAGACCCTTGATAGTGCGCATAAACGCAAGCTGAACTTCCTCGGGCAGCGAACTTGACATTCCCTGAACATAACACTCCTCCGTGTCAAGCCCCATAGGTTCAATAAAAAGCTGATGCCTCGGCTTATCGGCAAAGCGCCTTATCTTATCCTCAATAGAGGGACAGTATCTCGGTCCAACACCCTCTATTTGGCCCGAATACATTGCCGAGCGGTGGATATTCTCCTGGATTACTTTGTGCGTTTCGGCATTGGTGTAACCCACGTAACAGCTGATCTTGTTTTCCAGCTTGCCCTTTGTCTCGAACGAAAAGGGAACAATATCTTCATCGCCGTCCTGCTTTTCCAGCTTGTCAAAATCAATAGAACGCCTGTGGACACGGCAGGGCGTACCGGTCTTGAAACGCCTGAGCGTGATACCGAGCGAACGTATGGAATCACTGAGAAAATTTGCAGGCAAAGTCGAGTCCGGACCGCTCTCGTAGTTCACATCACCCACGAAAACCTTGCCCTTCAGATATGTACCGCCTGCGATTATTACTGCTTTTGCGCCGTACTGCGAACCAAGTTTGGACCTAACTCCGCAGATATTGCCGCCGTCAGTAAGAATGTCGGTGATCTCGTCCTGTTTCAGGAAAAGTCCCTCGGTATGCTCGACCACCGACTTCATATAGGCGTGATATTTCACCCTGTCAGACTGAACCCTCAGACTATGTACCGCAGGACCTTTGCCACGGTTCAAAATCCTCGACTGCAAGAAAGTCGCATCGGCAGCCTTGCCCATTTCGCCGCCCAAAGCATCAATTTCACGAACAAGATGCCCCTTAGCAGTGCCGCCAATCGACGGATTGCATGGCATATTTGCCACGGCATCGAGCGAAATCGTGAACAGCGCCGTTTTCATGCCGAGCCTTGCCGCCGCAAGCGCTGCTTCACAACCTGCGTGACCTGCGCCAACAACTGCAACATCAAACTCGGCGATATAATTATGATCTGTTTGCATATAAACACCCCGTTGATCGTTTTGTTCCACGTGGAACAAATTTTCATTACTCATATTACAAAATGTTCCACGTGGAACATTCCTGATTTGAAATTGTTATAGAGATAATTCTCGGTAACTAAAAAACTTCAAACCACAAATTGTTCCACGTGGAACATAAACCACAAAATTTTTCTCACACATTTGTTCCACGTGGAACACTATAAATCAAACTTTGCACTTTTCCAGCTTGTCCTTGCCGCCCATATACATTCTGAGAGGCTCAGGAATAACAACAGTGCCGTCAGCTTTGAGGTTATTCTCGAGGAAAGCAATGAGCATTCTCGGAGGAGCAACAACAGTGTTGTTGAGGGTGTGTGCGAAATACTTCTTTTTGTCAGCGCCCTGAACTCTTATCTTTAAGCGTCTTGCCTGAGCATCGCCAAGGTTCGAGCAGCTGCCGACCTCGAAGTACTTCTTCTGTCTCGGCGACCAAGCTTCAACGTCAAGGCTGCGAACTTTAAGGTCAGCAAGGTCTCCCGAACAGCATTCAAGAGTGCGGACAGGAATATCCAGCGTGCGGAAGAAATCAACAGTGTTTCTCCACAGCTTTTCGTACCACTCATCGCTTTCCTCGGGCTTGCAGACAACCACCATTTCCTGCTTTTCAAACTGGTGGATACGGTAAACGCCACGTTCTTCAATACCGTGTGCGCCGACTTCCTTACGGAAACATGGGCTGTAACTTGTCATAGCCTTCGGCAGTTCTTCCTCGGGAATGATAGTGTCGATAAATTTACCGATCATCGAATGTTCCGAAGTACCGATCAGATAAAGATCCTCGCCCTCGATCTTATACATCATGTTTTCCATTTCCGCAAAGCTCATAACGCCCGTAACAACGTTGGAACGGATCATGAACGGAGGAATGTAGTAGGTGAAGCCTCTGTCGATCATAAAATCTCTCGCATAGCTGAGTATAGCCGAGTGCAGACGAGCGATGTCGCCACGCAGATAATAGAAACCGTTGCCGCTGGTCTTGTCTCTTGCAGTGTCAAGGTCGATACCGTTGAACGACTCCATAATGTCAACGTGATAAGGCACTTCAAAATCAGGAACAACAGGCTCGCCGAAACGCTCACGCTCAACATTCTTGCTGTCGTCCTCGCCTATCGGAACATCGTCGCCGATTATCTGCGGAATGACCATCATTCTCTTCTTTATCTCAGCTTCAAGTTCTTTCTCCTTGTCAGGAAGACCTTTCAGCTCAGCATTTATCTCAGCAACTTCTGCCTTGATAGCCTCAGCTTCGTCCTTTTTGCCCTGACCCATAAGACCGCCGATCTGCTTTGCCATTTTGTTTGCCTTGCTTCTCAGTTCGTCAGCCTTAGTCTTGCAGGCTCTGAATTCCTTGTCCAGTTCGATCACCTCGTCAACAAGCGGAAGTTTCTCGTCCTGAAACTTTTTTCTGATATTTTCCTTGACCAGTTCAGGCTCGGTCCTAACCAATTTGATGTCTAACATTGTGATTACTCCTTTTATAATAATGTTTGTATACGTTTTAATGTTCCACGTGGAACAATTTTTAAGTGAGTGAATTAGTAAGCTGCTCGATGAGTTCTTTCAGGTCATCTTCCGTCTTAAAATTAAGCTTCAGCGAATAGCCCTGCTTTTCTTTTCTTACCTTCGCACGAATGCCGAAACTCTCTTTGAAAGATTCCTCAGTCTCTATGCTGTATTTCTTGAACGGATCGGCAAATTTTGCTTTTGGTATCTTACTTACCAAGTCTGTTATCAGTTCCTGAGCATCAACAGTTTTGTCACGAAGCTTTTCAGCCTCCCTTTCAAGTTCTCTTACCGAACAACCTTCTTTTGCGAGTTCAACAAGCTGCATCTGATCTTCAAGATCTTCAAAACCGAGAATAAGCTTTGCGTGACCGACTGATATGTTCCCAGCCTTTAACTCCGCTGCAATATCAACAGGAAGTTTAAGCAGTCTGAGCGAATTTGCAACAGCCGAACGTGACTTGCCGATAGTCTTTGAAACTGATTCCTGCGTCATGCCGAATTCATCAATAAGTCGTTTCAGCGCTGCCGCTTCGTCGATAGGGTCAAGATCACAGCGCTGGATATTTTCAATAAGTGAGATCTGAGCCGCCTGTTCATCGTTCAGCTCTTTCACGACCGCAGGAATTTCAGTCAGTCCTGCGATACGTGCAGCTCTCCAACGGCGCTCGCCTGCAACAATTCGGTAAGTGTCGTCACCTATCGGACGAACGAGTATCGGCTGTAAAACTCCGTGCAGCTTGATATTTTCTGCAAGTTCGCTCAGAGCTTCCTCATCAAAGGTTCGTCTCGGCTGAGATCGGTCAGGCTCGATAAGCGAGATACGAAGCGTTCCGACAGGCTTTTGCTGAGTCTCACTGCCGAAATTGTCCTCGAACAGCAGATCAAGTCCACTACCCATTCTGTCATTTTTCGCCATTAGTTCAACTCCTTTTCACGCTTTTTTTCATTCCTTAGAATTTCTTTTGCAAGCGATTCATAAGCTTTGCTGCCCTTGGACTTTTTATCGTAATAAAGTGCAGGTTTACCAAAGCTGGGTGCTTCACTGAGTGCGATATTTCTCGGAATGACCGTTTCAAAAACCGAACCACCGAAATACTTTTTGACTTCTTTAACTATCTGACCCGTGACTTTGTAGCGCTCAACATACATCGTAAAAAGTATACCTTCAAGATACAGATCGCTGTTGAAGCCGTTCTGGACACGTTTTATGGTGTTGTTAAGTTCCGCAAGACCTTCGAGTGAAAGAAACTCACACTGGATCGGAACTATCACCGAATCCGCCGCCGAAAGCGCATTTATCGTCAGCATATCCAGCGTAGGCGGACAGTCGATGAGTATGTAGTCATAAAACTCCTTTGCAGGTGAAATGACCTGCCGCAGCTGGAGTGCTTTGTCTTTCACCGAAAGCAGCGAGACAGATGCACCCGAAAGACGTTGAGTTGTCGGGATCATACTTACACCCGTAAACTCTGTCGCAACAACTGCTTCATAGGCTGTGCATTCGTGCATGATCACTTCATATATCGTGTTTCGGACACTTTTTTTCCTGACGCCCAAAGATGTCGTAGAGTTTCCCTGTGGGTCAAAATCGACTATCAGGACTTTTTTTCCTCGGCTGCCAAGCACGGCTGAAAGATTGACAACAGTGGTGGATTTTCCAACACCGCCCTTTTGATTTGAAACCGCAATAATCTTTCCCATTTTTGCTGTCACTCCCCTTTGATTTTACTACTTACTATTATACTACATTTTAATCGATTTGAAAAGACCTTTTCGACAATTTTCAAAAAAAATTTTCGAGTATCTGCGAGTTTTTTTTGCAAGAAAGTCTGTCGGTCCATGAATTTATTTACATAATGGTATATTATTGTGTAAACTGATGTTATTTTGTAGAGAAATTTGCGGCGAATAGGGACTTTTCAATTTCCAAGAAATATTTTATAATATTATCAAAGAGTAATTATTTCAGTATTGTTCCACGTGGAACACTTTGATTTTTTGCTTTGCAGACCATTTGGACCAAACTTTGTTCCACGTGGAACATTTTGATTCCTTGCTTTACAGACCATTTGAACCAAACTTTGTTCCACGTGGAACACTTTGATTTTTTTGCTTTGCAGACCATTTGGACCAAACTTTGTTCCACGTGGAACATTTCAGGAGGTATAAAAATGCTAAAAAAAATATTTGAACCAATTCAACAAAAAAATGCTGTCAGAGATATTCCTATCGGACGTATCAAGACTTCGCCCTACCAGCCGAGGACAGATTTTGTATCGAATGACATTTCTTCACTTGCAAAAAGCATCTCTCAGCTTGGACTTTTGCAGCCCATAACTGTCAGAGAACACAATGGGTTTGAGCTTGTCTGCGGTGAGCGGCGGTTAAGGGCTGCAAAGCTTGCAGGTCTTGAAGTTGTCCCCTGCCTTGTGGCGAAGCTGTCCGACAGCGAGGCGGCAGTCGCCTGCCTTACCGAGAATTTGCAGCGTAAAGACCTTAACTGCTTTGAACAGGCAGAGGGCATACGGCGGCTCATCTGCGAGTTTGAACTTACTCAACAGCAGGCGGCGGTCATGCTCGGACTTTCTCAGCCGTCAGTTGCGAACAAGCTTCGTTTACTCAAACTTTCCGAAGAACACAGGCGGCAAATTATTGAAAACGGACTTACTGAACGTCATGCAAGGACGATTCTGTCTGCTGATGAGTCTGTTCGTGACGAGATACTTGCGGCAGCGATCGAACATAAGCTGACAGCTGAGGAAATCGAAAAACTTATCGCCGAAAAAGCCAACGAACAAAAGCGCATACGCAGTTACAAAAAGCGTGCAACAGCGCTTGGAGATGTGCGGCTGTTCTTCAACACGGTCGAAAAGGCGGTCAGGGTCATGAAGCTTGCAGGTGTGAACGCCCAGACTGAGCGGCGGCAGCAGGACGGCTGTATTGAGTATGTCATCAAAATACCGCATAAGACTTGAAATTTTGGTCCGAATTTTCAAATATTTCATATGTTACCGCAGCTTTTGTGTTATAATTAACTCATGAGAAATTTTGATTTTATTGTCAGGGAACTGACAGAGAATGAATTCGGCGTGCTGGACAATTTTCTTTACGAAGCGATATTTATCCCCGAGGGTGTCGAACCGCCGCCGAAAGACATCATCTTCCGACCCGAATTGCAGGTCTACACGGAGAATTTCGGCAGACGTGAGGGTGATCTGGCGCTTTGTGCGGAAGTTGGCGGAAGAATCGTCGGGGCTGTCTGGGTCAGGATAATGAATGATTACGGACACATCGATGACAATACACCCTCTTTTGCGATCTCGCTTTATCCCGAGTACAGAGGTCACGGCATTGGTACTGCGCTTATGAAAGCTATGCTCGAACGCCTTAGCAAAAACGGTTTTTCGCAGGCTTCGCTCGCTGTGCAGAAAGAAAATTACGCCGTGAAGATGTATAGAAAAGTCGGCTTTGAAACAGTAAGCGAGAATGAGCAGGAATACATCATGGTTTGCAGGCTTAAAAAGGAGTGAGCTTATGAGTTTAAATGACACGCCTTCGGGCGACAGAGTACACATCGGATTTTTCGGTTGCCGAAATGTGGGAAAATCAAGCGTTGTGAATGCGGTAACGGGTCAGGACATCGCACTCGTTTCTGACGTTGCAGGCACTACTACCGATCCTGTCAGCAAAGCTATGGAACTTCTGCCCGTTGGACCTGTACTGATAATTGATACGCCGGGCATTGACGATGTTGGCGGACTTGGTGAAATGAGAGTTCAGCGTACAAAGCGTGTGCTTAACAAGACAGACTGCGCCGTGCTGGTGGCTGACATCACAAAAGGGCTGAGTGTCAGCGACCACGAACTTATCGCACTGTTCAAGGAAAAAAATATCCCCTACGTCATTGCGATGAACAAGAAAGATCTTTCGTCCGAGAATGTTCTTCCCGAAAATGCTCTTGCGGTCAGCGCTGTGACCGGTGAAAATATCTACGAACTGAAAGAGCGCATCGCATCGGCGGCTAAGGGCAGGGAAAACCAAAGACGGCTCGCAGGCGATCTTGTCGGCACGGGGGACGTTGTGGTGCTGGTCGTGCCGATAGATTCTGCCGCACCGAAAGGCAGGCTGATACTTCCTCAGCAAATGACTATCCGTGACTTGCTGGAAAGCGGCGCTGTGCCCGTTGTCTGTCGAGAGACTGAACTGGAACTTACGCTCGGTTCGCTCGGAAAAGCGCCTAAACTCGTCATTACCGACAGTCAGGCATTTGCAAAAGTTGCGGCAATCGTTCCGCAGGGCATCATGCTCACTTCGTTTTCGATACTCATGGCGAGGTACAAGGGTTTTCTCGAAAGTGCGGTAAAGGGTGCGGCGGCGATAGGTCAGCTCAAAGACGGCGACAAAGTGCTTATTTCGGAGGGCTGTACGCATCACAGGCAGTGCGGTGACATCGGAACGGTCAAGCTTCCTGCGTGGCTGAAAAAAAGCACAGGTGCGGAACTTGAACTTCAATTCAGCTCGGGTACAGGTTTTCCCGAGGACTTGTCGGCGTTCAGACTTGTGATACACTGCGGCGGCTGTATGCTTGGCGAACGTGAAGTCGCTTATCGCAACAAATGTGCGGCTGATGCAGGCGTTCCCATGACAAATTACGGAACGGCTATTGCTTACATGAATGGAATTTTGAAGCGCACGCTCGAACCTTTTCCTGAGCTTGCGGCGCTTGTTTAAAGGAGAGTGAAAAATGGAGGAAACAAAAAAGCCCGACATTTTCGATAAGATAATGTCATGGGGCTTTCTGAAAATCTTTGAGCCGTTTTACAAGGCACACAAGGAAGTTCTGCTCTATCTGTTCTTCGGCGGCTGTACAACTGTTGTGAGCATCAGCACTTATGCTGTCGGACGAAAAATGTTCGGGACACACAATGCTGAGATCGCAGGGCTTTCATTTGATTCGGGACTAATTGCGGCAAACGTTTTTTCGTGGGTGTGTGCAGTTATCTTTGCCTACATCACAAACAGGATATGGGTCTTTTCCGAGAAAGCGCACGGAGCGGCAGGCGTTGCAAAAGAGTGTTCGGCATTTTTCGCAGGGCGGCTTTTCACGCTGATACTTGAAACGATCCTGCTTGAAATTTCAGTTTCAAGGCTCGGAATGAACGACATAATTGCAAAGATAATCGTTCAGGTCATCGTTATCGTGCTGAATTATGTTATCAGTAAATTGTTCGTTTTCAGGAAAAAAGAAACAGCATAAAAAAGCGGAGAGCATCGGGTTTTCGATACTCTCCGTTATTTTTATTCGTCAATATTTTCTGATGCAGAATCCTGTTCTGCCTTTGCGTCTTCGGCGGCAAGCTTTGCGGCTTCCTCCTCGGAAACGTCCTCAGCAGTACTGTCATCTACCTTGGAAATTTCGGCAGAATCGTCATGCTCGGCACGTGTGAACGCCACGACCTTTGCATCTTCGGTCAGTTTCATCAGGCGAACTCCCCTTGCGTAACGTCCCATTGTGCGCACGTCAGAGGCACGCAGGCGGATTATTACGCCGTTCGAGGAGATCATGATAATATCGTCTTCCTCGTCTATGACCTTTATTCCGCACACAAAATCGCCCTTGCAGTTATAGTTCTTCATGCCGTAGCCGCCTCTGCGCTGTATGCGGTAGCTGTCCAGCGGACACTTGCGTCCTAAGCCGCTGTCGGTAACGGTCAGGACAGATGCGCCCTCACGAACTCTTGCCATTGAAACAACATGGTCGCCCTCACGAAGCTTTATAGCCTTTACGCCGTGAGCGCTTCGGGACATTTTGCGCATATCCGTTTCTTCGATGCGGATCGCATAACCGTTTCGTGTTGCAACGATAAGCTGGTTGCTTCCAGCCGTCATGCGAACGCCCATTATCTCGTCACCATCGTCAAGACCTATCGCAATAAGTCCCTGTTTGCGGACGTTCTTGTACTGGTCAAGGGCTGTACGCTTTATCTTGCCGTTCTTCGTGACGATAACGATATTCTTCTCCGGGTCGAAGTCGGCGGTCTTTATCATCGCCGAGATCTTTTCGCCCTCACGAAGCTGAAGCACATTGTTTATGTGGATACCCTTTGAAGCTTTTGAACCTTCTGGTATCTCGTAGCATTTGAGCTTATACATAACGCCGAGATTCGAGATAAACAGCAGGTTATCGTGAGAGGAGCAGATGTTCATTTCCTCAACGAAATCGTCCTCACGCTGTTTCATGCCCGAAACGCCTCTGCCGCCACGGTTCTGAGCCTTGTAGGTGGACACGGGCATACGCTTTATGTAGCCGCTGTTGGTGTAAGTCACCACATTTTCCTCAACGGGGATAAGATCCTCAACATCAACTTCGCCGCTTACATTCTCGATGCGTGTTCTGCGCTTATCGCCGAATTTTTCCTGTATCAGTTCGACTTCCTCGATCATGATCTTCAGAATGCGGCTGTGGTTTGCAAGAATATCTTCAAGGTCAGCGATCTTTAAGCGAAGTTCATTGAGTTCGTCAAATATCTTCTGCTGTTCAAGACCTGTAAGCCTTGCAAGGGTCATGTTTGCGATGTGGTCAGCCTGAATATCCGACAGACCGAAGCGTGTACACAGGCGCTGTTTAGCTTCGGGGACGTTCTTCGAGGTCTTCATTATCTCGATAACTTCATCAATGTTGTCGAGTGCGATCTTCAAGCCATCTAAGATGTGTTCACGCTCTTTTGCTTTTTTCAGGTCAAACTTGGTGCGGCGGGTTATTACCTCGACCTGGAAGTCGATGTAATGCTCGAGCATCTGTTTGAGGGTGAGAGTTTTCGGCACGCCGTCAACAAGTGCTAGCATGATAACGCCCACGGTGTCCTGAAGCTGAGTGAAGTTATACAGCTTGTTCAGGATAAGCTGAGGGATAGCGTCCTTTTTCAGCTCGATAACTATTCTGATACCCTCTTTGAGGTTCGACTCGTCACGCAGGTCATGTATACCCTCGATACGCTTGTCCTTGTGGAGCTGGGCTATCGACTCGATAAGCTTGCGCTTGTTGACCATATAGGGTATCTCGTGGATTATTATGCACTGTCTGCCCTTTATCTCGGTGATCTCGGCATCTCCACGGAGGGTGAGTTTTCCTCTGCCTGTGCCGTAAGCCGCACGAATGCCGCTCCTGCCCATGATTATGCCGCCTGTCGGGAAATCAGGTCCATGTATGCACTGCATAAGTTCGTCAAGGGTGCAGTCGGGGTTCTCGACTATAAGCTTCATGGCATCTATCACCTCGCCTAAGTTGTGGGGAGGGATATTTGTTGCCATGCCGACTGCGATACCGTTTGAGCCGTTCACCAGCAGGTGAGGGAAACGTGATGGCAGAACAACAGGCTCTTGCAGACGATCGTCATAGTTCGGCTGGAAGTCAACTGTGTCCTTGTTTATGTCCGAGAGCATATGGAGCGACATTTTCGCCATTTTAGCCTCGGTATAACGGTAAGCCGCCGCAGGGTCGCCGTCAACTGTACCGAAGTTTCCCTGACCGTCTACCATGGGGTAGCGCAGAGAGAAAGACTGAGCCATACGGACGAGCGCATCATAAACGGAAGCATCGCCGTGAGGGTGATATTTACCGAGTACCGAACCTACGGTATCGGCGCATTTACGGTAGGGCTTATCGGGATAAAGACCGTTCTCATACATCGTATAGAGTATACGGCGGTGAACAGGCTTCAAGCCGTCTCTTACATCGGGGAGCGCACGGGAGCAGATGACCGACATGGAGTATTGAAGAAAAGACTCTTTCATCATGCGTTCAATGTCAACGTCAATGATGTTCGTGTTATCGGTATAGCCTGCCAGTGCAGCTTCGTTTTCGTTTATTTCGTTACTCAAGATCTCACACCTTCTGTTAATTCAAATTATTTATATTAAAGGGAACGGCTTTATTCCTGTTCCTCTGTTTCATTGTTCTGAACCTTGTGCCGCCTTATCTTCGGCAGTTCGTGACGTTTTCGGGTGAAAAATTCTATATAATCATCGCCCAGAATATCCATAAGATGAGCTGTGAACACATCGTTCATGCGGTCTGAAAAGCTGGATTTAGGGATAGTATAGACCATGCTCCCCCTGAATATCAGCACATACAGATCGTCATAGTCGATAACTTTAAGGTCGATGTCCTCAAAGCGTATCATGACAGGCGGATAAGTATAGAGCGTATCACCCGACAGCTCAGAGCATTTTATTATCATGCGTGAGCTGAAAAACGATAGTTTGTAGCTGTCATTTCTGACACGTTCTGCGGCTCTGACCGCTTCTTTTTTTGCGCCTGCGGAAGCCAGCCATTTGATAACTATGATAAGTATGCAAAGGAAAAACATCACATACAGCATCGGCGTTCTCGGGCTGAAAAGTATCGAGATAAGAAACAGCACCGAAAGGGTCGCAAACAGAAGTGAAAGCTTCATATTGCCGCGTCTGACAAATTCGTTGTGATAGAGCATATAGCCCTCTGCCGCCTGCTCGGGTGTCAGTGCGTATTCAGCCTCGAAAATAAGCTTATCTTTTTTGACATCGGCAGTATAACGGGGGCGCTTGTCGAAAAGTGCAGGTTCTTCCTCGTCATAATCGTCATCATCATCGTCATAAACAGCGGTATCATCGGTCTGCACCTGAGTATGACTTCCGAAAAACATATCTTTCAGAACATCGGGCTTGAACATCTCGGCGTTCTTTATCTTTTTCGCAAATGCAGATGCACGGAAGGATCTCTTACGCTTTGTGACGGTCATCCCCACATCGCCATTTTCGGGCTGAACGCTCTCCTGCTCGGGCGGCGGAGACGTATCTTCGGGCTGTCCGCTTTTTTTTGAGCTTTCATAGTTAGCTTCCGCTTCTGCGATTATGCTTGAAAAAAGGTCATCGACAGGCTGTTTTGGTCTGTTTCTCGAACTGTTTATTATCGGTTCGGAGTTGAGCCATTCGGAATTTTCAAGCTCGTTATCAAAATCTGTACTCAAATAACTGTTCCTCACACATCAAGCTCGGTGACATACTGAGCGTTCTTTTCGATAAATACACGTCTCGGCTCAACTTTGTCGCCCATGAGGATCGTGAAAGCTTCATCGGCTTTTTGAGCGTCCTCGATATTGATCTTTATCATGGTCCGCTTTGTTGGGTCAAGAGTTGTTTCACGAAGCTGTTCGGGGTTCATCTCACCAAGACCTTTGTAGCGCTGTATGTCGACTTTCAAGCCGCCATCGCCTGCAAGTTCTGCGGCGTATTTATCACGTTCTTCCTCGGTGAAAGCGTAACGCACCTGCTTTCCTCTCCAAACCTTGAAAAGAGGCGGCTGGGCGCAGTAAACGTGACCTTCCTCGATAAGAGGGCGCATATAGCGGAAGAAGAAAGTCAGCAGCAGTGTGCGGATATGAGAACCGTCCACATCGGCATCTGCCATGATTATGACTTTGCCGTAGCGAAGTTTGTTGATGTCGAAGTCCTCGCCGATAGACGTTCCCAGCGCCGTCACGACAGGCATAAGCTTGTCATTGCCGTAAACCTTGTCGATGCGGACTTTTTCAACGTTGAGCATCTTGCCCCAGAGGGGGAGGATCGCCTGAAATTTTCTGTCTCTTCCCTCTTTTGCAGAGCCGCCTGCCGAATCTCCCTCGACTATGAACAGCTCGGTAAAGCGGTTGTCACGTTCGGAGCAGTCGGCAAGTTTGCCCGGGAGTGACGAAGATTCAAGTGCAGACTTGCGCTTTCTTGCAAGGTCACGGGCATTCTTTGCGGCTTCACGAGCTTTTTGCGCCTGCTGAGACTTCTCGAAGATAAGGTTTGCAGTCTCGGGGTGTTCGTCAAGGAAGTCCACGAGCTTTGCGGTAACAAGTTTCTCGACAAACGGACGCACTTCGGGATTGCCCAAACGTCCTTTTGTCTGGCCCTCGAACTCACAGTTGGTCAGTTTTACCGACACGATAGCCGTAAGACCCTCACGAACATCATCGCCTGTGAGCTTTTCGTTATCTTTCAGCTTACCGAACTTGTGACCATACTCATTTATCGCCTTTGTAAGAGCTGATTTGAAGCCGTTTTCGTGAGTACCGCCATCAGGAGTGTGGATATTATTTGCAAAGGAAAGCACAAAATCGGTATAGTCCTTGTTATATTGGAGAGCTATCTCTGCGAACATATCGTTTTCCTTGCCCTGGATATGGATTATCTCGGGGAAAAGCGGCTCGGAAGCCTTTGATTTGTGGATATGCTCGACAAACTCCCTTATGCCGCCCTCATAACAGAGAGTTTCGCCCTGAATATTCTCGGGATCACGCTTATCCGAGAAAACGATTTTCAGACCGGCGTTCAGGAAAGCCTGTTCTCTGAGACGGCGCAGAAGTGTTTCGTAATCATATTCGGTGGTCTCGGTGAAGATCTGACTGTCAGCCTTGAACTTGACGGTCGTGCCCGTCTTGTCGGTAGTGCCGATCACTTTCAGTTCCTCGCTGTAATGACCACGGTCAAAGTGCTGGAAGTGGACTTTTTCTCCGTCATAAACGGTTATTTCAAGCCATTCAGACAGGGCGTTAACAACTGACGCACCAACGCCGTGCAGACCTCCTGCCATTTTATAACCGCCGCCGCCGAACTTTCCGCCAGCGTGAAGGACTGTATAAACAACAGTCGCTGCGGAGATCTTTTCCTTGGGGTGGATACCTGTGGGTATTCCACGTCCGTTATCCGTTACCATGATTATGTTATCGGGGAGAATGTCGACAGTTATGACGGTGCAGTAGCCTGCAAGAGCTTCGTCAATGGCGTTATCCACGATCTCATAGACAAGATGATGCAGACCTCTCGGACCTGTCGAGCCGATATACATACCCGGGCGGATACGGACAGCTTCAAGACCTTCAAGGACCTGTATCTGATCTGCGCCGTAGTCGGTATTTTCATCGACTTTGGAGATGTCACGGGACTCCAGCTCCTCTTGTTCCTCGGTCATTACTTCCTGTACTAATTCTTCACTCATGTAAATTTTACCTCCGTTCTGATCCCGAAAAATGGGGGTCATATTGAGTTTTCTTATGTATAAAAAACTAAAAATAGAAAATTAAAAAGATATTAAAGTTTTCGCCGAATCCAAAAGATCATTTGCATAAATTGTAAATCAATTACAGAGTTATTTTATGCAATATACATATTTTTTTGTGATTTAAGAGCTGTGGCTCATAAAAATCATTGATCCGGCGAATATTTCAGACAGCGTTTTTCAAGCGATGCAGGAGAGATGCGGCTGATATGGACTTTTTCTTCGAGGGTCTTTGTATCGAAAGTCACTATAAAGCTGCGTGGTATGTCATCGGTGCAGCTTACCTCATGACCCATAGCGGCGGCGTGGCGCAGGAAATTCTTGGTATCCTCCGAAACGGAGGTTCGCTCAATATTGAAAATACCTATGATGTCCCTTGAAAGAACAACATGGTCGCCGCCTATGTGAAGATACATAATTATTCCTCCGTTACGCTCCCCTGCTCCACACGAAACAGTTTGCCGTTATAATGTCTGACAAGTTCCTCGTCACAGCAGGTTATCATAACCTGCATTCCGCTGATCTTGTTCATTATGAAACTGCGGCGTGAAACGTCAAGCTCGCTCATAACATCATCAAGGAGTATGCAGGGAGGATCGTCAGTCTCTTCTGTAAGGATATACGCCTGAGAAAGCTTCATTATCAGGGCCGCCGAGCGGTGCTGACCCTGTGATGCGTAATCTTTCATATACATACCGTTTATACTGCACCGAAGATCGTCACGGTGAACGCCCCTCAAAGTGAAGCCTGCCCTTATGTCATCGGCACGGTTTTTCTGAAGTCTGTCAAGATATTCTGCGGCAAGATCGTTTTTGTAGTCAACTCTGCCTTCAAGTTCAGAAAATATCGTTGAATGGTAATCTATGGTAAGCTGTTCATTGCCCGAAGATATTTCAGAGTAAAGAGCAGCGGCAGTTTTTTGCAGTTTTTTGCAGTAATTGAAGCGGAGGACCGAGATATAAGCGCCCATTTGTGCAAGCTGAGCGTCCCAGATGTCGAGCATAGAGTCATCAGACCTGCCCGATGCGATATTTTTCAGCTGGTTATTGCGTTGGTCCAAAATGCGGCGGTACTTATCGGTGACAGCTCTGTAAGAAGTTTTGAGCTGTGAGACCGACAGATCGCAGAAACTGCGGCGTATCTCGGGAGAGCCTTTTGAGAGTTCCAAGTCTTCGGGCGTGAAGATAACGCATTCGAGCGCTCCGAAAAGCCCCGACTGAGAACGCAGGCTCACACCATTAAGTGTAACTTTTTTGGTACGCAGTTCCTGACGTTTTACGGCGCAGGTTATCTGCTGGGTGCGTCTTTTGTCTTCAAAAGAGAGCGAAAGAGAGTAACCATCGGCATCTTTGCCGATCAGTTCCTTATCCTTAGCGCCTCTGAAAGAGCGTTCGCCCGAACAGAGCCACAATGCTTCTAAAATATTAGTTTTACCCTGAGCGTTTTTTCCGCAGAGGATATTAAGTTCGGGATGAAAGGCTATATCGACATCGTGAAGATTGCGAAAGCCCTCAGCCAAGAAGTGTTTAAGCTTCATTTGCGGGCCACGGACACGGTGAGTTCGGTATCTATCTCGGGGACATATACTTTATCGCCGTCAAAAAGTTTTTTTCCACGCTGTAAGCATACTTCGCCGTTTACCTGTATCCTGCCGTCAAGGACCGCTTCCTTTGCTTCTCCGCCTGTTTCGGTAAGACCTGCGAATTTCAGGAAAGAGTCAAGCTTTATGAAATCGGTAGTTATTTCTATCTTATCTGTTATCATGTGTCATCATTCCTTGGGAAGTCTTACGGGGAGGACCAAATAAAGATAATTATCGCCCTCCATAGGAACTATTTTAAGCGGCTGAAGAGGTCCGTTCAGCTGGAGTTTGATCTTTTCATCGGGTATAACTTTTAAGGGATCTAAGAAAAAGCGGCATTTGAAGCCTATCTCAATAGCGCTTCCTGTCATTGCAACGCCAAGTTCGTCCTGAACTTTTCCGATCGAGCCTGTCTGACATTTGAGTTTTACGGTGCTGTCTTCAAAACGGCAGCGGACAGGGCTTGGATTTTTTTCGTTTATAAGGAGCATACAGCGGTCAAGGGAGTTTATCAGCTGAGTGCGCTCAGCTATGACCTCTGTGGCGCAGGTAGTGGGGATAGATGACTGATAGGGGTGGAACTCGCCCTCTAAAAGTCTGGAATTCACGACATAATTGCCTATCTCGAAGATTATATGTTTTTTGGTAAGGAACATACTGCAAACATCTTCAGCGTTATCTGAGAGGAGCTTTGCAACTTCGTCAAGATTCTTTGCAGGCACTATGAATTTGATATTATCACTGTAAGCGATAGGTTCAGTGCGGACAGCAAGTCTGAAACCGTCTATTGCGGCAACAGTCAGGGTGTTATCCTGAATAGTGAAAAGTTCGCCTTTGAGTATAGGCTTTATATCAAGCTGAGATGCTGCGAACTTTGTCTGCATTATCATGCTTTTCAGGACGGGCTGAGAGATGTTTATCGGCGTGAAGTCTTCTTTTGAGGGAAGTTCGGGATAATCATCGGCGGGAACTGAGTTCATATTATATGTGGCATTTCCGCCCTCGATAGTGATCATATTGTTACTGTCGATCTCAACAGAGATATTTCCGTCAGGCATTTTTCTTACCATATCGGAAAAAATGCGTGCATTGACGATAAAGCTGCCTGAATCGGTCGACTGGACTTCAAAGACAGTTCTTATGCCTATTTCAAGGTCATAGCCTGTTAATTCCAAAAGGCTGTCGGAAAGAGAAAACTTCACGCCTTCCAAAGCAGAGATAGCTGAACGATCGGCAACTGCCTTTGATACGTTTATCAATGCTTCGGATAGGGTATTTCTGTCACAGTTGAATCTCATGATAATACTCCTTCGATCTGTGTTTGACAATAATTAAATGTTATTTTTTCTTCTTAAAAAGCAAAGTTTAAAACTAACAATGCGTAGGATAAAAAAATGAGGGATTTGCGCTGTTTAAGAAAGATAAGATAACTATATTTTTTATTAATATTAATATAGGTGTTGAAAACTCTATAAAGTGGAGGAAAGCCCGATAAACACAGGATTTTTTATCAACAAACTTTTAGGGGTGTTTCAACAGGTTTCAAATGGCAAAAATTGGACCTGAGGTGATTGTTGGTAATGTTGAGAAATTGTTTGTTGATTGTTTGGAAAATAGTTTAAAATTCGGGGGTAGTTTGAAAACTATGTGTTTAAAGGGTTGAAAGAATGCTGACGCAGAATTGGTCGAAAACTGCGTTCAGCGCACATCTGCAAGGAAAAACTCATGCAGTAAAAAGTTGACAACTTGTTTAAAACTGTTGAAAACTATGTTGAAAGTGTTGAAAACTACTCAGACTTCCTTTAAATTCTTCATTATATCGTTGACAGTTTCTTTGAGATCGGGGTTTGAATTGATCTTATCAACGATATCCTGATAGTGGATAGTCATAGTCGAGTGGTTCTTATTTAATATGTTGCCTATCTGGATATAGGTAAGTCCTTTGAGTTCTTTAAGGATATAGATAGTCACTTTTCTTGCCAGCGAGATATTTGCACGGCGGTTTGAGGAAAGAATATCATCGGGGGTTATGCTGAATGTATTAGCGACCTCAGTGATGATACGTTCGCTGGTTATCTCAGCAGGGTGAGTTTCGATCATTATTTCCTTAACGACCCTTTGTGCCATTGCGATAGAGGGCGGTTCATTAGTATAATAAGTAAGACCCTTGATCTTATTGACAGTTCCCTCAAGCTGACGGATATTTGTCTTGATCTTTTCGGCGATTATCCTTGCGACCTTATCGGAGAGCTGGAGATCGAGCAGTTCAGCCTTTGATTTAACGATAGCCATTCTTGTTTCAAAGTCAGGCGGCTGTATGTCGACCTGCATTCCGAGCATGAAGCGTGATCTCATACGGTTTTCAAGGCGTGAGATCTGGCTTGGGGCGGTATCTGATGTCAGAACTATCTGTTTTCCCGAGTTATAGAGGTCATTGAAGGTATGGAAAAACTCCTCCTGAACGGCATCTTTATTAATAATGAACTGGATGTCGTCTATAAGAAGGTAATCTGCGCTGCGGTATTTATTATGGAACTCGTTAGTTGTGCGGTCGGAGAGAGCCTGAACGAATTCGTTAGTGAAATTTTCGGTAGTAGTGTAGATAAGGTTCATTTCGGGGTGATTATTCTTTATGTAAGACTCGATAGCCTTCATAAGGTGAGTTTTTCCTAGGCCCGAATCTCCATAGATAAACAGTGGGTTGAACACCTGCTGGTCGTCCTCAGCCTGACCGTCGGAGTCTGCTTTTTTTGCGACTGCCATACAGCAGGCGAGAGCAAACTCATTAGACTTACCTTTAATGAAGTTATCGAAGGTAAGCTTATCCTGTTTTATAGACGGGGTATGAGCTTCAGCGGGTGGTTCATCGGTAGCCACGGGAGTCGCAGGGGCTGATGTCTCCATTGTTTTAACGAGAAGTTTTACTTCAACGGGGAAGCCGAAAACCTCCTCGAACGCATTCTGGATGTCATTTCCGTAGATGTCGAGGGTCGTTTTCTTATAGAACTCGTCTTTTGTCAGCAGATATGCGGTATTATTTTCAAATTTGAATGGTTCGAGAACCATCAGCCAGTTCTTGAAGCCAACATCGCTGATATTCGGCAGATTATGCAGATATTTCAAGACATTTTCAAACAATATGCTGAATGAATCCATTAGTCTTTTTTACCATTCCTTTCTTATTAATTTACAGTTTCCGTTTTTTTTCACTCATAATCCATTATAGCACAAAAAAAAAGAAATTGCAAGTGATTTACGGCATAATTTGTGTAGAAAAAACGGCGAAAATTTTTGGCAATGTGCTCTTTTTTTAATTTGAGATAGAAGATAAGAATGAAGAAAGAACTGATGTTACAAAAACAAATGAAGATGTGTTCTGTTTTGCTGACGGGCAAGCACAAAAAAAGCGGCAGAATGAAGCCGCTTTTACAAAACAGGTATTAAGTTGGAATTGCATATTACTTGTTTGTCGCCCGAACGGAAGCTTATCTCACGGCAGCACAGCGCAAGAGGTCTGTTCTGTTCTTTTTTGCCGTAAAGACTGTCTCCAGCCAATACGTGACCTATATATGACATATGCACACGTATCTGATGCGTTCTGCCTGTCAACAGTTCAAAATCACACAGTGCATTCTCATTGTTGTTTTGGACCACCTTGTACAGAGTGGTTGAGGGCTTACCGTCGAGCCTGACACATCGGGTAATGACCGATCCGTTCTCACGGGCGATCGGGGCTTCTATCCTGCCTTCTTTTTGGTCCGGTATGCCCTCACATATGCCGCAGTAGATTTTTTTGACGGTGTTTGCGGCTGAAAGTGCCGCATGAGCGTCCTTGGCGACAAGCACACAGCCGGAAGTTTCTCGGTCCAGACGGTTTATACTGCGGAAAGTCAGTCCTTTGCAGTGTGCGGCGAAAACGTTCGACAAAGCATCACCACGGTGGCGGTGTGATTCGTGAGTCGGCATTCCCGACGGTTTGTCGAATACTATATAATGTTCGTCCTCATAGAGTATCTCGGCGAAAAGTTCGGGATTCGGGTCGGGGAACTTTTCATCGGTGCGTTCGAGAGTTATGATTTGGTCCAAATAGCATATGTCGACAGTACGGGCGTGTTCGCCGTCTAAAAGTATGCCGTTTTCGGTGCGTTTGAGTGCGGTTATCTGTCGGCGTGACCAGCCGTTCTGACGGAGTATGTCGGAAACAGTTCTGCCCGACATTTCGGGTGTGACGGTAAGTTGGTATCTCATTTGTTATACAGTTCGAGAAGCTTGTCGAATATGCGGTCAGCGGCGGCGAGTTTGGACATTTTTTCAAGCTCGGTGATGCCGTCAGCGGTTATGAGGGTTATAACGTTGGTGTCAGTGCCGAAACCTGCGCCCTCGGTGCGAAGGCTGTTAGCGCAGATCATATCGAGGTTCTTTTTGGTGAGTTTGGCAGTGGAATTTTTGATAAGGTCCTCTGTTTCCATAGAAAAGCCGCAGAGGAGCTGTTTTTTGTTTTCGGGGCGGTGAGAACCTAAGTATGCTATTATATCTTTGGTCCGTTTCAGAGGGATAGACATATCCGAATCGGATTTTTTCAGCTTGTTGTCGGCGGTAGTTGTGGGAGTGTAGTCGGCGACTGCGGCGGCTTTGACTATCATATCCTGTTCGGGGGCGAGTTCGGTAACGGCGCTGAACATTTCCTCGGCAGTACCGACTTTTACAACGTTGACAAACGGGGGCATTTCAGCAGAGCATGAACCTGCAACGAGAGTGACTTGTGCGCCTCGGAGCGAAGCGGCTCTTGCGAGAGCGATACCCATTTTTCCTGTCGAGTGGTTAGTGATAAAGCGCACGGGGTCGATAGGTTCAGCGGTTGCGCCTGCGGTACAGAGTATTTTAAGTCCCTGCATATCCTTTGGTTTGGCGATCTCCTGAAGAACATAGTCGATAAGAGTTGCGACATCGGGGAGTTTGCCGTCACCTATATCACGGTTAGCGAGCATACCACGGACGGGAGCTATTATCTCATAACCGAAGCGGCGGAGTTTTTCGATATTATCCTGAACTATGGGGTTATGGAGCATATTGTGGTTCATAGCAGGAGCAACAAGTTTTTTGCAGGGGCAAGCCATAACGGTTGTAGTCAGCATATCGTCTGCGATACCGTTTGCTATCTTTCCGATGACGTTTGCGGAAGCAGGAGCGACAAGCACAACATCGGCGGCTTTTGCGAGGGCAACGTGTTCAACGCTGTACTGGAAATTGCGGTCGAAAGTATCTATCAGGCACTTATGCTGAGTTAGTGTCTCAAAAGTGATAGGGTTTATGAATTGGGTCGCATTCTCGGTCATAAGTACGTGGACATCTGCGTGCATTTTGGTCAGTTCACGGGCGCAGTCTGCCATTTTGTATGCGGCGATACTGCCTGTTACGGCTATTAGGACGGTTTTTCCTGTCAGCATTTTTATTCCTCTTTTCTGATACTGTTTGTGTAAAATTTGTATTGTTGTAGGGGCGGGCATTGCCCGTCCGAGTGTCTCTTTTGCGTGTGCGGTAAACTGAATGTCCTTGCGGACATTTGGGGTAACGGACTTATCGTCCGTTTTTGGTAATGTCCTTTGGACATTTTGGGTTCTTTTTCGGAATACGCTTACGCTGTTCCGAAAAAATAAAATCGGCATATTGGTGCTTTTACCCTATTTAGTAGTATGCTTTTATTTTGAGTACTTTTGATAGTGTGTTTTGGTATGCCGATTTTATGGCTTGTGGGGGACGTTTGTGCGCTTTATCGTTATTTTGTTTTGGCTTTAGTCGCACCCTTGGTGCGAATGAGGACTTTGCCCTCAAACTCCCACCAAAGAGGAAACCCTTTTGAAAAAGGGTTATCCTCTCTGGACTCTCTTTCCTAAAACTTTTAGATCTCTGGCGCTCACGGTTCGGTTGCGTTGGTCTTTCTTATTTCTTCATTCTTATTTCTTATTTGATTTTTGTTGCTTTTCCGCAGAACAGGCGGTATACTTCTTTCGCTCTTTCTGCTATTATACAGCCGCTTCTTCCTGCCGCTTCTCTATACTCTCTTTCTCTCTTTTCTATCGGGATTATCCCACAGCCTATCTCATTCAGCGTTATTACCGCTTCGGGATTATTTTTGCATAATTCTTCCGTTATTTCTTCCGCTTTATCCGTGTATCGCTTTATCAGCTCATGATAGCTTATTATAAGGTCAGCTGTCATGATGTCTTTCGGCTCACATACCGAACAATCGGCAATAATTGGCTCTTTGTCAAACAAACTACTCGCAAATGTGCGCTTTCCCTGCGCTTCTCCGCCAATTATCAGTATCATGAAAAAACCTCCGCTGTGCGATATGCAATGATAGCTCCTGCAAGCGCCCATATCTCACATAACTGTAAAAACCAGCCGCATACATCACCGGTAAATCCGCCCAGCTGCTTTAAAGCGGTATAACGACAATACGTTACAGTAATAAAGGCGGCTATGACTGCCGCTGTTCCCGGGATCGGCGCAGATATTATCATTCCTGCGGCTGATGCTGTGATGAAAAATATCTCCATGCCGATGACTGTCCGCTTGTGGCTCGGCTTTACAAAGGATTGCAGACTGCCGCCTGAACGTGCAGACGGCTGAGTTACTGCAAGTATGCCGCTCAAAGCTCTCGATAAAACGAAAATGCAGGCGGCACAGATGACCAGCCTTAATGAACTTATCTGTGAAAAAAGTGCTGTCTGTAAAATGAGGTACAGACAGGCTCTTGTTGCGGCAAATGAGCCGATGTGCGGATCGGACATTATTTCAAGACGCTTTTCTTTTGCGGCATAGGACGATGAGGCATCTGTGAAGTCGCAGTAGCCGTCTAAATGTATGCCGCCTGTGACGAATATCGGTAAGTATGTGCTTACTGCCGCAAACAGCAGGCTGTTTATACCGAGATAGTCCGAAAGAAGATACCACAGGGTCAGAAGAACTCCTGTTACAAGCCCTACAAGCGGAAAAAATCCCAGCGAATAACGGCGGTTCTCCTCACGCCATTCTACTTTTGGCATGGGTATACGTGAGTACATGAGAAATGCGGAAAACAGGGATTTTAACATGGTATTATTCCTTTCAGAACGAGCGGTATCCCGAACACACATTCGATGACATTATCGGAAAGTGCGGCGAGTGCGGCATTTATCCTGCCTATCGAGCGGATATAGTCGGCAGTCTCTTTCGGGTAAGGTATGCCGTCACAGCCCACACTGTTTGAGACTATAATAAGTTCGTTCGTTCGTTCGGCGGCGGTCTTTATATCACGCATAACGTGTTCAAACGGTTCACGGACTGTTTCGCCCGTGAACATCTCGTTTGCAGTGAGATTGGCAATATCTTCCAGCATTGCGGCGCAGTCGGTCGGGAATGCTTCGGGAGTAAAGCTTTTGCAGAGTTCCAGCGTTTCAAAGCCTTTGCCGCTCCGCATCAGGCGGTGGCGTGCGATTATCTCGTCAGCGCCCTCTCCGAACGGCTGCATTGCGGCGATATAGAGTTTTCTGCCCGAATACTGCGAAAGAATTTTTTCTGCGAGTGCGGATTTTCCGCATTTTGAGCCGCCTGCGATAAGTGTTATCACAGTTCTCTGTTCCTCACGTAGTCGGTCCAGCGCTGGATATTATACTGCCAAGTTTTATTTTCGTTTTTAATGGCGATTATCTCTTGTGTTTCGTAGCCATCGGACTTACTGCCTGTGAAGTGTTCTTTTACAGTAAGTCGGTAGGCTTTTAAATATCCGACAGTTGAAACCGAGGAGTTATGATATTCTTCAAGTTCTTCCTCCGAGAGCTTTTCGGTTTTTGTGATGATGTACTGAACTGAAAAACCCTCGCCGTATTTTTCGGAAAGTTGTTTTATCTCATAGTCCTGAATAGCGGTATACCATGCCTGAACGCTGGAGTAACCTTTTCCGTCCAGAAAAGCCTGACCGCCCTGAGTTAATTCCTGATCGTCAAATCGTGCTTTTAAAGAAGTGCCGTCATTCAGCACCTTGTAATAGTTGTCGATACCCTTGATGTAAGCACGTTTGTCGGCATCGAGAGCGTAAACTATAACAAGCACGATGACAAGGAGCAAAGCGGCGGCAAGCGGTGCATTTTTCTTTATCGCTGCGAGTTTTTTTTGACGGTCAACTATGAGCTGACTGTCGGGTATATATTCCTGTTCCATAGCATTTCCTTTCAACATAAACAAATACCGCCGAAAGCGTACCATATCTCTTATCTGAAAAATGATCGCCCCGTAGCCGTAAAAACTGCGAGGCGATCATTTTTAGTGAATAGTGAATAGTACAGAAACGCCCCGCTAAAAACTATAACCTATTCACTCTTTACTATTAACTAAGCCCTCGCCGCTGATACGGCGAGGGCGTTTCTGGTGGAGGCGAGGGGAGTCGAACCCCTGTCCGAAAACCCATTCACACGAATTTCTACGAGTGTAGCTTATTATTTTGGCACAGTCTCCGAACTAAGCCGATTCCCTCCCAGAGCCGCAAACAAGCACGCAGCAAAGGTCGGTAGACTGTCATACATCGTCAGGTCACAGTCATCTCCTGCCGACGTTCACCACTAGTCGACGCCTTTACCCGAGCCGTGGTACTCTCAGGCAAGACGAGCGCTGACTTAAGCAGCAGCTAAAGCAAAATTATCGTTGTCGTCTAATTTTAAAACGTGCGCCTTTTTACGGGATTTTCGCTTCCCGACTCGCTTATCATGCTTCAAGATCCCCGTCGAAACCTTTACGCCCCCAATTTTTATCAGATAATAGATAATAGATGATAGATAAAAGATAAGAGATATGCTCCTTACCCTTTACGGCTATTTGCAAACAATATCAATCTTACAAAACATACACTTTATCGATCTCAATTGCGTATCCCCCGTCATTCAGCTTAAAGGCATGGAAAACAACAAACGCTGTTCCCTTATCGCATTTAACATCAAAGCCTATGTCATAAATTTTATCAGGATATTCCGCTGATTCAACAGAATCACTCTGACTAGCCTTTATAATATCCGAAGTCTCTGTGCTTACTTTGCAGTTTGTGACCCAATCCTCTGAGCGTATCATTTCCCAGTATTCACTACGGCTTGTTTCGATGTTAAATTCTTTATTTACTTCATTAAAACGCATTTCATCTAATGCTGCGCTTTCATCGTTCTCCTGAATGCAGGCTGTGATCTTCAAAGCTCTTGCTATAAGTTGTCTTATCTCTGTTTCGGAGAGTTTTTTGGTAACATTATCGGCATAGTTAACAGGATAATCCTCTGCGGCGGCACTCATCTGCAATTCCGTATCAGGCTTGCTTTCGACTGAGCCGCAGCCCGAAAGCGTAATTATGCAGGCAAAAATCACTGTAAAAATAACCAATCTTTTCATCTGTTGAAATCCTTCATCGCCCTGTCGATGTCACGCTGAGCAGATTTTTTCGCCATGTCGTCACGCTTGTCATAGAGTTTTTTGCCCTTGCAGAGCCCCATGCACAGCTTGACCCTGCTGCCTTTGAAATAGAGCGACAGCGGAATGAGCGTCAGACCCTCCTGCTGGATCTTGCCAAACAGTCGGTTTATCTCCTGCTTGTGGAGCAGAAGACGGCGTTCACGGCGTGGGTCACGGTTGAAGATGTTGCCCTTTTCGTAAGGGCTGATGTGCATACCTTTTACCCAGCACTCGCCGTTTTCTATCGCACACCATGCGTCTTTAAGGTTGACACTGCCTGTGCGTATGCCTTTGACCTCCGTGCCGCAGAGTTCGATGCCGCATTCAAACTTTTCAAGCACGAAGTAATCGTGATAAGCCTTGCGGTTATCGGCTATTGTCTTGAAATTTTCAGACTTTTTTTCTGCCACGAAGATCACCTCTTTTATTCTTTGGGTAGTATATTATTATAACCGTTTTGAGCTGATTTGTCAATAGGTCCGCCGACTTATTTACGTAAAATTTACAAAATTATATTTGACTATCATTAGTTATTTTTATAAGAAGCGTTCATATTTTATTAAATTATACATCTGCATATTTTCGGCAGAAATGGCAATAATTAGAATATTCAAGGCAAAAAAAATGGAACGGTGTTGAAAAGTCTGAGCGTTGAAAACTAAACAATACAAGCAAGTTTTAAACAGTTTCAACATAGTTTTCAACATTTTAAACGTTGAAAACCTGAGTTTTCAAGTGTTTTCAACAATTTGTTGAGAAAAAGGGGCGTTTTTGCCTGTATTTGGAAAGAATTTTGATAATACAAAAAGGTAAGGAGAATGTCGAAAAATGTTGAAGGGTATAAATAAACAAATAATCGAGATAAAATGTACTAATAATGAATATTTTGAAAAAGCTCTGTTATTTGTGCGGAGTTCGAGCTGTGACGTTTCTTATGACAGATTGATGCGGTGTGCGGAAGATTTCACCTGTTCACTCAACGGCGAACGTCCTCCGAAAAGCAGGCTTTGGCTCGCTCTTCCGGTTGTAGTCGTAACGGCGGCTGTGCTTTCGGTCGTGATACTGGTGAAATGCTGATGCAGGAATAAAAAAATCGTCTCCGCACGAAAAATACATCGGCGAAGACGATACCTTATTTATGATTTATTTAGCGATCTCCGCTTTGATAGCGGCAAGAAGTTCGCTGTACTCCTCGAATGCGGGGTACTGGGGGTAGTCCTTCTTGATCTGCTCGGTGGATCTGAACAGATAACCTGCACGGCTTGCCTGGATCATGCCGAGGTCATTGAAGCTGTCGCCCGATGCGATAGTCTCGAAACCGCAGCTTTGGAGAGCCTTGACGGTGGTGAGCTTGGACTTTTCGCAGCGCATTTTGTAGCCTGTGATCTCGCCGTTGTCGGCAACTATCAGCTCATTGCAGAAGATAGTGGGCATACCGAGCTTTTCCATAAGGGGTTTTGCGAACTGGGTGAATGTGTCGCTGATGATTATGGTCTGGCAGATGCTTCTAAGTTCGTCTAAGAACTCCTTAGCGCCCGGCATGGGATCGATCTTTGCTATTGTTTCCTGAATTTCTTTAAGACCAAGACCGTGTTCTTTGAGGATAGCGATCCTGTATTCCATGAGTTTGCCGTAGTCGGGTTCGTCACGGGTGGTCTTTTTGAGTTCGGGGATACCGCTGGCTTCTGCGAATGCGATCCATATCTCGGGGACGAGTACGCCTTCCAGATCAAGACAAGTAACTATCATTTTCTTTTTTCCTCCGTTTTTTATTACTGTGATGCTTTATCACAATACTATTATACACCATAAATCTCCGCTTGTAAATAGATTTGACATTAATTTAACAAAAAAACCTATTTAGTTTGTGTGTTATACAGATAAAAAAGTCAGGTTTCGGTTTCAAAACTTTTTTTATCTCTTATCTAAAATTGGACAGACCCAGTGTTTTCTTATTCTCATGAAAAAGTTTACCCCTTATAAAAAAATTATTGTATCTCTTTGATTATGTCTTTGAGGACATCTAAAAACATTTGATCGGTCTTGCTGAGGCGATAGCTGCTCTGATAGATAAGCGTGTCACGGTTGGTACGTTTTGGACCTAAACAGGGTTTTTGGACCAATCTGTATCTGCGGAGTATCTCGGCAGGCAGCGGAGACACATACATGAATGTGTTGGGTACTGAACTTAAAATATCGAACTGACTTCCACGTTCAAAAACGTAGATATGGCGTTTGTGAGACTTCATGCGGCTGCTTTTCTTTTGCAGGGCGGCGGAAACGTTGGGAACTGCCGTGTCTCCGTGAAGTATCTCGATATAGTCTTCGAGTTCGGCTTCGGTGACTGTTCTTGAAGAAGCAAGCGGACTTTTTTCACTCATGAGGACTACATAATCGTAGGTCCAAATTTCCTGACTTCGGAGGTTCTTTTCGTTGAGAAGTGATGTGAAGAAGTCCTCCATGCCCAGTTCGTAGCGGATTATCGCCATTGTGCATTCGCATTCGATAACTGAGTTTATGGCTTCGAGTGAGTTAGTCTCTTTGAATTTAACGTCAACGAGTTCGGTCTTGGGGAGTTTGTTCATGAACTCAGTGAAAGCGTAAGTTATGTAGCTTGCACGGGGGAGCATCAGCTGGAAGTCAAGGCGTGATTCGCTGTTTTCCTTGTAAAGCTCTTCCATTTTATCCATCTGGACGATTATTGCCTTGGCGTATTGCAGGAACTCCTGACCTTTTTCGGTGGGGACAACGCCTTTGGCGGAGCGTTTGAAGATAGGTATCCCTATTTCAAGTTCCATTTCCTTGATAGCTTTTGACAGATTCGGCTGACCCATATAGAGAGCAGCGGCTGCCTTTGTTATAGAGCCGTGACGTTCGACCTCTACCATATATCTAAGATGCGTCAGATTCATTTTGTTTCCTCCTCGGGATGTGAAATTTTTATTTAAATATATTTACTATATATATTATACAACATGACAAGCATTTTGTCAATACAATTAACGAAGATAATAAACGAAAGATACTATATAATAAGAGAAAATGAAATAAAACGAATAAAAAAGCAAGTATACGCAAAAAAATGGCGGTCATTTTTCAGACCGCCGTATTTATTCATGTGTTTTTTTTCAGCATCAGAAGCCGCCGACTGCGGAGAGGTCACAAATATACCAGTTGCCGTCTATCTTGTAAACTTCAATGGTCATGTTATCCTCATCATCGTCCTCTTTGCCCTTGATCTTGACTTTGAGCTTGAGCTGATAACCTTTCTTGATAGAAACGCTCTCATCATATCTTGCATCTATAAGGTCTTCCATATCGCTGAGGTCGCTCTTTTTGAGTTCCTTCTTTTTCTTTACCTTGTAGCTTATCTTGATATTCTCGCCGTATTCGTCTTCAAGTTCATCGTGAAGATCTTCGAGGAGCGATTTTTCGAGGTATTCAGCAACGGTGTCAGCATCGGCAGCGTCAAGAAGCTTCTTGTACTCTTTATACTCTTCAGCGTAGTAGTCATCGTCTTTCATGTACTCGGCATATTCTTCAACATACTCCTTGTACTTCTTTTTATTCTTTGCAGCATCATCCATCTGGTCTTCAAAGTAGTCGTTCATACATTCGGGGAAAGCTTTGAGCATTGTTGAGCCGTCAGCCTTTGCGATGCCTTTGAACAGATTATCGACAGGCTTTGTGTAGCCGCCGCCCAGAAGGGACACCAGCAGGATAATAACAAGGATGATAGCAAGAGCAGCGGCACAAAGACCGATGATAACGTTCTTATCCTTTGTTTTGCCGACGTTCTTGATATTTTCAACGTTCATAGCGTTCTTTACGGAATTTACAGACACGCCGTCGAAAGTGTTCTTGACAGCATCAGCAGCGCTGTGAGCAGCTGCGCCTGCGGCTTCGGTAAAGTTGTTCATGTTCATTCCAGTGTTGTTGTTTGCAGGTATTTGCTGTGCAGGTGCTGATGCAGACGGATTCTGTGCAGCTCCGCAAGCGGTGCAGAACTCGGAGTTCTCGTTCAGAGGCGCTCCGCAGCTTGTGCAAAATTTTGCCATATCCTTTTTCCTCCATTGTTTGTACGCACAGTTTTGTGCGGTATTCATAGTTTCCCTATGGGCTATTTTATTTTTCATATGCCCAACATAAATATAATAATACAAAAAAAGCGGTTTGTCAATAGGTTTAAGTAATTTTTTAAATAAAAGCGAACAGAACAGAAAAAATTCGGTAATTGCTTGATTTTCACCTTTATTTTCGGCACTTTATTTGTATAATATTATGATAATTCGGAGTGATTTTTTTTTACAATTCTTTGTTTTCACAATTTATATTTTTGTCAAAAAACTGCTTGCACTTGCAATGATTTTGTGGTACAATAAAAATAGTGCAGCTTTTTGATGAGGAGGCGGTGAACGTATGTTCGATTCGATAGGAAACCTTACCGACCTTATGGATTCGATACTTGGCGTTTTTCTTTCTATTAGATTTAACAATATCGTTGACATTGCGATACTTTCTTTCATTCTCTATCACGCATTCAAGCTTATACGTGAAACGAGAGCCTTACAGCTGGTGCAGGGAATACTGCTGCTGGTAGCTTTTTATCTGCTGGCGATGCTGTTTCACTTAGATGCTTTGAAATATCTGCTGAAAAATTTCTTCCAGTGGGGCATACTGGCGCTTGTGGTGCTGTTCCAGCCCGAACTCAGGCGAATGATAGAAAAGCTTGGACGTGCGAAGATAACCGACCTGAGTTTTATACCAAATCCGGACAGTCCCGGTTCGGGCGATGTCTGGACCGAGGCTATCGGTGCTGTCTGTGAGGCAGCGCAGAATCTTTCTTCCACCTGCACGGGTGCGCTCATCATATTTGAGCGAAAGACACGTCTTGGAGAGCAGATAGATACAGGAACGATACTCAACTGCACTCCCAGTGCGGCAGTTTTCGGGAACATATTCTATCCGAACACACCTCTTCATGACGGTGCGGTCATCATGCGTGACGGGAAGATACTTGCGGCAGGCTGTTTTCTTCCTAAGCCGCAGAAAGAGGAACTTATCGCAAAGCAGTTAGGTTCACGTCACAGGGCGGCTATCGGCATGAGCGAGAACAGCGATGCTGTTGTTATCGTTGTGAGTGAGGAAACAGGAACTATCTCGGTAGCGGAAAACGGCGAGCTGACAAGGGGTTTTTCAAAAGACAGCCTTGCAAAGCTTTTGCGTTCACGTCTTATCCCCGAAGAACAGAATAACGGAAACAGCTCAACGTTCGTAGGAAGGGTGATCTCGGGTTGGAGAAAGAAATAAATAACAAGAGAACTGCAAAAGAAAAAGGCGGAGTTCTGTCGGATTTTGCGCTGAGGATACTTGCCGTTGTCATAGCTATAATAATCTGGTTCGCACTGTCGATAACACAGTTCCCTACTACCACAAAAACTATCACGAAGATACCTGTTGATTTTTCGCTTGCGGGAACGACTGCGGAGGCAAAAGGGCTGAGTGCGCTGGGCTACAAGGACAAAACTGTTGATGTTGAGATAGAGGGCATGAACTATGAGATCGGAACTTACTCGGCGAATGATCTTGTTGCGACTGTGAATCTTGACGAAGTGACGAAATCAGGAACTTATCAGCTTGACATTGACGTTAAGAGTCTGCACCCGACTGACAGGTACAAGATAATCTCGGTCACGCCTTCAACGGTGGAAGTGAAGTTCGATCAGATAGACACGGTGAGTATGGACGTTAATGTTTCTGCGCCGAATGTGAGTGCGGAGGAGGGTTATACCCTCTGGGAGACATCTGTTCAGCCCGGAAAGATAAACATTTCGGGTCCTGAGAACGAACTTAAAAAGATCGCAAAAGTCGAAGCGGTATATTCTGATGTGCAGACGCTTTCGGACGACATGACGATAACTACCGACACGCTTTTGCTTTATGACGAGAACAACAATCTGCTGGGGAGCAGTGACTACACTATTGAAAGCACGCTTGTGAACATCAAGTTCGTGGTATACAAGAAAGTCACGTCAACGCTTGTTCCGCAGTTTACCGACCAGCCCGAGGGATTTGATCTTTCATCGCTGCCGTTCACGCTTTCGGCTGACACGATACAGATAATCACGCCGAATCTTGATGCAGAGCCGACAGAGGAGCTTATGCTGTCGCCTATATCAATGTATGACATTTCGAGGGGCAAGACTTTTAAAACGGACATTTCCAGCCTGCTTTCGGCAGGAGAGATAAACCAGTCGGGCATTGAGCAGGTGGAACTGAGCATTGATCTTTCGGACTACACAACGGCAACATTCTCGATACCTGCGGAACAGGTGGAATTTGTGAATGTGCCGTCGGGCAGGATCGCAACTCTTGACAATGAGCAGATAATGAACGTGACGTTTATAGGACCGTCTGAGATCATAGAAAAGCTGAAGCTGAAGCATATCAAAGCGCAGGTCGATCTGAGCGACATTTCGGCGAACGGTTCGGTATCGCATGAAGTGAAGATATATTCCGAGAAGTTCAACAGCATCTGGAACATCGGCACGCACGAAGCGGTTGTGACAGTTTCGGACATGAGTGCGGCTGTAACTTCCGAGACAGACAGTTCCTCGGCAGACAGCTCCTCTGTTATAGATAATAGATAAGTCCTCGGGTTCTCGGGCGGACGGCTCATATCCCTCGGTCCTCGGGCGGACGGCTCATATCCCTCGCACATTAATTTGATAAAGACGAAAAGTTTGTGCGGCTCGGGGCTTTCATGAGGGATGCGCTTATACTTATGGACACCTCTAAAAACCTCTGATTTTCAAAATCTGGTAACGTATTTACGTGCTTTTTGAAGTGTGAAACTGCCAAATAGTAGGTTTTTAGAGATGCCCTTATCTTATATAGTAAATGGCATAAATAATTTGATTCTTATTTGTAGGGGCGCACATATGTGTGCGCTTGCATGAGATAATTGTTTATTAGAGATAAAAAGACAGGAGACTTGGAGGTGCTGCAATGCTGACGTTAGCTGCTGCTATTGCGCTTGGTGTGCTTATAATAATGGAGAGGAAAGAAAAACTCAGCCTTGACAGGTTCGGGAGTTCGGCGGTGCTTATGCTGCTTTCGGCGGCGGCGATAGGGCTTTCGGTGTTTGAAGTGACAGGGGCTGTTATGACGATCATCGACAGCATAACCGATTTTTCAAAGCACAATCATGGCGTGAGTGCTGTTATCTACGGATCAAAGGTGTCGGCTGTGATAAGGCTCGTTATCGCAGGGATCCTTTTTCTGCCGATGCTGATAGCCGCCATATATATCCTCACCGAGATGATAAGAAAACCTCTTGAACGGCGTGAATTTGAGAGAGATGAAGCTTTTGGGGCAAGGCGCTCGCTTCGTCATGCGAACCTCAGCATCATGGCGGCAGGGATAATGGGAGCAGTTACGCTCATTGCTTTTCTGCTGACCATACCCCATTGGGAAGAGCTTGTAAAAACGGTCATGGTGATGAATCCGTTCGTGATATTGTTTTTGACGATCATCACGGTCGGATTTGCAATAGGTCCGATAGCGGTTTTTATGGTGCTTGACAATGCGGCGATCATTACCATTTTTCTGGTGGGTTCTGCGGCGGCGGCGGTGCTGTATGTTTATTCGGCGGCATTCGGTACAGCGGCGGCAGTCAGGGCTTATAAGTCGGGCAGGATAAACAAGACGGAAGCGGTCATTTGCGGAGTGCTTTCGTTTCTGCCGATATGGAGCATAATGCCGTCGGTATGGTTAAAAGCAAGAGTTAAATAGTTAAGGAAACATAAATGGCAGTTATTATTTCAAACATAAAAGCGCCTGTCGGGAGCAGTTCGGAGGAAGTTGTCTCGGCGGCGGTAAAGCAGTTCCACATTCCGAAGTCGGCTGTTAAGTCGGCGGATATTTACAAGACATCGCTTGACGCAAGAAAGCGTGAGCAGATGCACTTTGTTCATTCGGTGTACTTGGAACTGAGCGATATTTCGACAGAGCAGAAGCTGTGCAAAAAGTTCAGTTCGTGCAGACCTGCGGTGAGTGCGGACATAACGCCCGTTATATCTAAGAACAAACGTTCGGGACGGACGGTCATTGCAGGTTTCGGACCTGCGGGGATGTTCTGTGCGCTCATGCTTGCGAAGTACGGATATAAGCCGCTTGTGCTTGAAAAAGGTGCGGACGTTGATTCACGCACCGAAAAGACAAAGCATTTCTGGAAAACGGGGGAACTTGACGAACAGTCGAACGTGCAGTTCGGCGAGGGCGGTGCAGGGACTTTCTCGGACGGAAAGCTGACTACACGCATAAACGATCCTAAGTGCAGATATGTGCTTGAAACGTTCGCAAGGCACGGTGCTGATCCTTCGGTGCTGACGAAAGCAAAACCGCACATCGGAACGGACGTTCTGAGAAATGTTGTTAAAAGCATACGTGAAGAAATAACAGCGCTCGGGGGCGAGATAAGTTTTTTAACGCCGCTGACGGGGATAGATATACATAACGGTTCTGTCCGCTCGGTGAAAAGTGAAAGGGGCGAGGAGGAGTGTGCGGCGCTGGTAGTTGCCTGCGGTCATTCGGCAGGAGACACATTCAGGCTTCTGTATTCGGGAGGAATTTTGTTAGAGCCTAAGCCGTTTTCGGTGGGTGCAAGGATAGAGCATACCCGTGAAGCTGTTGACCGTTCGCTTTACGGCAGGCACGCAGGTGATCCGCTCCTGCCTGTGGGAGAGTATCAGCTTTCGCATCACACGGCTGAGGGCAGAGGCGTTTATACGTTCTGTATGTGTCCCGGGGGCGTGGTCGTGCCTGCGGCGAGCGAAAAAGGCGGCATCGTCACTAACGGAATGAGCGAATTTGCAAGAGACGGCAGAAACTCGAATGCCGCTGTTGTGGTATCGGTATCGCCCGAGGACTTCGGGAAAAAGCCTTTTAACGGATTTGATTTTGCAAAGAGCATCGAGACTGCGGCTTTCAGAGCCATGAACGGCTACACTGCGCCCGCAACGACTGTCGGGGGATTTTTGAGTGGTCAGCCCACGCTGAAAAATGCGTCAGTTCAGCCGACTTATGCCTGCGGAGTGAGGGAATGCGAACTGAGGGATATTTTTCCGAAGTTCGTGACCGACACTTTGGCGGAGGGGCTGGGTGCTTTTGCGAAAAAAATGGACTGTTACGGCGACATGGGGGCAGTTCTCACCGCTCCCGAGACAAGGACTTCCTCGCCGATACGTATGCCGAGATCTGCCGAGGGCGTGACGGCGGCGGCTGATAATCTTTATCCCTGCGGCGAGGGTGCAGGATATGCAGGAGGGATAATGTCGGCGGCAGTTGACGGGATACGTGCGGCGCTTGCGGTAATGGCGCAGTATTCGCCCGAATAAACGACAGAGGTGATATTGATTGACGGTAACTATCCTTAGCATCGCCTATTGGCTGGGGCTTGCGGCGGTAGGCTGGTGTATCTGCTGGCTCATGCTCCGAAGCGATCACAGCCTTACCACATATTTTTTCATCGGGAACCACACGGCGCTGGCGCTCTGGCTCATTTCTCAGCTGCTCATATTGCAGTCGATAACCGACAGGCAGTTATGGATGAGTTATTCGATAGGCAATCTGGGAGTTTCGTTTACGGGGACGTTCTGGCTTTTGTTCGTTTTCAACTATGTTGACCGGCAGACACCCACAAGCTTTGTGAACATACTCACGGCAATTTCGCTGATGTTCTATATCATAATCCTCACCAATCCCTATCACCACCTTTATTACAAGGTCTTTACCATGGACGGGATAGTTTACGGTCCTGCGTTCTTTATCGGGCAGGCTTATATATATTCGGCATTCGTGACGGGGATATACATGGTCATACGAAGCTGTTTTTCATACGGACAGAGACCGAAAAGTCAGGGAGTTATCATACTTATAGCGACCTGCATACCGCTGGGGATAAATCTTATCTCGATAAGCAAGCTGATAAAGACGAAAGTTGCGGTCACGCCGCTGACTTTTGCGCTTTCGGGAATACTTGTTCTGCTGGCGACTTACAAATATGATTTTCTGAACGTAAACGGCGTTGCATTTGAAGATGCTTTCAACTCGATAGCCGAGGGAGTCATAATCTTCAACCGCAGGGGTAAAGCAACTTACATAAGTTCGGCGGCAAGAAAACTGCTGGGAGTGGACGAAAACACGATGCTTTCGGACGTTCAGCACCTGACCAGCGACGATGCGGACAAGCCTGCGGAGATAACGATAGACGGCATAACTGCAAGTCTCAGGCATTACAGATGTCTTGACTCAAAGGGTGCAACGCTTGCACACATAATCATTGCTACGGATATTACGCATTATTACGAGCTTCTTGACAGGACTGCACAGCTTGCTTCGGCTGAGAGAAGCCTTGCGCTTGAACATGAGCGCAACAGGATAGCGCAGGAAGTACATGACACGGCAGGTCACACGCTCACCATGATAACTTCGCTTGCAAGGCTGTCGCAGGCGGCGGCTGAAAAGGTGGACGGTGAGGGGCTTGAAAGTCTGAAATGCTATCTCAAAGAGACTGAGAGCATTTCACGAAGCGGAATAACACAGCTGAGATGTTCTATCAACAATCTGCGTGATGACAGTTTTCTGAAGTCGGTGACGGGTGCGGTCAGAATGATCTGCGACTCGGTGAGAGACATGGAAACAGAACTTTGCGTTCAGGGAACGGAGGACGAGCGGTTCTCGTTCTGCATCCGTGAGGTGTATGACAGCACAAGGGAACTTATCACCAATTGTATGAGATATTCCTCGGCTGACAGGATAGATATTATACTCAGGTTTAGCGAGAGGAATCTTGAACTGTTCTACTTTGACAACGGAAAGGGCTGTACGAAAATAAAAGAGGGCAACGGACTGCGTGGCATAAGAGAACGGACTGAGAGATTAAAAGGAAGTGTCAGCTTTGTTTCGGGCGAGGACGAGGGTTTTCGTGCCACGATAAAGATACCTGTTAACGATGGGGAAAACAAGGAGGGTAACATATGATAAAAGTTATAATAGCAGATGATATACCTGTTCTGAGAATGGGGTTGGAGACAGTTCTTGCACAAGACCCCGATATTGAGGTCGCAGGGACGGCTTCTGACGGAAAAGAGGCTTATGAACTTTGCAGGAAATTAAAGCCTGATGTTGCGATAATGGACATGAGAATGCCCGGATTTGATGGGGCTTACGGCACAAAGCAGATAAAGCAGAACTGCCCCGAAGTCAAGGTGCTTGTTCTGACGACTTTTGACGATGCGGAAACTGTAAGGGCGGCTATGGAGAGCGGTGCTGACGGCTACATACTCAAAGAAATGGACAATGAGAAGATAATCAGTTCGATAAAAGTTGTGAGCGGAGGAATGAACGTTTTCTGCTCGAACATATTTTCTTCCATGAAAACAAAAATGGGCACTCCTGCGGCGATGCAGACATCGGACGATCTCAATGACAGAGAGATCGATATGCTGAGGCTCATCGCTGAGGGCTGTGACAACAAGGAGATCGCACAAAAGCTGTATCTGTCGGAGGGAACGGTGAGGAACAACATCTCAAAGCTTCTCTCAAAACTGAAACTCAAAGACCGCACACAGCTTGCGGTCTATGCTGTGAAAAACAACATCATGTGAAAATATAAACGTCCTTCGGGGTTCTGACCTCGGAGGACGTTTGATATTTATATACTGTTATATAATGCGTTTCATGCAGGTTATGCTGTTCCACTGAGCCACGGAACTGAGATAGCTGATAACTATTCCCGTGTCGGTGGATTCGGCGTGGACTATCTTGCCGTCACCTATGTACATTGCAACGTGATATATTGAAGAATAGCTTGAACCGCCGAAGAAAACAAGATCTCCCGGCATAAGTTCGTCATAGGAAACATCTGTGCCGTATTCTGCCTGAGAAGCGGCGTAGTGAGGGAGATATATGCCTATCTGACGGTAGGAGAGCATCACAAGTCCGGAACAGTCGGTAGCGCCGTACTGCTCGCCTGCCCAGACGTAACTGCCGCCTACCATGCCTTTTGCGTAGTTGACCACGATATTTATTTTTGTCTCACGGTCGGAGTCATAGGGTTCGGGGTCAGGCTCGATATAAGGCTCGGGTTCGGGTTCTTCGGAGGTTGTGATAATTTCGGCAGTAGTTGCCTCGGTCGTTGAAGCGGAAGTTTCGGGCGGCTGAGTTGCGGCGGTAGTTTCGGGGTCTTTGGGTTTTGCCGTAGTAGATTCGGTCGTGGTTTTTTCGGTAGTTGTTTTTGTTTCGGGTTCGGTCTTGGTTTCAGTGGTAGTTTTTTTGGTAGTAGTAGTTTTGGAAGTTGTGGTCTTTGTTGTTTTATCGGTCTTGTCAGTCTTTTTGGAAGTAGTTGTTGACTTACCGCCTGTTGTTTCAGACTTAGCTGTTGTTGAAGCGGAAGAAGCTGTGGTTTTATTTTTTTCAGCAAGCTTGTTATATTCACCCGAGAGGTAAGAAGCTTCGTTTGTATAGTCACTTATATCGCCCTCTAATGACTTTATCTTGTCACCGAACTCCTGTTTCATGGCAAGAAGTTCGGTCTGCTGGTCGATAAGTTTCTTATTCTGAGCGGCGTATTCTGCGCTTTTGGCTTTAAGACCTGCGCTTTGTTTATCGAGTTCAGCCTGATATTTTTCTATGACGGCTTTCTTTTCGAGGAGAGCGTCAAGAATTTCGTTATCGTGTTCAGCGACACGCTTGACAAGTTCTATCCTCATAAGAATGTCATAGAAGCTTTGGGAAGCGAGAAGAACTTCGGGATAAGTGCTGTTTCCTGCAACGTATATCGCACGAAGTCTGTCCTTGAACTTGTCAAGTTCCTGAGTTATCTCAGCTTCACTTTGTTCAAGTTCATATTTAGTGCTGCGCATTTCTGCGTCTAAGTCGCACATCTCGTCTTCGATCTTAGTGGATTTTTCGGAAAGCTTATCTATCTTCTTTTTGATAGTCTTTACCTTTTCATCGATAGCGTCAAGTTTTTCCTGCTGACCTTTAATATCCGAGCCTGCCTCAGCTATTTTCTTATCAAGCTGAGATTTTTTCTCATCAAGGTCTTTAAGCTGTTTGTCATAAGATGAAGTATCGTTATTTTCAGCCGCTGCGGTATTGATCGCAGAGTTTACGGGTGTATAGCTGCTGTTCATACCGAATGCGGAAAGAGACAGAGCAACTGCGAGAGAAGCAGCTGCGGCTTTTTTTATAGTATGTTTTCTTTTGAGTGCGTTCATACAGATCCCTTCTTTCGGTCATAAACTCAAATTAGAGTGATCGGTGTTACCATATTGTAATCAATTATACCGCATTTTTTTGAAAAGGTCAAGTGCAGGGGCAGTTTTTTCGTAAAAATATCACAATAGACACTAAGAACCTGTCTTCACAAGACTCTGTACGTGTCTTTTCAACGATATTCAGTCGCTAAAAATTCACGCACATTTTTTGTGAAGACAGTTTCTTACATTTTGGGCGTTTAGGTAAAAACAGGCGCACAAACCAAAGATAGCCGCACGAACGTGCAAGCCCCGCCCCTCCAAAAAGTAGGGTTCACATCCAAACAAAATTAAATAAGAGATTAGAAATCGAAATAAGAAATAAGAGATAAGAAATAAGAAAGAACTGACGTGAACCGCACTCCCCTACAAGAAGGAGGGGAGATAGGGAAAAGGTAGGGAGAGGGGGAAAGGTGGTTTGGAGGGAAACCCCACTAGGGGAGGAAAGGGGAAAGGGGGGCATACCATGCAGTCCGAGGAGTGCAATATGAAGTCCCCCCTTTCCTCTTTCTTCCCCGAGGGGGTGTCCCTCCAAAA
>CAMVRM010000016.1 GCA_947169885.1 uncultured Ruminococcus sp.
AGTAATAACAGCCTGCGCCGCTCACTGTTGTGCGAGAACGCAGGCTGTTTTCATTCACTTTTCCACAGCAGCATTGACCTCTAATCCACCCTTAAAAATGATCTGTATCTCGGTCTTTGAAAACACCCTCACGCACTCAATGACCTTCCTGACTGCTACTTCGTCGTATTCGGTCTTGAATTTATCAAACTGCCCGATCTCCTCGACTGCCGACATTATTGAGTAACGTACTTCGTCACGCTTGGCTGTCTGTCCTTTCATAGCTTCAAGCTGTGTTTTCAGGTAGCTTTCCTCATCGTTCAGCGCTTCAAACTCCTTGTCGAGAGAATTCTCCCCGACCGAACCGCTTGTGACAAGATGTATCAGATCGTCGCGGGCTTTGTCTATCTCGGCAAGTCGGTTTTCTATCCTAACGCGCTCGGTGTTGTTCTTATCCTCATCGTTCAGAACAATCGAGATATTATTCTCCATACTTTGCAGAAACGCCGTATTATGCAGATATGTTGCGTTCATAGCTTCTATTATCGCTTGGTGCAGGTGTTCCTCGTTGAGCGACGGCGAATGTTTACAGTATCTCTTGCCGTGATCTATTCGATTGATACATCTCCAAACGGGCAGCTTTTTCCCGTGAGAGTTCCAGACCATGCGGCGGTATGGTGTGCCGCACTCGCCGCAGATCATAATATCGGTCAGAGCGTACTTGCTTGCATACCGTCCCTGAGAGGTCACGGCTTTGTCACTACGCTGTTTTATTGTGGCTCGTCTTGTAAGTTCCTGCTGGGTGCGGTTGTAGGTGTCGCGGTCGATTATAGCAGGGTGACAGTCGTGCAGTATGTACTTGTTTTTCTCGCCGTTGTTCTTAACCCGCTTGTGAGTAATGCAGTCAATGGTGTAGCTCTTTTGCAGTATAGCGTCCCCGGCGTACTTTTCGTTTTTGAGGATATAGTTCACATTACTGCGGTTCCATGTGGTGCAGCCGCTTCTTCGGGCAGCGCCCTCTTCCTGCATTATGTCGGCTATCCTCTGCATACTCAGCCCGTCGAGGAACATTCGGTAAATGCGGCGAACTATCTCGGCTTCTTCCTCGATGATGTAAGGCTTGCCGTCCTCGCCCATGCGGTATCCGAGGGTCTTGTCCATGACATATTTGACCTTACCCTCTCTGAAAGACTTCTCGATACCCCATGACACATTCTTGCTTATGGATTCGGATTCAGCCTGAGCGAATGAGCCGTAAAGCGATATTATAAACTCGCTGTTCATCGCAAGTGTATTTATGTTCTCCTTTTCAAAGATAACACCGACACCCAGCAGCCGAAGTTCCCGGATATATTCAAGACAGTCCACGGTATTTCTTGCAAAACGGCTTATCGACTTGCAAAGCACAAGGTCTATCTTCTTCTGCCTGCACCTGCGTATCATTTTGTTGAACTCCTTGCGGTTCTTGGTCTGTGTACCGCTTATGCCCTCATCGGCATAAATTCCTGCCATAGACCATTCAGGATTGGAGTTTATGAGATTGGTGTAGTAGTCTATCTGAACCTTATAGCTGTTCGCCTGCTCCTCATGATCGGTACTTACTCTACAATAAGCAGCAACTCTTGTTTGCCTGTACTTTGCCTGTTTCAACTTCTCCGAGGACATTGCAGGAATTATCTTGACGTTTGAAGCCGCTTCTATCGGTCTTGACATATTTCTCCCTCCTTTGCCGCTATTTTTCTGCCGTTTTTGAAAGTAACGGTTATCACTTTGTTTTTATCAAATGTTATCTTCTCAACAGTCTTTGTGAGCATTTGCTTGTTGATCTCTTCCGAGGGCGTAAAGCCTTGAATAATATGCACAAGTTCCTCTGTTATATAAGGTATGCGATTATAAGTGCAGCAGTTGTACTTCGCTGTTGCTAATTCATACACTTTGGCTTTGACCCGCTCATGATCTATCGGGACAGCCGCAAACAGTTCTTTCAATTCGGCTTCTATCGCTGCCACTTTATCATCGGGAACATATTCTGTCAGCGGCTCGCCCGTGTCAAGCATTTCGGGAGTTTCAATGACAGCGTTCAGAACTTCAAGTACCGAAGCTGTGAAATCAACATCTGTTATTCTCGGCTTGGAATTTATACAGCCCTTTTTGGTACAGCGCCAACGCAGCTCTCCTGTAATTCCGGTTCATGTGTCAGGCTGTTTTCAACGTACTCAAAAGCCCTTATTTCAAATACGCAGTCAAGCGTGATAGAGGCATCTTCTTTAGGCTTTATGCAGAACTCCAGACTGCCGAAGTCACCCGGTTTAAGTCCCGGTTCAGATTCGTCTTCGTCTATTGCTGCTGAGTCATTATTAAAATTATGAGCGGCAGTGACCTGCCAAATCGCAGCATCGTCCTGAAAGTCCTCATAAATACTTTTGTAGAACCCATCACTTGATTTGGTCTTGATCTCAAACGGCATATCATCTGCTGTCATTTGCATATCTTCGCCGCCAACTTCACGACTGCTTGTAAACCATGCGATCGAAGAAAATATAAACAGTATAACGCTGAGAACAAGCATAGTGCCTATCTTGATAAGAGCTGCTTTTTGCATTTTCTTACGCTCTAATATTTTCTCAGAGGCAGACTTTGCAAGATTTATATTATTCTTTTCTTTCATCTGCTCCACCTCCAAATTTGAACTACACTTATTCACTATATATTATACCATAAAGTTCTCAAAAATGCAATAGTTTTTTTACCTTTTTCACATTATTTCACGGAAATTTCGGCATAATTTATCGCCGCCTGTCCGATAAAAAGAACCCCCTCGTGGGGGAGGGGGTTGGGGTTGTTTGGGTGTGGGGGTGTATTGTGGGGTGATCAGCCGCCAGTAGTCTCGCTACCGCCAGTAGTAGTTGAGTCAGCAACAGTTACAGTCTGAGCAGCAGTAAATGTGCTCTTCGTTGTGCCCATTGCTTCGAGCTTTGCAGCTATATCATCGGAATTTGTAACGTTCGTGCCATTAAATGTGTAAGTTTTGCCTTCCAGAGTATGGAACGTACCATCAATCAGATCCCACTTAGGAGTTGCGTTAGAATGATACTCGAATACAAGCACGTCATTAGTTGTATTGTTAACCGTTACAGTAACCTGCTGACCGTCCTTAAGTGAGTTTTCTGCATCATCTGCTGCTTTCTTGCCAGTACGATCAATCGAAGATTCAGGATATGTCTTGGGAGTAGCCGTGGCAGATAGTGCCTCCTTCGAGAATTTCAAGCTAATATTAAAGTTCTGACCAGCGTTCTGATTCCAGCAGTTCGGGTCTTCACCCTCAAGCCATACACGGATAATTGCCTTTGTCGGAGTGCCATAAGAGTTGTTAGTGCCGGCGGGGACTTTAATAAGACCAGCGCCTTCATACTCAGTAGCATCGGTATATGTTGCAGCTTTAGTATCCGCATTTACTGCGTTTACAGCATCACCAGATGCATTGGTAGTGTACATGAAATCAACAATCGACTTGTTTTCAGTAAGAGCATCCTGTCTGATTCTAAGAAGATTAGATGTAGCAGCAGGAGTGGCATCAATTGCCGGTGTGGTATTGTACAGTATAACGGCTCTTGCTGCTAAATAAAGATCATCATCATCTTTTGCAGCATTAGTTGTTACATACGCATCAACAGAAAGACTAATATCTTCCTTAGCAGATGATCTGAACCATACAGGAATATCTACATAGTATCCGTCATCGTTGGTATCATACCATTCTTCGGCTGTGGAATAATTATTCCCATCAGCTTTTGATGTTGTGCCGTCATTCCACTTATCCGATGCACGTGTGGTATTATTAATAGCATGGAGCGTTGTCATTGCAGAGTCGCTATTTCCACCAGATTTAAAAGTTTTATCCGCAGTGTCCCATGCGAATGCTGTGTTTATGTTAGCAGCCTGATAATAAGCCGCACCAGCCTTAAGAGACTTACCTACACCAGCAGCATCAGGTGTGAAGAAAATGTTTTCACCAGTAGTTGATGATGCAGGAATGATCTTGCCGAGACGATAGTACTCACTAATATCAGCAGAGCTTCCCCAGTCCAGCATACTGATAGCATCAGTTCCAGTCAAAGGAGCCTTAACATTACCGTTATCAGCATTATCACCACTAGCCTTTTCCAAAATGCCCTCATTATCTGTTAATCCAGTATGATCCTTAGCTGTTGCCTGAGTAACATTAGTTGTTCCACCAGCAACATACTGGAGATGTCCCAACGAAATCTGAATATCTTCAGGAACTGTCGCAGTCATCTGAATATTCTTAACCTCAACCTCACGGCTCATGGTGAACCATGCAAAAGTCGATGTGCCGAGCATTGCTGCCGAGATCAGGAGCGAACCGGCGGCGGGTATCAATTTCTTCGCAGGGGAAGAATTCTTTTTAATATTTGCTTTCATAATCATTTTCCTTTCTCATATTGGATTTTGGCTTTTCGGTGAGCCAACCACCTTTCATAAATCCCGTTTAAAATAAATGTAAAGAATATTTATCTTGATTATTATTATATATTATTTTGTTCTCTTTGTCAAGTCTTTTGTGATTTGTTCATATTTTTAACTTCAAAATCAGTTAAATGCACAAGCAAAGTATATTTTTGTATGTTAAAATGACTAATAATTTCTAAATTTCATCGTTCGATTGAACAAAAATGCACATTATTCCGGCACTTTTTTGACCTGTTTCCGATTTGATGTTCATGCTTGTTTAAATCAAACAATTTATTTTTCATTCATAAAACGTTTTCGTAAGCGCTTTTCGGGCTTTTTACGCAAAAAATCTGTTCGGTAAAGCTTACAAACTTTAAACTATGGTTTTGTTGAAACTTCCGAAAATTTTAAATTTCTTTATTATACATGGTGACATTTTTATTTTGAATATGACGAGCAATTACAACTGTTCTGTTTTGTTATGTATTGTAAAAATTTTTTGGCAGTATTGTAATTTAAAGCAAAATATGTTATAATCGTTATATATTGACTTATTAAGGAAAGGGTGCATATCATGAATAAAAAGGAAATAGCCGAGATAAAAAAGAACTTTAACGATCAGAGCAATTTCTTCACGATCGGCAAGGTGCTGAGGGCGTTTATCGACTCGGAAAAGAACATCGTTTACAAGGACACTACGCTTTACAACCTGCTTGACAGCGAAGAAGCGGAACTTATCATGGAGATACTCAAAAAAACGCTGTCGGGAACGCTCGGCAAGAACCTGCGTGAATATGCTTTCCCGAACGAGCAGTACGAGGAGGACGGGGCGCAGAAGCATCTTTACACGGTGCTGAACTCGAAGCTTGCGGACGATGAAACGATCGAAGCTTTTCTGACACGCATTGCCGAGAAGATAGAATACGTGGGGACTTTTGCCGTATTTTCGGCGCACTGCACTTATTCGGTGCTGAAAAAGACGAAAATGGACGAGATAGACGAGGACAGCGGTTCGATCGACTACAACTTTATCTTAACGGCGATCTGTCCTGTTGAGCTGAGGTTTGACGGGCTGATATTCAGTGACGAGAGCAAAAAGATCGAGAAAAAGACCACCTGTGACCGCATTGTGGAAGCGCCGACTGACGGTTTCCTCTATCCCGTATTTTCGGACAGAATGCCCGATGTCAATGCTGTTATGTGCTACTCGAAGAATTTCAAGAAGCCGAACATTTCGGTCATCGAGGAATACATGGGGTGCGAGTTCGTGATGACTGCGCCGACCGAGAAAGAGACTTTTCAGAAGATACTCACGAATGTTGTGGGAGAGGAACTTGACTACGATCTCATCACGACTGTGAACGAGAAGATAGCGGATTTTGTTGATTCGTCAACGCACGAGACAGAGCCTGCGAAAGTTGATGCGGCGAAGCTGAATTCGATACTTTGGGACTGCGGCATTCCGCAGGAGAAGTTGGAGAACATACCGAAAGTATTTGAGACAGCGACAGACAACAAGCCGTTGACGGCGGCGAACCTTGTTGACAGAAAGACGGTAGTTTCGTCCGAGGGGATAACGGTGAACATTGGCAAAGACAGTGTTGACAAAGTAAAGACGCAGGAGATAGGCGGCAGAAAGTGTCTTGTGATAGCGCTTGACGAAAGCGTATCGGTAAATGGTTTGAACATTTGAATTATATAACAGACGAAAGATAAAAGTCAAAACAAATGAACCGTGAGCGCCAGAGATCCAAAAGTTTTAGGAAAGGAAGTCCAGAGGGGATAACCCTTTTTCAAAAGGGTTTCCCCTTTGGTGGGAGTTTGAGGGCAAAGTCCTCATTCGCCCCTATGGGGCGATAGAAAGAACAGTCAAAACAAAAATAAAGATAAAGCGTACAAACGTAAAGTCTATACCTAAAATCGGCATACCAAAAACACAGTAACAAAAGTACTCAAAATAAAAGCATACTACTAAATAGGGTAAAAGCACCAAAATGCCGATTTTATTTTTTCGGGACAGCGAAAGCGTTTCCCGAAAAAGAACCCCAAATGTCCAAAGGACATTACCCAAAATGTTCGCAAGAACATTCCAACGCACACCACAAAAAACAAAGAAACCACAAATAAAGCAAGGTGTAAAAAAAGACAATGGCAAAGAAACAGCAGAAAACGAACGTCATGCGTGTGCTTGACGCTGCGAAGATAGAATATAAGGAACATACGTTCGAGGGAGAATACACGAACGGAGTGGAGATAGCCGAGATGCTGGGTCAGCCGCAGGAACGTGTGTTCAAGACCCTCGTTACGGTGGGGAAGTCGGGCAGGAACTTTGTGTTCATGGTGCCTGTCGCCGAGGAACTTGATCTGAAAAAAGCCGCAAAAGCAGTCGGCGAAAAGTCGATAGCGATGATAAAGTCAAAGGAACTTCTTCCGCTGACAGGCTATGTACACGGCGGCTGTTCGCCTATCGGCATGAAAAAACAGTTCGAGACAGTCATTCACGAAACTGCTCCGAACTTCGATACGATCTTTTTCAGCGGAGGTCGTATCGGCTTTCAGGTGGAACTCAGACCCGATGACTTGTTCGGGCTGATACCGATACGCACGGCGGATTTGATAGTGTGAATATTTATATATCAAGGAGAAAATTTCAGTGTCCTCAATTATAATGCTTTTACTTTTCATTTTATTTTGGCTTGTCGCTGACGGATGGATAATATACAAGACTGCCAAAACCATAATAAGAATGATAAATGGCAAAAGACTCCTGAATAAGGCACTCAAAAACGGCGAAGAAGTCATAAGATGCAACTATGCGGTATTTGACCGCAAAAACTACATAATACCAAGTCTGTTTAAGTTATACTTTATCTATATAACACTATCCTATATCAATAAATCACCCGAGACTTTCATATTGATACTCCCTACCGCTTTATGTATGGCGGTGCAGTTAATTATTCTTTTTCTCGCCTATTCGAGAGAAAAATACGCCTACCTCACAAACGACGGAGTGATATTTACCCTCGGATGCTTCAAGTTCACGGAATGCCGCTTCACATGGGAGGGGTCAGCCGTTCCCGACAGACTGAACATTTACAGACCGAAAGCCAAAGTGCCGTATTCCGTGACCTTCGACCAGCAAGTCGAGCGTGCGCATGAAATAATCGACAACCATGTGCCTACATTCTAACTAATTAACAAACATTTTTTATCTATTCAGAAGGAGAATAGCTTATAGAATACTAACACAAGAAGGTGCTTAAATTATGTACGACATCGTAAAAGATGCAGTTGAGGCAAGGGATTTCCGCAGGGTCAAGGAGATATTCTCAAAGCTCGAAGAAGCCGATATTGCCGACCTTATCCAAGGATTTCATGATAACAAAGACGTTGATGCAAAGGATATAACTCTGCTGTTTCGGCTTCTGCCAAAGGACACCGCCGCAGAGGTTTTTACCTATATGGAATCGGATATGAAAGAACTGCTTATCAACAGCTTTACCGATACCGAACTTGAAGATGTTATCGACAACCTGTTTATTGACGATACAGTTGACCTTATCGAGGAAATGCCTGCAAATGTTGTTCAGCGAATACTTGACGCTTCCGATCCGCAGTCACGCAGACAGATAAACATGATACTCAAATACCCCGAGGACAGCGCAGGCTCGATAATGACTACCGAGTTCATATATATGAAGCGGAGTATGTCTGTCGGGGAAACTTTGCAGAAGATACGTTCACTCGGTGTGGTGAAAGAAACGGTCTATACCATATACGTTACCGAAGCGGACAGAAAACTTATTGGTGTGCTGTCGATACTTGACCTGCTGACTTCCGATGATGATGAACTGATCGGCGACATTATGGAACCGAACGTTATAACCGTTGAAACAACTGAGGACAGAGAGTTCGTGGCGGCACAGTTCGCAAAGTATGACTATGTTGCACTCCCTGTTGTGGACAACGAGAACCGCATAGTCGGGATCGTGACGTTCGATGACGCTATGGACGTTATCGAGGAAGAAGTTACCGAGGACTTTGCACACATGGCGGCGGTCGAACCGTCGGAAGAAAGCTACTTCAAAACGCCTGTCTTTATCCATGCGAAAAACCGTATCATGTGGCTGCTGGTGCTGATGCTTTCATCGACAATTTCGAGCGTTATCATCGGGCACTACGAAGCGGCGTTTGCGACTGTGCCTCTGCTCGTTGCATCTATCCCAACACTGACGGGAACGGGCGGTAACTGCGGTTCGCAGACTTCAACAATGGTCATTCGCGGAATGAGCCTCGGCGAGATAGAACTGAAAGACTTCTTCAAGGTCATTTTCAAGGAGTTCAGAATTTCGCTCATCGTGGCGGTCATACTCGGCGCTGTTAACTTTGCGAGGATATGTATACAGTATCACAGCGATCCGCAGGTCATAAAGCTTGCGATCTGTGTGAGCCTTGCGATAGTGGCGGCGGTCATCATGTCAAAGCTTATCGGCTGTATACTCCCCATGGCGGCGAAAGCGGTGAAGATAGACCCTGCGCTCATGGCGGCTCCGTTTATCTCGACGATCGTTGACGCATCAACAACGCTTGTTTTCTTCAATATCGCACTTCTGGTCTTTGGCATAAAGATATAGCACTTGAATTTTATCAACAAATATATTCACATAAACATCGGCATACTGAAATAACGGTATGCCGAATTTTTGTGCTTGACAACAGCTTAAACATATGATATAATTATACAAAATAATCATCACGTACACACGGAAAATCAGAAAAACAGACAAGGAGATGTTCATTATGTATAAGCCAAACGATTCACGCTACGAAAAAATGATCTACCGTCACTGCGGAAAAAGCGGTCTGAAACTGCCTGCTATCTCGCTGGGATTATGGCAGAATTTCGGTTACGGCTCGGTCTTTGAGACTGCCGAGAAGATGTGCAGAACGGCTTTTGACCTTGGTATCACGCACTTTGACCTTGCGAACAACTACGGACACCCGTTCAACGGTTCGGCGGAGGAAAATTTTGGGCGTATACTTGACAACGGTCTGAGAGCATACCGTGACGAACTTTGCATTTCGACAAAGGCAGGCTATGAAATGTGGGACGGTCCTTACGGCGACAGGAACGGAAGCAGGAAGTATCTCATTTCCTCCCTTGACCAGAGTTTGAAGCGTATGGGGCTGGAGTATGTTGACATTTTCTATCACCACGTTTTTGACCCGAATACTCCGCTTGAAGAGACTGCGCTTGCGCTCGACCATATCGTTCGGCAGGGAAAAGCGCTTTATGTGGGCGTATCGAACTACAACTCTGCGCAGACGGCGGAGATAGCCGCCATTTTCAAAGAGCTGAGAACGCCGTTTATCGTGAACCAGCCGTCATATTCGATGCTCAATCGCTGGATAGAGCAAGACGGTCTTGACAGCTGGGCGAGTGAGAACGGTGTGGGAATATCGGTATTTTCGCCGCTTCATCAGGGATTGCTGACGGACAGGTATCTGCATGGTGTGCCGAGAGATTCACGTATCGGCAAGGGCAACACATGGGTCGGCGGTATGCTGACCGATGAAATGGTGCAGAAGATAAGGGCGCTGAATGAGATAGCAGAAGCGAGAGGTCAGAAGCTGTCGCAAATGGCGATAGCGTGGATTTTGAGCAATCCTGCGATAACGACAGTATTAGTCGGAGCGAGCAGACCCGAGCAGATAGAGGACAATGTGAAAGCGATAGAAAATCTGACATTTACAGAATCAGAAAAACAGGCAATAGAAGAAATAATCAGTAAAGAAGAATAAGAAATAAGAATGAAGAAATAAGAAAGAACCGCACAAATGAAGTGTGTACGCCAGAGATTTAAAAGTTTTAGGAAAGAGAGTCCAGAGGGAATAACCCTTTTTCAAAAGGGTTTTCCCTTTGGTGGGAGTTTGAGGGCAAAGTCCTCATTCGCCCCCATGGGGCGATAGAAAGAACGGCACAAAACCAAAGCAGTCCAAAAACGCACAAATGTAAAAGTCCACGCCTAAAAATCGGCATACCCAAAACAAACTAACAAAAGCAATCGGCATTATGGAACAGCGCCCAGTAGGGTAGAAGCACCATAATGCCGATTTTTATTTTTCGGGACAGCGTAAGCGATTCCCGAAAAAGAACCCTATAATGTCCGAAAAGGACATTAAACCTAAACGGACGATAAGTCCGTTACCAAAATGTCAGAATGACATTACCTAAAATGTCCAATGGACATTCTATTTGTCTCGCTGACCCGAAAGAGACAAAACGGACGGGCGATGCCCGCCCCTACATTTTTCGTTTGTTTACAAAATGGTGTATTTGTTGTCAATTATGTATAAATGCGTGAATAATTCTGATGATAATTTGTAGTAAGTTATAAATTTGCACGGATTGTTATATAAAAAGCTTGACAATTTATTTAAACGTGTTATAATTTTATATAAGAAAACAAGACCCGAAAAAAGGAGGGGGAGTGAAGATATGGGAAAAAGCGTTTACAGTATCGTGCTGAGCGATGAGGTCGTGCAGGCGATAGATGATATGGCTTACCGAATGGGGACGAACCGCTCGAAACTTATTGACCGTATCCTCGCCGAAAGGGTCAGTTGTGTTACCCCCGAAATGAGGATGCACGAGATATTCGGAATGGTAGAACAGGCGCTTGAACCGATGTTCCTGCCCACGCCCCGAACTTCCGATTCGGTGCTTGCCCTTAAACGTGCGCTCAGGTTCAAGTATAAACCGACAATGCGCTATTCAGTTGAACTGACACGCAGGTTTTCGGGCTGCGTCGGCAGACTGAGGGCAGGTATACGCACTCGGAGCGAGGAACTTGCTCTGCTGTGTATGGGTTTCTTTGACTATTGGAGCAGACTTGAACGGACGGCGCTCGGCGCTCACTTTGAGGGCGGTTTTCCCTGCGGAATAACTCAGAACGGCTATGTCAGGGATTTCTACGAAAGCGGTGAGGGCGAACTTTCAAATATCGAGATAGCTGATGCCATAACCGCTTATATCGCCGCTCTTGATAAGGCACTGACACTCTGGTTCGGGAACGCCGAAAATGAACAAGCCGCAAAAGCACAGGCTGAAAAGGTCTATCGTGAATATCTTTCGGAACAGAAAATGATATTGTAGTAAATTATTAAACGACAGCAAAACATATACCAAAAAGCAAAGGAGAATGCACCATGAATGTTAACAAGCTGACAAACAAATCAAAAGACGCTTTGCAGGCGGCACAGTCGGTCGCCGCAAGATATTCAAATCAGACTGTCGATCAGGAACATCTGCTCAATGCTCTTGTTACTCAGGAGGACGGCTTTGTTCCCGAACTGCTCAGAGCGGTAGGCGCTGACCCCTCGGGCGTGGCAAATGCCGCTGAATCGGCTGTTCAGAAACTGCCCCGAGTTCAGACTTCGACTGCACAGGATAATATCTATATTTCAAGCGAGCTGAACCGTGCGCTGTCTGAGGCTGAGTCTGCCGCTGACAGAATGCAGGACAGCTACGTTTCGGTGGAGCATATCCTTCTCGGTATGCTCGAAGCGCCGAACAACGCCGTTAAAGAGATATTCAAGCTGTTCGGGCTGACTAAGGAAAAGGTGCTTGCATCGCTCAAATCGCTCAGGGGCAATCAGCAGGTAACTTCGCAAGACCCCGAGGATACCTATAACGTTCTGAAAAAATACGGTCAGGATCTGGTCGAGACTGCAAAGGCAGGAAAGCTTGACCCCGTTATCGGTCGTGACAGCGAGATAAGAAACGTTATCCGCATTCTTTCGAGAAAGACTAAGAATAACCCTGTTCTTATCGGCGAACCCGGTGTCGGCAAGACGGCTGTTGTCGAGGGTCTTGCACAGCGTATCGTTAAGGGTGATGTTCCCGAGAACTTAAAAGACAGACAGGTGTTCTCGCTGGATATGGGTGCGCTCATCGCAGGTGCTAAGTATCGTGGTGAGTTTGAGGAAAGGCTCAAAGCTGTTTTGCAGGAAGTCAAAAAGAGTGACGGACGCATAATACTCTTTATAGATGAACTTCATACGATAGTAGGCGCAGGCAAGACTGACGGCGCTATGGACGCAGGCAACCTGCTCAAACCTATGCTCGCAAGAGGTGAACTGCACTGTATCGGTGCGACAACTCTTAACGAATACCGTGAATATATCGAGAAAGATGCCGCTCTTGAAAGACGTTTCCAGACGGTGCTTGTGGCTGAACCGAACGTTGAAGATACTATCGCTATACTGCGTGGTCTGAAAGAACGTTATGAAGTTTTCCACGGCGTTAAGATACAGGACGCAGCCCTTATTGCGGCGGCAACACTTTCCGACAGATATATCACAGACAGATTTCTTCCCGATAAGGCGATAGACCTTGTGGACGAAGCCTGCGCACTTATCCGCACTGAAATGGATTCAATGCCGACTGAACTTGATGAAGTTCGCCGTGAGATAATGCGTCACGAGATAGAAGAAGCCGCACTCAAAAAAGAAACTGACCGCCTTGCGGAAGAACAGCTTGAACAGGTGCAGAAAGAACTTGCGGAACTCAGAGACCGCTTCAACAGCATGAAAGCTAAGTGGGAGAACGAAAAGTCCTCCATAACCGAAGTTCAGAAACTGCGTGAGGATATTGAAGCCTGCAACGCCGAGATAGAAAAGGCTGAGCGTGATTATGACCTGAACAAGCTCGCTGAACTGAGATACGGCAAACTTCCCGCACTTAAAGCACAGCTTGAAGAAAAGGAAAAGGCGGCTGAGGAAAACGCAGGCAAGACAACACTTCTGCGTGACAGAGTTACCGATGAGGAGATAGCACGCATTGTCGGCAGGTGGACGGGCATACCTGTTTCAAAACTCATGGAGGGCGAGCGTGAAAAACTGCTTGCACTGGGAGACACTCTGCACAAGCGTGTCATCGGTCAGGATGAAGCCGTGCAGAAAGTCACCGAAGCGATATGGCGTTCAAGGGCAGGTATCTCCAACCCGAACCAGCCGATCGGTTCGTTCATGTTCTTAGGACCTACGGGTGTCGGCAAGACGGAACTTGCAAAGGCGCTTGCACAGGCACTGTTCGATGATGAACGCAACATGGTGCGCATTGATATGTCGGAATACATGGAGAAATTCAGCGTGAGCAGGCTCATCGGAGCGCCTCCCGGATATGTTGGTTACGAGGAGGGCGGTCAGCTTACCGAGGCAGTCCGCAGAAGACCTTACTCGGTAGTACTGCTTGACGAAGTTGAAAAAGCACACCCCGATGTTTTCAACATTCTTTTGCAGGTGCTTGATGACGGACGCATAACCGATTCGCAGGGACGGACAGTCGATTTCAAGAACACTATAATCATTCTGACATCGAACTTGGGTTCACAGGCGCTTCTTGAAGGCATTCAGGAGGACGGAACTATCGCCGACAGTGCGAAGTCGGAAGTTGAAGCGCTGTTAAGGCGCAGTTTCAGACCCGAGTTCCTCAACCGTCTGGACGAGATCGTTTACTACAAGCCGCTCATGAAAGGCGAGATAACGGGCATCGTTAAGCTTATGCTTGCGGAACTTGACAAACGGCTCGCTGACAAGCGCATAAACGTTGAAGTCACCGAAAAAGCTATGACGGCGATAATCGACAGAGGTTTTGACCCGAGTTTCGGCGCAAGACCGTTAAAGAGATATATCCAGCGCCACATCGAAACTATGATAGCGCACAGCATACTTTCGGGCGAGATAAGCATGGACAGCACGGTAACGGTGGACTTTGACGACGATAAATTCGTGATAAAGAAATAAGGTACAGATAAAAATATCTAATATCTATTATCTGTCATCTGTTATCTGTTAAGAGTTTTCACCCTCCCCATAATATAAAGACCGCAGTCTGTAAGTTGAGACCCTTACGGACTGCGGTCGATTTTTTTGGGAGCTTTTTTTTACTTGTCCATTTTCATGGAGATGTCGAACGCCTGAACGGAATGTGTGAGCGCTCCGAGCGAGATTATGTCAACGCCCGTTTTGGCGATAGCGGCGATGCGCTCCTCGGTGACGTTGCCCGATGCTTCAAGCTTTGCTCTGCCTGCGGTGATGCGGACAGCTTCGGTCATATCCTCGATAGACATATTGTCCAGCATGATTATCTCACAGCCGACTTCAAGTGCTTCTTTCAGGCTGTCAAGGTCGCCGACTTCAACTTCTATCTTTACCGTGTGACCCATTTTTTCACGCAGGGCATTTACGGCGTTCGTGATAGAACCGTATGCGTCAAGGTGTGTGTCTTTCAGCATTGCGCAGTCGGAAAGATTATAGCGGTGATTCTTTCCTCCGCCGACAGTTACGGCATACTTCTGGAAAATGCGCAGACCGGGGAGCGTTTTTCTTGTGTCCGCAACAGAAGCGTTCGTGCCCTCGATAAGTTTGACACACTTGTTGGTAGCCGTTGCGATGCCCGACATATGCTGTAAAATGTTCAGGGCAGTGCGCTCACCTTTAAGGAGCGCTCTTGTGTGAGCCGTTATGCGTGCGATGATGTCGCCTTTTTTCACAGGCTCGCCGTCATGGATAAGCACCTCAAATTCGGCGGTCGGGTCGAGCAGTGTGAAAACTCTCAGCGCTATCTCGATGCCGCACAGAACGCCCTCAGCTTTCGCAACGTAACGGGCGGTGTTCACTTTGTCCTCGGGAATGAGGTAGTCGGTGGTAACGTCAATGTAGTTTATGTCCTCGGCAAGCGCCGACTTTATCATGTCATCTATCTGGAACTGCATCAGTTTCATGGGTCATTCTCCTAGTTTTTATTCGGTATCGGGCTTTTCAAATTTAGGCATATTCGGTATCTCGGCACTCTCGGAGCATATCGCATATGCTTCTTTGAGGATAATATAAGCGCAGGTCGCAAGGCTTCTCGCTTCAACATAGTCACGGTCGATGATGAACCTGCCGTTGTCGAGGGTGTTCACTATCTCGGTAACATCTGCAAGTCCCTGTTTAAGACCGCTGACATTCGGGATAACGAAGTAGTCTTCCTGCATTATCTTGCGGATCTTTCTGCGGAATCCCTCGGGCATTTTCGGTGCGCCCTCGTGCAGATCGAATGTGTGTTCTTCAAAGTCCTTGGGAGCGGCGGCGGCTTTTGAGTTTATGTCGCCTGCGGCTCTTCTCGAAAAGACGTGTGCTTCAAGAAGCGAGTTGGACGCAAGACGGTTGTTGCCGTGAACGCCCGTGCAGCTGCACTCTCCGCAGGCGTAAAGGTTCTCGATGTCGGTGCGTGCATAGGTATCGACTTTTATGCCGCCCATAAGATAGTGCTGGCAGGGGAAGATCGGGATATAGTCCTTCGTCATGTCGATGCCCTGACCCAGCAGGTTCTTGTATATCATCGGGAAACGCTTTCTTATGAAATCAGCGTCCTTGTGAGTTATGTCGAGATAGAATTCATCACTTCCGACACGCTTGCTCTCGAAGATTATCGAGTGCGAAACAACATCTCTCGGCGCAAGTTCAAGGCGCTTGTCATAAAGGTGCATAAAGCGTTCGCCCTTGCAGTTGCGGAGATATGCGCCCTCGCCCCTGACCGCCTCGGAAATGAGGAAGCACTCACGGGTGTGGCGGTTGTTGAAAGCTGTCGGGTGGAACTGGATATAGCTGAGGTTCTTTATCTCAGCGCCCAGCCTGTGAGCCATTGCGATGCCGTCACCCGTTGCGATCGCAGAGTTGGTGGTGTACATATAAACTCTGCCGATGCCGCCCGTTGCCAAGAGTGCAAAGTGGCAGTTGACAGTCTCGAACTTGTCGTCAGCGGTCTTGACGAGGAAAGAAAATCCCGTGGAAGTTTTGGCGATGTCGCAAACGAGAGTATTCTCCCGGATCTCAACGTTATCGAGCGCCTGAACGGTTCTGAGCAAGGTAGTCTCGATCTCAAAGCCTGTTGCATCGGCGTGGTGGAAAATGCGGTGTTTGCCGTGACCGCCTTCAAGAGTGCGGTGATAGTCGCCGTCAGCCTGCTTGTCGAAATCCGCACCCAGTTCGATAAGTTTTCCGATGTCGGTGTGTGCTTCGGTAACAAGGACTTCTGTTGCCTCGGGGTCGTTTTCGTAGCCGCCTGCAACGAAAGTGTCATGCTTGTGGAATTCGGGCGAATCCTCGGGCGAGTTGTAAACGCCTGCGATGCCGCCCTGTGCAAGTGCCGAATTGCACAGTGTTAGTTCACGTTTTGCGATGACCAGCACTTTAAGGTCACGGCTGAGATTGTAAGCCGCATAAAGACCTGCCGCACCTGCACCTGCAATAACAACATCATAATTTTTCATAAAGATCATTCCCTCTAATTACAGATAAAAGATACAAAATTTCGGTTTATATTTTTTTATCTGCGAAGTTTGTAATATTTGCTCGGACGGTGAGCGTCGCCCGAGGTCATTTTGTTGGTGTCCTCGATAAGCGGTGAAATCTTGCGCCTGAAATTCGCCTTATAGAGCGGCTTGCCCAGCAGTATCTCGTATACTCTTTGAAGCTGCGGAATGGTGAATTCCTCGGGGAGAAATTCAAAGGCGATGCGTGTGTATTCCGTTTTGTTTTTTATGCGTTCTCTGCCGTAGGCTATCATTTCACGGTGGTCGAATGCGAGGGGAGTGTCTGACGAGAGAAGTTCCTCAACGTCATAGAGTGCCGCCGATGAAGTCCGCTCGCCTGCGTTCAGGGTGATCTGTGAGCAGTCAGCGAGCGAAAGGTAGGAAACGGAGATAGTCCTGCTTCTCGGGTCACGGTCGATAGCCCCCCATGTGTAAAGCTGTTCAAAGTAGATGCCTTCAAGCCCCGCTTCTTCGGCGATGCCGCGTTCTGCGGCAGAATCGAGTGTTTCGCCGCTCTTGACGAACACGCCCGGGAGCGAAAGCTGACCCTTGAACGGTTCTTCGGCACGTTCTACCAGCACCAGCTTCAATCGGTCATCGGCAATGGTGAACACCAGCAGATCGACTGCGACCATTGGTTTTTCAAAGTCTGACATTGTTCTAATATCACCCCTTAGTTTCATTGTATTACTTTCTATGTTTATATGATAGTATATTTTCGCTACTATGTCAATAGTATTTTAATAACTGTCGAATAATTTCGTATGTATGCACAATAATGTTATATCTTTTAGTTAGAATATAACAAAATCGAATAATGTCAAAATATAAATGAGGAGCATTTCAGTATCTTTTATCTGTTAGCCGAAAAAAATCCGCCCCCGATGTTTTCACACCGAAAGCGGATCTTATTGCGATTATAAGGCTATCAGATGCCTACAACGGGAGCAACTGCGTTACCACCGTTCATCTTGATGTTACGCATAACGTTATCAAGCTTAACGAGCAGGGAAGCAACGTTTAAGCAGTCGCCGGGGAGATAGTGGTAAACACTGCCCGAAGCGGAGAGCTGAACGCCGATGTTGTAAACGTTGAAGTAACCCGACATAGTCTGGATAACTCTTTCAGCGATGCGCTGAGTCTGAGAGTCGGGAACGTCGCTGTTGAACAGGAAGCAGAATTCGTTACCTGTGATATTGTAAATTTCAGCGATGTCGCCGTATTCTTCCTTCAGCTTTTCAGCGACCATGATAAGATACTCGTCACCGAAGTCATAGCCGTACATATCATTGATACTGCGGAAGTTATCCATATCGAATACTGCGATGTTGAACTGATCTTTTTCAAGTCTGTCGGTAAGATCGTTATCAAGTGCATAACGGTTCTTCATGCCTGTAAGGATGTTGGTAAGAGCGATCTCGCCCACCTTCTGACGGGAGGACTGGAGCTTTGTATCGATCTCTTCGAGCATCTGGGCACGTCTTTCGAGGGCCATCTGCTGTCTTCTTGTGATAAGAGCAACGATAAAGATACCTGCCTCAGCGACAAAGAATACGGTAGCCATGATAACGAGGATCATTATTCTTGTGTAGCCGTTGTACTCGATCATTGCCTGAGTTGATTTTTTACCAAGGTCGATAGAAGCTTCAAGCATCTCGGCGCAGGTGGTCTGGAGAGGGTGTATCTCCTGAATGTAAGCGGTGTTACGTTCAGCGGCTTCCATTCCGAGGAACTGATCCTGAAGATCGTACATCTTCTGGTGATAAGCTTTCTCGAATGCCATAGCCGCCTTAAAACGTCTTAATTCCATACCCGAATGCTCGTCATCTTTTTTGAGTTCGAGGTAAGCTTTTTCTGCCTCGTCAATGTCGACAAACTCGTCTGAAATTTCATCCACGATATTCTTTGTGTTGCCGACACCTGCAACCAGCATAAGAACGTTACGGTTGATCTTTGACATATTGTCATTGATCTGGGAAACATATGTGATAGAGTTAACAACGCTGTCACGGGTGTTGTTGTTCGTTGCATAAAGTCTGTCGGTGAGCCACATATTGATAAGTGTTACGGCAAGCATCAGAACGCCTGCGAATATGTAAACTCGTGCATCGAACTTTGAATTGTTTTGATTATTATTATTACCAGCCATTTTCTGCCGACCTCCTTACAGTACACTTCTCGGGTCAAGCAGCAGCTTAACGTCAGGTTCTTCGATGTTCGACATGGAAACATAAGTTGCACCTGTGTCGATCTGATCGGGAACAGTGTCATCTTCGAGCGCTCTGTTAGCGTATCTGACACCGAGATAACCCATGTTATAAGGTGCCTGAACAACAGTACCTGTCAGGACGCTCGTTTTGAGGTATTCGATCTCAGCTTCGTCAGAGTTGAAGCCGATAACAACGATGTCGCCTGCCTTGCCTGCTTCCTTGACTGCATCGCAGACACCAAGGGTCGCATTTGTGTTTGTGCTGAAAAGGCAAACAAGATCGGAATTGTTCTTGATAAGGTCAGCAGCCTGCTGTTTTGCAGTCTCACGGTCGTTGTCGCAGTTGACCGGCTCTAATAAATTCATGCCTGCGCCCTCGAGCAGTATCGACCTTACTTCTGCATAAGGAACAGTTTCAGAGGGAAGTGCGTTGGCATCGTAAGCGTCTTTAAGGGACTGAGGAAGTGCATCGAATGTTGCGTCGCCCTCGGTCTCAGCCATTGCTTTTCTCCAGTTCACGAAAACTCGGTAAAGGAATTCGTCCTGGAAGCCCTTGATACGTTCAAGAGATGTGGACGATCTTGCACCGTGTCCGACAATGCCGATCGAACCTGCTTTCGGAGCATCGCCGCCTGTCAGCTTTTTGAGTGCTTCACGGGCTGCGATGTTTCCGCAGGACACGTTATCAGATGAGATACAGCAAAGTCTCTCGTCGTCCAAGTCTGCAACGTCAGAGTTGACTGTTACGACTTTGATGCCCTTCTGGTCAGCCTGTTTTAAAACAGTGTTGAGTTCGGTAGTGCTGTTAGGAGCAACGATTATCGCCTTAACGTCCTGATCGATAGCCTGTTTGATGAAGCCTATCTGTTCGTCAATGCTCGATTCCTGAGAAGCGCAGTTGTAGATGATGTCATAGCCGATCTCTTCGCCTGCGTCCTCTGCGCCCATTTTTACGTAGTCCCAGAAGGATACGCCCTGAGCCTTGCAGATAACAGCGATCTTTCCATTAGACTTTGCTTTGTCGCTGCTGCCGCATCCGCCGAAAGCGAAAGCAGTCGTCAGCGCAAGAGAGCCTGCCAGCACCCGTTTAAGGATGCTTCCGGTTTTTCTGTTCATACAAAGAACCTCCTTATAAATTGCATACAGACCTTTTTGGGACAAGCCGCAGGTCTGTGCATCTGCCGTAAGCGTAAAAAAAACTGCGGCAGAAGATGTGCGAGATCTCCAACCCACAATCCGCACATACCTATATTATAATTTTATCACATATCTTACAAAATTTCAAGTAAGAACTCTTGTTTATAATGATGATTTTTTTTGTCGGTTTTGACGAATAAATATGAATTAAATACAATTTGGTAAAACCCGACATAAAAAAACGCTTTATTAATAAGACTTTAAAGAGTCATTCACTAAAAAAAAGAACTCTTAACAGCTCACTCACAAGAGCGAAAAAGAATAAAAATTGGTCATATTGCAATTTTAAGGTGACAATTTTTCATTCGGTACTTGACAATTTTACGAAATGGTGTTATACTATAATATAAGTAAATTTATATCTGCCCGAAAGCAGATATAACAGTTTTTCTGCCCATAAATAAAAAAGCGCTTGCTCTTTTTGAACAGCATTGGAAAATATTGCGCTGTATAAAAAAAGGCAGATGACGAAGATCGCCGTATAAAACAGCAAACCTTCTGACAAAAGTCTATAAATTTATTTGATATTTTTAAAATAAAAAATCTATATGTGAGGAGAGTTGATTATGCAGTGCGAAAACTGCCACGCAGAGCTTCCTGAGGGCGGCGTTTCCTGCCCCGAATGCGGTGCTCCCGCCCCTCAGAATGTTGAGGGCTTTGAAAACACTATCGAAATACAGCAGCTCATGAAGAAAATGGTCGATGAAAACGGCGCAGAAGTGCTGACCAACACGGGTAAGCTTGTCGCTTTCGTTAACGACTGCCTTCCTGAGTATGACAAAGAACGCAGACTGCTTGAAAATATGCTCAAAGCAGGTGTGCTCAAAAATATTCTCGATGAAAGCGACCAGAAGATCGCAGTCATGAGAGCAAAGAGCTATATGCTCTCGGAATGTTTTGTTTCTGAGACTGCCGCTGAATTCGTTCTGCTCGTTTTCACCTATATGCTGGGCTGGGTATACGAACCCAACATAACGGGAACTGCTCAGATAAAGGAAGTCGTTGAGGTCGAGGAAAAGGAGAAGAAAAAGAAGATAACCGCTCTCGACATCGAGATGAACGTCTTCATGCCTACCTCCGCCGCAAGATACAGACTTGCGAGAAATATCAATATCCCCGACGGCATAACCAAGATCGACAATTTCTGCTTTGACGGCTTCAGCTTTATGAACACCATAAAACTGCCCGAAACACTGCTGTGCATCGGCGATTATGCTTTCACAGGCTGCAAAAGGCTCAAAGGCGTTGATCTTCCCGATTCGCTGAAAATAATCAATCAGGGCGCATTCAGTCAGTGCGTCAAGCTTATGGTAATAAAACTGCCGAAGGGCATCCTCGAGATCGAAGCACATACGTTCGAGTTCTGCGAGAGCCTTGAAGTTGTTGAAGTTCCGCCGACCGTCAGCAGCATCGGTGCGCAGGCTTTCCTCGGCTGCGAAAAGCTGAGAAGACTGTTCCTGCCCGAAAGCGTTAAGTTTATCGACGAAAACGCATTCTCATACTGCCCCGATCTGACGATCCGCTGCTATGAGAACTCCTATGTACATAAATATTGCATGAGTCACCGCATCAAGTTTGAAACGGTCGAAACAGGCAAGGCGCTCAGGGGTAAAAAACACGAGTTCTGACGAGCGCTTATATTAATAGTATAAAAATAAAGGTACAGGAAGGATGAATTGAATTGATCGAACTGAAGATAGGTCAGGAAGTCGAGATGGAGTATGGCGGAAAAGCCAAGATCGTTAAACAGCTCGGCGCAGGCGGTCAGGGTATCGTCTACCTCGTTGAATTCAACGGAACAAAATGGGCACTCAAATGGTATGATGTTGACAAGATGAAGCGTCCCAAGGAATTCCGCAGGAATATCCAGCAGAATATCACTGACGGCGCTCCCTCAAACAAGTTCCTCTGGCCAAAATACCTCACCAAGGAACGCACCGACGGCGCTTTCGGCTACCTCATGGAGTTAAAGCCCGACAGTTTCGACACTTTTGTTGATATTCTCAACACCTATAAGCTCGTTATCGACCCGCTCACGGGCAGAGCGACCAAAAAGGCAGTAAGGTTCACCAGCCTTTATGCAATGGTCACTACCGTTATTAATATAGTTAATGCTTTCCGTCAGCTGCACAGAGTCGGCAAGTCTTATCAGGACTTGAATGACGGCGGTTTCTTTATCAATACCGACACAGGTGCGGTTCTCGTCTGCGACTGCGATAACATCGCTCCCGACGGCTCGAACTTCGGTATCGGCGGTAAACCCGGTTACATGGCTCCCGAGGTCGTTCGCGGCATCGCAAAACCTAACGTTCAGACGGATAAATATTCGCTGGCAGTTGTTCTTTTCAAGCTTCTGTTCAGAGGCGACCCCATGGAGGGCGAAAAGGTGGTCAAGGACGTATGTCTGACCGAATCCAGCGAACTTAAACACTATGGTCAGAACGCCGTTTTCGTCTATGACCCTAACGACGCTTCAAACCGCCCCGTAAGAGGCATACATGACAATGTTATCAAGTTCTGGAGACTTTATCCCGAATACATAAGAGAGGCTTTCATAACCTCGTTCACTTCGGGTATCTCCGACCCAAATAAACGTATAATCGAGAACGAATGGCAGAAGCTGTTCATAAGACTGCGCTCCGAGATAATCATGTGCGGCTGCGGCAGGACAAATTTCACCTCGATGTACGAAAAGCCGAACGATAAAACTTTCCGCTGCCCCAAGTGCGGCATGGAGTTCGCAACGCTCGGTTTCAACAATCGTGATTACAGAATGCCTCTGTATGTAGGCTGCCGCTTCTACGAATGCGAGATCGACCCCAATTCCGATGATTTCCTGAACATCGCAGGTGAGCTTGTTGAGAATAAGCTCAAACCCGGTGTGCTTGGTATCAAGAATTGCTCGGACAAAACGTGGAGAGCGAAAATGCCTAATGGTCAGATGCAGGATATTGCCCCCGGAAAGGGCTTCCCCATCTGGCAGGGACTTGAAATAGAGTTCGGCGGCGGTATTGTCGCAAAGATTTAATGACCGCAATTCGGTTAAATAGAAAGGGAGTATCTAACTTATGAGTAATGAGAATACAAAGGGCTTTGATAGTATGCTCGATTTTGATGATGATGACCCCCTGAACGCTACCGGTGTATCAAGAAAAAGCTTAGTTATCTTTTTTATGATCGACACTTCGGGAAGCATGAAGGGTAAAAAAATGGGTGAGCTGAACACCGTTATGGAAGAGCTTATCCCTGAGATCAGACGAGTTGGTGAGGCTGATACCGATGTTAAGATCGCAGTTCTTACTTTCTCGACAGGTGTTTCGTGGATGTACTCCGCTCCTATCTCTATCGAGGAGTTCGAGTGGGCAAGACTTCGTGCTGACGGCGTTACAAGCATGGGCGCTGCATTCAAGGAGCTTTCGGCAAGAATGTCGAGAAACGGCTTCCTGAATTCGCCTTCGCTTTCGTTTGCGCCTGTTATCTTCCTTATGACTGACGGATATCCTTCCGATGACTATAAGGCAGGACTTAAAGCACTCCAGTCGAACAGCTGGTACAAGTATGCACTGAAAGCTGCTCTCGGCATCGGAAACGAGGCTAACGATGATATGCTCGCTGAGTTCACTGGCTCTAAGGACACCGTTGTTCACGCATATTCGGGCGGACAGCTTGCTCAGATGATAAAGATCGTTGCTGTTACTGCTTCCCAGATCGGTTCTAAGTCTATGACCCTATCTGATGAGACTAACACAGAGCTTAACGAGGAGGACGTATTCGCTGCTAAGCAGAAGATGCTCGGTCAGCAGATACAGGAACTTGTCGGTCAGGACGATTCAGGCGATGTTGGCTTCGATACGGGTTGGTAATTGACCTGTTTATCAGTAGATAGGGAGGTAAAAGGAATATGTACAGTGGTTTCAGCCATTCTGTTATGGGCGCAAGCCACGAAGCCAAAGGTACAGTATGCCAGGACAGCTCGGCATATAAGGTCGGCGACGGCTTCGCTGTCTGCGTCGTGGCGGACGGTCACGGAAGCAAAAAGCACTTCCGCAGCAATATCGGCTCGAGATCGGCGGTAGAAGCGACTATCGAAACTATCGAGAGATTTTACGCCGACAGGGCTGCGTTTGAGGCTGAGTTTCCCCTGCATCACAAAAGGATCATTAAAAATATAGAAAAACAGATCATAAGTTCTTGGAATCAGAAGGTCAACAAGCATCTCAAAGATAACCCTGTGACCGCTGAAGAAAAAAGCAAGTTCACCGAAGAAGAATTTGAGAAGATACCCGTTGAGTCCTATTACGGCACAACTCTTATCGCTGCTGTTGCAGGGAACGGTTATATTTTCGGCATACAGATAGGTGACGGAAGCCTTGTGGCTGTGCTTGAAAGCGGTGAGACTATGCTCCCTATGGAGTATGAGGAGTCGAATCCTGCAAACATCACCTCGTCAATGTGCAACCAGAATGCGGCTAAAATGTTCGAGAGTTTTTATATCGAGAATAAAAAGCTGCTGGCGCTTTTTGCTTCAACAGACGGACTTTACACTTCGTTCGGAAGCGAGTATGACTTCCTTGATTATCACACGATACTTACAAGTCAGCTTGTCAACCTTAAAGAATTTGAACCTGCGATCGAGAGAAATCTTGTGAAGCGTTCTCATTTTGGTACTGAGGACGATATTTCGCTTTCGTGCGTTTGCGATACCGAACTTATCAGAACACAACTCGAAACTTTGCAGCAAAAAATTGCAGACAACAAAGAACACGCTCAGGCAAGAAAGGCAAGACGTATTCGCAGGAACACTGAGCCCTGACGAGCTTGTTTGTCTTTATGTATTAATATGGGAGATTATTATGGATTTAAAAAAGAAGAAGGATAACTCTTGGCTAATTGTTATCATTGGCGTTATTTTGTATATGGCTCTGTTTTTCATTAACGGAAAATTGCAGGGCATGGGCAGCGGAAGGCCGGCAGGCGCTTCTGAGGGACAGGGCGCACCAACAACAAGCGTTTCGCAGTCGGAAGAACATGGCGGCGCACCCGCAGGTGCAAGTTCCGGTTCGGCATCAAGGACTACCGGATTTTCGGGCGTTATCGGACAGGTAATGGTCGTTGTTTCGATCGGACTTGTTCTTCTTGCGAAGAAGAAAGGCTTTATAGTGGCTTCTATACTTAACGCTTTTAACGGCTGTTTTGTTCTCGTTGCCATGTACATAATGAGAGGTAACAAAGGCTCGCTGCCCGGAATTGTTGTTTCGATGATCTCGATACTTATATGCTTCATCATCTATTTCTACGTTAGCAGAACGGACAAAATGAATGCTGAACTTACCGAAAGCTATCAGCAGGCTATCGAGCAGGCAAGGATCATCGAGGAGAAGGACGAATCCCTCAAATTCCTCGCTTACTACGACAGACTTACCGAAATGCCCAACAGACAGTCGTTTATAGATGAACTGGACGAGCGCATCGGCAAGAACAAAACTTCAACTGTTATCTACTGCGATATTGATGATTTCAAGGGTATAAACGATAATTTCGGTCACAATATCGGCGATGAGCTGCTTATCAGATATTCTAAAATGCTTCAGGAATACTGCGGAGACAATATTTTTGCGGCAAAGATAGGCGGCGATGAATTCGGCTTTATCCTCGGCGAAAGCTACAACGCTGAGGACGTTATAAATGTGGTGAACGGCATCGCTAACATTTTCAGTACACAGGTCAATATCCGAGGCGACGTTTTTGCTATCACTGCAAGTTATGGCGCTGCTACTTTCCCGACCGACTCGAGAAGTTCCGAGGATCTTTTCCGCTGCGCTGAAACTGCGATGTTTGGTGCTAAAGCAAATGGTAAGCGTCAGCTTGTATTCTTCCAGAAATAAGCAGGGACGCAATTTTCACGAAAGGATATTCGGTGTAAATTATGGAAATCAACACTTTGTACACGACCGCAATGGAGTATGCACAGAAGATCAAGGACGAGAAGCCTGCATTTCTTGCAAACTCTGATGCGTATCTGTGCCTGATACTGACTGACTCCGACAAGCTTGTTGCAGGAGTTTCGGGCATAAGAGTTGTAGACGGAACGGTTGAAACGGTCGCTGCCGATTTTCAGTCGATCGCTTCACTTATATTTGAATACAAAGCTGCTGCAAAGCAGATGATCGTTATCTCTTTTGACGATTACAGCATTGTTCAGCCGGGAACTGAGGCTATCGAACTGCTTGTTCAGGCAAATTCTGTCAATGCTGAATGCGAGATCGCAACTTCTTCCGACTCAGCTGTAAGGGCAGGCGAACTGAGTTCTCAGAATTCTGATCCTGTCGCTGATTTTGGCGATTTTGGTGCTGATGATGACTTTATGAGCGGTTTTGACGATGACGGAACCGATTCTGCAAACGGCGCAGAGTCTGCTGCTCCGCAGGTTGGCGGTTCGGTTGAATTTGCAAACGGCTTTACTGTTGATGAGAACAATCCGTTCTATGAGCCTCCTGCTTCCGATCAGCCGCAGGATGCTGTTAAGTCGCTCAACGGCGCTCCTCAGGGCGGCGTGAATGTCATGTTCAACCAGCCTCAGGACGCTCTTAATCAGGGCGCAGCAGGTTTCAATCCCAATGCTTACGGTCAGCCGCAGGGTTATCCGCAGCAGGGCTACCCTCAGCAGGGTTATCCGCAGCAGGGCTACCCGCAGCAGGGTTATCCTCAGCAGGGTTATCCGCAGCAGGGCTACCCTCAGCAGGGCTACCCCCAGCAGGGTTATCCGCAGCAAGGCTATCCCCAGCAGGGTTATCCTCAGCAGGGCTTCCCTCAGCAGGGCGGTTATCAGAGCAGATATCAGGGCGCTTATGGTCAGCAGGGACAAGTTGTTTCTCAGGGCATACCCATGGGCGGAAACATGGGCGGCATGAGCGGTTACACAGGCGCACACACTCAGAGCGCTTATCACACTTCAATGCCTGTCGGCGGCTTCTCTCAGCAGAGCAAGCAGCTTTCGCAGAGCGTCAGTGCGAGCGTTCCCGGCGGTGCTGCATTCAAGAGAAGACTTGCATCTTTTGTTGATGACGAGGACGACGGAACTTCCGAAGCTATCGAGCAAGAACTCCACGGCGGCGCACCCTCAAAGGCTGATCTGCTCAAAGCAGCAAAGCAGTCCAAGAAGGTCGCAAAGAACAACTCCGCTTTCAGAAAGAGATAATTTACATTGAATTTCACAGGCTGTACGGTTTGAAAAGATCGTACAGCCTTTTTATTATGCGTAGAAAATACAGCACAAACAAAAAAGCCATACGGAACTTTGAGATCCCGCATGGCTTGAAATAATACGCATATAAAAAATTACTTGAACGCAATGCCCCAGTTTGTGCTGACTTTCTGATATAGTTTCAGCTTAACATTTTTCTTCTGTGAGTTGTAGATGAAGAATGTTCCGACAGCACCTGCAATGAAAAGAATGATGCCGATGATAATGCCGACAGGCTTAGGCAGAGCGACCATAAGAATAATAGCAACAACAAGTATACCTGCGATGATAGGCAGGCAGAAATTTACAAATGATCTATTGTTGACCTTTATATAGTGCAGGATCTCTTTCTGGCTGAAGCTCTCATAGTATCTTGCGATAAAGGTGTCAGGTCTAGCCCACTGGCAAAACTCCTTAACGCCCTGAAATCTGATCGAAAAATCCTGTCCTGTGTCGGTCACACGATAATCTACAACAACGCCGTCGTCGATCTCCTTAGTACCCATGATATGAACGAGCGTTCCGGCTTTGACCTGATTGCCCAAACTCTTAGTAACAAGGAACTTTCTATCAATAGCTTCGTCAATACTATTGAGCATATACGTCATAATGATCTTCCCTTCCTGATATATAAAATACTGCACGCATGACACGACAGTCAATATTCTTATATTATATTATAACACGTTTCTCAAAAAAATGCAAGTTTATTTCAGGATTTTTTTGAAGTTATTCATATAAAAGATGTAAAAAAAATGACTTAAAAACCGTCATTAAATATAAATTATGCACAAATCAATGTGATTGACCGCCGTTTAATGCAGATGACTTATAGTTACTATATATATTATAGCACAAATATTCAGGTTTGTCAATGTCATTTACAAACAAATTTCACAAAAATTCTAGTTTCAAATCAAAGCCTTGATGAATATTTCAATACCTATGCCGATAAGTATGATGCCGCCCAGAACAGTTGCTTTTCCGCTGAGTTTGCTGCCGACGGTGCGTCCGAGTTTCAAGCCTGTGAGACAGATAACGAAAGTGACGGCGGCAATGAGCAGTGAACAGACGAGCGCCATAACAAAGCCGTACTCGGAAATAGTGAAGCCGACCGACAAAGCATCGATCGAGGTGGCGATGCCCTGCGTAAAGAGCGCCGCAGGTGTCAGGCGGACTGCGGTTTCTTCGTCATTGCCCCTGATGCCTTCTTTGAGCATACTGCCGCCGATCCAGCATAGCAGTATCAGCGCTATCCACGGGATAAATTTCCTGAAACTCTCGAACACTTCCGCCGCCGTACAGACAACGAACCAGCCGAGCAGCGGCATGACCCCTTGGAACACTCCGAACGTGCCTGCGATAGACAGCGATTTGAACTGCCGCATTTTCGGCTCATTCAGACCGTTTGCGAGCGAGACTGAGAATGCGTCCATTGCCAGCCCAACTCCCAGCAGCAGGCTGTTGACAAAAAACAAGCTTCCAAAATTCAAGATAAAACCCTCCAACAAAAAAAGTCATGACGCAAAGCCATGACTGTTGTGAGCGAGTTATCACCGAGCAACCGTGCATAGCTTTAAACGTCTATGCACGAGTCTCGCAATTCAAAGTAAGCCAGATGCACCGCATCAGTATGTTGACTTGCTGCTCAAAAGAGCCTGCTACTCCCTCGTACCTTAATAGTATAGCACACTTGTCCGAGAAAGTCAAGTGCGCTGATCACTTCAAAATTAAACAATTAGTGAAAATGCAGTAATATATTTTTTAGCTTCGTCAGTGCAGACCCGAGCGGTATTCGCCCGGGGTACAAGCCTCGTAGCGTTTGAAGAGCTTGCAGAAATAGCCTGCTGTGCAGAAGCCTGTTTCGACAGCGATCGTTTCGATAGCCTTATCGGTGGTGAGAAGTTCATGTTTTGCCGCCTTGATACGCACTTTTGCGATATATTCTGTGGGACGGCAGTTCATGGACTTGCGGAAAAGCCGACAGAGATGCTGTTTTGAAACGCCTGCAACATCGCACAGTTCGTCCATGCTGATCTTTTCGGGGTAGTGAGTGCCGATGTGGTCGATCGCACGGACAAGCGGCGCAGAGGGACGTGACTGTTCCTCCTCGCCCGAGATTATGCGGTAAAATTCGATAAGAAAATCATAGAGCAGACCCGATGCACGGTAGTTGCCGAAAATGGTATCGGCGGTGAGCGTTTCGTGAATGCGGTTGAGAATGCGTTCCAGCCGTTCAACATCGCCCAGTTTAAAGACCTTCGGTTCGGTCAGTTCCATAGTTTCAAGCATATCATAAAAGCCGTCACCGCCGCCTGCTATCCAGTAAGTGTCCCACACATCGCCGTTGGTGTAATACTCGTGGGGGTAGCCTTTGGGCAGAAAGAAACCGCAGTTGGGGTTTATCTTGTGTTCAGTGCCGTCAACGATAAGCGTGCCGCTTCCCTTTGTGCAGAAGATTATCTGCGGGTGGTAATAACCCTCGTTACGGATAACATGATACTGAAAGAGGTTGTGACCTGCTGTAAAAAGGTAGATCGGAAGTCTTGTTTCTGCACCGACGATCGGAAAATCCGAAAAATACATTTTCTCCTCCTATATTCTCTTTATCTTTTGACCTTTTTTCTTTCCGCTCCAGAAGTCGGGAGGGTCACGATAGACCTTTATGAGCTTTGGAGCGGCAATGATGTAAACTGTGCTTTTGATAAGCAGAACTGCGCCGCCCATGAGCTTTGCGAGCCTGCGGTAGCCTTCCGCACGGGTGTTGAGATCGGCTATTTGCGAGGCTTCGATCTCGGGGGTGGCGTTTCGTATCTGAGCGTCCCTGACGGCAAATGCAAGCGAACGGTCGATGATAGGCATAAGTTTTCCGAGCAGGAATGCCGTGTCAGCAGCCGTTATCAGGATAAGCACGGCGGCAAAGATGATGTAAAAAGCCTTTTCTCTGCCGTCTTTGAGATGCCATTCGTAGCGCCTTAGAATATTTGTGTGGTGAACTGCCATAGCCGTGCAGAACGCTGATGTTGCGGCGGCGAAGATGATAGGCAGAACAATAAACCACACGGTCAGCGAACTTTCGTGGTCGATCGTCACACGGTCAAAGCCTGTTTGAAGCAGGATATTTGCAAGAGCTGTGAATATGCCTGCAAAAATCGCCATTCGTCCGTAAAATCTGCCTGTAAATCTCATTTGTCAGTCCTCGTGAAAAATTCTTACACAATTTGGCATTGAATTGGCATTTTTTGTTTGTTATTTGCCGTTTGGTAGTATTATACCATAATGCAATAAAATATGCAAGAGAATACAGCATTATAACGCAAAATTTCACAAAAAAATCACAAAAACCTCAACTTCGATGAATAATAATTGAATTTGACTAAATTGATTTTTGCATATAAATGCGGCGTTTTGTCGGCGAAAAAGCCTGCACGAAATTGACAAGTCTGTGCAAAGCAGAGAGCTGATACCATATGCAAGTCAGGAAAGGCAAGCTTGCGTAATGCAAAGGTTAGTTAATGCAAACAAAAAGTGCAGTATAGTGTTTTTTTTTGTTTAATAGGAAAACTTATTTAGCGGAGAAATCCTTGAACTTTATCGAATATTCCGTGCCTGCGACAAGCTGAACAGGTTTGCCGTCAGTTATCTCGGCGGCGTAGTGCTGACCGTAGAGTTCACCCTCGGTGCGCTTCTTCACACAGCGGTCAAGGACGGCGGCGGCAAGTCTGACGGGCGATGCCTGCGGAATGTCCTCGTGAGCGGCGGTGAAACTCAGGTCGCCCGAACGGACGGTCATATTCTCGCCCGTGATGTGAAAACTTACGCCCTCGACTGTTTCGGGTCCGGTCATCACGATGTCCCAGCCCTCGGAAGAACGGGTCATGTCGGCAGTGCAGCTGTATCCGCAGTCGGTTATCTCGGCAGTTACCGAGAAAGCCTCGGGCAGTGGTTCGTCAGACTTTGGGCTGTTAGTTCCGCATGAGCAGAGGAGAATGCAGGCAGCGGCGGCGATAAACGGTGTGCGTTTCATAATAATACCTCCAAAAAAAAGATCCCCTCTTTCGAGGGGAAGATGTGTCAGAGGATCATGAGCGAGTGCCGCAGTTCAGCGATGATGTCGGTCGCCGTGACTGCCGCAGGGGAACTGCCCTCGCAGAGAAGTTCGGCGGTGCGCCCCATGATGTAGCTTGCAAGCAGGCAGGCTTCCGACAGCCTTACGCCCTGAGCCGCAAACGAACCCGTCAGCCCTGCGAGCATATCGCCCGAGCCGCCCTTTGCGAGCGCCGAACAGCCAAAGCTTGTCAGCGAGCAAGCACCGTGCGAGAACGTCATAGTCGAGCTGTCCTTTGCGTGGACTGTCACGCCGAAGCGTTCGCTCAGTTCTTTCGCAAGAGCGTAGCGCTGTTCGGCGGCTTCTTTCGCCGAAACGCCGCACAGCCGTGCAAGTTCGCCGATGTGCGGAGTGAGCAGAATGTCATGATCCTTGTCCCTCAGTACATCTATATTCTTTGCAAGCTGATTTATTCCGTCCGCATCAATAATAAGCGGTATTTCGAGGTTTTTCACAAGCCCCTCGACAACTGCGGCAGTTCCGTCCGTTTGTCCAAGACCACAGCCCACCACGCAGGCGGTGCATTTTTCGGCGTGGGACAGGAGGATCGGGAGCGCATCGGCGGTGATGAAGCCGTTTTCATCGCATGGCAGGGGAGTGTAGACGCACTCGGGCGCAGTCCCTGCTATCGCCGTTATGACCGACTTTGGAGCGGCAAGTTCGGTTATGCCGCAGCCGCTTTTTAGCGCCGCCCTCGAAGCGATAGCCGCTGCCCCGATGTAGTTCTCGCTTCCGCAGACGAGCAGAAGCCGTCCGAAAGTTCCCTTATGGCTGTGTTCGGGACGTTCGGGGAGAAGTGAGTGCAGATATTCGGGAGCAGGTTCGGAAATGAACGTCCTGTCTTCGAGATGATCCAACCAGCCATCGGGAATGCGAATGTCGCAGACGGTCAGGTTTCCGCAGTGCAGGCTCGCAGGTTTAAGGCGCATACCCAGCTTTGCGGCGTGGAAAGTTACAGTCTCGGTGCAGAAAAGTGTACCCTTTGCGGCTTGACCCGTCAGGCAGTTCACGCCGCTGGGACAGTCGCAGGCGATGAGTGCGGCAGTGCTGTTTTGTATGTCAGCAAAAAGCGTTTGCAGTTCGCCGCTGAGTTCGCCGTGAAAACCCGTGCCGAAAATGCAGTCGATTATGAAGTCTGCCGAAAGAAGTTCCCTGTCGGGAGTGCGGCGAATGTCCATACCCCCGACAAGTGCGAAAGCTTTCTTTGCAAGTTCGGTCTTAGGTTCGCCGATAAGGTATATCGTCACGTCAAGCCCGGTTTCTTCCAGTTCTCTTGCGCAGACGAAACCGTCACCGCCGTTGTTTCCGCTGCCGCACAGCACAGCCGCTTTAACAGTATCGGCACTGTCGGAGCAGGCAAGTTCACAGACTCTGCCTGCGAGCGCTTCGCCTGCATTCTGCATCAGTTGCCACAGCGAAACGCCGAGTTCAGCGCTTGCTGCCTCGGCGTTTTTCATTTGCTGCGGAGTAAGTATACGTTTCATACTATCAGTCCTTTTCCAGCACGCAGAAAGCCTGCGCATATTCATGTTCGTGCGAGATCGAGATGTGGACTTTAAGCCCCTCAGCGAGTTTTGCGGCGTTCCCCGAAAGCGACAGATAAGGCTCGCCGTTATCCCTGTGAAGAACGCTCACTTCGGTAAGTGAAAATCCTGTAACCCCCGTGTGGAGCGCCTTTGAGAAAGCTTCCTTTGCCGCCCACGCACCTGCCATGCTCTCGGACGGGTCACGGAACATTGCGAACCTGTCGAGTTCCGCCTGCGAGAATGCACGTTTGAGAAAGCTTTCACGTTCTGCCGCTTTTTTCATTCTTGCGACCTCGGTAAGATCGCAGCCTATGCCGTAGATCATAATTTCCCCTTTGCGCTTCTCGGAACGCTTGTTTTTATCAGATCCATAAGTTCGGTGCTGGGCGTAAAGAGCAGTATCGTTTTGCCGTGATCCTTGTGGTCGAATCGCAGGTAATAATCGACCAGTTCGGCGTTGTTTGCGACCGCCTGAACAACTGTTTCGTCCTCGGAGATGCTCAGTTCCTCGGTGATCTTGCCGTATTCGCTCACCTTTGTCATGTCAATGGTGCAAAGGCGTTTGCGGGTGCTTTGGTTTGTTATCTTGTCGATGTCGAGGTCTTTGTTCGTGAGGATATACTCATATTCGATAAAGAATTTTGTAATGAGTTTCCAGCCGCCGAATCCGCAGCCCAGTGCGAGCAGAACGCTGATGCTCCTGAGCGGTGTCCCGAACAGCAGTCCGATGAACGAAAAGCCCAGCGCAACTGCGCCTATCATGATGAACATGATGCTCAGGCGTTCACGAGTGCCGATGTCTTTTTTGACGATGAATTCCTTAAAAACGTCCATTATAACGATGCTCCTGTCAGGTCAGTTTTCTGATTTTGTTTTCGGGTAAAGCCTGTTTACTGCTTCGTAACTCCATATCATACCCATTATGAGGAAGAAGAAGGGAGTGGTGGAAACAGAAGTGGTGTTGAGCATCGACTGCACGAAGAAGCCGATGAACGCCGCAAAAAGACCTGTACCCAGTCCTTTGTCTATCTTGCCCTCGCAGGCGGCTTTGAGCATTCTGCAAGCCTTGATGAATGTGATGATGACTGCCGCAAGATAGAGTGCTGCGCCGACTGCACCACGGGTTATTGCGATGTCGAGTATCTCGTTATAGGTGCGGTCTGTCTCCATTCCGTCATCGAACATCGTGCCCCAGTTGTCAGGACCTACGCCGATAGCAGGGGAGTGAGTGAACACCAGCCAGCCGTCATACCAGAGGGTGAAATAGATGTTGTCATCGTGGTCGGTGTGCTTGTCGTAAGCGATGCCGAGACGCTCGAAAGAGTCGGTGAAGATGACCTGTTCGTTGCTCATGCGGAAATTATCCGTAAGCACGATACCTGCGGCGATACAGCCTGCCGCCGCAACAGCGAGAACGCTTGTTATCACAGCACCCTTGCCGCCCTTTGAAGCTATCGAAGTTATGAGCGAAACGATAAGCACACAGCCAATGCCTACCATTGCAGGGAGCGTCTGAGTGACGATCGCCGCACCCGACATAAGACCTGTGCAGACAAGGCAGACAGCCTTAGCGGACATTTTTTCGGAGTGAGCGGCTTTGTTTACTGCGAGTGCCGCCGAAATGGTAAGCAGAGCGCCCAGTGCGAAAGGTGAGCAGGTCACGCCGTCAGCGGCATATGAAGCGTCATAAGCGCCGTAAGCGTTGAAATATTCCGCATAGCGGACGGAATTTTTATAGCCTAAGAACAGGTAGTTGTAATAGCTGGGTATCCATTTTGAAAGTGCGGGGATACTTTGAAGAATGCCGAGCAGTGCGTTTGCCGTTCCGATGCCGATAAGGGTGTTTGCCGAGCGTTTTCTCCACACTTCATCGGTAAGGCTGATACCTATTGTGAAAAAGCCGATGTAGCCGATAAATGAGATAAGTCCGTCAGCACGATCCATATAGCCGTAAACAGCTGTTCCTTTATCTTCTGCTGCAAGTGTGGAGACAAGTGCCGAGACCAGCACTGCCGCAAAAATGAGCAGAGCCTTGTTGCGCTTTAAGTAGACTTCTTTTTTAACGCAGGCTATCATGAAAACCAGCATTCCCAAAAAGCCTGCGATTATCACGGAAGTCATGATAAGGAAAACGAACGTATCATTGTTCTCGGTGCGGAGCATCATGAATTCACTGCCGATGCCCACTGCTTTTGACACGTAGTAAGGAACGCTTGAAAGTGCGACCAGAAGCATTGCTATGATGCTGTAAACGCCGCAGAGTTTGTGAGCGCCCTCGGGGGTCATGTTGATGATGAAATCCGAATTGCCGCCCGAGCCGAACAGATGTTTGTGTTCAGCATGGGTATCGGACTTTGCGCTGAACGTAGCGCTTTTTTTAGCCATAAGTTTTCACTCCTAATGAAAAGAGCGGACTTGCGTCCGCCCTGTTTCTTTACTTTGCGTATTCAACGACACGGCTTTCGCGGATAAGATTGATCTTGATCTGTCCGGGATAATTCATCTCGTTTTCGATCTTCTTAGCGATCTCACGAGCCACGATCACCATCTTTTCGTCGTTAAGCTTTTCGGGCTTGATCATAACTCTCACTTCTCTGCCTGCCTGTATAGCGTAAGTCTTTTCTACGCCGTCGAACGACGAGCAGATCTCTTCAAGTTTTTCAAGTCTCTTGATGTAATTTTCGTAATTTTCGCTTCTCGCACCCGGTCTTGCCGCTGAAATAGCGTCTGCCGCCTGTACAAGAGCTGCCACAACTGTGCGTGTTTCAACGTCGCCGTGGTGGGCTTCGATAGCGTGGATCACTTCGGGAGATTCCTTATATCTCTTGCACACGTCAACACCTATCTGAACATGAGAGCCTTCGATCTCGTAGCTCAGAGCCTTACCGATGTCGTGCAGAAGACCCGCACGTCTTGCAAGGTTAGCATCAACGCCCAGTTCAGAAGCCATCATGCCTGCCAGATGTGCCACTTCGATCGAGTGATCCAGCACATTCTGACGATAGCTTGTTCTGTATCTGAGTCTGCCTATAAGCTTCACAAGTTCGTGGTTCAGACCGTGAACGTTTGTTTCCATCACGGCTCTTTCGCCCTCCTGCTTTATCTTATGCTCAACTTCACGTCTTGCCTTGTCCACCATTTCCTCGATGCGGGTGGGGTGGATACGTCCGTCAGCGATAAGTTTTTCGAGTGCGATCCTTGCGATCTCTCGTCTTACCTGATCAAAGCATGAAACAGTGATAGCTTCGGGTGTGTCATCAATGATAAGGTCGGCTCCCGTCAGGGTCTCGATCGCACGGATATTTCTGCCCTCACGACCGATTATTCTGCCCTTCATGTCATCGTTGGGAAGTGTTACCACCGAAACAGCTGCTTCGGAGACCTGATCTGCTGCGCAGCGTGAGATAGCAAGTGAGATATACTGCCTTGCCTTAGCTTCGCAGTCCTCCTTGACCTGTGCTTCGTATGCAGAGATCCTGACAGCCTTTTCGTGAGTAAGTTCATTATCAAGACTTGCGAGCAGATATTCCTTCGCCTGATCGACAGTGAACTGCGAGATGCGTTCAAGTTCTGCCTGTTGGCTGTCCTTGATCTTTTCAGCCTCAGCGATCTTGTCATCTGCCTTCTTGAGTTTGGACTGGAGCTGATCCTCCTTGCGTTCAAGGGAGTTCATCTTTTTATCCAACGACTCCTCCTTCTGATTAAGGCGGCGTTCCTGTCTGGTCACTTCGCTTCGGCGTTCCTTGATCTCCTTTTCAGCTTCCTGACGCTGTTTGTTGATCTGTTCGTTTGCTTCAACGAGTTTTTCCTTCTTGACGTACTCAGCGTTTTTCTTAGCTTCGGCGAGCAGTCTTTCGGCTTCCTTTTCGGCTGAGCCTATTGCTGCCTCGGCTGTGGTACGGCGGTATTCGACACCCTTGTTAAAGCCCTGCTTGTAGAATATGTAACCGGCTGCGGCTGCGCCGATAACCAGCATGGCAAAACAGAGTGCTACTACACCAAATGTTCCCATTGTATAGCCTTCCTCCTTCTCTGAAAGCACGGAACACACTGACCGAAAATACTGCTGAAACAACGTGCGCTTTGCACGAAAGAACGTTTGTTCTGAGGTCTGTATGTTCCGCTCATATGAAATTTTAAAGATACAAGCATTTAAATTTTATCAAAACGTCAAACGTTCCGCCGTCAGCGATGACCGACAGCGTTACGATATTTCAAAAAAATAATGCGTAATTTTATTGTACAATATTTTTCTGTGTTTGTCAAGGTATTTTTCCTATTTTTAATAAAAAATATAAAAAAATTTTCTGACGGGAAAAGGCGGTTCAGAGCTTTTTCCTGTCAGAAAAGCATAAGTTTCATTTTGAATAAGGATTAACGTGAACCATGCAGTGTTTGACATCGGGGAATTCACGTTCTATTGAATCGTGGACTTTTTCGGCGGTATCGTGCGACTGAGCGAGGGTCTTTAAGGGATCCATAGCTATCTCGACCTCGACATAGACCCTTGAACCGAACAGACGTGTGCGCAGTTCATCTATCGCAAGAACATCTTCCGTTGCGAGTATGACCTCACGCATTTTGTCGGAATATTCATCGGGACAGGCTCTGTCGATCATTTTGTTTACCGCATCGAGGAATATCTCGACTGCCGCTTTCTCGATGAACACGCAGATGACCGCACCTGCAACGGGGTCAAGCACGGGATAGCCCAGTCTTGCGCCGAGTATGCCGACGAACGAACCTACTGATGAGAGCGCATCTGAGCGGTGATGCCACGCATCTGCTTTGAGCGCACCCGAGTTTATCTTTTTGGCGGCGGAGATCGTGTATCGGTACATAAGTTCCTTGACGGCTATTGAGATGACAGCTGTCACCAGCGCCGCCGCACCCGGTACAACAAGTTTTCCGCTGCCCGAGTCGGCTATCTTCTTTATGCTGGTGTAACCTATGCCTGCGCCTGTTGCGGCAAGCACCACCGCCAGCAGAAGTGAAGCGACACATTCAAGCCGTTCATGTCCAAAAGGGTGTTCCTTGTCAGCCTGTTTGTTTGACAGGGAAACGCCTGCCATGACGACAAGCGTGCTGAATACGTCCGAAGCGGAGTGAACAGCATCCGAGATCATCGCTCCCGAGTGTGCAAAAAGTCCTGCGAGCAGTTTTATGAGCGACAGGAACACGTTCACCACAATGCTTATGACCGACACCCTCATAGCTGTCGAAAGAAATTTTTCGTTTTGTCTGTCTGTCTTTTCCATAACAACACCCCAAAACAGATAATAGTTAATTGATAATAGATAAGGTGCGCCTGCGGCGGTATTTATAGAAGTTAAGAGATATTGAAAAAAATCTTTTATCTCTTATCTGTATTGACCGCCCGAGCCGCTCGGACTGACGTTATAAACAAAACTTAGGTGCGAGGGCATCGAGCCGTCCGCCCGAGACCGCTTGAATATTATATCATATGCGGTAAGGGTTGTCAAGGGTCAGTGTTTTGATGGATTTGTTTAAAATATGGCGTTTTGCTGAAATTTGCATTTTGGTTTTGTTTATCTTGTCGAAAATTTGCTTTTCTTTTGACATGATAGATAAAATGTTGTAAAATAGAATTGTTACATACTTCACACGAAACGGCGAGGTGTGGGCTGCGATGACGGCTTTTTGCAGGACTGAGGAGCTGGGCGATGATCTTTATGAACAGATGTGTCAGCTTGGCAGACAGGTCGCAGCAGGTTATCCCAAAATAAAAGGAACTTTACAGCAATGAAACGTATAACGATAATCGAGGACGATATGGCACTCAACAACGGCATAGCTATCGCACTGAGAAGCCCCGAATACACTTTCAGACAGCTTTACACGCTGGGAAGTTTTTCGCAGGAAGAACAGACCGATCTTATCATACTTGACATAAATCTTCCCGACGGCAACGGTTTTGACTTTCTGAAAAAGCTGAGACAGAGTTCCGACATTCCTGTTATCATTCTTACGGCGAACGACCTTGAAACGGACGAAGTGACAGGGCTGGAACTCGGCGCAGATGACTACATAACAAAGCCGTTCAGCCTTATGGTGCTGAGGGCACGCATAGACAAGGTGCTGAAACGCAGGGGTGCAGTCCCTGAAAGCGTTTACTGTGATGAGCGTTATTCTTTCGATTTTGAGAAAATGGAATTTCTTGTAAACGGCAGAGCGGTTGAACTTAGCAAGACCGAACAGAAACTTCTTCGTTTGTTCATTATGAATAAAAATCAAACTTTGCCGAGAGAACGGCTTGTTGACCGCATATGGACTGACGGCGCTGAGTATGTTGACGAGAACGCACTTTCGGTAACAGTCGGCAGGCTCAGGAAAAAACTAAATGCCGCCGACCGTATTCAGACAGTTTACGGCATCGGTTACGCATGGAGGGTCAAGTGATGTTCGGAGGGAGAAAGCTTCTTGAACGGCTGGACAGAATGTTGGAGGACGGCATAAACGGAACGTTTGAAGAGTCGGAATACAGCGAGGAACAGTTGTCAAAGCTTGAAACAAAGTGGCTGAGATACCTTACCACTTCAAAACTGTCGGCGCAGAAAACGGAGCAGGAGCGTCAGAAACTGAAAGAACTTGTTTCGGACATATCCCACCAGACCAGAACGCCTATTGCAAATATTCTGTTATATACACAGCTTTTGCAGGAACAGCCGCTTGACGATGAGAGCCGTCAGCTTGCGCAGGAGATACGCAGGCAGTCGGAGAAGCTGGAATTTCTGATACAGTCGCTTGTTAAGACTTCACGGCTTGAAACCGGGACTTTTGTTTTTTCGCCGAAAAAGGTCGAACTTTCAGCGGTGTTATCGGCGGCGGCAGAGCAGGCTTTGCCGAATGCGGAGCAGAAGAACATAAGCATCATCATGCCGACAGAGCGTTGTGAAGCGGTTCTTGATGCAAAGTGGACGCAGGAAGCGCTTTTCAACATTATCGACAATGCGGTGAAGTATTCGGGCGAGGGCAGTGTGATAAAGCTTTCGGTCAAAAGCTATGAGATGTTTGCGTGTGCTGTCGCTGCCGATAACGGCATAGGGATAACGGAGGAGGAACTTCCACGGATATTCGGACGTTTTTACCGTGGGCAGAACGTCAGGGAGCAGAGCGGCGTTGGGATAGGCTTATATCTGAGCCGACAGATAATCGAGGGGCAGGGCGGCTACATAACTGCCCTTTCAAAGACAGGCGCAGGCTCGGAGTTCAGAGTGTTCCTGCCGAAACAGACAAACCACAAAATTTAGAACCTGTCTTAACTGTTTTTCATCAAGTTTGGAGATGCGCTGTGATCGTGACACTATAAGACTTCGCTATATATTGGCGTCTGATCCAGACACCCTGCCCGTCTTATCAGACACCCTTCCAGACGCCTAAAACGACGTAATACCGTCGAAAAGACGCCAAGACGCCTTAAACTCAAGTCGGTATATATTTTATAGTGATACCTTTGAAACTTCTGACGGTCAGCATATATTACTGATAGCTGAACGTCAGCTATATACCTCTGAAACTTCTGACATTCCTGCCGTTGCTTGCAATATTCGTGGAATATGCGATACTGTATTTATCCTCATTGAGCCTATCTCGGTCAACGTGAAATATCTATCTATTGTCTATCATCTGTTATCTGTAAAAAGTTGGGAGATAGGGAAAAGGTAGGGAGAAGGGGAAAGGTGGTTTGGAGGGAAACACCCTTAGGGGAGGAAAGGGGAAAGGGGGCATACTAAGCAGTCCGAGGATAGTCTCATGAAATCCCCCCTTTCCTCTTTCTTCCCCGAGGGGGTGTCCCTCCAAAAAGTAGGGTTCATCACAAAGCAGTCCTAAGCAAAACAAAATGAAAAGCCCACGCCAAACAAAAAAGTAGGGTTTCACATCGAACTACCCCAAAGCAAACTGACTATAAATGAGAAGATTTGACAATTTACACAAAAGTAAACCTTTGTATATTTTAACAAAACCGCTCATTTATAGTACATAATATAGTGCGACTTACAAAAATGGCGTCTTGGCGTCTGAATGACGTAATACCGTCGTTTTGGGCGTCTGGTTAGCCGTCTTGTCAGACACCCTGCCCGTCTTATCAGACACCATTTCAGAATGAATATTACAGAACTGTTAGATTTCAGAAAGGCTCATGACAGTTTTGGACGGTATAATGATTGCAGTGGAGATGATCTGCTGCAATTTGTTTTTTAAAGGAGAATGCAAAATGGCGATACTGAAAACCGAAAGGCTCACAAAGATATACGGGAAAGAGCCTAATGAAGTAACGGCACTTGATGATGCTTATCTGAGCGTTGAACAGGGAGAGTTTGCGGCGATAGTCGGGACTTCGGGAAGCGGAAAGTCAACACTTCTGCACCTTCTGGGCGGACTTGACAGACCCACACAGGGAAAGGTGTTCGTTGACGGCAAGGATATTTTTGAACTGGGGGACGAAGCGCTCACTATCTTCCGCAGAAGAAAGATAGGTTTTGTGTTCCAGTCATTCAACCTTGTGCCTACGCTCAACGTTTATGAGAATATCGTGTTCCCGATACAGCTTGACGGGAGCGAGATCGACACAAGCTTTGTTGATGAGGTAATAAGCGTTCTCGGGCTTGAAGAAATGACAGAACGTCTGCCGAACCAGCTTTCGGGCGGTCAGCAGCAAAGGGTCGCTATCGCAAGGGCGCTTGCCGCAAAGCCTGCTATACTGCTTGCGGACGAACCGACAGGAAACTTGGACAGCAAGACTTCACAAGATGTTTTGAGCCTGCTCAAAGTCACAGGTCAGAAGTTCGGTCAGACGATCGTGATGATAACCCACAACGAGGCTATCGCACAAATGGCAGACCGCATTATCCGCATAGAGGACGGCTGTATCGTCAAGGGCGGTGACAGAAATGATTAAAGTCAACAATCGTGAAGTTATCCGCAGGCTCGCTTTCCGTGACCTGAGATCGGATAAGAAAATGAACTTTGTCGTTATCATCTCGATAGTGCTGACCTGCATTCTTTTCACGGCGCTCACCGCTGTCGGCGGCAGTCTTGTGAACGGCTTTCAGCAGGAACAGATCCGCAAATCAGGCTCAAAGACTATGGCAAGCTATAAGTATGTTCTTCCCGAGGACTGCGAAAAGGTAAAGGCTGACAAGGCAGTATCAGACGTGAGTTACAGGATCATCGTTGGCGAGATGCGTTCCGAAAAGCTGAAAAACTTCAAAGCCGAGATAGACTGCGCAGAAAATGAATTGCAGGCAGAGAACTGCTTCTGCGCCCCGACTGTCGGCAAGCTTCCCGAGGAGATAGACGATATAGCCGTCAGCACGGTCGTTCTTGACGAACTTGAACTTCCTTACGAACTCGGAACAGTGCTGTCTGTCGGTGTTGACATTGACGGCAAGCTTATCTCCCGTGACTTTAAACTCAGCGGTTACTGGGAGGGCGATATGGCTTCAATGGCTCAGGTCTGCTGGGTGTCTAAGGTCTTTGCAGACGAGTATGCACCCACTCCTACCGAGAAATTTGAGTATCACAAAACTACCGATTACGCAGGCTATTATAACGTTGATTTCAACTTTAAAAACAGCTGGGACATTGAGGGCAAAATGTATGACCTGACAACCAGACTTTACGGCAGTGTAGATAACGCACCTGTTGCAGGCGTGAACATGGGCTATATCACAAGCACGGTTGACGGCGGAATGGTGACGGGTGGGATAGTTATGCTCCTGCTTGTCTTTTCGGCTGGTTATCTTATGATATACAACATATTCCACATAAACATCTCGGCGAATATCCGCAGCTACGGACTTCTGAAAACTATCGGCACGACTGCAAAACAGCTCAAACGCATGGTGCGCATAAGAGCGGCTGTATATTCGGCGGCAGGCATACCCATTGGACTTGCGATAGGACTTTTTATCGGAAAAGTACTGTTTAAGTCTATCGTAAAAACACTGAACATTCATGTGTCATCGGCAGACTATAACGTGAGCATCGGACTGACTGTCATAGTCTGCATTTTTTCGGCGCTGTTCACATTTGTGACGGTCATGATAAGCTGTCGCAAGCCGTGCAGGATAGCCGCAGGCGTTTCACCTGTTGAAGCGCTGAGATACAACGAAACGGATATAAATATAACAGAGAAAGAAACAGGAAAGATAACTCCCCGACTGCTTGCCAAAAGCAATATGTCGAGGAGCAGGAAAAAGACAGCAGTCGTTGTTATGTCGCTGACGCTCAGTCTTGTGCTGGTGAATACTCTTTTCACAGTGCTTAACGGCATAGACAAAGACAAGTTCCTGAGTGATGCGATAGTTGGAGATATAAACATTCGCCATGCGGATAATTCAGACGTGTGGGACGATCTTACAAAGGGCATAACCCCCGAGATGCTCTCAAAGTTCGAGCAGATAAACGGCGCAGAAGTTCACCCCGTTTATTACGAAACGGGTGTCGTTTATCCCGAGGGCGAGTATATCGAACGGCTGAAAAAGTTGTTCAGCGGCTTTGAAGCCGAAAGCTATTTAAAGCCGTATGTCGACAAAGCTCTTGCAGGCGAGTATGATGCTTGTGTTTACGGCGTTGACGAAGCGGCGCTGGAACAGTTTTCGCCGACTGAGGGGGACATCGACATCGAGAAGTTCATGCAGGGCGGCTATGCGATAGTATATACCTATATAAATTTTTTGGAAAACGCAGAAGAGTGTCAGGTATACCGCAAGGGCGACAAGATAACTGTCGGACACGGCGATGAAAAGCGTGAATACGAAGTGCTGGCGGTGTGCGAACTGCCTTATCCGCTGTCGATCAAGATGTATAACATAATACAGACGGAAGTTATTATCCCCACTGACGAATACATGACCCTTACCGACAACCGCAATGCTGAGAGCATAATGATAAACACCTCTGACAAGAGCGGCAGGGTGGAAGAAATGTGTGAAGCCGCCTGCGAGCGTGAACCGCTTTCCTATTCCGACAAGCAGACCCAGCTTGATGCGTTCAGCGATTTTATAAGAATGATAAAGCTGGTGGGCGGAACGCTTTCGGTCATTCTTGCGCTCATCGGCATACTGAACTTTATCAATGCCGAAGTAACTGGTATGATCTCACGAAAGAAAGAACTTGCGATGATGAACGCAGTCGGCATGACGGGCAGGCAGATAAATTCCATGCTTCGCTGGGAGGGCATACGCTATGCGCTCCTGACGGCGGTAAGTGCGGCGGTGACAGGTTCGGTATTCAGCCTGTTTGCGGTGCGTTCTTTTGCCTCGGACATGGCATTCTACCGCTATCATTTCACGCTCATGCCTATACTGTGCTGTGTACCCGTACTCATTATCCTTGCGCTTATCGTCCCCCACTTTGCCTATCGTTCGATAAGCCGTGAAAGCATCATTGAACGTCTGAGAGAAAATTAACTTTTGTTAAATAAGAATAACACGAAAAAAAGGACTTCCTGCTTAAAGTGAGAAGTCCTTTTTAGTTATATCTTAAAGAGCCTGAACTGTCCGTAAAGTTCTGTTCGTTTTTTGCCGCTTTTCATCATGTCGAGCGTGACCCATTGTTTTTTGCCCGAAAGTCTGGTGAAAAGATAGCTGAAAAGGTACAGCGCCATTGCTGTCGGGACAAGCAGGGGGTTGTTTCGGGCGAAGGGATAACGGCGCTTTGCCATGCCGATGAACGAGCGGAGCTTGTTTTTGCTCCCTGCAAGTTCCATACTGCCGCTCCTGCCTGCCGAACGCTTGCCTAAGTTGCCTGCATTTAAGATGTCGTCCATGAACAGCGTTAAAAATCCGCCGCTTATCTCGGGAAGCCACGGCATTTCTTTCAGCCCCAGAAACTTTACCGAAACGGCAGTCAGCTGACAGGCGAACACCCACAGCCCCATTTCTTCAAGCTTTGACTGATAGCGGCTTATGTCCGCTTTGTCGGCATATACCGCCCAGTCACACAGATGCCGCAAGCCTATGCCGCCGTCAGTGACTATGTGTTCTGCAACGTGCAGGAGCATGACAAGCCCGTGGTGGAACTCATCGGGGATAAGTATATCTCCGTAGTCGGTGCTGAGAGTTACCGCAGTTTCGATGATGTCCGAAAGACAGCGGCGCACAGCTTTTTCGGTGTCGGCAGAACCGTTCGGAACGCCTTTTATTTTGTGGTGAAGTTCAAAGTGTATGCCGTTTTTATAGAACGAACTGTGCCAGCCGCTTTCAAGACCTTTTCGCTCAAAGCCGCAGGAGAGCAGGCGTTTTTCGGCGGCAGGATAATCCGCAGGGCTGACGTAAATATCAACATCACCCATTTGCCGCCTTACGGGTTCGGGATAATAGCAGGCAGAAGCACAGCCCTTTATCGTGACGAACGGAATGCCGCTGAGCAGGTCTGTGAGCATGGCGTGGGCACTGCTTACCCTCATATTCGAGGCGATAGTCTGATAATCGTCCGATATGAGAGGGCGCACGCCTTGAAGTGCCGCTTCTTTCAGAATATCCTCCGGGACTTGCGGCAGTTCACCGCCGCCGAAAAGCTGTTCGGAAACAAGCCCGACAAGTGCCTGTTGTGTATTATCCATTTATCTCACGTCCGTTCTTTCCGTTCTATTTTCTGCGAAATGTATTCCCGAATCCTTTGGCGGCAGAAACAAGCTTGCTTATGAACATCTGCCATATCTCGGGCATGAGCAGTCGGAATGACACTGCAAACAGCACAAGATATACCGCCATTCCGGCAAGTTCGCCCATGAGCGTGCCTGTGAGCATAAAGCCTGCCGACAGGATCAGCATGAACATAAGTTTTCTTGCGCCCAGCCGCAGAGACTTGAAATTCAGACTGTTGATGACAGTCCAGAGAATCATGCTCGCAAGAGTTGCGGCGGCGATAGAGAGCATCGACTTTTTTATACAAAAGTAAAAGAGTGCATTGAACGCCGCAGATGCCGCTATGACCGTCACAAGGCTCATGAAATATTTTTTCTGCTGTTTGTAGCTTTTATAGAGGTTGACATAGATTATCATGTTGAGAAGCATGAACACCTGCGCCAAAAACAGCACGTTCATGAGCGGCAGAGCGGCTTCGTATTTCTTGTAGAAAAGCCTTACGATGAGCCGCAGGGGGAAAACTCCGCAGAGCATGAAAAACAGCATGGATATGACTGCTGATTTTATCCTGCGCTCGAACTCGCGGCTTTTTTTACGGCTGAGGTAGCTGAAAAGGGTCATGCCTATCGGGTTTGCAAACATATTGAGCGCCGAGAGAAGCTGTCCTGCATAGGAGTAATAGGAAAAAAATGTCAGCCCCAGCAGACCCTTGACGAACCATCTGTCTATGCTGTCGAACAGCAGGAAGGAAAGATTGCCGACTGTCAGCAGAAAGCCCGAAACTGCATGGCTTTTGAAAAGGGATAAGTCAAAACGTCCCATGCCTGCTTTGGTGTTCCTGTTGAAGCTTATCATGGCGAAGATGAACGCCGCATAGTTTATCCCGACTGCCGCCGCCGAGAACAGCACGCCCGAATCGGGCTTTATGACGAACACAAGCAGGGAGTTGACAACGAGCGTTACCAGAGACTGGAAGTTGTATATTCGGGCATAGCGTTTGAAGTCGCCCGACGACTGGTAGATATAGGTATATAACGTCACCATTATGACGGGAACAACATCAAGTGCGAGCAGCACCACGATGATGTCTTTCATCACGATGCCGACAGTCAGCAGGATAAGCGTCATTATGATCTCGAAGATGATGAGCGTTGTCTGTTCATCGGCGGTTCGGTGCTTGTCGGTCTTGTCTAAGCTTTTTCCGCCGTAGTTTAAGAATACCCCATCACAGAATCCGAAGTGCAGAACTCCGATGTATGCGGAATAAAGCCCGAAAACTTTGTAATAGCCGTATTCGTCCACCGAGAGCAGAGCAGGGATAAGAAAAGTTGCGATAAGTGCCACGAAGAATTTTATCATGTTCGTGGTAAAAACACGGAAAATGTCCTTTATCATAGCTTGCACCGTTTATCCTAATGAGCGTTGATAAGCTCGCATTTTCCGAACAGGTCGGTGATGTAGCCGAAAGTTACCGACATACGGATAATGACGAGCAGAGTCACGGCAATGAGGGGAAGCCATCTGCGGCGTGATTTGCTGTCGCTGTATTTCATGGCGGCGGCGGTGTAGGTCAGTATGAGAAAAGGTCTCATGAGCCGTTCAAAGGTCAGCGAGAACAGCACGAACGGCAGGAATATGACCGAATATTTCACCATGCAGGAAAGCGCATAGCTGTGTTCGTCCTCACGCCGTTCGAGAATGCGGCTGTCTATTGCAATGAACGCTGAGAACATCACTATCTCAAAAAGCTGTAAATAGAAGTTCATGCGGTAGTCGGAAGCGTCAAAGCCGTAGCGTGTGAATTTCTCGCTGGATATGATCTTGCCAAGCAGTCCTATCACGTTTGCGCCGCCCATGACTGCTATAACGCTGAACACGCCTGCCGTTATGAAAAAGCCTTTGAGTATGCGCTGGTTCGGCAGGAGTATGAGCAGATAGAGAAGAAACACGAGCGAGGTAAGATGTATCGCAGAAGCGAGCAGAACAAAAAGCGTGTAGATAACGGGGCGTTTTCGTTCTCCCGTTATGAAGCGCCATGCAAAAATTACTATCGCATATGAAAGAAGCTGACGTATCTGTATCCTGTCATAGCAGAACGGGAAGAACAGATACAGGCACAGCACCAGCGAATAGCGTTCGGTATAGAGCCGAATGGTGCTGAGTATCAGAATGATGCTTATGAGGAAAACAGCAAGCCTGAAAAGATAAAATGACAGTCCGCACTTTACCGACAACTGCATGAGCAGTAAAAATCCGTTGTCGATGCCGTAAGTCTCGGGAGGTGACTTGCCGTTCAGGAACGCCTCATAGACCATGTTGTAGGCGTAGGTGTCGACTTCGTAGATGGTTCTGAACGAAAACAGAACGCCTGCCGAAGCGATAAGTGCTATGTCAAGCACACGGAGTTTGAACTTTGTAAGGCTTTTGACAGCAGTGAGCGCAAATATCAAGATCATAAAAAATTGTAATGTCATTTTTAATGCTCCTTTTCAATATTTGCGTTTCGTTAAGAGTTTAGCCGCTGTATCTGCCTGTTTTGTGCCTGAAATAGCCGCCGATGCCGAGCGCTGTCATTTTCAGCTTTTCGCAGGCGTTGTTTCTGTCATATATGATGCCGAAAATGTGTCTTGCAGTCTGTGCCGTGTTCAAGAACAAACGTTTCGGCAGTGGAAAAAACTTCCTGTTGTAGTAAAGGCGGTTTCTTGCCATGTAGTAATTTCTGAGCGGCGAGTGAAGATTCCTGCTTCCGTCAGCCGAACCTAACCGCTGGTGCATGACCGCCTTGTTGTATCGTATTATCTTTAAGCCCGAACGTGTTATCTGCATACAGAAGTCACGGTCGAGCCTGTCAAGAAAATAGCTTTCGTCATAGCGTATGTCCTTTTTGTGCAGAAGCGGAACGTTCAGCACCGAACCCGAATTTATCGTCCAGTTGACTTGTTCGGCAGTCTTTGAGGGGGGGACATCGCTGTCATTATAGCTGATGAACGGGCAGACAACGGCGCAGTCATCGGGCATTTTCGGCAGGACACGAAGCAGTGAACGGATACTGTCATTGTCAAAGCCGCTGTCCTGATCGAGAATGAACAGCCTGTCGATGTTCTCACGTCCGCAGAAGTCAAGTGCCGTGTTGTAAGCTTTCGCAAGTCCGTCATTCCGAGCGTTAAAGAGATATTCCGCATTGCTTATCCCCGAAAACGCAGAACTGTGGCTTGTTTGAGAATTGTCATATATGATAACACGGTCAAAGAGTGCTGATTTTTCCCTCACAGCTTCAAGTTCACGCTCGTTCGGCTCGTATAGGACTGTCACGGCGGCAGTCTTTATCGGCTTGTTTCGGGTGAGCGGTCTGCCTGTGTTCATATCGAGATACACAGCGTTCGGGATATGCAGTCCGCCGTTTTTCATGAGCCTGCCCGAAAAGAAATATTCGGGAGCGGCTATCTGCTTGCCGATGCTTTCGCCGAGATAAGCGCCCCACCACGAAAATGTGGAGTTCGCAATAACAAAATCGTCACAGCGGCTGAGAAGATACAAGCTCTCGCTCGCCGAACACCCCCCGACAAAAGTTACCTTTTCGGAAAAGCCGCCGAACCAGCCTTCACGCTTTATCCTCTCTATGTCATCGCTGAAAACGAACAGCTGTCTTGCCGTGCCGTCCGAAAGAATAAGCCTTGCGCCGTTTTCGTAGTAAGCCCTTGAACATATGTCCCAGCCGAACCGCTTGTAGTCCTCGCCGATACGTATGCTTATGCCGACAGTTCGGCAGTCGGCTATACTATTTAAATAAGAGCAGGCTTTGTCAGACATTTTCCGTGGACGAATGACCGCCGCTATCTCGTCTTTGACACAGCGTATCTCTTTTTCGTTCTGATAGTAGCCGCCGAGATAGATGTTCCCAAAACGTTTATGCGGCAGGCGGTAGACCGAGTCGATGTTGTTGTAAAGCAGTCCGAAACGTTCAAGAGCAGGCGCAGAAGTGACCCTGCCGCCCGAGTTTCGCACAAGCCTTACCGTTCCTGCGTATGCGAGATAGGTCATGTCATAAAGCGGCATGGCTTTGTCAGTCCATGTGACTTTTCTGACCGACATATCTTTCAGTTCAAGACTGCGTATATGCTTTTTCCTGAAATAGCGTGTGTCGAGAACTATCTGCTTGTCGGGGAAAAGCTTTTGCAGTTTCAGCGCATAGGCATACTGAAAAAGCTGATTGCCCAGACCGCCCATGAGTTTTGTGTATATCCTGCCGCTCAAATCAGATCCCTCCAAGAGTTATTTTTCTGTTATCACGCCGATGAGTTCTTTGTATGTGCGCTCTCTGTCGAAGCGTTCCTCGGCACAGCGTCTTGCAGACCTGCCCATTTTTGTGCGGAGCGGTTCGTTTTCCATAAGAATGAGCAGTGCTTTTTCGAGTGAAGCAGGATCGCCGTTCTTGCAGTTGAAGCCCATTTTATACTCCCTGACGAGCGAGCGGTATTCGGGCGAAGTCTGCGTGTTCAGCACGGGCAAGCCTGCGGCGGCGTAGTCACCGTGCTTGTTGATGATGCTTTGTGCAGCGCCGTTTACGATAGGGTTCACGGCTATGTCGCAGGCGCAGAGCATTCCGCACATCTGTTCATAGGGGAGCGCACCTGTAAATCGGCAGTCGATGCCCTTTTTTTCTGCAAGCGCTTCATAGTCGGATTTTCGCTCGCCGTCACCCATTACGATAAACTTAGGCGGAGTTATCCCACGTTCCTTTATGCGTGCAAGTGCCTGCAAAACTGTCGTGATGTCATAGCTTGAACTTAAATTTCCGCAGTAGCCGAGCCATAGTTCGCCCGAGGGCTTGTTCACTTTGTTCTCCTGTGCGTAGCGGTCGAACTGTTTGAGTTCCGTTCCCAGAAAGACCGTATGCGGTGTTTTTTTGCGGCAGTTTGCGGCGGCGGCTCTTTTGGTGTAAGTCTTTGAAACGCCGCATATCTCGTCTGCCCGCTTGTATATGCCCTCAGCCATGAGCGTGAACGGCAGGAATATAAGGTCACTTACGAACGGGATACCAAATGCCATTCTGAACGCCTCAGGCCACAGATCCTGAACGTCTGCGATAAAGCGAACGCCGTTTTTCCTGCAATACTTTGCGGCGGCAAGGGGAGCAGTGAGCGACGGCACGGCGGCATAGATAACATCGGGGCGCTTGCGGCGGCGAAGATATTCTTTCACCTGCCTGCCCCATGTAAAATGGCTGTAAAACCGTTTTAAGCTGATGTTCTTTTTATAGCCAGACTCGTGAAGAAAAGTTATCCTGAAATCCCACGAAGTTTCAGGGGGGGCTTTGTGTTTTTTGTCGGTGTGGCTGAAATCGCTTGTTATTATCTCAACGCTGTTGTTCTGCGCAAGCTTCTTGCAGAGATACATGAACCGTCCGTTGTCGGTGGCGGAAAAATCCCTGCAAAAGTTTGCGATGATGACTATATCTTTCATGGATAAACGCCCTCAGAAAGTGTCAAATTCTTCCTCGCTGTCGAGGATAATGGGGATAGTGTCAACGTCACGCAGGAAAACATAAGGCTTGTCGAAGTGGAAGAACGGTTCACGGCTTACGTTCTGACAGCCGCCGTCCTCCATTATGCGGATAGTGTCCTCGATAAGGTCAAAGCCAACGTGTGCCATAACGCCTGTGTATGCCATGTGGCGGATATTTACCTCGGTGACTTTCAGTTCTCCGTTCTTGTCCTCTTTTAAGTCAAAGGAAAGTATGCCGTGCGCTTTAACGCCCAGCTTGTTTTCGAGATATTTTATACATCTGTCGCAGAAAGCGTTTATCCTGTCCTCGTTGAGAAAACGTCCGAAGTGGGTGTTGCCTGTGACGTGTGAGGGGGCGGCGTTCACCATGACGTATTCAACGCATTCGAGCGATGCACCTTTTATGTACTCGCCGTTGTAATAGAGCATCTGGTTCGCCAGATGCCTGCCGGGGAGAAACTCGCTGACGGTGAATTCGGGAATATCGGAATTTATGAGAAGCCAGCTTCGGTAGCTGTTTATGTCACGCAGTTTGAGCGAGCCTAAGCCGCCTGTTCCCTGTGTAGCCCTTATCCAGCAGGGAAAGCCTATCTTGTTCTCAACATCTTCAATGCGTGGGTCGGCATGGGTGACTTTTATGGTCTTTGGAATGAACTCTGTGTCTTCAAGCAGTTCAGCCATGACAGATTTGTCTTTGAGCGACTTTGAGAGCAGAGTACAGCCCATGAACACGGGACATGGATACTTTCCGTGCTTGTCGAAGTATGCGCCCCACTGGACTATCTCGGCTTCGGGCTGAACGAAAGCATAGTCGATGCCTCTTTCAGCGGTCAGCTTTTCGATAAACGGGAAGTAGTCCTCGGAGGTGCATAAAGGGCATACGTAGCGTTCGTCCAGCAGTCCTTTTTCGTAAAAGCCTATCGACTTCTTTTCGATGTCACAGCCGATGAGTTTATAGTCGGGGTGCTTTTCACGTATAATTTTAGCTATCGAACGGGGCGTGAGTCCGCCGATGCCTGTTATCAGGATAGTTTTCATACTTATCAGGTCTTCTCCTTGTGCCGAAAAATCGGCTTTTATTCAGTGCGGAAAGTCTTTCAGCACCGATATTATCCTTTTCATATCTTCCTCGGTGTAACGCTGGTCGCATATGAGCGACAGTTCCGTGTCATAAAGTTCTGAGCGGCAGTCGGCGTTGGGTTTGCCCCAGTGAACGGGGCAGTAAATGCGCTCATCGGTCAGATGCTGACGAACTTTGTCACGCTTGTCCTTGTCTATGACAACAGGCAGGAACAGCGGACAGTCCATGTCATCTATGCCGAACATAGGTTCGATATATCCGATCTCCGACAGCCCCTCGTAAAGCGTTTTTGCGTTGCGCCGTCTTGCCTGACGGATATTTTCAGCGTCCGCATGAGAAATAATGTTCTCCGATAGTTCATCAATGCGTATACCGCTGTAACGTTCGGCAAGAAGCTTGTTCGCACGGCTGTACAGTTCTAAAAACCTCGGCTTTTCGGCTTCATCGTGGGAAACAAGATACTCCGCTTTGAGCGACATTGCCGTTTTTTTTGCAGAAAGATGATCCTCGGGTACAGTTCCTTTCGGGATATTTTTAAGTTCGGTGTCAGCGCCTGCACACCAGCCGCCGCAAAGTACGGGCAGCCATTTTCTTACAGAAGCCGCAAGAAAGTCGCTCTGAGGGTGAAACTGTTCACGGCTCAGAAGGCTGTGAGTTATGTCCTCGATGATGATGCCGCCGCGGGCTTTGAACGCCGAAAGGTCGGGCATCTGCCGCCTGAAACCGAAGTAACTGCACCACAAAACGGCATCTGCGCCGTCAGGTATGACAAGTTCGGTTTTCAGATTTCCGTCAAAATAAACATCGTAAAAATAAATATCCGCACCGCTCCTGCGGAACGGCTCTATCATGGAATCACAGCAGTAAGAGGGAAGCGCAATGCCGTGTACGTCAGCAGTCTGTGCGATGACTTCAAGCGCAGTCCTGCCCGAAAAAACGAGTGCTGACGAACGCACTTTCGGAAAGCCTATACCACTGCCGTTTTCCTCATGTGACAGCGCAAACTCACTGCCGATCTCGGGTGATGCGCTCATGTTCTGCCGCCTTTTTCCATGCGGTCAAAGTCCTCACGCAAAAGTCCCGAAACTTCCAGATCGTGATATTCTCCCGACCTGTAAACTGCCTTTCGCCTTATTCCCTCGGGAGTGAAGCCGCACTTTGTATACAGCCCTTTTGATGCGATGTTATAGGTTATCCAGCTCGCTTCGAGCCTGTTCAGGTTCATCTCATAAAATGTGAAACGTATGAGGGTAAGAAGAACGTCTGATGCGTACCCCTGACGTTTAGGGCAGTTGTCACTGAGTTTTATGCCGAGGGTGGCTTTGCGGCACTGCCAGTCTATCGCCGACAGCGAAGCCATTCCCAGCTTTTCGCCGGAATGCCTGTCAAGCACGGTGAAGCGGCGGTTTCGTCCATCGCTCTTTGCTTTGTCGAACCAGTTCATCTGTTCCGACAGGCTGACGGGCATACCCCAGCCGACTACCATTTTCGAGATCTCCTCGGAGTTGAAAAGTTCCGAGTATAACTGCATATCCTCCTGCTCCATGGGTCGGAGGACGGTCTTTTCTCCTGTCAGCATTTTTCTTCCTCCGTAAGCTGTTGTCTGCGGAACTCGTCAAAATCAATATTGCTCCCCGTTCCACGCACTTCGATATTTTCCGAGCGGAAAACTTTCGTGACAGTCGAGAGTATTATTTTCAGGTCGCCGAAAAAAGTTATCCTGCTGACATAATCCGTGTCGAAAGCAAAGCGCTTTTCCCAGCCGACAGCGTTTCTGCCGTTTATCTGTGCAAGCCCTGTAAGCCCGGGGCGAACGTCATGCCTGTGCTGTTCCTTTTCGTTGTAATAAGGCAGATACTGCACCGCAAGCGGACGTGGACCCACAAGTGCCATGTCGCCCTTTGCGATGTTAAGAAGCTCGGGCAGTTCGTCCAGTGAGGTCTTTCTTATAAAGCGTCCGTAAGCGCCCAGACGTTCGATGTCGGGCAGAAGTTCGCCGTTTTCGTCACGCTTATTGCTCATGCTCCTGAACTTGACGAGCCTGAAAATGCGTTCCTCACGCCCGGGGCGAGCCTGCACGAAAAACGGTGAACCTTTCATTTCATATGCGCCCACTGCCGAAAGGACTGCAAGCAGAGGACTCAGCACCACGAGCGCACCCGTGCTTAAAAAGCAGTCGAGGGGACGTTTGACAAATCGTTCGTAAGTTCCATACGGCTTGTGACGGATCTCCTTGCCCCATGCTTTTATCTCGTTTATGCGTTCGGCAGTAAATGCGCAGAATGCCGCTCCTGCCGAAAAAGCGGCGATATGCAAAACAGTCTTACACAGACGTTTCATTCAAAACAGCTCCTGACGATCTGAATTATCTTGTCCTGTTCCACGGGGGTCATCTTGTTGTCTGACGGCAGACACAAGCCTCTCTCGAAGATGTCCTCGCCTACGCTCACGCCGTTTTCCTCAGCGGTCACGAAAGCGTTGTCCTTATAGAGCGGCTGCATATGCATCGGTTTCCAGATAGGTCTGCCCTCGGCGTTGCAGGCGGCAAGCGTTTCGAGTATCTCGGTAGGACATGACTTGCCTTTTTGGTGAGTGAACTGTGCTTTTGTGCCGTCCCTCGACTGCGGACACATGGCATCCTTGTCGATAAGTATGCAGGACAGCCAATAATTTGGAGAGCTGTTTATCTCGTCAAACGGGTTCATGCTGACAGGCAGACCTTTGAAGCCCTCTTTGTAGCGCTCATATATGGCACGCTTTTGTGCAAGGTGTGTTTCGAGGAAAGGCATCTGTCCCCTCACTATCCCTGCTATCATGTTGCTCATGCGGTAATTGAAGCCGACTTCCTCGTGCTGATACCACGGAGCGGCTTCACGGCTCTGAGTTGACCATTTGCGTATCTTTTCGGCATCTTCAAAGCTGTCGGTCAGGAACATACCGCCTGATGAACCTGTGATTATCTTATTGCCGTTATAGGAAACGATGTTGTAATCGCCGAGCGAGCCTGTCTGCCTGCCCTTATAAAGAGCGCCCATGCTTTCAGCGGCATCTTCGATGACAACTGCGCCGTGCTTGTCGCATACTGCACGTATCTCGTCGAATTTAGCAGGCGTTCCGTACAGATGTGCAAGCATGACGATCTTCACATCGGGGTAAATTTCAAACGCCCTTTCGAGCGCCGTGGGGGACATATTCCATGTGTCGGGTTCGGTGTCGATAAAGACCGCCTGTCCGTCCTCATAAGAAACACCGTTGACTGTTGCTCCGAAAGTCATATCGGTGCAGAATACCTTTTTCCCGAAAAGAGCGCCTTTGTCGGGGGAAGTCCTGCCGTAGAGCTTTTCGGCGGCAAGCCTTACGGAGAGGTGGAGAGCCGCCGTTCCGCAGGAAAGTGCAACAGCATATCCGCACCCGATGAACTGAGCGGCAGAGTGTTCTATCTCGGTGATATTATCGCCTGCTGTCGTGACCCAGTTCTTCTGAAAAGCGTCATTTATCCATTTTATCTCCTCGCCGTGCATAGTTGGTGAGGACAGCCATATCTTCTTTTTGAACGGTTCAAATACCATTTCTAACCATTTCCAATCATTCCCAGTCTTTCGCTTTGTGCAGTTCATTTATAAACATTCAGAATATATTATACCAAAAAACCACGCAGATGTCAACTTTAAATAAGAATTAAGAATTAAGAAATAAGAGATAATAAATAAGAAATAATAAATAAGAAATAAGAAATAATGTGCGCCTTCGGCGTTATTAAAAAATAAGAAATAAGAAATAATGTGTTCGCTTCGTTCATGGGGGTCTAAATAAA
>CAMVRM010000017.1 GCA_947169885.1 uncultured Ruminococcus sp.
TTCTGCATCGGAAAGTGAGCAGTGAAACACCAAGAGCATACAAACAGCATAATGGCAGCAACCAACTAACAAAGAGACAGCCACGACACGAAATTAAAAATTTTCGTGTTGTGTGCTATCTATATGCCATTATTTTGTTACTTTTGCGGTACTTTTCTGTGACTTGACGTGTTTCGAGTAACAAAAGTAACAAGATAATCAACCTAATCAACGCAACTTATGAGAAAAAAGCAAAAGGCAAAAGAGCCTATCAGACTGCGGCAGCGAAAGCTATCAGACGGCAATATCTCGCTCTATCTTGATGTCTATCGTGACGGCAAGCGCAGTTATGAGTTCTTGAAGCTCTATCTCGTGCCGGAGCGCACACGAGATGACAAAGAGCAGAACAGACAGACGATGCAGCTCGCACAGTCTATCAAGGCGCAGCGCATCGTCGAGTTACAGAACGGCGAGTTCGGCTTCAAGTCGAAATTCGCAGAAGACACACTCTTTTTTGAGTTCTATCGAGCCATGTGTCAAGCACGTCTCGGCGAAGAGAGCCGTGGTAATTGGGGCAATTGGCTCTCATGCTTGAAGCATCTGCAACGCTACGAGAAAAACGAGCGCATCACGTTTGCGCAGATAACGCCCGAATGGGTGCAGGGCTTCAAAGACTATCTCGAAGACGCAGCCTATACTAACGACGGTCACTATAAAGAGAACGGTGTCGTGCGCAAGCTCTCTCGCAACAGCAAAGTGTCGTACTTCAACAAGCTGCGAGCGTGCTTGAACGAAGCGTTTGAGAGACGCATCATCGCATTCAACCCGATGCGTGGCATCGACAACTTCAAGGCTGAAGAGGGCAAGAGAATGTATCTCACTATCGACGAAGTGCGACTGCTCGCACAGACACCGTGCCGCAGCGAAGAAGTCAAGACTGCATTCTTGTTCTCATGCTTGACCGGCTTGCGTCGCAGCGACATCGCAAAACTCACATGGGGCGAAGTGCATCATCAAGGCGGCTTCACTCGCATCATCTTTCGTCAGAAAAAGACCGGCGGTCAAGAGTATCTCGACATCACGCAGCAAGCAGCGCAGCTCATGGGCGAGCGTGGCGCAGACAACGAGCGTGTGTTCAAGTGGTTCAATTCGCCCGGCTCGACGAATGACATCATTCGTGTGTGGGTCGCCAATGCAGGTATCAAGAAAGACATCACGTTTCATTGCGGTCGGCACACGTTTGCGACTATGATGCTCGACCTCGGTACAGACATCTACACAGTCAGCAAGCTGCTCGGTCACTCTGACATATCAACGACACAGATTTATGCGAAAGTGCTTGACAAGAACAAGCAGGCTGCTGTCGCAGCGATACCCGACGTGTTCGGCACGACTGAAACACAAAACGAGACAGAACAGACAAAGTGAGAGAACATATTGCTGCACGCATAAAAAACGGCAACATTTGCGCATAAAATATTCCAAAAAATGTCAACAAAGTACTGAAAAATATTCCTATTGCATAAAGAGCGCAGCGAGATTGATTGATTTCTCGCTGCGCTTTTCTTGTTGTGGAGGAAATTAACTTCCCTCACAATAGCATTTTGCTCACGTCACATTTGCGGTGAGCAAAATTCAAGTGTCTGTATCTTACAATCTTACGCTATCATAAAAATATATGACAGTTGCAGAACGTGCAACTGTCATTTGCAGAACATCGTGCCACGACCCGTGAGCAGCCAATCTGCACTGACACCGTAATTACGCACGAGCGGCACGCACCAACCAATCTCAAAGAAACCTTTGTTCAAGTCTTTGCGCTGCGTGTATAGATGCGGCATATCAATCTCTGTGTCTCGGCAGTACTGCGACACACTCTTGATGCGGTTCGTGTTCTTGCACTCTTGCAGAGCGACGAAGAAGCGTGTCATCACTTGCAGCGTGTCGCTGCTGTAATTTCTGCGCTTGCTCATAGTGCGAGATTTGCACGCAACCACAATACATCGTCGTAGAGACGCTGTATCTCATCGGTTGAGCGATTATATACTTTGCATCTGTCAAGCTCAAATCCAAGCTGTTTCTGCACGTCTGCGAGCGTCTGTGCGCTCGTGTCACGATGCGTGAGCGCAGCTTTCAGTGTATCAATAACTTTACGATATAATAATGTGTCACTCATCTTCAATAGTTTTTATAGTCGCTTTGTTCAGCAACAGAATACCAAAATCTATTGTCGCAGTGGTCGAGATACCCATATAGAGGTCGTTCTCGCCCCAATCATCAAGCGTGCCGGCGATAGCGTACTTACGTTGACCGTCTAACGTGGCCGCTGTCTCATCATCAACGACACACATAACGTGCATCAAGATGTCAGAGTACATAGACTGCTTGCCGTCAACATCATTGAACGTGCTAACATTCGCATCAAAGAGAGCGGCACGTTGGCCGCCATTCTCGACGATACGTCTGAAGCCAAATTTCACATCTTGCAGTTCGACACACGGCTTGCCGACAGCAGCTCTCATGTGCAGCGTCACGCTGTCTTTGACGGCGGCTCTCGCAATGTCGTTTGTCTCATAGTTAGGGTACATCTTGACAAGTGTCTCGACGTATTTCTCAACGGGTGTCTTGACACGCTCTTTCGAGCATGACAGTGCAATCACGCACAGCAGCAACAGAGCTGCGAAGTTCATGGTTCTGCTCATAATCTTATCAGTTTTTATCTTTGTCCGTTATCTTTTCAATCACAGTGAGCAGTCGGTCAATCTGCGCATCACGTCTCTTGATGATTTGCAGATGCTCATCTGTCTGCTCTTGCTGTCTTTCAAGCAGAGTGATGAGACGTGCGGTCTCGCCGCCGACACTCACGCTGTTGTGATTGCCACCAACATTGCTATTGGTGATTTGCTGTGCCTGCGCATTCACAACAGAACGTATCATCTCACCTTCGCCGGTCATAAGCCAACCGGGATTGAGTTCGGGAAATTGCAGAGCGATTTTCTGCAATTTTTCGGGCGTTATAGACTTGCGAATGTTGTTCACATAACCATTCGCAAGACCACATTTTTTCTCAAACTTCGCCTGCCCAATGCCCAAGAAAGCAATGAAAGAGAGCAAGCGAGCCTTAATTGTTTGGTTGTCAGTCATAAATGCAATTATTAAAAAAATAGGGTGAATTTTTACCGCAATTTTTTCTGTAATTTTTTGGTGGTTACAGAAATTTGCTCTAACTTTGCAGCGCAATAGTTAATTTACTATTGCCGCAACACCTTAAAAATTGCGTGCAAAAGTAAATAATTAGTGCGTAACAAGCAAATTTTCACAACATTTTTAATATGAAAGCGAAGAAAAAGTCATTAAAAGAACTCTACAATGAGCGTAAGCAGATGCCTACGCACGCAGAAATGTTCATCACCGAAGTTGCAGAATTGACACATCGCTCTGCAAACACGGTCAAGATGTGGTTACTCGGTCGGCAAGTTCCCGACGAGCTGACGCAAAGCGTCATCGCCGACCATTTCAATGTAGATATTAACGGTCTCTTCCCTATTGAGACGCTAAAAGCAACAGCACTATGAAAGCATTACTAACTAATTGGCGCAGCTATGCGCTCGCAGTCATCGCAATCGTCGGTCTCGCACTCTTATTGAGCGAGCCGGCTGAAGACACAAACTTTCTGCTCACAATCTTGTGGACGAAGACGCTCGGTTTCGCAGCACTATATGCGTGCTTCAAGCTCTCGAACTATTGGGAGCGCACCGGCGCAATCGACTTCACCTCACTCACTAACATTGATGACGCATGGGAGTAGAAGAACGACTTGAACGCATCGAGCGACTTATGCTTATCAGCTCAAAGTCAGTTCTCGACACACAAGAAGTCGCTCTGTTGCTCGGCATCAGCGAGAGCCGGGTGCGCCACTTGACAGCAGCTCGTGACATACCTCACTACAAGCAGGGAAAGTCAGTGTACTTCAAGAAGTCAGAGATTGAGCAGTGGCAACTCGCTCAACGCATACCGACAAACGATGAGATTAGAAGTCAAGCAGTGACACACGTCGCTAAATCAAGACTAACAGTGTAACTAATTTATAACAACGCAATGCAACAGCAAGAAATTTGGAAACCGATAACAGACTACGAAGGTCTGTATGAGGTGAGCAATCTTGGCAGAGTTCGTTCTGTTGCTCGCACGATAACGCAATTAAATCGTTGGGGTGGCTCTCATACGGCGAAAATCAATGGCAAGCTATTAAAGCAAGTGTGTCAACGTCACGGCTATTTAATTGTAAGTCTTTCAAAAAGTGGGAGTGCAAGGCAGTATCTTGTTCATCGTCTTGTTGCCACCGCATTTATTGAAAGACCGACAGACGCTAACACTGTCAATCATCTTAACGAGTGTAAGACAGACAATCGAGCGAGTAATCTTGAATGGCTCTCATTACAAGATAATATTCACTATGGAACAGGTGTTTATCGTGGTCACGCAAATCGTGACAGACAATGGCACAGAGAGCATCGAGGCGGCTTAAATCCAGCCGCAAAAGCTGTAAAACAACTGTCGCTTGACGGTGAAGTCATCAACACTTTTGACAGTATAATTGACGCAGCCAAAGCGAGCGGTGTTTGTTATTCTTCAATCTGTGCAGCCGCAAAGGGAAAAACCAAAACCGCAGGCGGTTTCAAATGGGCTTATATAATGACGAATTTCTAATTTTTATATCTATGAAAAAGATTATATTAAAGAAGCTCTCGCTGCTAAATTTCAAGGGTCTGCGAGACTACTCAATCGAGTTCAACGCTGACATCACGAGAGTGCTTGGTCGCAACGGCAGCGGCAAGACAACTATCTTTGACGGCTTCACTTGGTTGCTCTTTGGCAAAGACAGTGAAGACCGACAGACATTCAACATCAAGACGCTTGACGAGAACGGCATCGCAATTCCGCAGATACCGCACGAAGTGAGCGCAGTCATCAACGTGGACGGCACCGACATCACGCTGCGTCGTGTCTATGCAGAGAAATGGGTCAAACGTCGTGGCACAGTGAGCGCAGAGTTCACCGGTCACACTGAAGAACGCTACTACAACGACGTTCCCTGCACAATGAAAGATTATAACGAGAAAATCGCAGAGCTGTGCAGCGAGCAAGTATTCAAGTTCATCACGAACCCGACCTATTTCTCACGTCAGAAAACAGACGTGCAGCGTGCGATGCTCATTCGCATGGCCGGCGGCATCAGTGACGAAGACATCGCAGCCGGTAACGACGATTTCACTGCCCTACTCGCACAGCTCACCGGCAAGACGCTCGCAGAGTACAAGCGTGAAATCGCAGTGAAAAAGAGCAAGCTGCGTGCAGAGATTGACACGCTGCCCGACCGCATTGATGAGCGCAAGCGTGACGTTCCCGAAGTCGAAGATTGGGCGGCTCTCGAAGCTCAAATCAAGCAGCTCACGAGCGAAAAGTTTGAGATTGACGCAGAGATTGCAGACGCAGCGAAAGCGATGCGCAAAGCGAGTGACGCTCGCATGGCTGTAATCGCAGAGCTTAACAACGTGCGCTCACAGAAGATGCGCCGTGAGTATGAAGTCAAAGAGATTGCTCTCGCAGCATGGCGCAAGCGCAAGAGCGAGCATCAAGCACTGCTCGCAAGCATCGACAGCGACAGCAGGGAGATTACTCGCTTGCAGCAACAGCAAAGCAGCAATGCCAACACGCTGCACAGACTGCTTAACGAGCGTGAGCAACTTGTCGCAGAGTATCGTGCTATCAAAGCAGAGACGCTCAACTTCAGCGAGAGCGACTTTGTTTGCCCGACGTGTCATCGTCGCTATGAAGTGAGCGAGATTGAGAGCAGAGAGCAAGAGATAACCGCCGCATTCAACGAGCGTCGTGCAAAGCGTCTCGAAGAGAACAAGCGCAAAGGTCTCGCAGTGCGCTCGCAGATAGACACGCTCAATGAGCAGCAGCAGATGATTGAAGACAAAATCGCACAGCTGCAAGAGACTATTATCAAGAGCAAGCAGCAACCGCTCTACAACGAGAGTTTTGACGTTGAGCCGCCGACGCACGATGCGATTGCGAGCGATAGCGAGTACATCGCTTTGTGCGAGCGTGAAACGTCGCTGCAAGAGCAGAGTGACAGCTCGCTGCAAGAGCAGAGTGACAGCTCGCTGCAAGAGCAGAGCAACACGCTTGCCGACAAGATTGCAGAGCTGCGTGTGCGTCTCTCGAAGCGTGAAATCATTGAGCGCAACAACGCTCGTATTGCAGAGCTTGAAGAGCAGTTGAAGACACAGAACGCAGAGCTTGCTCGCTTGGAGGGTATCGAGTTCACTATCTCGGAGTTCTCAAAAGCTCGCATCAACGCAGTTGAGCAGCGCATCAATGCAATGTTCAAGATAGTGCGCTTTAAGATGTTCGCAAAGCAAATCAACGGCGGCGAAGTCGAGACGTGTGAAGCCACCGTCAACGGTGTACCGTACAACAACGGTCTCAACAACGCAATGCGCATCATCGCCGGTCTCGACATCATCAACGCAATCTGCAAGTTCGAGGGTGTGACAGCACCAATCTTCATCGACAACGCAGAGAGTGTGAATGACATTCCCGAAACAGTGTCGCAGCTCATCGCTCTCGTAGTGACAGACGATGCTACACTTACTATCGACAACAAGAAACACAGCGCAGCACAGACTACGCTTTTCAACTAATTATAAATCTTAAAATTTTGTGACTATGCAACAGCAAAATCAACCAACAGCGCAACCGCAGACAGCTATCGCAAAGCAGTCTCGTCCGGTTGACATCTTGAAGTCTATGCTCAAAGCAGACAGCGTGCAAGAGCAGTTCACCAATGCGCTCGGCAAGCACCGTGACGCATTCATCGCAAGCGTGATAGACCTATACACGAGCGACAAGTCATTGCAGACTTGCAAGCCGCAAGACATCATCGCACAAGCACTCAAAGCTGCGTCGATGCAGCTGCCTATCAACAAAGCACTCGGCTTCGCTTACATCGTCGTTTACAACAACAACGTGAAAGTGAAAGATGAGCATGGAGATGACAAGTGGATTAAAGTGCCGACACCGACATTCATTCCCGGTTACAAGGGTTACATTCAGCTCGCAATGCGCACCGGTCAATATCGCTACATCAACGCAGATTTCGTCTATGAGGGCGAACTGCGCACAGTGAACCGCCTGACCGGCGAAGTCGCACTCGACGGCGAGCGCAAGAGCGACAAGATAGTCGGCTACTTCTGCTACATCGAGCTGCTCAACGGCTTCAGCAAGACGCTCTACATGAGTGTCGATGATATGGCGAAGTACGCAAAGCGATATGCGTCGTCGCTCGGCAAAGGTACGACTATCGAAGCTCTCATCAAGCTCGCCAACACAGAGCAGAGCAGCAAGCAGGTCGGTTGGCTCGGCAACTTCAACGACATGGCTCTGAAGACCGTCATACGTCGCTTGCTCTCGAAGTACGGCTATCTCTCTGTCGAGATGCAGGTCGCATTCGCAGATGACGTCGCAGTCAACGAGCAGCGCAACGACTTGCTCGCAGAGAACGCTAACAGCGTCGAGTTTAACGCTAACGAGGTCGAGTTTGAAGAAGTCGTTGACAAAGAGACCGGCGAAGTGATGCAGCAGAGCACAGCAGAGCAACCGGCACAGAGCGAGAGCGCAGCGAGTGAGAGTAACACAGACGATGACCCAGGCTATTAAATCGCTTACAGATGAAACTCACGGTTCTTGGTTCATCATCGCACGGCAACTGCTATCTCTTTGAGAGCAGTGACAGCGTGCTTGTGCTTGAAGCCGGTGTGCCGATGCAGCAAGTGAAACGAGCTTTGCATTGGGACATCACGAAGATAGCAGCTTGCATCGTGACGCACCGCCACAAAGACCATGCCGGCTTTGTGCGAGAGTTCTTGAAATGTGGCATTCGAGTGCTTGCACTTGATGACGTGTTCGACGCTCTCGACATCAAGAACCGTGTGTTTTGCAAGACAGTAGAGCCGCAACACGGCTACATCGTGGGCGATTGGAAAGTCATCGCACTGCGTGTTGTTCACGATGTGCCGTGTGTCGGTTACATCATCGAGCATCGTGAAATGGGCAAGACGCTATTCATCACTGACACGATGATGCTTGAATATCGTATCGCCGGCATACGTCACTTTATGCTCGAATGTAACTATGCAGATGACATCTTGCAAGACAATATCGACGCAGGCATTGAGCTGCCGTCAAAGCGTGGCCGCTTGCTCGAAACGCACATGGAGCTTGATACGACAAAGCAGATTATTCGAGACAACGACACGAGCAATCTTGATGATGTCATTCTCGTGCATCTGTCTGACAACAATAGTGACGCAGAGCGGGTCGAGCGTGAAGTGCGTGCTGTGGCCGGTGTGCCTACCTATATCGCAGACGCAGGTCGTATGTTCACACTATCTAACAACTGACAGCGATGCGACTTATACCTAACAACGTACTGTCAACGCTCGTGAGATGCTTGCCGCTTGTACTCAACAACGTGCAGAGCAACAATCTGCGAGTTGTGAATGCAGTACGACAACTCAAAATCATTCACAGAAAACTTAAAAAGATTAACGATGAACAACAATCTAACAATCAGTCGTGAGAATGCTCTCGCAGCTTACGACAACACAGATGCTAACGGACGTGAGCTGTTAGAGCATCTGTTCGGCAAAGAACTATTCGTAAAGAAAGACATCACAGAGCGTGTCAAGACGTTTGTGGACGCTTGTAAAGTGCTTGGAAGTCAACACCCGTATGTCGAGCAATATGTTGCCACCGAAGCGGCATTCCGTGGTGAAGAGAAAACAGGAGATTTTCTATCATATCTCAAACTGCGCATCATCACCGCTGCGCTCAACGAGGGTTGGGAGCCGCAGTTCACAGAAGATGAGTGTCGCTATTATCCGTGGTTTGAGTTCTTCACACAGAGCGAGCTTAACGAGATGAGTGACGATGAAAAGGGTCGTGTGGTCGGTCGTGCCTACTACAACTCGTTTGCGAACGGCGGTCTCGCCTTTGCGAGTGCGAACAACGCATCGTCGCACTCGAACGGCTACTACGGCTCTCGGCTCGCCTTCAAGACCCGTGAACTCGCAGAATACGCAGGGCGACAATTCGTCGAGCTGTATGCGGACTTCGTGTTTCCCGAAAAAGCGTAAAGCGTAAAGCGAAAAGCGAAGCGATATGCAAGGCTATATAAGCATACATCGAAAAATCAAAGAGTGGCGACACTACAAAGAGCCGGCTGTCAAAGCTGTGTTTCTCGACTTGTTGCTCGATGCTGCGCACAAAACGACTGTGCAGAGCGGTGTGCGTCTCGCAGTCGGTGAGTGCATCTCATCGACACGCACTCTCGCTGCTAATAATGGCCTTACAGTAAACACTGTGACGAAAGTCATCAGACTGCTTGTTGAGAGTGGTGAGATAGCTCGCCGACGTGTCGGCAACACGACTATCTTCACCATTCTCAAATATGCAGACTATCAAGACAAAAGCAGTGAGGGTGTCGCAAAAGGAAATACACCTAAATCAAGTGTCGCAAAAAGCGTAACACCACCCGTGCAGGTGTCTCAAAATGAGATACACCACAATGATGCAGGTGTCGCAAAAGAAGATACACCGGTGTCGCAAAATGAGATACACTGTGTCGCAAAAAGCGTAACACCACCACATTATAATATAACAATAAAAAAAGATAACAATAATCTCGGCGGCGATATGCGTGTGCGTGCGCAAGAGCGTGTAGATAATTTGAGATGTCAAGTTTTAGACAGTTGGAGCATCGAGCAAGCGTGTTATCTCAATCACATCACAGAAGAGCAGTACAAACAGCTCGCAGAAGAAATCTTCAGCGATTGGCTCTTTGCGCTTGATGAGAGCAAGCCGGAGCAGCCGCAACTTGACGAAATCAACAAAAAACACTTTCTCGCAGTATTACGCATCAAAGCACAGATACTTGTAAAATCTCAACGCAATGGAACTGAAAACATTCAACAAAACAGAAACATTCAACGAAGAGGTGTTGACACAAAAGCTGTTAAGTCGGAAGACTACGATACAGCGTTTTAGACTGCCGATGACCGTTGTGCAGGCGCAGACTTTTCTCAAAGCGTCATACGTCGCTGAAGTCAAGTTTCGCAACCGTACATTCATCGAAGATGAACGTATCAACGCTCACATCGCACGTCTCGCAACCTTCTTGACTGACAACAACTCGAAGTTCGGTGTGATGCTCTGCGGCACATACGGCAACGGCAAAACGACTTTGCTCTATGCTCTGCGTGCAGTTGTCAGTCTGCTGTCAGATTGTGGCTACATCGAACACGGCTCAAAATTGGTTGTCTATGACGCACGAGAGCTGTCAAAGCTCTACAAAGACCGTGACCCGGAGACTTTCAACGATGCGTGTCGTGAGCGACTGCTCGCTATCGAAGACATGGGAAAAGAGCCGACTGAAGAGCTGAACTACGGCAGCATCATCTCGCCGGTGACAGAACTGCTCGAATACCGCTACAACAATCAGAAGTTCACTGTCATCACAACCAATCTCACACCGAAAGAAATCCGTGAGAAGTACGGCAACCGCATCGCAGACCGCTTCAACGAGATGATGTGCGTGCTGAATTTCGGCGCAGCAGATACTTTCAGAACGAGATAAATCGAAAATAAGCTGTTTTCCGTGCGTCTCGCTCATGCAGACGATAAATCACTCAACCGAAAGTTTTGCGTGCAGCAGGGCGCAAGGGAGACACGAAATCCGCAATTTTAACAATGACATTAGACATGAGAACAATTATCTTTCGAGGAAAATCTCTTAATAATCGTTGGGTTTTCGGTGACCTCGAAGTCAACAGACTTGAAGAGCGAACACTCATTCACACCTACGATGACAACAATCGCTATCATCGTCAATTTGACGTGAGAGCAGACACGGTGGGTCAGTTCACCGGCATCTACGACAAGTTCGGCACTGCAATCTACGAGGGTGACATCGTGCGCACGAACAAGTATGTCACATCTGTAATCTATCACGAAGCCGGCTTCAGACTTCAAGTGATAGACAACAAGAAAATCTCACCGCTCTTCATGCGTGGTGAGCTTGAAGTAATCGGAAATATCTACGACGATGAACAGCTTGTTTGACGATGTGCCGGCGATACCTGACTGCACAGACTTACTGAACTACGAGCCAATCAAGCGCAAGTATGGAACACCCGACAAGATTGCGAGTGAGATGCTCGACGAAGCAAAGCGTTGGCAGCGACAGCACCCGGACAAAAACGTGCTTGAAATCGTTACACCGACATGGCGAGAGTACATCAAATTCAATTTACAGCTATGACACAACAAAAGCTAACGCACAGCATGAAATTTCGCAAAGAAGAATTGTGTAAACAGTTTTCACAATGACAGCAGAAGAGAGACATTCGATAATGAAAATTGAACTTAACACTATCTACAACATGGACTGCCTAAAAGGTCTTCGGAATATGGCGGACAATTCTGTGGACTGTTGCATCACGTCACCACCTTACTTCGGACTTCGTGACTACGGTGTCGATGGGCAGATAGGTTTGGAGAAATCGCCAGACGAGTATGTGGCAAAGTTAACAGATGTTTTTCGTGAAGTGTATCGTGTACTGAAACCAACAGGCACAATGTGGCTGATTATCGGCGACAGCTATGCTGGCAGTAACAAAGGAGCAGCAAACTATCCTGATAATGCAAACAAGTATAAGCAGGGAACGAACAAAGGCACATTAGAGAACAGAACGGCATACAAGTATCAGACTACCTGCAAAGATAAAGACCTCATAGGAATACCCTGGATGCTCGCTTTCGCTCTGCGTGATAAGGTTGGTTTCTATCTGCGGCAAGATATAATATGGCACAAGCCAAACCCGATGCCGGAAAGTGTTCTTGACCGCTGCACAAAGGCACATGAATACATTTTCCTATTCTCAAAGTCCAGTCGCTATTATTTCAACCATGAGGAAATGCAGGAGCAAGCGGTGTACGCTGCCGTTGAACGACGAGAGAACTCACATCGCTATGGTGGCAATAAATACACGGCTACGCCCGACAAGTTCAACCGCACAAAAAGTGCTAATGCCTACGCCTATACAGGCAAGCGAAACAAACGTGACGTGTGGACTGTCAGCACTAAGCCCGAAAAGAGTGCGCACTTTGCAGCCTATCCGAAAGAACTGATTGAGCCTTGCGTCCTTGCTGGCTGTCCTAATGGCGGTGTCGTTCTTGACCCTTTTATGGGAACAGGCACTACGGCCATGGTAGCAAGAATATACGGACGCAACTTTATCGGCTTTGAACTAAATGCCGATTACATGAGTATCATAAACAAGAAAATTCAAGTAACACCAAATATGTTTTATTATGAGGTCGGAAGTGTATAACATAGATTGTATGGAGTATATGCGCACGCTGCCTGACAAGTTCTTTGACTTGGTGATAGCAGACCCACCGTATGGCATCGCAGCAGACGCACGACAGCAGAACCGTGCCAACAAGCGGCACGGCAACGCTGCTGCTGCGTCTCGTGACTACGGCACAGCTGCATCGTGGGACTTGCAAGCACCGGCGCAAGAAGTCTTTGATGAGATATTTCGTGTGTCACGACATCAAGTAATCTTCGGCGCAAATCACTTCATCTCACGAATGCCATACGATGCAAGCTGTTGGCTCGTGTGGGACAAAGACAACGGCAATAACGGCTATGCAGACTGCGAGCTTGCTTGGACTTCGTTCCCGTCTGCTGTGCGCAAGTATCGCTATACTTGGCACGGCATGATACAAGAAGACATGAAGCACAAAGAGCAGCGCATTCACCCGACGCAAAAGCCGGTATCGCTATATCGTTGGATAATAGAAACTTACCTACCGAAAATAGGGGGGGTAAAATCTTCGACCCTTTTCTCGGCAGTGGCTCATCACGTCTCGCAGCATACAGTCTCGACGTTGACTTCTACGGCTGCGAGCTTGATACGAGATATTACGAGATGCAGCAAGAACGCTTCGAGCGTGAGTGTCTCAACATCATCTCGCTGAACGGAAAGAAAATCAAACAACCAACATTATTTGACAATTTTTGAATATGGGAAAAAGACCTCGCATTACAGACGAACAACGCAAACAAGTGTTGCAGTATCGTGAAGAAGGCTTTTGTTTTGAAGACATCGCAGAGCTTGTCGGGTGTGGACGTGAGACTGCAAGACGCATCTGTCACGGCAAAGACTATCCCGATTATCAGAGACAAAGCAGACGCAAGAAGAAGCGCATTGAGCTTAACGAGACACTTGGCAAGTTCAAGCCGGAGCAGATAATTGACTATCTGCGACATCTCGGTTACAAAGGAGAGTTAACATTGACAACGACACAAACAATCAAGCTATGAACATCAACTACAATGCAGAGAGCAGCGCATCACAATGCGCTCAAATCAAAGATTGGCTTCTGTCGGGCAAGACGCTCACGTCGCTCGAAGCACTGAAGCACTTTGGTTGTATGCGCTTGGCGAGCCGCATTCACGATTTGCGTGAGCGTGGTCTCGACATTCGCAAAGAGAGAATTAAAGTCGCAAGCGGCAAGTATGTAACCCGGTACAGTGTGAAAACAACATGACTATGACAACAGCAGAAATCATCTTGACTGTGTTTCTCGCAATCTCGTGCATCATCGGCGGCATTCTGCTCTATCGTCTCGAACACGTCACCGCTCTCAACATCGACTTGAAGCGAGAGAATGAGATGCTGCGCAAGCAGATTGCAGAGATTGACAACTACATCAGAGAGCAGATTGACAGAGTGCTTAAAGCGAGAGAGCAGAACGACAAACAGTAACGACTATGACACTCGAACAACGTAAAGACATCATGCGTCAAGCATCAAGAACGGCAATGAGCCGCTACGATGACACAGAGCGGCAAGCGGCATTCGCCGAAGGCTATGTGATTTGCGCATTCAACATCGACATCGACTTGATGACGATAAAAGACATCAGCGAGAAAGAACCGGCAGTCGGTGAGCGTGTGTTCGCCGTATCAGTTGAGTATCGCACAGATGATGACTTCGACATCGACGTGCAGGCACTCAACTACGACAAAGAGCTTTTCACAAAGCTCGGTGTGCGCTACTGGTTGCCATTTGCAATTAACGTATCATATAAAACAGAGACAAAATGAATTTCGACATCAGACCAAACGAAGAGACGAATGCGATAGAAAGTCGCATTCACAAGCAATGTAAAGAGATGACATCATTTGTGCAAGAGCATCAAGTGTCGCTCATCATCTTGGCAGAGTACAAAGAAGTAGATAACGGTATTCGATGCGCTGCAACATCGAGCCTTACTCTTATTGAAGACCAACACAAGAGAAGCATTCTCGCATTAGCAGGTGCTATTGCCGATAATATGATGCAAAATAAAGAATTTGCTGAAATCATCTGCAACGCAATGGGTGTCTTCGTTAAACGAGTTGAACAGCAAGCATCACAGAACTGACATGGAGCGGCGCATAGAGATAGCAACTTACGTCGTGTGCAGCGACTACGGCATCACGACAGAGCAGCTCACGGCACCCGGTCACGAGTGGCATCAAGCCGACGCACGAGCTATTTTGAGCTACATCTTGCGCACGCAGTGTGAAATGACATTCATGCAGATTGGTCGCTTGATACACCGGCATCATTCGACTGTCATCTGCAACGTCCGCAAGGTTGATTTGTGGCTTCACAATCCTAAAATCTTTGCAAAAGAGAACTACAAGTTTGAGAGTATCATTGAACGATTTAACACTTTGACAAATGAAGCAGAAAGAGCAACAACTTTCAAATGAGCTTGTCAAGCAAGAGCTTCAGACGCTCATCGACAACATCGACGAGCGCAACGAGAACTTGTTGAGCGCAGCTCGCAAGGGCAAGAGCATTGAGCAGCAGAACAACATTCGTCTGCGCTCGACACCGTATCTGTCGCTGCAACGTCGTGGTCTCATCACGGTTGACTATCTCATCGCAGAGTTCGACCGCATTCAAGAGCGCACGACACGTCACAGCAGCGCAGAGCGCAAGTGCATTGTAAATCTTGTGCTTACAGCGGTGCATAATGCTGCTGTCAAGCAGGCAAAACAGCAAGAGAGTAATGACAACAAAAAAGACACAGAACATGACACTGAATGAATATCAACATGAAGCACTCTCGACGGCAATCTACGACCGTCAGTTTGCAGTAATCTACCCGGCACTCGGCATCGCCGGTGAAGCCGGTGAGTGCGCCGACAAAGTGAAAAAGATACTGCGTGACACTCGCATAGTGCGCAATGCAGACACCGGCGCAATCATGCTTGACACAGAGCAGCAGCACGCTCTCGCTCTCGAAATCGGTGACGTGCTGTGGTACTGTGCGACGCTCGCTCGTGACATCTGCATGACGCTCGATGAAGTGGCACAGATGAACATCGACAAGCTCGCATCACGCAAGCAGCGTGGCAAGCTCGGCGGCAGCGGTGACAACAGATAATTTTTATCAACATCAAAAATCACAGAACAATTATGACGAATTATTTTGAATGTCGTGTAAGCTACGACAAGACGCTTGAAAGCGGTGCTATCAAGCAAGTGACAGAGAGTTATCTCGTGGAAGCCATGAGCTTCACAGAAGCAGAAGCACGCATCACTCAACAGATGCAGCCGTACATGAGCGGCGAGTTCTCTGTCTCGGCGGTCAACCGCCGCAAGTACGAAGACGTGTTGCTCGACGATGACAGAGACAAGCTCTACCACGTCAAGCTCATGTTTATCACGATTGATGAGAAGACAGCCGCAGAGAAGCGCAAGCCGTCTTATCTGCTTGTGCAAGCTCGTGACATCGCAGATGTGTTAAGTCAAGTTGAGATACTTATGAGCGACAGCGTGACAGACTACGACATCGTGTCTGTGAGCGAGAGCCGCATTCTCGACGTGTTCGTGTGTAACGACAAAGCAGAGTGACTATGAGCAGAGCAGATGAAATCAAGCAGCGTTTTTGAGCCATGAGCAACGATAGAGCAAGGTGGTTCTTCGGTAAAGTGACAGCGATGCGTCAAGCGCAACGTGAGTACTTCAAGACACGCTCGCAGTCTGCGCTGCGACAGAGCAAGGCTCTTGAACGTGAAGTCGATGCAGAGATAGAGCGTGTAAACAAGATTTTGGGCGCACCCACAGCGTTCCCGACGCAGGGTGATATATTTTCTCAATGAGACAATCAGACGCTCGCAGGGCGCAAATCTGTGCGCTCTACGAGCATTCTAAACACGAAACAGATATGAAAGCTAACAAGAAAGTGGTTCTCACTCTTTCGAGAGTGTTCCCGAAGCCGCACCCACGGCACGGCGAGCCGACGCTTTTCAAAGAGCATCTCGGCAACACGCTCTGCAATCGTCATGGCAAGCGCAAGCTGCACACGATACGCAAGAACTTTGACCGGTGGGCGCACAACATCGACAAAATCAACAAAGGTGACTTTTATTTGAGCGTGCGACAATGGAAAGACAAGCCGTATCGCTCGCATCAAGTCGAAATCTATGAGATACGCAAGCACGTCGGCTATCAGCGCATCACGCTCATCTACGACAATAAGACCGATGAGTTGAGCTGCTATATCGACGGCATGGCTCACAACGACATCGTGCAGCTCGCAGCGAATGACGGTCTCTCGCTTGAAGACTTCAAAGCGTGGTTCTTTCCACCGGCGACACGAGCAGAGCGCAACGTCATTCACGGTGTAATCATTCATTTCACCGACTTCAGATATTAGTAGTATAATATAATAGCATAGTAGTAACATAACACAGTACAAAATAACTTCTATGGCAGTATCATTCAATCAAGCGACAGTTGTCGGCTATGTCGGTGCAGAGCCGAAGTCAACGACAACGCAGAACGGACATCTGCTGACAACATTTAGCGTCGCAACGACAGAGCGCATCGGCAACGGCAACGAGCAGACAGAGTGGCACAACATCGTCACTTGGAGCAAGCTCGCAGAAGTCGCATCGAAATTTTTGCACAAAGGCTCGTGCATACTCATACAAGGTCGCTTGCGCACACGAAATTATCTCGATAACAATAACGTCAAACACTATGTCACAGAAATCATCGCAGACAGACTGCAACTGCTCGACAAGCGCAGCGACACCGGCACGAATGACGGTGCAGCAGCTTCGGGAGCTTTCACGGCAGCGAGCAATCAAGTCGAAGACGAAGTGCCGTTCTAAACACCCACGGCACGAGGAAAGCTCGCTGCAAGTCGAGTGTGTCAAGTGGTTTCGTCTGCAATACCCACAACTCGCACGCTTGCTCATCGCAGTGCCTAACGGCGGCGCACGCAACGCAGCGACGGGGCGCATTCTCAAAGCTGAAGGTGTAGTCGCAGGTGTCGCAGACTTGGTGCTGTTTGTCGCAGCGCACAGTTATCACGCTCTGTGCATCGAGATGAAGACGCAGAAAGGGCGACAGCAAGACACGCAACGAGAGTGGCAACGAGCAGTCGAAGCGCAACGCTACAAATACATCATTTGTCGCTCATTTGAGCAGTTTCAAAAAGAGATTTGCTCGTATCTGTGGGGTGCAGACATCGGTCTGTAACCGTCACTTACTAACAACTTTATTTTTTTATCAATGATTGGTGCGTATCACGCACCAATTTTTTTATACTTTTGCCGTAGATTAGACAAGTTGTATCATTATGTTAGACGCAGATTTTCTAAATAACACAACTCGCAAGATGATAGAACTTGCGAGATTGCAACCGAATGAGGGTCAGTTGCCCGGCTTGCCGAAGAACCCACGAGAGATTGACAAAGACAAGTTCGAGCTGCTGAAGCAGAACTTGCGCAAGTACCCGAAGCTGCTCAAACATTGCACGCTGCTCGTGTATGCACTCGACGATGCAGAGACTAATTACATCATCATCGGCGGCAATATGCGCTATCTCGCACTCGCAGAGCTTGGCGAGCAACTCGCACCGTGTGACGTGATAGAGCGACCGACAGACGTTGAGACGCTGCAAGCCTACGTCGCACTGCACAACAGCTCTTTCGGTCGTTGGGACATGGACTTACTCGCAAATGAGTGGGACATCGACGATTTGCAGTCGTGGGGTCTTGACTTGGACTTCAAACTCGACGATGAGCCGACAGATGATGAGCTTAACGGTGACAATAGAAACAAGCCGTTCACTGCAAAACTCACATTCAGCAGTGAAACGATGTTGAAGAAGTTTATTAAAGAGCAAGAACAGATGCTTGCCGATGACTACGGTTGCACTGTCTCTTACAGCGGTGGTGAGTTATGAGATTGACAAAAGCATCAGCGAAAGCAGTGCGCTATGCGTGTATGCACTTCCACTATGCGAAAGCGGTGCCGGTGAACACGCTCGGCTACAACATCTATAACGACGATGACGAATGGTGCGGTGTAGTGCTATTCGGCAGCGGCTCTAACAACAACATCGGCAACGAGTACAAGTTGAAGCAAGGGCAAGTGTTAGAGCTTGTGCGTGTCGCTCTCAACGGCAAACAATCTCGCACATCACAATGCGTCGCTATGGCTCTGAAAGCATTGCGCCGTGACTGCCCATTATGTCGGCTCGTGGTCTCTTATGCAGATTGCGACCAAAATCATCTCGGCACAATCTATCAAGCGACGAATTGGCTCTATGTCGGCACGATGATGCAGAACGAACATGACAGTTCGTGGATAATACACGGCAAGCGTTATCACGGTCGCATTATAAGCGATTGGGTGCGTAATAGGGGGGGGTTACAAGGACTTACACGTTTGCAGTTCTTACAGAAATACTATGACAGCAACGCAAAGCCGTACATCACGAAAGGTAAGAGAAAATATCTCATGCCAATGGATAGAGCGATGCGCAGACAGATTGAACCGCTGCGCAGACCATACCCGAAAGACGATGCAGATTGGCACAAGATAGACCGCTCGCAGTTCAAGCGCAATGACACAGCGTCTCAACAATAAACGAATATAGCACTATATCATACAAGTATAGTGTAATAGTAGATAATAAATAATATAGCACAATATTATGGCACAGATTTACCCCGACATCAAGCGTCTCTTCGATAGCGTCACGACCGGTCGCACACCGAAGTACACACCGCTCGACATCATTAGAGAGTTCTGCGAGTATGTCGAGAGCTTGCGCAACACACCGCTCGAAGTCGAGACAGAGTACCGTCAAAGCAGCGCATCAGGCGAGAGCAGCGCACGCAAAGCGCAAGTGCGCAAGCAGCGATTTGACCGACCGCCGAAAGTGTATGACTTCGTGGTTCGGTGGCTCGGCATGAGCGAGAGTTGGTGGCGAATGCTCGGTACACTGAAGCGACACAGCAAACTCTTCTTGACGGTCAAAGAAAAGATTGAGCGTTACTGCTACGACTGCAAGTTCGACGGCGCAGTCATCGGTGTTTACAACGCAAGCATCATCGCCCGTGACCTGGGTCTCAAAGACCGTGTGGAGTACGAGACAACAAAGAGCGAAGACAACATGACGCTTGAAGAAATCAACGCAGAGATTGCACGCTTGCAGAAGCTCGACAGCGCAGCTCACACCGACGGCTCGCTTGATGATGCAGACGATGAGTTGTGACGCAGTTGTGACATCACTTTTGACAGCGAGCTATGGCACGACGTTCACACATAGAGATACGAGAGCGGTTGATGCAGTTGAGACAAGCGAAGCTACGTCTCGAAGCACCAACGACGTTCTCGTGCTTTCTCGGCTATGTGAACCCGAAGTATGAGCTTGAATGGTTTCACAAGCTCATCGCAGACTACTGTCAGATGCTGCTCGAAGGCAAGATAAAAAACTTAATGGTCTTCGTGCCGCCGCAGCACGGCAAGAGCGAGATTGTGTCTCGCAACTTCCCTGCTTGGGCATTGGGCAAGAACCCCGACTTGAAGATTGCCGGCTGCTCATACAGCGCAGACTTGGCAGAGCAGTTCTCTCGCTCGATACAGCGCACGATTGACAGCAGAGAGTATCAGCGCATCTTCCCGGACACATTTCTCGCCGGCAAGAACACAGAGATTGATAGTCGTGGCTATCTTCGGCAAGTGTCGCTATTCGAGACTGTCGGTCATCGTGGCTTTTACAAAGCCGTCGGTGTCGGCGGCTCATTGACCGGCACACCGGTTGACATCGCAATCATTGATGACCCGGTTAAAGATGCAGCGGAAGCGTACAGCTTGACGTATCGTGCGAAAGTGTGGGATTGGTACAACACAGTACTCACAACACGTCTGCACAACAACTCACGACAACTGTTCATTATGACACGTTGGCACGACGATGATTTAGCAGGGCGACTGCTGAAGACAGAGCCGCAAGAATGGACTGTTCTCTCGATACCGGCTATCTGTGAGCGTGAGCATGACGGCTCGTTTCGCAGCGAGCGCAAAGTTGGTGATGCGCTGTGGCCGTCACATCACGACATCAACAAGCTCAACAAGCAGCGTGAGCGTGCGCCACGAGAGTTCAACGCACTTTATCAGCAGCACCCGGTCATTGAGGGCGGCAACATCGTCAAGCGTGATTGGTTTCAGACTATCTCGCTCGCAGAGTTCACTGCGCTGCGCTTCAACGAGCCGATGCACTTCTATCTCGATACTGCTTACGGCAAGAAGAAGCCTACGAGCGACAACGACCCATCGGGCATTCTCGCAGCGTGCCGCATCGGCAAGAACATCTATCTCTACAACGCTCAACGAGTGTGGAAAGAGATGCCCGACTTGCTGCGCTTTCTACCCGACTACATCGCTGCGCATGGCGGCGACAGCGAGAGCAAGCTGCACGTCGAGCCGAAAGCCAACGGCGAGAGCGTCGTGCAGATGCTGCGTGAAATCTCAACGCTCAACGTCAAGCGCACACCGACACCGACCGACAGCAAAGAGACACGTCTGCGTGTCGTTTCACCTCGCATTGAGTGCGGTCGTGTTTTTATCGTGCAAGGCTCGTGGAATGATGATTTTCTCGACGAAGTGTGCGGCTTCCCTGCAATGCCGCACGATGAGTTCGTTGACATTCTCGGCTATGCTGTGAATGACTTATACGACGATGACGATGACATCGACTATGATAATCTCTCGAAATCAATGTTCGGACTTTAACAACACAAAAAAACGATACGACTATGTTTCTAATCGACTACTTTCGCAACTATGTGAATGCGCTCGTTGGGCGCAATCAAGAGTTTGAAGAACTGCTCGCAGCCGGTGACATCGACGCAGCGAAGCAGAAAATGGTGCATCGTCAGCCGCTCATCGAAGATGCGATGCGTGACTACGATGTGAGTAAGCACGAAGTGATGAAGCGTGAAGACAAAATCATCACCAACACGAAAGGCGAGCGCACCGGCACGGAGCCGGTTCACAAGCTGCCAATTCCGTATCAAGTCTATATCAACGAGATTTCGCTTGTGTTTCTCTACGGTCGCCCGGTCAAGTGGACGCAGCAGAGCGACAACACAGATGACGCATTCGCAGCGTTTCTCGACATCATTAAGCGCACGCACTTCAACAGCAAGATACGTCAGTGCAAGCGTATCGCAGGCGCAGAGACAGAGAGTGCGATGCTCTTTCGCTGCTTCAAGCACGATGATGACGGCAAACCCGATGTGCAAATCAGAGTGCTTGCAGCAAGCAAGGGCGATGAGATTTACACTCGTTGGGACAACTTCGAGAACTTGATTTCATTCGCATGGGGCTACTATGTGCGTGAGACTGAAGATGACATCGTGTATCATCTTGACATTTACACGGCGCAGATGATTTATCACTGCTCAAAGAAGCGCATCGGTTGGGAAGTCGTTCCCGAACAGAACTTCATCGGCAAGATACCCGTCATTCTCTTTTGGCAAGACAAAGAGTGGAAAGGTGTAGAGCGTCTCATCGAGCGTGAAGAGATGATTGCGTCACGCACAGCAGACACAAACGACTACTTCGCTGACCCAATCGCCATAATGAGTGCAGATGTCATCAAGAGCATACCGAAGAAGAACGACAACGGCAAGCTCATTATCACAAACGACAGCGAGGGAGTTGACAAAGCGGCTCGTTATCTGACATGGGACAGCGCACCCGAAAGCAAGAAGCAAGAGATTGAGTGGCTGCAAGAGCAAATCTTGTCGAAGTCGTTCACACCGAAAATCTCGCTCGACAGCTTGCAGTCAATCTCGCAGCTCTCGGCGAAAGCACTGCGCACGGTGATGATGCTCGCCGACATCAAAGCGAGCAAGCACAAAGAAGTGCATGATGAGCTGCTTGACCGCACCGCATCGCTGCTCACGTCAATCATCGGCAATGTTCTCGACACATCGCTGCACGCACAGTGTGAGCAGCTCGTTATCGGTCACGAGTTTCAAGAGCCGTTCGGTGAAGACATCGCCGATGACCTGAACAACATCTCGAAAGCAGTTGACGCAGGCATACTCTCAACAGAGGGCGCAATCGAGCTTAACCCATTGCCCATTGACAAGCAGCGTGAGAAAGAGCGTCTCGCTGAAGAAGCCGAAGAGCGTCAGCGCACGCAAGCGAGCATCTTCGGCGACATCGCCGGCGCAGGTGCGCAGTCATACGGCGACGGCAGCTCTCGTGATGATGATGACGATGATGCAGACGAAGACGATGAGAGCAACAAGTCACAGAACAAGAAAAGCGACAAAACAAAGAAGTAACACAATCAAGCAAGCGTGACAAATGGCAAAGAAGCAGACACCGCAGCAACACACGCAAGCACGCATCGCTCGCACTGAAGCCTACGCAGAGAAAGTGCGGCGGCTCTTTGCGTACACTGTCAATCAGATATGCGAGATGAACAAGCGTATGCCGGACATCGACAACGGCATAATGTACTCGTTTGACGGCGACAGCAAGAAAGTGCAGCAAGAAGTCGAGATGCTGCTGCGGCAACTGCACGCAGTCACTACTGCTGCAATCAAGCAGGGCATCGAGCTTGAATGGGAGCAAGCTAACGAAGAGTGCGACAAGCTCGTTCAATCGTGCTTCGGTCGTGAAGTGCTAAAAGACCCGATGTTCGACGCATACACGACGCACAACGAGCGTGCGATGAATGCTTTTATCGCTCGCAGCGAGCGTGGTCTCAATCTCTCTGACAGAGTGTGGAAGTCAGTGCGGCAACTGCGTGACGAAATGGAAGTCGCTATCACTGTCTCGGTCGGTGAGGGAGCATCAGCGCAACAGATGTCACGTCGAGTGCGTCAGTATCTTGATGACCCGGACTTGATGTTTCGCCGTTTTCGCTATAAAGCCGGTGTCAAGCAAATCAAAGACGAACACGGCAACGTCATCGGCGAAGAGCCGGTCTATGGTCGCAAGTGGAAGAAGCGCATCAAGAAAGATGACGGCTCTTATGGGTGGATTGACTACGACCGTGACAGCTATCGCACCGGCGCAGGTGTCTATAAGTCGAGCGCAAAGAACGCAATGCGACTGACACGCACAGAGACCAACATCGCCTATCGCCGCAGCGACAATGAGCGTTGGCAGCAAATGGACTTTGTGCTTGGGCAGCGCATTCAGCTATCACGTCAGCACCCGAAAGAAGACATCTGCGATGACTTGCAGGGCGACTACCCGGTTGAGTTTGTCTTTGAGGGTTGGCACCCACAATGCTTCTGCTTTGTGACACCCATTCTCATGGACGCAGCAGAGATGCGCAAAGCACGTCAAGCTCGCTTGCGTGGCGAGACGTACACACCACGAGGCAAGCGCATCACTGACTATCCGCAAGCGTTCAAAGATTGGGTGAGCGACAACGCAGACAAGATTGCGCTCTCGCACGATGTAGGTCAAGACCCATACTTCGTGCGTCACAACTACGACATCGTGCAGCGCATACTCAACCCGAAAGCAGAGCCGACGCTGTTTGAGAAGCAGACAGAGCAAATCGACAAGCTGCAACAGTATCTGCAAGACGGTTTCTTGCCGAAAGAGACTACTGCGACACTCGACAAGCTGCGCTCTCTCGCTGAAGCCGGCGATGATGCAGCCGCCGCAGAGTTCGAGCGCAGAGCGACGTTATTGCAGACGGCAGCAGAGCGGCACGCTGCACGCACACCCGAAAAGATTGCCGACATCAAGCAGCGGTGGCAAGAGCGTAACGAGTTCAACGCTGCAAGCGCACAAGCAGAGCAGCTCTCGCAGCTCGCTCACGGCACGCACATCGACACGTCAGCACTCGCACAAGCCATTCAGCAGCGTGACACAGCGCAAATCAAGCTACTTGCTGCACAAGTCAAGCAGAAGCTCGAACACATCAAGCTCGCTGCAAGCAACGTGTCGAAACTCGCACATGACTACGGCGAAGTCGATGCTACTGCGCTTGATGACTTGCTGTCGGCCGATGAGTTCAACTACGCATCAGTGCAAGCAGCAACACGCAAGCTCGCACAAGACATTCTCGCTCAAAAGAAAGCAGAGCAAGCACTCACCGACTTGATACCCGATGCGCACAAGTGGCATCAGCAGTTCTCGATGAAAGACCTACAAGCTGCGCATACTGCAATTAAGAAAACTTTCGCTCGTTGGACTTGGGACTTAACAACCGACAAGTCGCTTGATTTCTTAAAAGGTCGATTAGAACGAGAAATCAGTATTGTAGAAAATAGCAGCTATGCGACAAAAGAGATTGCGAAACAAGCATATCAAAAACGACTTGACTTGGTGAATAAGCGCATTGATATGAAGAAAATAGGCGATACTCTGACATCTGAATTGCAATTTGGCGCAACTACACGAAGCAAAATAGTCATTCAGCTATGTGATGAAATAAAAGCACTGTTGAATGACAATAATACAGACATCGCTATTTTACGAGCAAAAGCGACATCACTAAAACAGAAAGTCGCCCAACTGCAAAGACAAGCTCAACGACGCAAAGTTTGTAGCGTTGCAGTCATGTCTGACACAGAGATAAAGGATAAAGTTTGTGACTTGTTTGCTCGACATGGTATTATCATTAAGTCAAGCGAGATAAAAGTTGTTGACGGTGCTGTTAACTTGACAGCAGACCAATTTGCTAAACTCGGCAAGTTTACAGATATAACCGATGCAGAGAAACGAATTATAATGTCGAATAGCAGTGGGGGATATATTGGCACATCAAATAGCTTCACGATAAATGGTGCTTTGCGAGATATTAAGGGCTGCGGCAATCATGCAATTCATGGCAAAGTGCGAGGCAACCCAAATGTCAAGAAAGCACAAGATAAATACGGTTCACCGCTATCAAATAATGACATCACGACTATCGAAACTCTTGATGCTGTTATTGCTCGCAATTCACTTCCATTCCCTATAAGACTAACTCGCAATCTCGACAGTGATGCAATCATCAATATTTTTGGTCTGCCTATAACTTGCAGAGCTGTCTCTGCGGTTGATGCTGCATTAAGCAGCAGCAGTAATGTCGTTATGCAAAAAGACTGTGGCTATATGTCTGCATCGGCAGTGCCAAAAGCAAATGTGTTTAGTCATAGACAATTCACATTGGAGATTGAAGTGCCGGCAGATGCAAATATATATGTCTCACATCATACTTATGAGAGTGAATGTATTTTGGGACGAGAAGTTCCATTGCAATATATATCACACAATGTCGTTGGTGGACGTTTGATAATCAAATGTAGAGTACAACCATAAATTAAGCAGTGCATTACTTGCACTGCTTAATTTTATTCGAGCTTGTCATCACAAGCATTTGAACCAATTATGGCACTTTGTTCTGCGTGTGAAAAAATGTCGCACGTTCCATCATCACGTTCATTCAAACAACCATTGCAGATGCGTGATGACGTTTGTTGTTGATTTTGTTTCCATTTTTGCCACCATTGTTCGTCATGGTTGCTGAACGCAGGGTCATCTTCAAAAGAAAAGTGTTTGTCACGTTTCATATCGTTTCTTGTTTTCAGTTAGTCTAATACATCTCACTTTACATCGTCTCTCATCGCCTATAACGAGAAAGCAAAGGTCTCTCTCGATGAGATAGCGCAGAGCTTGGCGAATGAGAACCGGCTTGACATGGCTGCACGACTTCGGCAGCTCTAAATCAAATGTCACTCTCATCACGTTGTCGCTTTTTGGGCATCGACAGCAGCGTGCCGATGCGAATGACACATAGCTTGTTCTCATAGCTCTTGCCGTCTTCATAGAGCTTCAGTGTCGTGAGATACTTGTAAGAGCAGCCGACTTCATCACGAGAGAGCGTGTTGAAGATAGCTTTCAGTGAGCTGAAATAGTGGTGCGTCTGTGTCGCTTTCAGCTCGACGTGTACGATTTTGTTGCGTCGTTTCATATCGTTTCAAAGTGCAAAGTTACGCATTTTTGCCGCAATAGACAAGATTTGTGCATATCTATTGCGGCAATCTGCACATTGTGATTTTACTTGTCTTTCAGTCGTGAGTAGAAGCTGGCATCAGTGGCGCACTTCGGCACGTTGTGCGAGCCGGTGAAGATGCGAGCGTTGTTTGCGACTTGACGCTGCGCAAACTCAATCTCGCTCAATAGATGTGTGTACTGCTCTTTCGCCATTGCTTCTGCAAGCTCAACGACTTGCAGCAAGTGCGACATCGTGATTTCGTCGATGACGATATAACGGTTGAAATCTTGTGTCATAGTCGTGTCAGTTTTAGAAGCCGATGTTACAGTCTGCTGCGGTCTCGTTGATTTCGCATTGCAGCTCATATTTCTCTCGTTCTGTGAGTGACGGCACGTCGATGTCATCTTCTTCGTAGTAGTCGCACGCAGCAGTGTCAACGTCGTGGTCACCGTTCTCACTCTCGTAGTGCGCCGCAAAAGCTGCGCATTTCATGCAGTCAGGTCTCTCGCAGTTGGCGCAGAAACGCTCTTGAAGTTCAATCTCTGTCATAGTTATGCAGGGTAATGTTTGTCAATATAGTTCTTGAATGCGTCTTCAAGACAAGCACGCATCAGTCTGTTACGCTCGCTTTGCAGTGCTTTGACGCTGTAATCTTCGAGCCATGCGAAACGACCCGAAGCGTAGTCGGGGTGATTGACACCGCCGTCGTGCAGATAGCAGTCGATGTCATCTATCGCTGCAATCTCATCGCTGTGATAGTAGTCTGTCATGTAGAGTTCGAGAAAAGACCTATCGACGAACTCGAAAGTCTTGTTCTGTGTCATGTCGTTATTTTTGATTTTAGACGCTGTGAGAGCGTCAAAGTTATTAAGATGATAAGTTAGTCGTTTGCGAGATTAGAGAGCGAGAGAGCGCAAGCAGATGCGTCTCTCGCTCATTCTCGCTGTTGTGTCACACTTCGAGCGTTTCAAGATTGAACTGCTCATCGAGGAAGCGAACCATTGCCCGGTTCTGCGGCATCAGTGACGGAATGTCCATCGTGTTCGCTTTGTAAAGCTCGGTCGCTGCGTCGTAGATGTCCCATGCCGTGATGATGCGCTTTGCATCGTAGCGAATGAGCATCTGCTCTGTGAAGTCGCTTATCTGCGATTGATTGAGCGGATAGACACGGTTCTCGTGTATCTGCTTGTTGCGGCTGTCGCACTTCACACGGATAGTCGTGAGCATACCGATGAGCATAAACATCTGCTCTGCGCTCACAGTTATCTGCTTCATGCGCTCAATCTTGGCACGCTCTGTCACGATGCGATGCTCTGCGTCAAAGAGCCACGACTTGACGGTCTGCATCACTTCTTCGAGCGTCACCTGCTGCGGTGAGCGACCGTTGCCACGCTCGCTGTAAGTAGAGATGTACTGCGTCGGGCAAAGCATACATTGATTGTGGCAAATCTTGACCATGTTGCCGAAGCCGACTTGTATTCCCTTTTGGTGGAAAGCGACTGCGAGATTGGTCGTGTAGCTCTCATCGTCCCAATTCGTGAGACGAATGTTTGCGAACACACGGCGCAAGATGTGAGCTTCGACTGCTCGCTCGCCGTACTGCGCTTCGACTTGCGGCAGCAGCACGACACCGGGAGTGTTGCGGTCTCTGTTCTGCGCTGCGAACAAGTCGTACACTTCGACATCGTAGTGATGCTCTTGGCACATCTCGATGAGCTGTTGCAGCAGTGCATAGTGGTAGATGCCACGCAGAGGGTTGCCGTAGATGTCATTCTCTTTGTGAGTGCGCTCTAACGTGTCAAGTGTGAGCGACTGCACTTTCTCTTTTTCGAAACTGAAAAATTTGTTATCTGTCATAGTTGCGTTGTTTTGTGTGGGCGGCTCTCGCCGATGAGCGACGCACCGCCCACGAGTTATTAAATTAGTAGATTGTTTCGTCGATGTTGTCTTTGATGTTGCGATATTCGTCTATGAGTAAATCATAGCTTGATAGTGTTAAGAGAGCGCAGCGCAATGACTGCGCTCTCATGGTTGGTGTTACAGTAGATTGTTCTTTCGTTTACACTCTTGATAGAAAGCGTTAAGTGCTTGACGTAAGGTGTAGTCACACTCGACAGTCAACGGCGATACGTCAGAGCTTAATCGGTCATAAGCGAGTGAGTTGTTACTGCGGCAGTGATATTGCTTGCCTTGGTAGATAATGGTGACACGATAGCTACCACGTCCACACGATTGTACTGTTGTTCTTGATGCTAATTGTTCTGTGTTCATTGCTGTTGAAATTATGAGTTATACAGTTGCGTTAAAGTTGCCCGTCTCGCCGATAGCGCAGCGTGTTGTTGTTATGCGATTTCCTTAATCTCGTTATTGTAAGCGTCGATGCGTGCCATTATCTCTGCTCTCACGGAAGCCGGTTGTTTGAAGAAGATGTCGATGCCGTTAGTTTCGAGCAAGCTATCAATCGCATTGTTAGTGAAGTTGCTCATAAATTGAATGTTGCGCTCTTCCCATGTGAGACGCTCAATCATGTTGACCACATTCAAGAGCTTGTCAATCATCTTGCGCAGCTCGCCGACACGCTTTGCGGCTGCTTTCGCTTGCTTGACACGGCTGCTGTTCATCTTGCGCCACATTGCGCAGAACGTGTCTTTGTCAACGTCGCTCGCCATATAGACGGTGTTAATTGCGTTGAACTCATCGTCACTCACTTTGACGATTGCTCTTTGGATAAATTCTTGCTTTGTCATATCAGTTGCGTTTTGATTGTTAAACATTCGATTTTTGCTTGTAGTTAGTGCTTGCTAAGTACTAACTACACTGCAAAATTATAGCCTATTGTTGATATAGGCAAGTTTTTGAGCAAAAAAGTGGCGATTTTTTCTGTTAAAAAATGTTGCATTTTTGTAACCGCTTGATTTACAACAACACCACTTTTCCACAAAATCGAGATTTTTGCTACTTAATAAGCACTAAAACTAAAAAGTTTTCTCTACATTTGCAGCAGGTTTTTCAACTAAATTTATCAATCAAGACATGAAGAAGAAATTACTGAAGGCTCTGTCAGAGCGATGCAAAGACATGGGACTTACAAGCAAGGCACTCGACGAACTCGTTGAAATCGGCTCGGAGGGTCTCGCAACCGATGCTTCAGACGAAGACATCGACAAATCGGCGATTGCTCTCGCTCGCTATGCGAAGCTCACGCAAGCGGAGATTACTCGCAAAACGAGCGGCAAGCGCAACAAGTCACAATCACAGCAAGCACAATCGGGCAACGAGGGTGATGAGGGTGACGACAACACGACCGCTGCAAACGACATTCAAGCTATGATTGACGCTCGCTTCAAGAAGTATGATGAGCGTGTACTCGCTCTCGAAAGCGAGAACGCTGCTCTCAAAAAGGAGAAAGCGCAAGCAGAGCGCAGTGCAACGATTGCAGAGAAAGCCAAGAAGCTCGGCATTCCCGACTATCTTGTCAGACGTATGTCATTCGCAGATGATGCAGACATCGACAAGGAGCTTGAAGCCGTGCGTCAGGAAATGGTCAACGACAATCTCATGCCAAAGAGTGCAGCGCATGAGAGCGGCAAGATTGAAGAAGCGATGAAAGCCGACGCTCAAAGTTGGGCGAAGTCGCTGCCGTCTGCTGTGCCGCAGTCGTAAGACATCGCACTCTAACTCACTCATTGTTTAACTCAAAATTCGCATTACAATGGCTATCGAATTTCAGAAAACTGCCTATTCGGGACGCTTTCCCGAATTTTGGCGAGGTGAAGCGAAAGTTCTGCCGGGCGGTTTCAAACCCGACCAAACTATCGCTAACGGCACTGTTGTTCGTCGTGGCACACCTTTGTATGTAGATTTCGCCACTCGCAAGGCATACATCTGCAAGAGCGGTGTTGTGCTTGCCGGCGGTACTACAACGAAGCCTCGTGTTGCAAAGGGCAACTACTTCGCAGTCGGTGACAAGGTGTCGAAAGTCGGTCATTACGGTGCATCGCCTTCTATCAGTGCGATTGACACGAGCAATGCAGACTACGACGTTCTCACTCTTTCGTCTGCTTACACCGGTCTCGCTGCCGATGACGTGCTTGTCGAGAGTTCAGAGTACACTGCCGCAACGCAGAGCGCAGAAGCAGTGCCTGCTGCACCGAAGTACGCACCCAACGCAGTACTCGCTGCCGATGAAGAGTTCAACGGCAAGGGTCTGCCCACTTTCGACGCTGCTTATGATGCAGTCGTTCTCTATCCTGCTCTCTCGTTCCCAATCGTCGCAGATTGGCTCAACGGTTTCACGCTGAAGTCTAACCCGAACATCTTGTTCATCAAACAGTAATCGCCATGCCTGAATTTGTTTTTAGTTCAATCTTTGGCGAGCTGACACGCAACGTGCAGCTTCGCTTTGACGCTGTTTCTGAACTGAACAAGCGTCTGTTTGACAACGTGATTTTCGAGGACTATCTGACTTGGGACACACCGCAAATCGGTCTCACCTTTGAAGAGTTGATTGGTCAGTACAACATCTCTGTTGCTGCACCCACCATTGGTGACAGCTCGAAAGAAGCTATTCTCGGCACCAACGGTCTTGAAACTCTGTCAGAGAGCATTCTCGTTCACGCTATCACGCTGCCCATGGCAATTCAAGACTACCGCAAAGTGCTTGCGTTGCTCGACAGCAAGTCTATTCCCGACAAGACGAAGGCGCAGCAGCTCGTTACTCTCATGTGGGGCAACGTCGAGACTGTTGTCAAGTCTGTACTCGGTAAACTCGACCTCATCTTCTTGAAGGCTCTCTCTAACGAGGGAACTGTCACACTCGATGAGACTACGAACCCCGAAGGCGGTGTGCGTGGCTCGATTTCCTACAATCAGCCTGCCGACAACATCGCTACAAGCACGACCGCTTGGACACCTGCCAACATCGCCACTGTCGATTGCTTCGATGACATTCGCAGCATCATCGACGCTGCGCAAGACAAGGTTGTGTTCAGCGAAATTCTCTGCTCGCCACAGCTCATCTCTTATATGTGCCGCAGCACTCTCATCAAGAAGATGATTTGGGGCAGCGACAAGTCTGCACGCATGGTCATGCCAAAAGACTTGAACGCTTATATGCAAGAGAACGGCTTCCCGGTGTTCAAGCCTATCCGTCGCACTGTGATGATACAAGACCACGGCAACCGCACACCGCTCAACCCATGGAACGTGCAGAACATGGTCTTCGTGCCTGCCGGCAAGCTCGGTGTCGTGAAGAACGCTTTCACCAACAACGAGCTTAAACCCGAACCTGGTGTCGCTTACTCTAACTACGGTCGCATTCGTGTGTCGCAGTGGGGTGTCGGCGAGACGCAGAACAGCAACGGTGTCGAGTTCACGAAAGCAGAAGCATTCGCTCTGCCCGTGATTACGGAGATGAACGGTATCTACACTCTCAAAACCCAATTCTCTGCATCGTGAACAATCTAACTGCATTGAAACGGCTGTGTAACGCTATTGCGAACACATTCTACCCGGACAACGGCACGCTTGAACTCGTGTTGTTCAATGCCGGTCTCGATGCGCAAGCTACGGCGCAGCCGAAAGACGTTGAAATCTTTCGGCTCGCTGTTCGGCTTGTCTTCGGCTACATTGAGCAGTCACGCAGCGAGAACGGTGTCTCAACGTCTGTGCGTGAAGACGCAATCAAAGAAAGTCTCGCAATGTGGTGCAATGAGTACGGTGTAGATGCAGATGAGATTATTCCCGACGCTTTGAGAGTAGTGCGAAACGGCACAAATCTGTGGTGATATGAGAACGAATGGAACGCTGCAATATGCAATCATCGACGATGACGCTGTGACGTTGAACGAGTACGGCGAGCCGGTCGCTAACGAGCAATCGTGGAGCGAGCCGATTGACTGCTCTATCAATGTCAACAACGACAACCGTCTCGGTGCGTATGAAGACGGCGAGTTTCATACTGCATCGTACACTGTACTCGTTGAGACGATGACGTTTGAACACAGCCGCATTCTGCTCACTCGTGACGGCACATCGCTCGGCGAGCATCGTGTCATCTCGGTTCAGCCGCTCACGACTGTTGGCCGTGTGCAGATACTTGTGTAGTCATGGCGCAGAGCAAGCAATATCACAGCAAGTACAAAGGTGTACTCGTGTCGAGCTTCACGCTGAAGAAGTTTCAGTCAGCTATACAAAAGAAGCGAGATGAGCTTGTGCAAGAGCTTGCAGACGAATTGTCTTACATCGGCGAAGAATGCGTCAAGATTGCTCGTGAAGAACACCCGAATAATTGGGGCGATGTGACCGGCAATCTGCGCAGCTCAATCGGCTACGAAGTTCTCTACAACGGCAAGCCCATATACGAGGGCGCAGTCAAGCAGTACAAGGGCAAGAGCGGCAACGGCGAGAAAGGCGCACCGGCTGCACGAGCATTGCTCGACAAGCTCGCAGCAGAGTTCCCGTATGGTGTCGTGCTTATCGTCTGCGCAGGTATGCACTACGCTGCTTATGTCGAAGCGATACACCACAAAGACGTGCTATCAAGCGCACAGATGAGAGCAGAACAACTCATTCAAGAATTACTCGACGATTACAAGAACGCATGAAGACAGAGAAACAGATAGAGCGTGACTTTTACTTGCTCATCAAGCAGAGCAATCTCGGTGCCGCCATTCGTGGCTCAATCTATCGCAGCGAGATGCGCCCGGCAGATGCGACAAGTGAAGACATCATCGTCAAATTTCTGTCGGGTCTCGACGGACAAGTGCAGCAGGGTGTAGTTATCTTGAACATCTACGTTCCTGACATCACGCTGCGCACAGACGGTCGCAAAGTCGAAGACAAAGAGCGTGTCGCAGAGCTTGAAGCGTTGGTCATCGACTTCATCGAGCATCACGGCTCGACAGAGTATCTCATCGAAAGCGACTTGACACCGACATCTATGCTCAACGAAGAGTTGGAGCAGCATCTCATTTATGCGAGATTGCGATTTCAGAGACTTTCACAAGATTAACAACTACTAAAACACTACAACTATGTCGAAAATTGTAATGTCATGGTCGAAGTGCAAGATTGAGATTGGCAAGACCGGCGAAAACGACGCTATGGCCGCATCGCTGACCGACATCGGCACTATCAACGACAAATCGACAACGCTCGCAACAGAAGACGGCGAGACGTTGACCGCAACTGCAACCGGCGGCATTGTTGTCGCAGAGGAAGAGGGCGAACCCACTGTCACTATCACTACTCGTGTGAAAGAGCCGTCGTTTTCGCTTGAAACTCTGTTGACCGGCAACGCTGTCGCTGACAACGAGCTTACTGTGAAGACCAACGTCGTGAGCGATGACTTCAGCGTGAAACTGACACCGAAGAACATCGGTGCTATTGGCATCAAGGCACGTCGCACTCACGTTAGTTGGCGACCCGGAAGCAGCGAGGAAGAGGGTCACTATGTTGACATCACTTTCAAAATTCTCGCTTGCGCCGACGGCGAGCTTTACAAGAAGTTCCGTGTCGCTCAAACCGATTGGGCGTGACGCTCTCTCGTGGTTATGCAATCCTTTTGACGTGTGGAAAGACACCCCTTCGCAGTTCGGTAGGTTAGAATTGCTCATAGCGAGATAGAGCAGCGGTAGCTCATTGCGCTCATAACGCAAAGGTCGCAGGTTCGAGTCCTGCTCTCGCCACACAGAACATCAATGACAGAGACAATGAGCAACGAAACAAGAACAGTCGAGCAGCGTGTTGCGTCTGCGATACTTGAACGCAAGCTCGCATCAATAGAGATAGACGGTGTGACGTATGACATCGCACCGCCTTCTGTTGGTACACTAATACTCGTGAGCGAACTCGCATCGACATTGCCGGTGATACCAAACGTAGAACACGATAAACAAGTCTATGCTGTGCTGCGCTTTGCGAAAGATTACAGAGCGATTGCAGACATCGCAGCGACGTTAATTCTCGGTGCTAATAATCTTACTCGAACCGAAGAGAAAACGCTCACAGAGCGCAAATGGTGGCTTTTCAAGCGCACTCGCAAAGTGAGCGTCACTATCGACGCACGAGCGGAGCTTGCCGACAAGATACTGCGCTATGTGTCGCCGTCAACAATGTTCAAAGTCATCGTCAAACGTCTCGAAGATATGGAAGTCGGCTATTTTTTCGGCATTACCACTTCCCTAAACGAAGTAAACATACTGAAGCCGACAAAGGAAGTGGAGATGTAAAGAATGACAGCATTTGGGCAACAGTACTCGGCATCGCTCGCATCTTCAATGTAACTGAAAAGTATGTACTCTATGAGATGAGCTATCTGAATGCTTTGATGTATAGTCGTGCGATGCCTATGCCGGGAGACGTGAGCGAGACAAGCGACAGACCGCTCTACGATGATGCGCTTGACGCAAACAACCCACAGAATTTCGACAAGTTCAACGAAGAAACAATAACGGTATATGGCACAAAATAACAGCGACGGCACATTGAGCATTGGCACTGCGATAGACCTCACCGGCTTCGATGAGGGAGTAGAGCAGATGATAGAACACGTCAATCAAGCAGGTGACACAATCGAGCAGCAGTCGGCTCGCATTCAGTCGCTGCTTACCGATGTGCCGGCACTGCACATTGACATGAGTACTGTCATCAACGACTTCGACAGTGCTTTTGCAGAGATAGACCGCATCGTTGACACTAACGAGAGCGCAATCAAAGAGCTTGAAGCAGAGTGGAAGCGTCTCGCAGAGCAGCAGAAAGTTGCTCTCAACACCGGCGATGACAAGCAAGCGAAGCAGCTCTACGACCAAGCGAAAGCTATCAGAGAGAACGTCAAGCTGCGCAAGGAAGTTGTGAGCGAAGCCAAAAAGCAAGCCGATGCGCTGCTCAAACTCGAACAACAGCATAAAGCCGATGCTGAAGCGAGCAAGCAAGACAACGAGCAAAAGAAGACGCTGAAGCAGACTATCAGAGAGCTGCAAGAAGCGATGCAGCAGTATGTGCTTGCCGGCGGTTCTGAAAAGAGCGAAGAGTATCGTGCAATGGCCGAAGAACTCGGTCGCTTGCGTGATGTGCGTGGCGACATTCAGCAGCAAGGTAGCGTCTTCGCAAATGATGAGAACCAAATCGCCGGTGTCATTCAAGGCTTGTCAGGTCTATCGGGCGCATTCAGCGCAGCGCAGGGTGTGGTCGCTCTCTTTGGTGGCGAGAACGAGCATCTGCAACAGATAATGTTGCGAGTGCAAGCTCTCATGTCTATCACTATGGGTCTGCAACAGCTTCAGCAGGCTCTAAACAAAGACAGCACATTTCAACTTGTGACGATGAACAAGTTGAAAGAAGTGTGGAACAAGCTCATGGGCGACGGCAACAAAGCCGAAGAAGCAGCTGTCGCAACGAAAGAAGCCGATGTCGCAGTCACAGAGCAGCAAGCAACAATGACAGCAGCAGAGACTGCTGCTGAAGAAGCTAATACTGCTGCAACCGAAATGGGTGCGACAGCCGACAAGTCGGCAGCTGCGGCAAAAGAACTGTCTGCTGCATCATCGGGCAAGCTCTCAATCGCTGAATATGCGACAGCAGCAGCGACAAAAGCAGCGTCTCTCGCAATGAAAGGCTTCAAGCTCGCACTCATCTCAACCGGCATCGGCGCAATCATTTGGGCATTGGGTGAAGTAATCTCGCTCTTTGTCGAGTGGGTCGGCTCATCGGAAGAAGCAACGCAGGCGCAGAAAGCGCAAGAGCAAGCGACTGAAGATGGTGCAAAAGCCTACGCAAAAGCCTACGCTAACGTGCAGCTCTACACAGATAGGCTCAACAATTTCAACGGCACAAAGAAGCAAGAAGAGCAGCTTGTCAAGGCTTGCAACGACCAATTCGGCAAAGAAATGGGCTACTGCAAGAGCGTTGATGAGTGGAAACAGCGTCTCACACAAAAGAGTGCAGACTATTGCACGGCACTTCGTCTCGAAGCTGAAGCGCAAGCAATATTGAATGCGTACACCGAAGCATATTTGCTCGTAGTCAAAGCTCGCAACAAAGCAGCAAGCGAGTATGGTAATTGGTTTACGACAAAAGCCGGTGACGAAGAGCGTAAAGCAAAAGCAGTTGCATCTGCGCAAGCTGAAGCCGATGAGTTGATGAACCAATATCTTGCGAAAGCGAAAGAAGCACAAGCATTACGAGATAAAGCAGATTTAGGCGGTCACAAAGACCCGTCAACCGGCGGTGGTGGTGGCGGTCGCAGCCGTCGTGGTGGAAGCCGTGGTAGTGGCGGCGGTGGCGGTTCTACGTTTGACCAAAAAGCAGCAGCTCGTGCAGAGCGAAAAGCCATTGAAGAATGGGTTGAAGCAAAAGCAGAGATGCGCAAAGACGCATACGACAAGCTCGCTGACCTCGATGTGCAGCACGAGAGCGACGCAACAACACGAGAAATCAATCAGATTTCACTCGATACAAAACGAAAAATTACAGCGTGGGAAGACCAATTAAAGCAACTCGCAGAACAGTACATCGAGACGCAGCACAAAATCTTTATGTCAAAGAAAGGTGCGAATGAAAACAAGTGGGAAGACTACGCAAAGCAAAATGGTCTTGATGATGTCGATAAAGTGATAGCGATGCTCACTGACGCTAACGGCAAGTTCGCAGATGTCGCAAAGTACTACAACAGCGTGCGCACAGCAATCACTGAAGACGGCAATCGTCGTGAGCGTGAAGCACGTCAAAAGCACTACGACCAACTCGTTGAAGATTACGGCAACTTCGAGCAGAAGTTTGCCGCAATTTTGCTGCAAAACGCAGAAGCCGTCAAGTTTTTGCCGGCTGAATTTCAAGCGCAAGCAGATAAGATGTTCAACCAACAAACGAGCGACCTCGTGAGCGAGCGCATCAAGCACTTGCTGAATTGGGAAGAGCTGTTTAACGGCATGGATAACGCTTCTACTGCGTCTATTGAGTTGATGATACAGAACACGCAGAGCAAGCTCAAAAGCTATGGTAGTTGGCTGACAGATGAGCAGCGCAAAGAGTTCACCGACGCAATAACAAAGATGCAAGATGAGATTGCGTCACGAAATCCGTTCACGCAGATGCACAAGTCACTCACAGACTTGAAAAAAGCGCAGCAAGAAGTCACGAAAGCGACTGAAGAGTACCGTGACGCACAAAGCGGTGTGCATGGTTGGCTCGGCTTGTATAACTCTGCTCTTGAATATCAGCGCACGCTCGAACAAGAGATTGCAGAGGGCAAGCGCAGCGAGAACGATGAGCAGTACATTCAGCAGCAAGCGAAAGTCACAGAGATGCTCAACGGTCTCAACGCTGCTCGTGAGAAAGAGACAAACGCTTTCACGAAGCTCATCAACGCACAAAATAAAGCGTCGCAGTCGTACAAGAACTTCGCTACCGGCTTAAAGAATGCCGGCTCGCTCATGGGTAGTGTCGGCGAGCAAGCGCAAAAGCTCGCAGCGTGCTTCAGCGATGACATCGCCGACAGCATCGGCATCGCTCTCGACACAATGGACGAAATCATCGAAGCGGCAGATGTCGCAATCAACGCTATCAGCGAACTCGGCAAGAAAGCCGCAAAGGGTGTTGAGACAGCGGTTGACGCAACATCGCAGGGCATGAAAGCATCGGGTCAAGCCGGAGCGAAAGCGATGTCAACAATGGAGAAAGCGTCAGCGATACTCGCAGTCATCTCTGCTGCGATGCAAGTAGCGAGCGCAATCATCAACTTGTTCAACAACGACAGCAAGCACGAGAAAGAGATAGAAGCATTGCAGCGACGCATTGACCAACTGCAATGGGAGCTTGACAACGCTAACACTGTGCGCTTGCAGAACAATCTCGGCGATGCGCTTGAACGTGTGCGCAACACTTATGCGTCAATCTACAACGAGCTGCTGCGACTGCACGCACAAGAAATCAAGAGCGGTAACTTCTTCACTCGCATCGCTATCACGCAGCAGATGCAGACAGACGCATGGCGGCGCAGCGTAGAGAAACTCGCAGACGCTTATGCCGGCGCAGCGTACACAGCAGACAAAGCACTCGGCAGCGAGCGTTACACGAGCGCACGCAAGCAGCTCGAAAATCTTGCGGAGCAGCAGACGCTTGTCTATCGTCAAATGCAAGAAGAGGAAGCGAAGAAAAAGACTGACCGCTCAAAAGTCGATGACTACAAGCGACAGATTGCAGAGCTTGCGCAAGAGATGGCCGACATCGTGAACGATGCGCTTGAAGAAATCATCGGCAACACGGCTGCTGACTTGGCAAGCGAGCTTGGCGATGCTTTCTTTGACGCTTGCGCAAGCGGAGAAGACGCTCTCGAAGCGTGGCACACGAAAGCGAAAGATGTCGTGCGAGACATCACAAAACGAATGCTCATCTCGAAATTTCTCGAAGAGCCGCTCGGCAAAATATTCGACAAATACAAGACACGTTGGTTCGGCGATGACGGTCGTTTTCGTGGGATAGATAACGTCATCAACTCGATGAACGACTTCAGCGCAGACATCGACGCTGTGGGCGACAGCTTCAACGACATCTTCAATCAGTTGCCCGACCAAATGAAAGAGATGTTCACCGACACGGCAGAGCGCAGCGGCACGCAGGGCGGCATCACTACTGCGTCGCAAGATAGTGTCGATGAGCTGAACGCTCGCATCACGACAATACAAGGTCACACCTACACGATAATGAACGCAGTCGTTGAGATGAACGCAACGTCGAATGCTGTGCTTGACCGCTTGACCGGCATTGAGCGCAACACCGGCGACGCAAACTCACAGCTCGCAACGATGCAGCAGCGAATGCGCAATATCGAGAGTGCGATTGATGACATAAACACGAAAGGATTGAAAGTAAGATGAACACAAAACAACTAATTTCGCAGATACACGAAGCCGCACAGCAGCTCGGAGCGTGCGACAAGTTCAAGGGCAACGAGACGATTGATGAACTTGTTGAACTACTCTTTTCGCCGCAGGGTAGAGAGTTCTGCATCGAACACGAGTTTCCAACGCTTGACGTGCTGCGCAAGTTCAAGTGTCTCGGTGTAGAGCGTTACGGCATCTACATCGACGCAGGCGTTATTCGTCTCTGTGAGCGTGATAAAATTTTCTTGATAGGTGACAGCATTGCGAGAGTGAGATGCGCCGACACTAAACGCTACGAAGTCTATTTGATGCACGGAGCGCACGCTCACATTGAAGCATATAACTATGCAGCGGTTCACGTCGAGCGTGATGAGCAGTCGAGTGCAGGTGTAGAACTCTTTAACCAGGCACGAGAGATATGACACGCTCGCAGTACGGCAAATTGCTCATCGACGGTCAAGACGCATTCGCTGACTACGGTCTGTTCGTCGAGCATGGCGGTTTTAAGTCGCTCGTGCAGATGCCGTCATTCAAGACGATTGACAAGACCGATTGGCCGGAGGAAGACGGCGAAGAGTACGACCTCGCTGCGCCGGTGCTGCAAGCGCAGAGCGTGCAGTTACAGTTCGTCATCTTGAATGTGCGCTACGCTGAAGACTTGTTCGATGAACTGTCAAACGGAGCATATCACACGTTCTACTTTGCCGACTTGAAGCGCACTTATCGTCTGCGAATGACATCTAACGGCACGTTCTCGCAGAACGTCGTGTTGGGTAAGCTCACGCTCACGTTCAACAACGACTTCCCGGTAGTGCCAACAGCAGAGCCGTATCGTCACGGTGCAAGTGATGTCAAGCAGTTCGGTTACGAGCTTGACAACATAGATTTCTCGCAGTTCGGCGCATTCGTGCTGAAAGGTAGTGACGATGCGCTGCGCAAAGCAGCCAACGTCAAGAAAGCACTCACGATTGATGTCAAGTCGCAGGGCGGTGTCATCTACGACGATGACAGTGTGCGTTTCGCATCGAAAGACGTGCAGTTGAAGCTGCTCATCAACGCACAGAACATTGATGAGTTTTGGCGACGCTACGACGCTCTGTTTGCCGTACTGCTGCAAGCAGATGAACGCACGTTCTACTTTGACGCTCTCGGCAACGAGTACGATTGCTTCTACAAGTCGAGCAGCGTGTCAAAGTTTGAGATATTGCACAACAATCATGTGTGGTGCGAGTTCTCTGTCACGCTCACGTTCACATCGTGGCGACCCGTCGGGCAATATATGCTGCTCGCAACTGAAGACTATGATTGGGTCGTCACAGAAGACAGTACAGAGAGCGATTACACTCGCATACGCATTCGCCCGAAGCGTGGCATTATGCTCATCGTCACAGAAGACGGCGAGTATCTCATCACAGAAGACGAGTACAAAATATATTCTAACAGTTAACAACACTTTACACTATGGCAGATTTGAAAAAACGTGTATCAGAGCTACCGTCAAGCACCGACATTGACGGTCTTGTCGTACTCGGTACGACTGCACAGAACGAGAGTGTGAAAGTGCCGTTGAAGCAAGTGTTGCAAGCGACAGAGCCAACTGCGCTCGAAAGTGTGCGACAGACTGCGAACACTGCTGCACAGAAAGCGCAGCAAGCACTTGAAGATGCAGGCGATGCAGATGACAAAGCGCAAGAAGCTCTCGATGCTGTTGCCGCACTCGCTACGACGAAAGGTCAAGCGAGCGGTATCGCATCACTCGACACAGAGGGCAAAGTGCCGCAGTCGCAGTTGCCCGACACACCGCAGTATGACGATGTGTTGGAGTTTGCCGGCATTCTCGACACGGCGACCATTCGCAGCGAAAAGAGCAGCGCAAAGTCAACTGACAGCAACGCACAAGTGTTCTTCGTCACGCAGACACAGCAGTTCGTCATCGGTGTGCGCACAGATGTTCTCTACTCTGCGCTCGTGCAGAACGACAGCGGCTTGCTTCAAGCACCGGCGGTTGGTGAAGCTGCGTCACGACTGACAGACGCACAAGTGCAACAAGCAATCGCATTGAGCGAGTTCTCGACACTTTACACATTCTACAACGATTGGGAAGACCGTTATTTGTTCGCTGACAGCAATCTCGTGCCGCTCTCGAACAAAATCTTCACTTGCACATCGACGAATGTCATCTACTACTACAAGAGCAGCGAGAGCGCACTCACCGCAATCGGCAAAGACAGCAGCGCAGACATCGCAGCTATGCAGAGCGACATCACAAAGTTGCAGGGCGATGTCACGAGCTTAAAGAGCGTGCGTCTGTTCTTCAACGGCAATGCGCTTCTCGGTCGTGACAGCGTGATTGAGCTTGCGTCATTCGCAGAGCTTACGAGCGGTGACGCATACACCGACATTCGCAAGAGTGGCGCAGTTTTCTCGCTGCTCACGTCGAAAGGTTGGAAACAATATCAGTATGACGGCGGCACATGGACTGACACCGCTAATTGGCATGAAGCCGGCGGTTCTGCTATCGTTGGCAACTGCTTCAACGTCACTGTGAGCGAGCCGCTCGAACAAGGCTACTACACGCTCGCACAAGCAATCAACGTCGCTTATCGTCGTGGCTACACGCTCGTAGGTATTCAAATCACGTTCTCTATCGCTGAAGGCTCGTGGAAGACGTATCAGTACATCGGCGCAAACACGACCGAAAGCAACTTCAAGAACGAAGCTAATTGGCTCGACCTCGCCGGCATGAGCGCAGGTGATGAGAGCGTCATCAACATCAACTCAAAGTGCGGCGAGCCGACAATCACAGACCACTACACGCTAACGTCTGCGCTCGCAGCATTGCAGTCGCACGAGACAACGAGCGGCATCACCTACGCAAAGCTCGGTCTCATCATCACTTATCGCAACAAAGTTGACGGTCAATTCGTGTGGGAAGTCAAGCAGTTTGTCGGTGAAGTCATCGGCGACTTCTACTCGCACCCGGAGCTGTGGCGAGACATCGCCGGCGGTGGCTCATCAGTCGAAACGAGCGACGAGCCGGAAGAAGACGGCAAAGACGCATTCTCAACCGGCGGTGCTTACACGCACATTCCGTCTGACTTGCGCATCGACACGAGCGAAGAGGGCATTGTCAAAGTCGCTCTCATCGGTCGCAATAGCGATGTAATCGGCGATGAGCATCAGTTTGCTGTCGGCACCGGGAGCGGTGACAGCGGCGGCACAATCGTTACTATCGAAGCGAACAACACCTACACAAAAGCCGGTGGCGATGTCATACTCTCTGCTCGCATCTCATCTGTGACAAAGCGCAGCGGTCAAGCGGACATCGTGAACGACATCGAGAGTGTTGAACTGTACGACAGAGACACTAATCAACTGCTCGAAACGTACACCAATTTGCAGACGTATTACAACGCATCGACCGGCTACTACGACTTCAATCTTGCGTCATATTTCACGCAAGCTGCGTCACGTCGTTTCCGTCTCATCGCATACGACAACACCGACCACAGCGCATCACGCAATGTGACTGTTGTAGCTGTTGACGTGACTATTCGCAGCGAGCAGACGCTTGCTTACAGCGCATCAACGGTTCTCTATGTCGGTGGCGCATCAAGTCGCTCATTGCCGATGTATAGCTTCCCGAACAACGCATCACCGCAGGGCATTCGCTGCATCACTGAAATCTACATTGACGGCGCATGGCGCACGCTCGCTGAAGCTATCGTGACTGACACAAGCTCGCACAGCGTCGCAATCAACCCGACTAACTGTCTCGGCTATGCGCTCACGCACGGCTCGTATGCGCTGCGCATTCACGGTGTAGATGTCGCATCAGGTGTTGTCGGCAACTATCTGCACACGTCTGTTATGTGCGTCGATGTCAACGACACGACACCTATTATCGTCACTCGTTGGCTCTCGGACGCTGCGACCGCCAACGTGAAGCAGTACGAGACTATATCGCTCGACTTCGCCGCTTACAACCCGACAGCAACGAGTATGAATGTCGAGATTGTTGAGCTGAAGAACAACGTCGAGACAGTCAAGCGCACAGCTGCTGCGCAGCGTGGCACAACATACACTTACACGCAACGTGTGACTGACTACGACAGCGAAAACACTATCACGATAGAGCTGTTCGCTCGCAATTCATCTATCGTGTCGCAGACAGCAACCTTTGAGATTAACGACACGCTGCTGCGCATCTCGGCATTCACCGATATGCAAGAAGTTGACATTGACTTTGCGTCACGCAGCAACGACGATGCCGACAAGACGATTGAGAGCAACGGACACGTTCTCACGCTCAACGGCTGCACATGGCGCACAACCGGCTTCGTGCGTGACAGCTTCGGCACTGCGCAGTACAACACAGAGGGCGACACCGGCATTATGGCTCTGCGCATCGCAGAGAACGTCACCGGCACGCTTGACTATGCGCCGTTCAATGTCGCAGCTATCGAGACAAATGGTATGGCCATTCAGTTCCGCATTCGCACAAAGCACATCGCTAACGATGATGCTGTGTTGATGTCGTGTATCAGCGGCGGCAAAGGTTTCTACGTCACCGGCAAGAAAGTCGTTCTCACGTTTGACAACGAGCAGACTGTCGCTCACACGATTGACGCAGCTCTCAAAGAAGATGCGATTACAGATGTCGCTATCGTCATCGAGCCGTCAACCGGCAGTCGCTCAACTGCGCCATACAGCGGTATCGGCATTGCGAAAATCTACTTCGACGGCGAGCTTATAGGTGCGTGCTACTACGACAGCGGCACACTCACACGTCACGCAACGAAAATCACGTTTGATGGCTCGCAAGCTGACTTGTATCTCTACGACATCAAAGCGTGGGAGACATTCTACGCATTCGAGCAGTCGTTCTACAACTATCTGCTTATGCTGACTGACACCGACACGATGATTGCAGAGTACACGTTTAACGACGTGTTCGCATCGCAGAGCGCAGAGGGTGTTGTCGGCAACAGACCGCAGCGCACGGCTCTCTACAACGAGAAAATGCCATACTTCGTGCTGTGCAAGAACGCTGACACGTCGAACATCGACAGCAACTATCCCGAATATCTTGAAACGCTTGACGGCGACAAGAAGACAACTGCGACACTTGACGTGTACGCATTCTTCCCCGACCGCCCATATCAAGACTTCAAAGCGATAGCTGCGGTTGTATCAAATCAAGGTACAACATCGTCGTGGCGACCAATCAAGAACATCAAGATGAAGTTCAAGAAAGCGACACTCTCGCTGCTGCGCACTCGTGAAGAGTGTGTCGCTCTCGGCTATGACGGTGCGCTATATGATGAGTGCGCTCGCAACGCTGCAAAGCACAAAGTACAAATTCTTGATACATCTGTGCCGACAAACATCATCACGGTGAAAGTAGATTACAGCGAGAGTGGCGGTGCTAACAACGGCGCATCAACCAACTTGTTCAACGACTTGCAGCGTGAGCTTGGCTCTAACTATCGTACACCGGCGCAGAACGCTTACATAGCGAAGAACAACGGCACACCGCCGTACACGCTCAACACGTCTATCGACAGCATTCCGGTCGCATTCTTCCGCACTGACAAGTACTGCGCAGACGCAACATCGTATCTGCAAGGCTACTTTCATGCAAAGGGTAATTGGAACCAGGACAAAGGCGATGCAGCGGTCTTCGGCTTCGAGAATGTTGACGGCTACAATGACGGCGCACTCAACTACGGCGACTTCTACGAGCTTATAGCAGCTCGCAATCAGTCGCTCGCAGACTTCTACGCACAACAAGACACATCGACGTGGGAGTTCCCGATTGATGAGAAAGACGCATCGAAAGGCAACTTCAATGTTGTGGTACTTTCGGAGTTCTGTGGCGCAGAGCATCGTGTGTTCCGCCGTGCAGACAACAACAGCGCATGGCAAGAGACAACCGGCACTGTGACCTGCACGAATGGTGTGTGGCGCATCACGGGCGATGTCGTGAATTGGGTTGAGAACTACGAGCTGCGCACTTATAGCGGTCTCGATTGGTTTCAAGGTGTCAACAGTGTTGACGATATGCTCAAACCCGGTGCAGACGGCAAACCGATTTGGCTCACACATTTCGAGAGCCGCTATCCCGATGACGATGCGCTGAATGCCGCTTACGAAGACGGTCGCAAAGTGCCGTATCGTCTCTATGAGTGGTTGAAGTGGTGTCAGTTCTGCAATCAGCATCTCACAGAAGACGCTGCTCACAACAGCGAGACGATAGAGATTGAGAACGAAGACGGCACAACGTCAATCGTCGAGAAGTACCCCGGCGGCACGAATGCGCCGACAACAATCACGATTGACGGTGTAGAAGTACCCGGCACGAAAGCTAACCGTCTGCTCAAATTCAAGCGTGAGCTGCACAAGGTGGCAAATGTCTATTCGATGATTTGCTATCACGTCTTCACTGACTACATCGCAGCTGTTGACCAACGCAGTAAAAATATGATGGTCGGCTTCTATCTTGACACAGACTTGCAGTGCAGAATGTATCTCAATCACTTGTATGACGGTGATACTATTCTCGGCTCTGACAACGACTGCGGTCTGACTATTCCGGCAGAGCTTGACCCGAACAACGACCCCCACGGCTACTATCAAGGACACGACAGCGTGCTATTCACGCAGCTCGCTAATAGTGACTATCTGTGGCTCGTTGACTACACGAGCGACAGCGACACGAGCGATGTGACGAAGACAACGACAGTAGCACGCATCGCAGCCGTTATGCGCTCGTTTAGATTAGGCGACAATCTGCGCCCATTCTCGCCTGAAGGCATCGAGAAATATTGGATTAAAGACCGCTTATCAAAGTGGCCGAAGCTCGTGTCATCATTTGACGGTATGCGCAAGTACATCACACGCTCGACAGCGCAAAGCAATTACTTCTATGCGCTGCACGGTCTCTCAATTCAGCGACTGCAAGAGTATGTGAAGACACGCTTCTTGTATCGTGACGGCTTCTATCAGTGCGGTGACATCTTGACGAAAGCAGCGCAATTCCGTGCTGTCGGCACGAACATCACTGTCACAATCAAGGCGGCGAAAGACGGCTATTTCGCACTCTCGGCTGACGGTACTATCAAAGACAGCGTGCGGTTAGCAGCCGGTGACACATACACGCTGCGCTCGTATGAGACGAACACCGGTAGCGGCACGATGCTCTACATCTATGGTGCTGACCGCATCAGTGAGCTGAACATTCGCAACGCTACGCCGAAGTCGCAGGGTTGGAATATTTCTGAAGCAATCTTGTTGCAGAAGCTCTACATCGGCGGTGATAACTACACACCGGCGACCAACAACGGTGATGAGCTGTCGGCTCTCAATCTCGGTCAGCTTCCGTTCTTGACAGAGCTTGACATTCGCAACACGACAATTACGAGCGTCAATGCACAGTATTGCCCACGATTGCAGAGCATTCTCGCAAGCGGTTCTCGCTCACGTCTGCGCACGCTCACGCTCGCAGAGACATCGCCTATCTCAACGCTCACGTTACCGGCGACGATGACAAGCATCTCGTTCGGCAATCTGCCAAATCTCGCCTACCCGAATGGCGGTCTCACGATTGACGGCTTGTCGAACATCGCAAGTCTCACACTTTTCGGCTGCAAGAACATCAACACAGCGACATTGCTCACTAACATCGTCGCAGCCGGTGGTCTCGGCAATGGTAGCGAAGTATTCGTCACCGGCATCGACATGACAGCATCTGTTGAAATCTTGCAGACGCTCATGGAGAACGGTGTCAAGGGCATCGGCACAGAGCTTGACAACGCTTGTGACGGCTTGCGTGGCACATGGTTGCTCACTGAACTTGTCGAAGATAATGAGTTGAGCGCACTGCAAAACTACTACCCCGAACTGACAATTCACAATGCGCAGTTTACGGGAGTGATGTTCAACGACACTATCGCTGACCCAATGAACATGACTAATCTCGACAACGGCACGAGCGGTGAAGACTATGAGCCAAGCGGTCACATACTGCGCATTCGTGCAGGTCTTATCCCGGTCTTTGGCAAGCTCAACACAACGACCGGCAAGTTCGAGTGTGTGCCGGTAAGCGAAGAGGACTACAAGTATCTCAAAGGTGAGAGCGAGATGTTCGACTACACAGACCAGGGCGGCTCAAAGAAAGACGTTATGATGCGTGCGCCACGTTGTTGGTACAAGGGTGTCAATGACTTCAAGACGCAAAAGAAGTACATCTTTTGGAGTTCGCAGCACGATGAGCCGCTCTCTACTGCTCACGTCGTGCGCCGTGCAACACTCTCAACGCTGACATCGTATGCAGATACAGCAGTCAAGACGCAAGCTGTGACTATCGGTGTCTCTACGATAGACAGCGCAGGTGTTCTCGGCAGCGAGACAACATTCTCGGCTTATCGCTACGACAATCTCGCCGGTATGAAGCAAGTGCGCTTCCCTGCTGTCAACAGCGGCGAGAATGGTGCAGTCTTCTTGAACGAGCAGGGCATCATTATCGGCATCTTCAATATGGACGTGTCAGCGAGCGATATGCAAGTGGGCGATTACGTCTTCTGTGACGTGCCGGTCGGTGCTGTCTCAATCGTCTTCACTGCGCCGACATCAAGCGCAGCAGACGAACTCATTGCGGTTGATAGCAGCGAGATTGAAGCTATCGAACCCGATTGGGTGCTTAACGAAGAGTGGCTCTGCGGTGTTTACGAAGCGTCGATTGACGGTCAAACTAATCTGCGTTCTCTGTCGGGTGTCGCAGTCAAGGTCGGCAACGGCACGTCTCGCACTAACACGAATTGGACTTACGACGCAAACGGCAGACCAACTAACACACCGTCAACGACTATCAACTACACTTGCAAGGACTTTATGAACCTCGCAATGCGTCGTGGCGCAGGCTATCAGCTCATCGACTACGAGATGAGCAAATTTGTCGCTATCTTGTTCTACTGCTACACCGGCTCTCGTGACGCACAAGACTTGTGCGGCTTCGGGCAAGGTGCAGGCGGCAACACCGGCGGCAAAGACAGTCTCGGCAACGCTAACAGTGTGCGTGGCAACTCTAACAACGGCAACAAGGTTCTCGGCTTTGAGAACTTCATGGGTTGCACTTACGAGTGGATGGACAACATCGCAGTCAACGTGTCATCATACAATGACTTCTTACTCGCTCACTGCGAGCAAGGCTCGTACACAGTCAATCACAAGTGGCACATCTACAATCCCCTAACCGGGACAGAGCGTGTCGTGCAAGGTGTCAACTTCACCGGTGCAGAGATTGCTCGTGTGCGTCATGGTCGTTTCTGTGACATCATTGCGTCGAAGTCTTATAGTGACAGCAATTATGCTACTTACTACGCAGACCAACAGACGTATGCAACAACAAGTGGTCGTGTGGTCGGTCGTGCCAACTACAACTCGTATGCGGGCGGCGGTCTCGCCTTTGCGAGTGCGTACAACGCATCGTCGGTCTCGGGCGGCAGCTACGGCTCTCGGCTCGCCTTCAGAGGCGAAATCGAGCTGAACGAATAAGCGGAAAGCGTCAGAGCGAGAGCGGCGATTTTTCGCCGCTGCTCGCTCTCTATCACGGTAGAGTGTCTCAAAGGTCGTGTGGTCGGTCGTGCCAACAACAACTCGAATGCGAACGGCGGTCTCGCCTATGCGAATGCGAACAACGCATCGTCGAACTCGAACGGCAACAACGGCTCTCGGCTCGCAAACAGTCAAAGCATCACAAATCGTCTCTACGGCACAGCGCACGAGATGCGCACAGCAGAGGGCGAGAGACACGAGCCGCAGTAACAGCGAAACATTCAAATGTTGACAAAACTTGAATGTTTTGAAAACTGAAAAATCACGAACACGCAGAGAGATTGGTAGGTTAACTCTCGAACATCTCGGCTGCGAGGAACTGAAGGCATAATAACAATGAAACGCATCGGCTACGTCATAGAAGAAATCATTGAGCAGAGCAACCTCGACAACTCTTTCGATACTGTGCTGCGTGGTAATCACCGCAAGCGATTGAGAGAGGGCAAGTGGCTGCTCGCACATCGTCGAGAGTTTCTTGACAAGCTGCGAGAGCGCATCATAGCGGCTGACTTGTCGAAGTATATGCGCTTTCACCCGAAGCTCGTGTATGAGGGCGCAAAGTGGCGCAACATACAAGTCTTCCCGATGTCGGCTCGCATTGCTATCAATGCCGTGATGTCGGTCGTTGACCGTCATCTGAAACAACGCTTCATTCGTACTACCGGCGCATCAATCAAAGGTCGTGGACTGCACGACTTGAAGCACTACATCGAGCGAGACATAGCTAACGACCCAATCGGCACACGCTATGTCTATAAGTTCGACATTCGCAAGTTCTACGAGAGTGTCAAGCAAGATTACATCAAGTATTGTGTGCGACGTGTGTTCAAAGACAAACGACTAATCAAGCTGCTTGATGACTTCGTGTCGCTGCTCGACAGCGGCATATCAATGGGAATGCGCTCTTCGCAAGGTCTCGGCAATCTGTTGCTCTCAACGTATCTTGACCACTACTTGAAAGACCGCTTCGCAGTGCGCTACTATTATCGCTATTGCGATGACGGTGTTATTCTCGCAGGTGACAAGCGTACTCTGTGGCGCATTCGTGACATCGTGCATGAGTGCGCAGCACGCTGCGAGTTGTATGTCAAAGATAGCGAGAGCGTATTCCCGATTGAGCAGGGCATTGACTTTCTCGGTTTTGTCATCACACCGACACACTCACGACTGCGCAAGCGTGTCAAGAAAGCATTCGCACGCAAGCTGAAGCGAGTGAAGTCACGCAAGCGCAGAGTTGAAATCATAGGCTCGTTCTATGGACTTGCGAAACATGGCAACTGCCGTAATTTAATGAAGACATTACTAACAAGAAAAGAAATGAACAAGTTTAGCGAACTCGGTGTAACTTACACACCGCCTGACGGAAAGAAACGATTTCTCGGTAAAACTGTGCGGCTCGGCTCAATCGTCAACAGTCGCATCGAGATACATGACTATGAGCGAGACATCAAGACGGCGCACGGCACAGACCGATATGTCGTGCAGTTTCGCTACCCGGACACCCACGAGTACGGCAAGTTCTTCACAGCATCAGAAGAGATGAAGTCGATACTCGACCAAATAGCAGAGAAAGGCGCATTTCCTTTCGAGACAATCATCAGAAGCGAATGTTTTGACGGTAACAAATACAAATACATTTTCACATGATTACATCAGATTTTTTCAAAGTGTACGGCGCAGAAGAGCGTGAAGACGCACTTGTCAAGCTGCGCAGCAACAAGTACTTTGTCGTGTTCGGTCTATACAGCGACGATGACGGCTCTTATCGTTGGCGCAAGTACTACGACCACAAGCCGACGCTCGCAGAGATGAAAAGCGACATCAACGCTCTCATCAACTCGATGACAGATGCGACTATCATCAACGGCTTCTCGTGGAACGGCAAGCCGGTGTATCTCTCGCAAGAGAACCAAATCAACTTCAAGGCTGCTTACGACCTCGCTGTGCAGACAGAGGGCGCAATCTTGCCTATCAAGTTCAAGCTCGGCGAAGACAGCGACGGCGAGCCGGTGTATCACACATTCACGTCTCTCAACGCTTTCAGCGACTTCTACACTCGTGCCGTGTCGTTCATCACGACTGCGCTTGCCAACGGTTGGGAGCAAAAAGACAGCGTTGACTACACTGTGTTCAACTGCGATGAGTAACGGTTGCGGCTGCGAGCGTGGCATATTGCGGTACATCAAGCCACCATACGCACAGAGATACTATGTGCCGTGTGTCATACACGATGACGCTTACGAGAGAGGGGGCGGTCGTGCAGAGCGCAAAGAAGCAGACATCGACTTGTTCAACAATATGCAGCGTGTGTCAAGCACTTGCAGCCGAAAACCGTTCACGCTCGCATGGTTCACGCTCATCGCACTGCTCTACTATGTAAGCATCAGAATTTTTGGCAGATTTTATTTCAACTACAAATGATTACTCTAAACTTCAATGGTACTACACTTTCGGTGCAAGAGAGCGACACGTCGTATCTGTACCGAAAGCTGCAAGACAAGCCGCAGCTCGTGTTGAAATTCTCGCTCACGAGCTACGTTGACATACCCGTCGGCGCATGGTGCGAGTACAAGGGTGTGCGTTACACGATGTGGACTGCTGCGACTTTCAAGAAGCAGGGTGAGCGCAATATCGAGTACACACTGACACTATGCACAGACCAAGAGCTGCTATCGCACTACATTCTGCGCAACACTGTTGACCGCCGTCTGAAGTGGTCTATGTGTGCGAGACCGCATGAGTTCGCCGAAGAGATAGTCAACAATCTCAATGCTCGTGCAGGTGCGCAACTGTGGTCTGTCGGCTCGTGTCTCGAAAGCACTGAAAAGACCGTCGAGTTCAGTCACACGACAATCGCAGAAGCGGTGTCGCAGGTGGCAGAGACATTCGAGACAGAGTGGGAAATCGACAACTACACGCTATCGTTCAAGAAAGTCGAGTACAACAAAGACAACCCGATTGAGCTATCTTACGGTCGTGGCAACGGCTTCGTTCCTGGCGTCGGTCGTACTGCCGTCAACGACAAGCCGCCGATTGATGTCTTGTTCGTGCAGGGCGGTGACAGAAACATCGACCGCTCGAAGTACGGCGCAAAAGAGCTGCTACTGCCGAAAAATCAGACGTTAGGCTTTGACGGCACATATTTCGACGATGAGCAAGGCTACGACGCTACGAAAGCGAAAATCTTTGCGAGTGACGAAGACGGCTACTCTGTGCATCGTGTCGGGAACACTCGCACTACACAGTATGAGGAAAGTCTTGATTGCTCGGAAATCTATCCGTCTCGTGTCGGCACAGTCACGTCGGTTGAAGTCATCAACGAAAGCAAGCACTTCTATGACATCATCGACAACACGATACCTGCTGCTCTCAACTTCAATGACTACATCATCGGCGATGAGAGCATGACGCTCATCTTTCAGAGCGGTATGCTCGCAGGTCGTGAGTTTGAGATACAGTACAAGCACAGCGAGCGACGCTTCCGTCTCGTGCCTGACACGTTTGATGATGTCGAAATGCCAAGCTCGACATTCGCACCGGCTGTCGGTGACACTTACGCAATCTTTGGCTGTATGCTGCCCGATGCGTACATCTGCGACAATCAAAGCAAGAGCGGTGCATCGTGGGACATGATGCGTGAAGCTGTGCGTTATCTCTATGACCACGAAGACCAAGAGTTCACGTTCAGCGGCACGCTGCAATCGAAATGGGCGAGAGACAATTGGCTCTCTATCGGTGGCAAGCTCAAAGTCGGCGGCTATGTCGAGTTCTCTGACACGCAGTTTGCGCCCGACGGTGTGCTTATTCGCATCGTCGGCATCAAAGAGTTTCTCACGGCACCGTACAGCATCACTCTCGAAATCTCTAACTCTACGCAGGGCGGCGGTTTCAGCTCTACGATGCGCAATCTCGAAGGTCTCGAAGTCGTGATTGACGATACGAAGCAACAGCTTGTGCAGTACACAAAGCGCAGATTTCGAGACGCACAAGAAACGATGTCGATGCTCGAAAACTCGCTGCTCGGCTATGCTAACAGCGTGAACCCTATAACTGTGCAGACAATGGCTCTACTCATCGGCGACGAAAGTCTGCAATTCCGCTTCATCACAGCTCGTGACAATGATACTATCGTTAACAACGTAGTAAACTATAATCAGCAGACGAAAGTCTTGACGTGCGCAGCTACGTTCTTGCAGCACATGACGCTCGATGTGTCTATGTCATCGTCTCACGCTCTGTCAGAGTACAAGATTTGGCAAATGCGCTCGTACACGTCACCGGCTCTCGACACAGCAGAGCAAGCATACTATCTCTATGCGAAAGTCGCTCGTGAAGACACGACAGCAGTTGGTGAGTTCGTTCTCTCGACAACCGCAATCGCTATGCAAGCAGTCGCAGGTTACTATCATCTGCTCGTTGGCATCTTGAACAGCGAGTATGACGATGAACGCTCGTTTGCGACAATGCACGGCTTTACAGAGATATTGCCCGGTCGTGTGACTACACAGCGCATCGTCTCTGAAGACGGCAAAACATACTTCGACTTGGCTAAAGGCGAGATTGGCGGCATCATCAAGTTTCTCAACGGCAGCAACGAGTACACGACACTCATCGACGGCGGCTATATCAAGACAGAACTCATCAATGCTCAACTGCTTGAAGTAGCTCGTGTGCTTGCCGGCGATGCAGACGGCAAGCGAGTTGTCATCAATCCCGATGACAAGTCAGTGTATATCTACGATGAGAACAACGTGCTTGTGACCGTCTTTGAGGGCAACAGCTTCAGCAGCATCAACGAGCTGTTCGGTGATGTGTCGGGCGATGCGACAATGATTGCGGCGACACAGAGCCACGAGTGGGACTATCACGCAGAAGAACACGGTGACGTTAGCGGTGGTACTGTTGATGTGAGCGATGTGCTACAAACCACGACACCGGCAATCATCGACATCGGCGGCTCATTGCACTGTTGGGGTTATACTAACGAAGACCACAAGGGCGAAGGCTACAATGAAGCTCAACTTGACTTGTATCTTGACACATATAGCGATGCCGCTTGCACACAGCTCGTGCAGCGTCAACTCATCGACTATTGCTATCTCACAATCAATGCGACTGAAGAAGAAGTAGAGACCGGCTCTCGCAGTAAGGCGGTGAGCAAGAAAGTCAACGTCGCAGCAGGCTATCACAAGCTGTGGGTGCATTGGCGACTATTCGTCAACTACTTGCAGAACGGCGATTATATGGCTCTTGATTGGAGCAATCTCGCAGCTCACTACAACACGCAGTTCTACATCAGTCGCTTCTTTGCTAACGGCTTTGTCATCGGCTCACGTCGAGATAACTATGTGCTTGCTCTCAATGATGCGACTACCGGCATGACTTTCAGTGTTAACAACGGCGGTCGTGAGTTTGAAGTCGGCGCAAACGGCATACGTTACAAGACATCAAGTCAAGACACATGGCACAATTTAGCTTGATTGTTGATAAGACACGAAAGTTTTAGTGCTTGACAAGTACCAAAAACACCTATCTTTGCAACAAAAAGAAGTACATTATGCAAGAAGTATCAAACATCTGTAAAGCTATTTGGTTGGCTATCGGCGGCGCAGTTGGTTGGCTCGTCGATGAGTTCGAGCCAACATTCCCACTCATCATTGTGATGATATTGTTTGTCGTGTACGACGCAGTTACAGCATTTCAGCTCGACAAGCGAGTGCGAGCGGCGCACCCGGAGCAAGTCAAAGAGCGAAAGAGCAAGTTCAGCTCATACTTGTTCGGCAAGGTCGTGCGAGAGACAATCCCGAAACGTCTCGCACTCATTCTGCTCGCTTTTCTATGCGAGAAATACGTCTGCGTTCACGTCAAAATACCGCTGTCTTACATCATCACCGGTGTTATCTGTTTCGAGCAGTTTTGGTCAGTGCTTGAAAACGAGAGTTCGTGTCGTGATGAGAACGAGAGCCGCTTTTGGAAGATACTTCAGCGCATTATGATAGACAAGACAGAGCGACACTTTGATGTCGAGCTTGATGAGCTTAAAGACAAGAACAAGGAAAAAGAGAAATGAAGTACTTTACAATTTCCGAACTGACGAAATCAGCGACAGCGAGCAGACGAAAGATTGACAACACACCGTCTGCTACTGTCATTGCAAATTTGACTGCGCTCGTTGACAACATACTCGACCCATTGCGTGAAGCGTGGGGCGCACCGATTATTGTCACGAGCGGTTACAGATGCGTTCGGCTCAACGCTGCTGTCGGCGGTGTGAAGACAAGTCAACACACGCTCGGTCAGGCGGCAGACATACGCACTGTGAGCGACAAACCGGCAGACAACAAACGTCTGTTTGACTTGATAGTGAAGCTCGGTCTTCACTACGACCAACTCATTGATGAGTATGGCTATAATTGGGTTCATGTTAGTTATAGTTCGAGAAACAGACGACAAA
>CAMVRM010000018.1 GCA_947169885.1 uncultured Ruminococcus sp.
CGGTTCACGTCAGTTCTTTCTTATTTCTTATCTCTTATTTCTTATTTCGATTTCTTATCTCTGTACAGAGTCTTGTGAAGACAGGTTCTTATCTTGCAGAGCAGCAACGGCTCTGTATTGCCGGTTAGATTTTTCTGTGATAATAGTGTGCTGTTTTAGACAGATCTTTGTTTTTTGTTCAGTGGGTTGTAAATAATTAAAAAAAGCTCATAGATATAACATTATATTGTAAAAGATTTGACCGATTATTGCGAATCGTCACTCAAAGATTGCGGTATTGAAATTACCTTGTTGACTTTTAGTATTATTTATTGTATATTTACATTAAAGATATTTGACAGTTGCATTCATATATTAGGTATAATGACAGTTTTTGCAGAACGTTTGTAACAATGTTTATTTTCGGTCTGAATCGGAAGAACTGTTCTGAATACTATTACGTAAAGTTATTTATGACTGCAATTATAGCAATACAAGAAAATAGCAGCATAAAGATTTCGAGAGAAAATTTCACAGTGCAAGGAAAACGACCGCAGTTGGGCTGTCGCCCTGCAAGGGAGTTTGACGCAGCAATGTGGAATTTTATCCGAAAGATTTGTGTTGGTATTTTCTTGGATTGCTATATAATAAGGAGTGATCAAAATGAAACTTTCAAAAATGAAGAAGATACTCAGTGCGACCGTATCCTTGCTGATGATCTCAGCGGCATTACCTCTCACGACCTATGCGGAAGGTAACAACGGCTGGGGAAACGGCAGTGATCAGGACTGGAGCGGCTTTGCAGGCGGTTTCGAGACTACGGGAAACGAAAATATCGGCTCGGACGCAGGCAGCGGCGGCAACGCTCAGTCGGGTCTAAACGCTGAGATCAAGAACGATATGCCTACAAAAGTGCCTGACGGCGCTGAAAAGTCAAGCCGGTGCAAGGTGGAAAACAGGACTTATTACTGCAAATACACAGGCAAGCAGAAAAAGTGCAACGTTATCCTGCCTCCGAACTATGATCCGAACAGGAAATATCCCGTAATGTTCATTCTCCACGGTATCATGGGAAGCGAGAACGACATGGTAAGCGGCATGGGCGTTCAGGAGCTGATGACAGGTCTTATGACAAGCGGTCAGGCTGAGGAGTTCATTGTGGTTACTCCAAATATGTTCACCAGCAAGACTATGGACGGTCCGAGCGGTTTTGACCAGCAGACCACCTCGCAGTACGATAACTTCGTCTATGATGTTACAGACAGCCTTCTCCCGTTCATCAAGGAGAACTATTCCGTAAAAGAGGGCAGAGAAAATACCGCTGTCACAGGCTTTTCAATGGGCGGACGTGAGGCGATCTACTGCGGACTTATGCGTCCCGATGTGTTCGGATATGTGGGCGGTGCCTGCCCTGCACCGGGTATCACACCTACTTCGGATTTTTACATGACACATCCCGGCTGTATGCAGGAAAGCGAAATGAGGTTCAGAGACATTGCCCCCGAGCCTGCTGTTTTCATGATAACAGGCGGTACTAATGACGGCGTTGTTCAGGATCACCCAAAGAAATACAGCGATATCCTCACAAGAAACGGAGTCGAACACGTTTACCAGTCGATACCCGGCGGCGGACATGACGCTAACTCTGTAAAGCCGCATCTCTATACATTCATGAGATATGCTTTCAAGGGTACAAGCTCTTCACAGCAGAAAAACACCCCTCAGCCAAAGGCAAATGTTACTCTGTCAGGCGATGCGAATGTTGACGGCACAGTTGACATAAGCGATGTTATCCTCATCAGACAGTCGCTGCAAAACCCTGCTAAATACACCCTCACCGCACAGGGACGTTACAATGCAGATGTCTTTAATGTCGGCGATGGCGTTACTATCGATGATATGAACACCATACAGGATCACGTTCTAGGGCTTACCAACAGTCTGCAAGAAGATCCTCAGACCGATCCCAGCCCAAATTCTATCCTGAATTTTGATTTTGATTCGGGCGCAGACAACTGGACAGGCAGAGGTCCTGCAACTGTTACTGCTTCCGACACGGCTTACTACGGAAAGTCGGGCAAGTCTCTGTTCGTTTCGGGCAGAACTTCCGACTGGAACGGTGCAGCCTTCAACCTCGGCTCAGAGTTCAAGGCGGGTCAGACTTACAGCATCAGCCTTGCGGCTCTTCAAACATCGGGCAGTGCGGCTGACATCCAGATCTCTCTCCAGCAGGGCGGCAGCAACGGCACGACCGCTGTTTACACGCATATCGCTTCTGTTTCCTGCGAGAGCGGCGTATGGACAAAGATCGAGAACACATCTTTCACCATTCCCGATAACGCAGGTGACATGGTGCTTTATGTTGAAACTGTTTCGGGTGCAGGCGACCTTGAATTCTATATTGACGATGTTATGGTCGCTTCCGAGGGCACAAAGTCAGCTGTTAAAACAGGCGGCGAAGGCAAAGTTCCCGGCGGAACTGTCGCTCCCCCTGTAAGCGACCCTACAAAATGGGATAACTATCAGGAGACAGCTTCCGCACAGTATATCGACTTCTACAAGAGTTCTATCAAGCACATGGGCAACACATACAGACTTACTCAGAAACTCACTGCTGCCGAGAACGGTTCGCCCCTGACAGTAGCTTACCTCGGCGGCTCTATCACTGAGGGCAGGAACTATACAACACCGTTCTCAGACTACCTTAAAAACACATTTGCTAAGGGAAGTTTCAGGGAGATAAACGCAGGTCTTTCGGGTACTTCTTCGGTCGTAGGACTTGTGCGCAGCGAGAAACAGATAGTCGAGCAGAAACCTGACATCATCTTCATTGAGTTCTCCGTAAACGACCACGAGGATATTTTGTACAAGAAGTGCTTTGAGAGCTGCATCAAGAAGTTCCTTGATATGCCGAATGCGCCTGCTGTTTGTGTCCTTATCAACCGTGCAAAGGGCGGCTTCTCGAGCCAGTCGCAGATGTATCCTATCGGCAGGAACTTCGACATACCCGTTATCAGCATGGACGATGCTCTTACAAAGGCGTTCAACAGCGGATTCCTCAGAACAGATGATTACTACACCGACGAGTATCATCCGCATAAGAACGGCGGACAGCTCATAGCCGACTGTCTGGGTTACTATGTCCGTCAGGCAATGAGGAGCGAGAACCGTTCCGCAAGCTATACTCAGCCTTCAAGCTATGTATATGGCGCAGAGTACGCAAGCTGCGTGAACGTTGACCCCAAGAACCTGAACAACTTCAATGCAGGCTCATGGACATCGGGCAGCGGTTACGGCAATTCGGGTCTGAACTATTCATACACGCTCAACGGCGGCAGCCCGATGACTTTCAGGACACAGGGCAAAGGTCTTATCATCGTATTCAAGGCTAACAGTTCGGGCATGGGCAGCATAAATGTTACCGTCAACGGCAAGACAACAAAGATAAACGGCAATAAGCTTTACACATGGGGCGGTCCTGACGCAGAACTCGGCTACTATCAGGATAACACAGGCGACCTTGACGTTTCTATCAGCGGAAACGGACAGTTTACTATCTGGGGTGTTGGTCTTATAAAGTAAAGCTGATTTTAAAAGCTCCGACTTTACTGCTGACGCAATAAAAAAAGCATTAAATCAGGCACTTCTGTCATATCATGGCAGAAGTGCCCTTGTGTTTGCTTTGCAGTTCCGCTATCTGACGATCCAATTCCATGGTATACCACAATTTATCCGGCAAGGTCTGCTTTCGGGATATTTGTCTGATAACAGGTTCTTATTCTTCGTCTGTGATCCGCAACTGACAGTTGCTTGACCTTTACACATTGACTGTGATATAATAAAGACACAGGAATAAATGTATCCGCTCAGGCGGACTTATCAATAAAAGGGGGCAGAAAAATGGAGACTAAGAACATCATTCTTGAACTTCGCACAAAGCACGGTATGTCACAGGAAGAACTTGCAAACAAGGTGTTTGTCACAAGGCAGGCGGTGAGCCGCTGGGAAACGGGAGATACTGTTCCTAACACCGAAACGCTCAAACTGCTTTCGGACACTTTTGATGTTTCGATAAACACACTGCTGGGTTCTCCGAGAAAGCTTATCTGTCAGTGCTGCGGTATGCCGCTTGACGACAGCCTTATGAGCCACGAAAAGGACGGCTCTTTCAACGAGGATTACTGCAAATGGTGCTATTCTGACGGCTGTTATATGTACAGCAGTATGGACGATCTTATCGAAGTGTGCGTTAAAAATATGGTGAGCGCCGAGCATACCGAGCAGGAAGTCAGGGCATATCTTAACAGCACTCTGCCGAGGCTCGACTACTGGAAAAATTATGAACGGCTGTCTGACGGCGGTCAGTTCGAGCAGTTCAAGCAGACGCTCATTGATGAGATAAACGCTTTACAGATCGAAGGTATGCCGAAAATCGAAAAACTGACGGCGCTTGTGGGCAGCTATGTTGATCTGCCGTACAGACTGCCGAACGGGAAAGAAGTCAGGTTTCTTGACCCCGATGCAACATATCTCGGGGCACAGCTCGAATGCGAGTTCGGCGGTGAGCGGCATTTCGGTGTCATAGGCGGCATGGATTTCATTCTTGTCTGCACCTATGAAAAGGATGGCGAAGCACCCGAACTCGTGCTGTACAAACACAGATGAAAAAATGCAGGGAGTTTTGCGGCTCTCTGCATTTTTTGTAAGAATGTTTAGTTGTTGTCCGATGCCCTCCTATTTTAGAACCTGACGGCATATTTACTATAAAAAAACAAAAAGGTAAATAATAATTGAAACTTTTGTTAAAACACTTAAATTTAAACTAATTTTAAGTTTCGCAGTCTATACTATGATTGCAGGGAAGAAAAGAAGCTTATTTTACGGTAATACTTTTGAAGATAACACCGTAAAGGCTTTGATGTACACTGCGTAATATTATAGACAGGAGTGTATCAATTATGAAAACAGGACTTTCAATGAGAAGAGTTTCAGCAACGGCGGCGGCTATCGCTATGGCGTGCAGCATGGTATCTTTTGAGGCTTTTGCCTACACCGACAGCGGCGTTTATGACAATACCTTTGTTTTTTCCGACAGCGGCATAAGCGCTTCAAATGATTCGGGTACGGGCTACAAGATCAGCGGCACAGATCTGACTATCAATGCTTCGGGTACATATGTTGTCAGCGGCAAATGTGTTGAGGGAAGCATCACCGTTAAAAAAGGCACGACCGATGTAGTTCTTATCCTTGACACACTTACTCTGACAAGTTCTTCTACCGCACCTGTTTCTGTAAACAAGGGCGCAGAAGCAACGATCGTAATAAAGGGCACAAGCACCCTTACCGATTCGGAAAACGCAGCTAACGAGAATTCCACAGACGAAACTGTTGCAGATGCTTTTGAGGGTGCAGGCATAAAAGTCAAGAGCGGCTCGGCAGTTACTCTCACAGGCAGCGGAACGCTCAATGTTGACGGCAGTTCCTGCAAGAACGGCATAAAGGGCGCAGCGACTTCTGTTGTGACTGTCGGCGAAAGCGCAAGTGATACTTTCACGCTGAATGTCAAAGGCGCAAACAACGCTCTTGCAGCTGACGGCGAACTTATCATAAACGGCGGAAACGTGAACGTCACTTCTTCTGATGACGGTATAAAGGCTTCACCCGATGATGACGATACCGAATCCAAAGGCACTGTTACGATAAACGGAGGAAATATAACCGTTAACGCATCTGATGACGCAGTTCACGCAGAAGAGGTGAATATTTTTGGCGGCGACCTTACTATCACGGCAGGCAATGACGGTATCAAAGCGGAAAACACTCTCACTATCGGCAAAGCGAACGGCAGCGGTCCCGATATAGATGTAACGAAGTCTTATGAGGGCTTTGAGGGTACGAACATCGTCCTGCGTGGAGGAAAAGGCAGCATCATCTCCTCCGATGACGGCATGAATGCGGCAAACAGCGATATTTCAAATTACACTTTCCAGCTTGATATTTCAGGCGGTGAATGGTATGTCAATGCAGGCGGTGACGGTGTTGATTCCAACGGAGATATGACGATTTCGGGCGGATATACTCAGATATTCGGCGCTGCGGACAACGGCAACGGAGCGCTTGACATAGGCGACCGTGGCTGCACGCTGACCTATTCGGGCGGAACTGTTGCTGCATTCGGCATGAGCACAATGGCGGTAGTTCCGACCGCAGGCACTTATCTTGCATTCGGTTCTGCTTCGGGTATGAGCGGCGGCGGCTTTGGCGGCTTCGGCGGTTTTGGCGGTTTTGGCGGTTCGGGCAGATCCGGCGATCCCGGAAGTCAGAGCGGTCAGACATCTTCTTACAGCATAACTCAGGGTGCAGCGATAGCTATAAAGGACAGCAGCGGAAATACTGTATATGAAACAACTGCTGTAAAGAACGCCAACCACGTTGTATTCGCTTCCGACGAGTTAAAATCGGACGTTACATACACACTTTATGTCAACGGTCAGAGTGCTGCAACGGCAACGCTCACAGGCGAGGCGGTAAGTAATCCCGAACAGCCGACCGAGCCGACAGACCCCTCCGAAGAAGAGGAAACCACTGAAACTGCGGCTCAGTATCCCACAGTTACTTCGATAGAGTACAACGAGACTTATCACCAGTTCAGGGTGAATTGGACAGCTGTTCCCAATGCAGAGAATTACGGCGTTGCAGTATATCTCTCCGGCAAGTGGAAAGTTGTAGCTCAGGATATCCCTGCAAGCACAACTTCTTTCACTTCGCCGAAACTCAAAGCAGGACAGACATATAAAATGGTCATCGCCGCCAAGGTAAACGGCGTATGGGATCTGAACAAGCTTACCAGCAGAGCATTTACGGTAACTGTTAAGTAATATCAGCCTGCGAAAGCCATTGACGTAAAAAGGTGAAACTATCTTAAATTTAAGAACCGTTAACTGATACATACCTTATCGACTGAAATAAAAGATCAGGGAGTTGATCTCACTCAACTCCCTGATATTATAGCAATCCAAGAAAATACCAACACAAATCTTTCGGATAAAATTCCACATTGCTGCGTCAAACTCCCTTGCAGGGCGACCGTCTGAGTAGAACTCAGACAACCAACTGCGGTCGTTTTCCTTGCACTGTGAAATTTTCTCTCGAAATCTTTATGCTGCTATTTTCTTGTATTGCTATATTTTTGTGTGACATCAAAACAGCCCAGAAAGCGCACGCCCTCGGCAACATCGGCGGAGTTTATCTGCTCTTCGGTTATGCCGTCTGCGTCCTCTACCTCGATGATGTAATTGTAGCTTCCAAGATAACTTCCCTCGGGACGGGCGTGTATCGCTGTCAGTTCCAGCCCCGAATCGTGAATATCAACGATAAGGTCATCGACCTTATTCGCAGGACATTTCGCCGTAAAGACTGCATTGGTGTGAGCGCCCTCGGCTTTGGTCTTTGACAGCACATAGAATCGGGTCTTGTTCTCCATGCTGATCTGAACATTTTCCGCAAGTACTTCAAGCCCGTAAAGTTCAGCCGCACCCGGGGCAGCAATCGCCGCATAGGATTTGTCGCCTTTCTCCGCCACGAAGCCTGCGGCGGCGGCAGTGCTGTCCTTTTCTTCGGTAACGGCATCGGGCAGGTTCTCGGAGCGCCACTTTTCGCTCTGAGCTATTCCCTGAGCGTGTGAGCAAACGGTCTTTATGTCGTCAAGTGTTGCACCTTTCACGCCCATGAGGGTCTGACTGATAGGCAGTACCACCTCGCCTGTGACAAAGACATCCTCCTGTGCTATGAGCGCATCTACGTAGTTCGTCACTGCGCCGCCTATGGTGTTTTCCTGCGGTATAACGGCGTAGTCGGCATTGCCTGCGTTTAGTTCGGCTATGGCATCGTCAACTGTTTCCTGCGGAGATAGTTCGCAGTCCTCGCCGAAAAACAGTTTTGCGGCTTCCTCGGTGTATGTGCCTGCGGGTCCGAGATAGCTGACTTTGGCGTTCTCCTTTATCGAAACAGGTTCGATGACGGGCTTTTCAGCTTCGGAGGTCGTGTCAGGCTCTTCGGTGCTTTGTGTTTCCGATGATGAAGCGGTGTTTTCAGTGCTTTCTGCGGCAGTGGAAGCCTGTGTGCCTGCCGTGCTGTTTTTCTCATTTGTGTTTTCATTGCCGCAGCCTGCCGCTCCCGATGTGCATACGCATACAGCCAGTGCGATAACAGCGGCTATCTTTGTTCCTGTTTTCATTGTAAGATGCTCCTTTGTGTGTTTCAGTATATGTCACGTTTCGCCTTTATGAATCTTCTTATCTGTATCACGATCAGAAGACAGGTTCTAAGTATTCTTTCGCCGTCAAATTCCACAACAATATCTTTTAATGAAACGATGTTTCCATTTATAAGATTATCTCCCTAAAATAGCATATTATATATTGTAACATAAAAACATTCATTTGTCTATACTATTCTAATATTTTTTGAGAAATTTTGAAAGAGTGCAGGAAACTAGGCATTTTCTGCGCCCGTCTTTGCGGTTAGATTCAGCTACTTTACTAATTGTGCAAAACTTACTAAAATAATATTTGTTATTTATAATGATCAAAAGATAAAATTTTTCATTTTTTGATAAAACTAGGTATAAAAATAACCGCTGAGGAAAATGATCTCTCAGCGGTTTGACTTATGGATTTATTATTTTTCCTTCTTTGTCGATTACGTGAATAACAAGTTTCATGTACCTGCGCTCGCAATTGGCTTGCGTATTTATAAAGCATTCAGGTTTATTATACCTATCGCACATATGGTTGTGATAGACCATTGACCATACATATTTTTTCAATACACTTTCTTGACACTCAAATCTTTTTATATTATCTGTAGTTAATGAAGTGTAATTGCTATATTTAATCAGCTTCTGTTCCACAATTTGTTTGTGTGTATTCAGCATTAAATCAATATTCGGAAATGATTTGGGCAGTTTATCAAAATCAGAAGGAGATATTTGCTTCATCATCTCCAAAGCCTGTCCAATCGCTTGTTCAGGAATAAATGAACGTATATCAAAACAATATAAGTATGACAAACAAATAACATCATCATCACACTTATAAAGAAGATTGATTGCCATATTCCGTTCAAGTATAGTTTGATTATACATCTGGAGAATTCTTGAATAGAAAGTTTTTTCATCCTCAGCGATGACATCTCCGTTTTTCATTTTATTTTCAATGGAGATTGCACTATTTAACTCATCCTGACTATACAGAACGTTTTGGTCTAATATGTCAATAATCTCATCTGATACTGCTATCCTGGGATGAACGGTTTTCTCTTCAAGTTCTACTGCTTTGATTAGTCCTTCACCGAAAATATAGTTATCATTAATGGACATTTTGCCTTTGGTGAAACCGCCACGGAGAAACAAACCACATTCCGTAATAAAACCTCTCTGAATGGAATTAATAATACTCATAAAAGTAATAATGCGAGATTTTTCCTTAGTAGCATCATCGCCAACTTCTATACACAGAAGTACATTATCAGAAAAAATCTTAGATTGAATATGCATATTTGCAAACTGCGATGCGAGTTGAGAGTCGTTAGCTGAATTAATAGTGGCTAATGTGTTAGAAATAGCAGAATTTACAATGTTTAGAAATTCGGGAGCTTTCTCAGGAGTTTCTTCAAAAAAAGCCTTATAGCCTAAAATATCAAAATAGGCGATGTAGTATTCCTTTATAGGATTAGCGATATTGTTTTCCATATTCAACCTTCTTTCTATTACAAATAAGGCATCCACCATACGATGAATGCCTTGATTATTTGTTAGTTACCCGTTAGTTACGTGTTAGTTACCGTCCGGAATTCACCATGTTTCAGATAAACCCAAACCAAACAAAACAGCGTAAATACGTGGTTTTGAATACTCCCAACAGGGATAAAATTATCTCTTGCTGAACTGAGGAGCACGTCTTGCAGCCTTCAAGCCGTACTTCTTTCTTTCCTTCATTCTGGGGTCTCTGGTGAGGAAGCCTTCCTTTTTCAGAGCAGAACGAAGCTCAGGGTCGAACTGGAGCAGAGCACGGGAAAGACCGTGTCTGATAGCGCCTGCCTGACCTGTAACGCCGCCGCCCGAAACAGTTGCAACGATGTCGAACTTCTCAGCGGTGTTGGTAACAGCGAAAGGCTGACGAACGATGAGCTTTAAGGTCTCAAGACCGAAGTAATCGTCAATGTCTCTGCCGTTGATAGTGATCTTGCCTGTGCCCTCGTAAACACGTACACGTGCTACCGAGTGCTTTCTTCTGCCTGTGCCGTAGTAATACGGATTCTTGGATTCGTACATTTTAAATTACTCCTTTCCGATCAAAACTCATAGGGTACGGGCTTCTGTGCTGCGTTCTCGTGCTCAGCGCCCTTGTAAGTTCTGAGTCTGGTTGCAGCCTTTCTGCCGAGAGTGGTGTTGGGGAGCATACCTGTTACAGCGATAGTCATTGCTCTGTCGGACTGCTCAGCCATGAGCTTGGAGTACTGGATCTCTTTGAGACCGCCGATCCAGCCTGTGTGCCACTTATAGGTCTTGTCGTTGAGCTTGTTGCCTGTGAGAACAGCCTTATCGCAGTTGATGATGATAACGTGATCTCCGCAGTCAGCGTGGGGAGCGAAGGTAGGCTTATGCTTACCTCTCAGGATGTGTGCAGCCTTTGCAGCCACACGACCGAGGGACTGACCCTCTGCGTCGATAATATACCACTTGCGCTCGATGTCGCTTGCCTTGGGCATATAAGTTGACATAATTTTTCCTCCTTTTTCTATCTGCACTTTTTTAGTGCCTGATACGTCGGTGTTATTTGCAACAGTAATTATTATACCATATTTTTTTCGTTTGTCAAGCTCTTTTTTTGAATAATTTAAAATATATCCCTCATTCTCTTTATTTCTCTTTGATTTTCTCTGTTTCTCTCGCTTTCTCGATTTTCATTTCACTTTTGTATTTGTATCCGTTATGTATAATGTTTCCGGCTTTCTGCATATATTTATTGTGTGATATGTTGTTTATGCTTTGGAAGAGGATGTGCTTTTATGTTTATTTCCCGACTGTTGTCTTTAACTGTTTCAGCCGTTATATTTGCTTCTCCCGTTACTTCTCCTGCCGAACCGCTTCCCGAACTGTCCGCAGAAAGTTATGCCGTTGTAGAACTTCACACTATGACAGTGCTTGCCGAACATAACGCCGATACTGTGCGTCCTATGGGGCATACCGCAAAACTTATGACGGTGCTGATCGCCGCTCAGATGCTTTCGGACGGTTCTTTGGCGCTTGAAGAAGCTGCGACCGCTTCGCCGACTGCGAACGCCCAGCAGGGCGCTCAGATATGGCTCGAAACGGGGGATAAGATCACTGTCGGCGAACTTCTGCGTTCGGTCATAGTCGGCAATGCGAACGATGCCTGTGTATGTCTTGCCGAACATATCTCGGGTACTGCCGAAAAACACGTTGAACTGCTCAATGAGACCGCCGCCGCCATCGGGATGTCCAATACACACTTTGCTGACTGCACGGGAATGTCTCCCGAGACTGTCTCGACAGCCCTCGATACCGCCATTATGTTCAGGGAGCTTGTTAAGTATAAGGACTTGACAGGATATTTCACAACATGGCTCGATGAACTTGATTCAAAGGAAGTTCAGCTTGTCAGCAATGACCGCCTTGTACGTTCTTATAAAGGTATAGTCTGTCAGAAAGTCAGCGCCTGCGAAAGTTCGGGGGAGTGTCAGGCAGTTGCGGCGGAAAGGGGAGAGCTGACCGTCTGCGTGGCGGCATATGACTGTGCCGACAGGGAAAAATGTCTTTCTCAGACAGCATCTGTTCTTGATGGCGCTTTTCAGAAGTACAGGCTCTTTGAACCGGATATTTCTGCGGATATACCGAAAAAGCTGACTGTCGTGAACGGTCAGAAGCCCAAACTCAGACTTGCTCCCGAAGAACAAAACGGTGTCTTGACTGCTGTGGGAACTGCGGCAGATGCGGAAGCAGTGGTCGAACTGCCCGAAGATGTCACCGCTCCCGTGAAAAAAGGTCAGCACATCGGGAATGTTACCTATAAAAACGGCGATATTACACTGCTAACTGTCGGGATAGTCGCTGCCGAGACGGTCGGAAAAGCCGATCTTGCTTTCGGAGTTAAGCGTTCATTGTTAAATCTGCTCAGTTTTTGAAGCGAAAATTGGTATGATTCACCAAAAGTTAAGAGCCGCTGAGAAAACTCTTGAAATATCTAAAAAAATATTGTATAATTAAGTAACAGGGGGCATAGTGCCCCAACATAAGGAAATTTGAAAGGAAAGATATGTATGTCTGTCAAATTGAATTCAGAGTATTTAAAACCGTTTATCGCAGATCATGAACTGGAGCGCATCAAGCCTCTCGTTACAGCTGCACACGAACTTCTCGAGTCGAGAAGCGGCGCAGGCTCGGACTTCTTAGGCTGGGTAGACCTGCCCGTGAACTATGATAAGGAGGAGTTCGCACGCATCAAGGCTGCTGCCGAAAGGATCAAGAAAAGCTGTGATGTGCTTATCGTTATCGGCATCGGCGGTTCGTACCTCGGCGCAAGAGCAGTTATCGAGGCTCTGCGTTCTTCGATGTACAATAATCTGAAAAAGGACACTCCTGACATCTACTATGTCGGCAACAGCATCAACCCTGCATACCTCAACGATATTCTTTCTATCTGCGAGGGCAAGGACATCTGCGTGAACGTTATCTCCAAGTCGGGCACAACTACCGAGCCTGCACTTGCATTCCGCATCTTCAAGAAGCTTGTTGAGGACAAGTACGGCAAGGAGGGCGCAAAAGACCGCATCTTCGCTACTACCGACAAGGCTAAGGGCACTCTGAAATCCCTGTCCGATACCGAGGGTTACGAAACATTCGTAGTTCCCGATGATGTTGGCGGACGTTTCTCCGTTCTGACTGCTGTTGGTCTGCTGCCTATCGCAGTTGCAGGCATCGACATCGACAAGCTCATGGGCGGCGCTGCTGCTGCAAGAGAAGCTTACGCTAAGGACGACGGCAACGACTGCTACAAGTATGCAGCACTCCGCAATATCCTTTATAATAAGGGCAAGAGCGTTGAGATGCTCATCAGCTATGACCCCTCTTTCGCAATGATGAACGAGTGGTTCAAGCAGCTCTACGGTGAGAGCGAGGGCAAGGATCAGAAGGGCATTTTCCCTGCATCGGCAGTGTTCTCTACCGATCTTCACTCGCTGGGTCAGTTCATTCAGGACGGCAGCCGCATCATGTTCGAGACTGTTCTTGACGTTAAGAAGCAGAGAAGCGACCTGTTCCTTGAGGCAGACGCTGAGAACCTTGACGGTCTTAACTTCCTCACAGGTCAGAACATGAGCGTCGTTAACGAAAAGGCATATCAGGGCACTATCCTTGCACACACCGAGGGCGGCGTTCCGAACATTGTTCTCCAGCTTGACGCTGTTGACGAGGAAACTATCGGCTGGCTCATCTATTTCTTCGAGAAGGCTTGCGCAATAAGCGGCTATATGCTGGGCGTTAACCCCTTCGACCAGCCTGGCGTTGAGAGTTACAAGAAGAATATGTTCGCACTTTTAGGCAAGCCGGGTTATGAGTCCCAGAAGGCTGAGCTTGAAGCAAAGTTAAAGTAAAGGCTTTAAGAGCGTTTTTCGCTTTTGAAAAATAAATGTCATCATGACAGATAGGAGTTTCAATTATGATCAATCTTATACCGGGTAAAAAGGGTACAGGCAAGACCAAGATACTTGTTGATGCGATAGTTAAGGCATCTGAGGAAGCAACAGGCAACGTTGTCTGCATCGAAAGAGGAATGAAGCTGACTTACGACATCCCCTCTAAGGTAAGACTTGTTGACGCTGAGGAATACGGCATCACAAGCTATGACGCTTTCTATGGCTTCGTTGCAGGTCTGCTCGCAGGCAACTATGACATTCAGGAGATATTCGTTGACGGTATCCTCCGCATCGGCGGCAGAGACTATGACGCTCTGGGCGCTATGCTCGAAAAGGTTTCAGTTCTTGCTAAGGACGTTAAGCTGACTTTCACAGTTTCGGCTGACGTTGATGAGCTTCCCGAAAAGGTAAAGGCTTATATCCACTAATTGCAAAATTTTTGAAAATTTCAAAAAAAGTACTTGACAAATCAGTCGAAGTGCTTTATAATGGAATTTGTGATGTTTACGGGTGAACCTCCGTAGGATCATACTGGGCGAAAGGTCGTGACTTAACGATGATACTGGATCTGAAACAGATATTTGAGGGTCGCAAACAGCTGCTTGAATTCGACACCGAGATAACCGAAAGCGTTCTCGCCGAAAAAGAGCCGTATATGACTTTTGCCTCGCCTGTCAGCATAAAGGGCAGTGTGCGCAGCCGTGCGGGAGTTATATCTCTTGACATGACGGTCACAACTGTGCTGGATCAGATGTGCGACAGGTGCATGAAAGCGCTTGTAAGGGAATACAGCTTCACTCCGTCACATACCCTTGTCACCGCTCTCGAAAACGAGGACGAAGAGGGCTATGAATACGACGATTATGTTGCCTGCCCCGATAAAACGCTCGACGTAAGCGAGCTTGCTCTGACCGATCTCAAGCTTGGGCTGCCTACAAAGATCCTCTGCAAAGAGGACTGCAAAGGCTTATGCCCCAAGTGCGGCAAGGATCTTAATGACGGGGCTTGCGAACACAGTGAACTAACATGATTTCACGGTAAGGAGGTGCCAAAATGGCAGTACCTAAGAGAAAGACTTCTAAGGCAAGACGTGATAAGAGACGTTCTAACGTCTGGAAGCTCGAAGCACCCGCCCTCAGCAGATGCAGCAACTGCGGCGAGCTTACCTCGCCTCACAGGGTTTGCAAGAACTGCGGCTATTACAAGGGCGTAGAGGTCATCAGCAAGGAAAACTGATGATGCTCACCTCCGCATAAGCGGAGCTTTTAGAAGCATTTGCGTGTTTTCTACGGGCAGAGTAGGGTTTTCCTTCTCTGCCCTTTATTTTGTAAGGAGCTAAAAAATTATGGCGGTACAGATCACGGGTATCGACCCGAAAAGCCACGCCGAACGTGCAGGTATTCAGGCTGGCGATATTCTCGTTTCGATAAACGGACACGAGATTGAGGACGTTCTTGATTATATGTTCTATGCCGCTGAGAGCAGCACAGTCTTATGCTACGAACGGCAGGGCGAACAGCACAAAATCCGCATAAGAAAGTCGGAATATGACGACTTAGGTATGCAGTTTGAGTCCTTTTTAATGGACAACAAGCGTTCATGCTCGAACAACTGCATATTCTGCTTTATCGACCAGATGCCTCCGGGTATGCGTGAAACGCTCTATTTCAAGGACGATGACGCACGCCTGTCATTCTTGCAGGGAAACTATGTCACGCTCACGAACTTGAACGACCGTGACGTTCAGCGCATAATCGACATGAGACTTAACATAAATGTTTCAGTACACACCACCAACCCCGAACTGCGCTGCAAGATGATGCACAACCGATTCGCAGGCGACAAGCTGAAATACATAAAAATGATAGCCGAAAGCGGACTTATGCTCAACTGTCAGATTGTCTGCTGTCCCGGTTACAATGACGGAAACGAACTTCGGCGCACGCTCAACGACCTCTATGACCTTATGCCGAACATACAGTCGGTCGCAGTAGTGCCTGTCGGTGTGACGAAGTTCCGTGAAAAACTGCCCCACCTTGATATTTTCGACGCAAAGGGCGCAGGCGAGACTATCGACATCATCGCCGAAGTACAGCAGAAAAGCTTTGAAAAGTATGGCACACGAATGGCGTTCGCCTCCGATGAATTTTACCTCACCGCAGGCAGACCGCTCCCTGAGGGGGATTTCTACGAGGATTATCCTCAGTACGAAAACGGCGTGGGACTTTGCCGCTCGCTTATAGACGAAGTTCACAAAGCGCTTGAACGTGCGGAATATGACGGCGGCAAACGCAAGGTGACTATCGCCTGCGGAACATCTGTTGCACCTGTTCAGAAACAGCTTGCGGAGGACATAATGGCGGCGTTCCCCGATGTTGAAGTACAGGTAGTGCCGATACTCAATCGCTTTTTCGGTGAGACGATAACCGTCACGGGACTTATAACCGCAGGCGACCTTATCGACCAGCTTAAAACCGTGGATATAGGCGATGAACTGCTTATCTCAAAGGCGATGCTGAAAATCGATGAGCCGATATTCTTAGATGATCTGCACCTTGACGATGTGTGCAGTGCGCTGAACGTCAAGGTAACGCCCGTTGCGAATGACGGTTTTGAGTATCTTGATGCGGTGCTGGGCATAGTATGGTAGGTGGGATATGCCCGAAACGCTGATAATTTACGGTGCGATGCTGCTTTTCGGCGGTATAGGCGTGTTTTTCCTTGTAATGTGTGATCTCTACGCTCGCCGTTATAAAAATAAATACTCTCTTGAAGTCAGTGCAAGGACGGTGAAAGTCCTCGGTTCTCGCAGTAACAGTCCGACAATTTTTTACGAAGCGGAAATGGACGGCAGGACTGAAACGTTTATCGAGTCGTCAGGACTGGGACTTCCTTCATACGTGCCGAGAGTTGGCGATGAGGTGACACTCAGGGTTCACCCCGATCCCGAACGTATCGAAAGTGTGGGTATAGACTTTAAGACACGCCCTTTCATCTGCGTGGAACGTGCGCCTGCAACTGCGCTGTTTTATGGGATAATGGGTATGACGTTCCTCGGTGCGGCAGTGTTGGGGACAGTTATGTATACTATAAATGTGTGATATATTGTACGAAAAATTTTGGATAGGAGATGATATGAATGGCAATGCCGTTAGTTGCGGTAGTCGGCAGACCAAATGTCGGTAAATCAACGCTTTTCAACAAGCTTATAGGTCAGCGCCTTTCGATAGTCGATGACACTCCGGGCGTTACCCGTGACAGGATATATTCAAAATGTGAGTGGCTGGGTCACGAGTTCATGCTTGTTGATACGGGCGGTATCGAGCCTGATTCTCAGGACGTTATACTTTCACAGATGCGCCGTCAGGCAGAACTTGCCATAACCCGTGCGGACGTGACTATTCTTGTGACCGACCTCACCTGCGGAGTTACTGCCGCCGATGAGGAAGTTGCAGCGATGCTCAGACGTTCACAGAAGCCGATAATACTTTGTGTGAACAAGTGCGACAGGATAGGCGAACCGCCTGCCGAGTTCTATGAGTTCTATAATCTGGGACTGGGCGAACCTATCGCCGTTTCTTCGGTACACGGTCACGGAACAGGCGACCTTCTTGACGAAGTTCTTAAAAATCTTCCTGAGGGCGAAGAAGAAGATTACGGCGAAGATGTTGTTAAAGTCGCTGTCATAGGCAAGCCGAACGTCGGCAAATCCTCGATAATCAACCGTCTTTGCGGCGAGGAGCGTGTGATAGTTTCCGACATCGCAGGCACGACCCGTGATGCCACCGACACTTATGTTGAAAACGAGCAGGGCAAGTTCGTGTTTATCGACACGGCAGGCATTCGCAAAAAGTCAAAAGTTCTCGAAAGCATCGAGCGTTACAGCGTTCTGCGTTCATACATGGCGGTAGACCGTGCGGATGTTGCGGTCATCGTTATTGATGCGGCTGTCGGCTTTACCGAGCAGGATTCAAAAGTTGCAGGCTATGCTCACGAAAAGGGCAAGGCTTGCGTTGTTGCGGTCAACAAGTGGGACGCTATCGAAAAAGACACCAACACCATGAACGAGTTCAAGAAAAAGCTGGAGATAGATTTCAGCTTTATGAGTTATGTTCCGTTCGTGTTCGTGTCGGCGAAAAACGGCACACGCATGGATAAGCTTCTCGAACAGATAAACTACACAGCGGCACAGAACGCCGTCCGCATTCCTACGGGCAGGCTCAACGATATGCTTGCGTATGCGACAGCCCGTGTTCAGCCGCCCTCCGACAAGGGCAGGCGTTTGAAGATATACTTCATGACGCAGGCTTCGACCAAGCCGCCTACATTCGTGGCATTTGTCAACCGTGCGGAGCTGTTCCATTTTTCGTACAGAAGATATATCGAGAACCAGATAAGAGAGACATTCGGGCTTGACGGCACGCCTATCGTGTTAATGGTGCGTGAGCGTGACCGTGACGATGTTAAGACCTGACGATAATTGGAGGATTGAAGTTGAAATGAAGTATGCTCTGTGTATAATAATTACGGCATTACTTTCTTATTTATGGGGCAGTCTGAACTCGGCGATAATCGCAGTCAGGCTGATAAAAGGCGAGGACATACGTGAAAAGGGAAGCGGAAACGCAGGTCTTACGAACGTTATCCGAGTTTATGGCAAGGGACTGGGCGTTTTGACGCTGTTGGGCGACCTGTTCAAGGGTGTCATAGCCGTTCTGCTTGCCAGGTACATTGTCACGAACGTTGTCGGGGTGACATTTTTCGGCGGCGACAAGATATTCATAGGTTACATTGCAGGTTTGTTCACGATAATCGGGCATATGTTCCCACTTTATTACGGTTTTCACGGGGGCAAGGGCGTTCTGCTTGCGGCGACAACGCTCATTGCCATGGATCCGCTGACGTGTGTGGTATCGCTTGCGGTTTTTTTCGTGCTTATCGGGATAACCAAGTATGTTTCGGTAGGTTCGATATGTGCGGCGATAACATATCCTGTGTTCACGCTGATATATCAGAGTATAAGGGCTGATGAATTCCCCGGGCATATTGCGAATTTTGCGATAGCGGCGATAATCGGATTCATGATAGTTTATATGCACAAGCCGAACATAGAGCGCCTGAAAGCAGGAACAGAAAACAAGATCGGACAAAAGAAAAATAAGAAATAAGAAAGTCCTGATGTAAACCCAATGTCCGAAAAGGACATAACCAAAAACGGACGCTAAGTCCGTTAAAAAAATGTTCGTCAAGAGCATTAAAACAAGCACACAAAAACGAATAAGCAAGAAGATAAGTTCACATAAGCAAAACAATAGAGTGAACAAATATAAATAAGACGGAGGCATCTATTATGGCTGACATAATCATTTTAGGCGCAGGAGGATTCGGACTTTCGATAGCTATACTCTGCGCACAGGCAGGTCATAATGTGACCGTATGGGCAAGGTCAAGAGAAAAACTTGACGAGATAAGAGAAACAGGCGAGTTCAAAGCAAAACTCCCCGGGTGCAAAGTTCCCGAGAGCGTGCGGCTCACCGATGACATCAGCGAAGTCACAGGAAAGGACATCGCTGTTTTCTGCGTTCCAACGGCAGGAACAAGGGGAGTGTGCGAGCAGGCGGCTAAGTTCATCGACCCGAAAACGGTAGTCGTGAACACGGCAAAGGGTCTTGAAACAGGCTCGCTGAAAACGATCGACGTTGTTACGAAAGAAGCGCTCCCGAACAACCCTGTTGCGATACTCACAGGTCCTTCGCACGCTGAGGAAGTCGCAAGGGGCATACCCACGACTGTTGTTGTTGCATCGGACGATATAAGCGTGTCGAGATATGTTCAGCAGACTATGACGAGTGCGAATTTCCGCATCTATTCCAACGCTGATGTGCTGGGGTGTGAACTGGGCGGTTCGCTGAAAAACGTCATTGCGCTTGCGGCAGGTGTGTGCGACGGTTTAGGCTTGGGCGACAACACGAAAGCGGCGCTCATGACACGAGGTATACGTGAGATAGCGGCGCTGGGTGAAGCTATGGGCGCTGACCCTGCAACGTTTGCGGGTCTGAGCGGCATCGGCGACCTTATCGTTACCTGCTGTTCGATGCACAGCCGAAACAGGCGTGCAGGAATACTGATAGGCGAGGGCGTAACTCCGCAGGAAGCAGTTGAGCGTGTGGGAACGGTCGAGGGTTACGGCTGTACGAAGAACGCATATGCACTTGCGAAGAAGCTGGGTGTTGAGATGCCGATAACAGAGCAGTTATATGCGATACTTTTCGAGGGCAGTAAGCCTGCGGACTCGATAAAGAAGTTAATGAGCAGACCGTCAAAAAATGAAACTGAAAAAGATTTCTTAGGATAAATAATAAATAAGAAATAATAATGAAGAAATAAGAAAGAACTGACGTTAAACCAACAAAAGTCAAAACAAATGAAGTGTGAGCGCCAGAGGATCAAAAGTCTTTGGAAAGAGAGTCCGTAGGACATTTACCTCAAAGGGTCAATCGACCCTTAAAACAGCACACAAACAACTTATGCCAAAATCCCGTAATATCGCCTGAGTTTTGCTGTGTAAGACCGATAAAATTCAAACATTACTCGGCTTTATGAAAAAATCGGGAAAAATCTGAAAAAGCTCTTTACAAAACAACCAAAATATTGTATAATCTAATATGAAGACGTTTGTAAAAACTTGCAAAAGGTTAAGGAGTGTGTATTTTTATGGAACCTAAATACAAAAGAATACTGCTGAAGCTGAGCGGCGAGGCTCTCGCAGGCGAAAAAAAGACAGGACTTGATTACGATATAATCAATGCTCTGGCACAGTCGGTCAAGAAATGCGTTGACGCAGGCGTGCAGGTCGGTATCGTTGTCGGCGGCGGAAACTTCTGGAGAGGACGTTCCAGCGGCGCTATGGACAGAACAAGAGCAGACCACATCGGAATGCTCGCAACTGCTATGAACGCTCTTGCAGTCGCTGACGGTATGGAACACTGCGGGATAGAGGTCAGAGTTCAGACTGCTATCACAATGCCGCAGGTCGCTGAGCCGTATATCCGCAACAAGGCTGAACGCCACTTTGAAAAGGGCAGAGTTGTTATCTTCGGCTGTGGAACGGGCAACCCGTTCTTCTCGACCGATACGGCTGCTGCACTCAGAGCCGCTGAGATCGAGGCTGACATAATCTTTAAGGCTACAATGGTAGACGGCGTTTACGATAAAGACCCTCACAAGTTCGATGATGCGGTCAAGTTCGATGAGATCACTTTTACAGATGTTCTCGCTAAGGACCTTAAAGTTATGGACTCCACAGCCGCTGCAATGTGCAAGGACAACAATCTTCCTATACTTGTGTTCGACATCGCTCGTCCCGATAATATCTATGATGCCTGCATGGGCAAAAATGTTGGTACTATCGTTAAGTAAAAGCACTTTGCGCTTTCTGTCAAACTGAAAATTATCGGTCAATTGTCGTTATGTATCTGCGCTGACGGATACATAACGATGATCGGCTGTTACTTGTTTATACTAATAAATGAAAGAAGGATAAAATATGAATACCGTTATTGATAATGCAAAAAGCAAAATGAAGAAGTCTATTAACCATATGCTGGAGGATTTTGCGGCTATAAGAGCAGGCAGAGCTAACCCTAACGTGCTTGACAAGGTGAAGATCGACTACTATGGCGCTCCTACTCCTATCACTCAGGTTGCCGCTGTTTCTGTTGCAGAAGCACGCATACTTGTTATCACTCCCTGGGATAAGTCTACCCTTAAAATGATCGAAAAGGCTATACAGGCTTCTGATGTGGGCATCAACCCTCAGAATGACGGTCAGGTTCTGAGACTTGTTTTCCCTCAGCTGACCGAGGACAGACGTAAAGAGATAGTTAAGGACATCAAGAAAATGGGCGAGGACTGCAAGGTCTCTGTACGCTCTATCAGACGTGATGCTATCGACAAGATCAAGGCTATGAAGAAAGCAGGAGACATCACCGAGGACGATCAGAAGCAGGGCGAAGAAAAGGTACAGAAGATCACCGACAAGAGCGTTAAGGAGATCGATGAGTACGTTGCTCAGAAGGAAAAGGAGATACTCTCTATCTGACCGAAAGGAAATTGGCAAATAATGGCTGATAAGAAACAAAAGCCGCTGCTGCCCGAGGGAACAAATGTTCCTGTGCATATCGGCGTTATCATGGACGGCAACGGCAGGTGGGCTAAAAAGCGCGGACTGCCGAGAAAACTCGGTCACAGAGAGGGTGCGCAGACGTTCAGGACTATCACTCGTCACGCAAAAAAGCTGGGTGTGAAATACTTTACCGTTTATGCGTTCTCAACGGAGAACTGGCGCAGACCTGCCGATGAGGTGGAAGCGCTCATGGATCTTTTCGAGAAATATCTTGATGAGGTGCGTGACTTTATCGAGGAGAATATCCGCATATGCTTTATCGGCGACCGCTCGATGCTAAGACCTGTTTTGCAGGAGAAAATGAGGAGCGTTGAAGAGGATTCAAGGGATTTCTCTGCGATGACGCTGCTTATCGCCATAAATTACGGCGGCAGGGACGAAGTCGTTCACGCTGCAAGGCGGCTTGCGGAAGACGTTAAGGCAGGGAAGCTTGCACCCGAGGACATTGACGAAAAGGCACTGAATGACAGGCTCTACACCGCTGAGATAGACGGTGACATTGCGCCTGACGTTGACCTTATCATAAGACCAAGCGGCGAGCAGAGGCTGTCGAACTTCATGATATGGCAGGCGGCTTATGCGGAGTATTATTTCACGAATATACTCTGGCCTGACTTCAAGCCTGCCGACCTTGAAAAAGCGGTCATCGCATACAGCGACAGAAACCGCCGATTCGGTTCGGTCTGAGGGAGAGCGTATAGATGAAAACTAGGATAATATCGGCTGCCGTTGCGCTTGTCATTGCAATAGTAGTTTTGTTTTTAGCGCATACGCCCGTGCTCGATCTGGCGTTAGCGGCGCTTGCAGTCGGGGCGCTTTACGAGCTGTTCAAGGCAATGGGGCTGGTGAAATACATGACCGAGTGCTGTATCTGTTTTGGATTTTCGGCGCTTGACATCATGATAGGCATGGTACACAGGCAAAATGTTCTTGGCGTTCTGAACACGGAATTATTTGCGTTTTTAGCGGCAATGGGGCTTTTGCTCATGTATCTCAAAAAACATGACGAATACAACTATTCGATACCGTTCACGTTTTTAGGGCTGACGATAGGTGTCACCTATTCATTCAGCTGTCTGCAAAAGTTAGTGACGCAATTCCCGAAATTCGGAGTATTTGCGATAGTTCTGACGCTTGCAGGGGCATGGCTTGCGGATTCGGGAGCATATTTTGCGGGAACGTTTTTCGGCAAGCACAAGCTTTGTCCGGTGATCAGTCCTAAGAAAACGATCGAGGGGCTTATTGGCGGCACAGTCTGCAACGGAGTATTTCTGCTTGCGATCGCAGGCGTTTACGAAGCATTCATCAACAAGGAAGTTCATGTGAACCTCATCGCTGTATTTTTGGCAGGGATGTTATGTTCGCTGATAGGGCTTGTAGGTGATCTTGGAGCGTCAGTGATAAAGCGTCAGGCAGGCATCAAGGACTATGGCAAGATCATGCCCGGACACGGCGGTATAATGGACAGATTTGACAGTGTTATAACAGTAACGCCGTTCATGTACTGGCTGTTCACAACGGGGCTGTTAGTCAGGTGAAATAAGCAAAAAGAGGCTTTGTGTGCGCAAAGCCTCTTAATATTAAGACAACAGATAATAGATAATAAATAAGAGATAAGAAAGAACTGACGTTAAACTGTACATTAGTTCTGAATAAATGAAGTGGGAGCGCCAGAGATCTAAAACACCAAATGTCCAAAGGACATTAAAGAACATCACAAAATATAAAGTAAGAGAAAGAAGCAGCAAGATGAAAAAGAACAGCCGTTGTCAGGCGGCATGGGAAAAAGAGGTCGATAATTATGCAGACAATAACTGTCCTCGGATCAACGGGTTCGATAGGAACTCAGGCATTAGAGGTCGCCGAGAAGCATAACATTAAAATAAAAGCACTCGCAGCTAACTCGAATACCGAACTTCTCGCCCGTCAGGTAAAACAGACAGGCGCTGAATATGCCTGCATCTGCAATAAGAGCAGGGAGGCTTCGCTAAGGGCTGCACTCGAAGGCTGCGATGTTAAGATACTTACGGGAAATGAGGGGCTGAAAACTATCGCACAGCTTGACGGCGTGGATAAAATGCTCAACTCGGTCGTGGGTATGGTCGGACTTGAACCGACGCTCGCCGCTATCGAAAAGGGTACTGACATAGCACTTGCCAACAAGGAAACACTTGTTGCAGGCGGCGAACTCGTTATGAAGCGTGCTGCTGAAAAGGGCATTAAAATTTACCCCGTGGACAGCGAACATTCGGCGATATTCCAGTGCTTGCAGGGCAATAAGCGTGAACAGCTGGATAAGATAATACTTACGGCTTCGGGCGGTCCGTTCTATGGGAAAAAACGTGACGAACTGAAAAATGTTACCGTTCAGCAGGCGCTCAATCACCCTAACTGGAGCATGGGCAGCAAAATAACTATCGACTCGGCAACGCTTATGAACAAGGGTCTTGAATTTATCGAAGCTATGCACCTGTTCGCACTTGAACCACGTCAGATAGAAGTGGTCGTTCATCGTCAGAGCGTTGTTCACTCGGCGGTGCAGTATAAGGATTTTTCGGTCATAGCGCAAATGGGCGTTCCCGATATGAAAATACCTATCCAGTATGCACTGCTTTATCCCGACAGAGTGGAGTGCCCGACAAGAGAACTCAGCCTTACCGATTACGGCACGCTCACTTTTGAAAAGCCCGATTATGACACGTTCGACTGCCTGACCGCCTGCATACACGCAATAACTATGGGCGGTATCATGCCTGCCGCTGCAAACGCCGCAAACGAGGTCGCAGTAAGGGCTTTCTTAGACGGAAGAATAAGCTTTTTGCAGATAGGCGAGCTTGTCAGAAACGCCATAAGCACAGTTAAAAACCGCCCCTGCGACTGCCTTGAAACAGTTCTTGAAACTGACAGGCAGACGAGAGCGCTCACCGAGGAACGCATTTTGCAGCTTGACAGCTGATTAGAAGGAGACAATTTATGTCAACGGTACTGAGCATTGTATTTGCATTGTTAATTTTTGAGTTTATCATCGTTATCCATGAATTCGGACACTTTATCGTTGCGAAAAAGTGCGGCGTTAAGGTCAATGAATTTGCGATAGGTATGGGTCCTGCTATCTTTAAAAAGCAGGGCAAGGAAACGCTTTTTGCACTCAGAGCCTTTCCGATAGGCGGTTACTGCGCTATGGAGGGCGAGGACAGCGACAGTGATGACAGCGGAGCGTTCAATAAGAAAAAGCCGCTTCCAAAGATCGCAATAGTCAGCGCAGGCATCGTCATGAACCTGCTTCTGGGGTTTGTGCTTATGGTCATTGTTACCTGCATGGAGGATAAGATAACCTCGACCACCGTTTCAAAGTTCTATGACAACGCACGCTCACAGCAGACAGGTCTGCAAGAGGGCGACAAGATACTCAGCGTGAATGGCATGAGGATATTCACCTCAATGGACATCGTGTATCAGTTTCAGAACGATGAGGACGCTGTTTTTGACATGACCGTTAAGCGCAAGGGCAAAAAAGAACACCTTGAAAACGTGACTTTTGATGTTAAGGGCGAGGGCAAGGAAAAAAGCCTTGTGATAGATTTCATGGTGAAGCCTACCGACTTAAATCCGCTGACCGTCACCTCCGAGGCGTTCAGATCGGAACTGACTTACGGACGGCTTATCTATATCTCGCTTTTCGATCTGGTAAGGGGCAAGTATTCGCTGAACGATCTGTCGGGTCCTGTGGGGATAGTCCAGCAGATAGATGAAGTTATCGAATCACAGACGGACGAAAAAACAGGTATCGACTGGAAAGGTCTGACCTACAATATGCTGACAATGGGCGGTTTTATCACGGTGAATATCGGCTTATTCAACCTGCTCCCTCTGCCTGCACTTGACGGCGGACGTTTGATATTCCTGCTGATAGAGCTTATACGCCGCAAGCCTGTTCCTCAAAAATACGAAGCGGCAGTACACCTTGTCGGAATGGCTCTGCTTATGCTGCTGATGCTCGCAGTAACGGTCAGCGATGTGACAAAGCTGTTTCACAAGTAAACTATAAATGAGGCGAACGAGCGACACATGAAGCGGCACATCAAAAGCAGTCCAAAGATTAACTTTTGTGCAAATTGTCAAATCTGCTCATTTATAGATCCGGAATAAAGTTAGTAAATGATAACAGGGAGAAACATATGAAAAGAGAAGTCAGACCCGTTAAAGTCGGGGAACTTACGTTTGACAGAAGTAAAATATATATCCAGTCGATGCTCAACGTTGAAGCGCATGACATCGAAAGAAGCGTTGAGCAGGCAAAGGCGCTTGAAAAAGCAGGCTGTGAGATAATAAGAGCGGCTGTTCCCGACTTAAAGGCAGTTCCGCTCATCACGGCGCTGAAACAGGCTGTCAGCGTGCCGATAGTTGCGGATATTCACTTCGACTATCGAATTGCGCTCGCCTGTGCCGATGCAGGGGTAGACAAGATACGCATAAACCCCGGCAACATCGGCGGTGAGGAACGTGTTAAAGCGGTCGTTGATGCCTGCACGAAACGTCACATCCCTATCCGCATAGGCGTGAACGGCGGTTCGCTGGAAAAGGAACTGCTTGCAAAATACGGTTCGCCGACTGCGGAAGCGCTGGTCGAGAGTGCGGAACGTCACGTCAAGATGCTGGAGGACTTCGGTTTTCATGATATTGTTATCAGCATAAAATCCTCGGACGTTGCAACGATGATCGGGGCTTACAGACTGCTTGCGGGGCGGTGCGATTATCCGCTTCATCTTGGCGTTACCGAGGCAGGCACTGAGCGCATGGGGCTTATCAAGTCCTCAATGGGCATAGGTTCACTGCTTCTGGACGGCATAGGCGAGACGATAAGAGTTTCGCTGACCGATGACCCTGTTAAGGAAGTGTATGCGGCGCAGGATATACTCAAAGCCTGCGGTTTAAAGAGGGGAGTCAACATCGTTTCATGTCCGACCTGCGGACGAACTAAGATAGACCTTATCTCGCTTGCTAACAAAGTCGAGAATGCGCTGAGGGGCGTTGAGAAAGACATCACGGTCGCAGTTATGGGCTGTGTTGTCAACGGCATAGGAGAAGCGCACGAAGCCGACATCGGCATTGCAGGCGGTGACGGCTGTGCCGTGCTTTTCTCGCACGGAGAAAAACTCTGTAAAGTGACGGAAGAAGAAGCGCTTGACAAACTTCTTGAAGAAATAGACAAGCTGTAAGAGCTTATCACATAAGAACCTTTCTTCACAAGGCTCTGTACGTGTCTTGTGAAGACAGGTTCAAAGACTGACATAAACATCACAAACGCCCGTAAAGAAACTGATTCTGAAACAGACTGACTGGAGGTAAAAATGCAAAGCTGTACTTTGAAACAATTTTTAGAGGGGATAAACGGTGCAGTCGCTGAACCTCTGAGCAGCGGTGAACTGCTTAAACTGATATTTGACGAGGACGAACGTGTGCTGGAACTGACTGTTAAATGTGACACGCTCGTGCCTTATGCCGATGCCGCTGCGTTTGAACGTGATATGCGGCAGAAGCTTTCGCTTAATGACTGCCTGCTCAGACTAAAATATACGCCTGATATGCTCTGCGCCGAGTATTTTCCCGAACTGACAGGATTTCTGAGGAAGAATTTTCCTGTTGTGAACGGCTTTTTTGACGATGCCGATGTTTCATACTCAGGCGGAGTTTTCAGCGTTGGTCTGAAACACGGCGGCGGTGATGTTCTGCTCAAAGCAGGTATCGAACGTGCGTTCCCTGCGGTGGTTAGGGAACTTTTCTCGATAGCCGTTACGATAAAGCTTGACGGTGTTATGCACTTAGACCCCGAACAGTTTGAGAGCGAACAGGAAAAGATCCTTAAAACACTGCCTATCAACGTGCCGACAGAAGCGCCCAAAAAGCCTGCCGATGCGCCAAAGGGTCAGCAGGCTGAACCGCTCAGTTTTCGCACGGCTTCGGCTGTTTTTGAGGATCTGCCTATCGACGCTGAAAATGCAACAGTCCTGCTAGGTGCGCCTATACTCACGGGCAGCAGGATAACTCCCATGGAGGAGATCACCAACGAGACTGAGGGCAGAGTGGCTGTGTGGGGTCAGGTGTTCTCGGTCGACAGCCGTGAGACGAAAAACGGTATGCTCATCGCTACTGTTTTCTTTACGGATTTTACTTCCTCGCTCGCAATAAAAATGCTGGGCTTTGCACGCAAGGGAAGAAATTCTCTGCAAAAGGCACAGCTTGAACAGATCCTTTCCGAGATGAAGTCGGGAAGTGTTATCATGGCTGTCGGCAAGGTTGAGGAAGATAACTACGACCACAATCACTACTTTATCCCCGAGTGCATCATGAAGGTCAAAAAGACCGAGCGCAAGGACAGCTATGAGGGCGACAAAAGAGTTGAACTTCACTGCCATACCAATATGTCCGCAATGGACGCTCTTGCAAAGCCGAGTGCGCTCGTAAGGCGTGCGTTCAACTGGGGGCATAAAGCGCTCGCTATAACCGACCACGGCGTTGTTCAGGGCTATCCCGATGCGGTGGAGGAAGCAAAGGGCATCGTTAAAGGCGGCGGCGATTTCAAGCTTCTGCTGGGTATCGAGGCTTATGAAGTAAACAACGATATAAAGATATACAAAGGCTGGGAAAAGACAAAGCTTACAGACGAAGTGATAGTTTTTGACCTTGAAACAACGGGCACTAATCCTGTTTCTGACAGAATGATAGAGATAGGCGCTGTCAAGGTGAAAGGCTTGAAAGTTGTCGACAGGTTCTCTATGTTCGTTGACCCTAAGCGTGAAGTCAGCGAGTTCATCACCGAACTTACCCACATCACGAATGATATGCTGGTGGGCGCTCCCGAGGAAAAAGAGGCTCTTGAAAAGTTCAAAGAATTCTGCGGAGACAAGCCGCTCCTCATCGCTCACAATGCGAACTTTGACTGCGGATTCATAAGAGAGACAGCAAAGCGCTGCGGGATAGAGTTCCCGTTCTCACAGCTGGATACGGTCCTCTGGTCGCAGAAACAGCTTACGGAGCTTGAACATCACAAGCTCAACAATGTTGCGGAGCATTTCGGGCTTGGGGACTTCAACCACCACCGTGCCTGCGATGATGCAGAGGTGCTTTCGGGCATTTACATAAAGCTGTCGGAAATGGTCATGGAGCAGTATCCGTATATGGTGATAACGGCGGATATGCTCAACTCGCTGTTTGCCGACACCGACAACGTTCAGACGTTAAAGACCTATCACCAGATAATCTTAGTCAAGAACAACACGGGTCTGAAAAATCTTTACCGCATAATCTCAGATTCTAACCTTAAATATTACAAGCGCCGTCCGAGAATACCGAAGTCGGAGCTTGTCAAGAACCGTGAGGGACTTATCGTTGCTTCGGCGTGCGAGGCAGGCGAACTTATTCAGGCATATCTCAGGGGCGAGAGCATGGACGACATAAGGCAGATAGCTTCGTTCTATGATTATCTTGAGATACAGCCGGAGGACAACAACCGTTTTATGCTGCTTTCTGAAAGAGAGCCGTATGACAAGATAAATTCAGTGGAAGACCTGAGAAACATCAACCGCTTTATCGTGCGGCTGGGTGAGGAAATGGGCAAGCCTGTCTGCGCTACGGGTGACGTTCATGTTATGGAACCGGGCGACCTGCAATACCGTGCGATAATCATGGCTTCAAAGGGCTTTGAGGACGCAGACAAGCAGTGTCCGCTTTACTTCAAGCCCACCGATCAGATGCTGAGGGAACTCAGCTACTTAGGCGAGGAAAAAGCTTACGAAGTGGTCGTCAAGAACACCAACGCTGTTGCGGACATGATAGAGGGCGGTCTTAAAGCGTTCCCCGATGGAACGTACACGCCGTTTATCCCGGGAGCGGTGAGGGAATTGCAGGACATCTGCTGGAGAAAGTGCTGTTCGGTATACGGCGACTGCGAGCCTGACGAGGTGAAAGTTCCCGAGGGCGATGATGTTCACGTTGCGGAGTATTACAAAGACCACATTCCCGAGATAGTCTATAAGCGTCTCGACAGAGAGCTTGCGTCTATCATCGAGCATGGATTTGCGGTGCTTTACATGATAGCACAGAAACTTGTTTACAACTCGGTACAGCACGGCTATCAGGTAGGTTCGAGAGGTTCGGTAGGATCATCGTTCGTAGCTTCGATGTCGGGCATCTCGGAAGTTAATCCGCTCATGCCGCACTATGTATGCCCCAAGTGCCGTTACAGCGAATTCATCGAGGACGGTTCGGTGGGTTCGGGCTTTGACCTGCCGCCGAAAGACTGCCCAAAGTGCGGCACGGATATGCTTAGAGACGGTCACGACATCCCATTCGAGACATTCCTCGGATTCCACGGCGACAAAGCGCCTGATATTGACCTTAACTTCTCGGGCGATTTCCAGTCGCAGTCTCACAGATACACGGAAGAACTGTTCGGTAAGGATCACGTTTTCAAGGCAGGAACTATCTCGGGCGTTCAGGAAAAAACTGCGTTCGGTTATGTCAAGAAATATCTTGAAGAACGTGGAAAAACAGTCAACAGTGCGGAGATGCAGCGCCTTGCGAGCGGCTGTGTTGATGTTAAGCGCACCACGGGTCAGCACCCGGGAGGAATGGTAGTTATCCCGGGAAACTGCGAGGTATATGATTTCACGCCCGTTCAGCACCCTGCGGAAAAGGACGATGCTGACGTTATAACGACCCACTTCGACTTCCATTCACTGCACGATACTATATTAAAGCTGGACGAGCTGGGACACGATGTCCCGACAATATACAAATACCTCGAGGAATTCTCCGGACTGACTATCACCGAGATACCCATGTCAGACCCTGCGGTATACAGCCTGTTCACTTCGGCAGAAGCACTGGGGCTGACGGAAGAAGACCTGATGTGGAAAACGGGCACGCTGGGCATTCCCGAAATGGGCACGAACTTTGTCTGCGGAATGCTTCTCGAAGCACGCCCGAAGAATTTCTCCGATCTGCTTCAAATATCGGGTCTGTCGCACGGTACGGACGTTTGGCTGGGAAATGCTCAGGAACTTATCAAGAACGGCACCTGCACAATTTCGGAGGTTATCGGAACTCGTGACAGTATCATGACTTATCTTATCTATCACGGCATGGATCCTTCGCTTTCGTTCAAGATAATGGAGATAACCCGAAAGGGAAAAGCGCCCAAACTCCTGACGGAAGAAATGAAGCAGGATATGCGTGACCACAACGTTCCCGAGTGGTATATCGAAAGCTGTTTAAAGATCAAATATATGTTCCCGAAGGCTCATGCGGCGGCGTATGTAACTTCGGCGATAAAACTATGCTGGTTCAAGATACACGAACCGCTGGTGTTCTATGCGGCAGTGTTCACCGTTCGTGGCGAGGACTTTGATGCGGCGACTGCGGTCAAGGGCGTTCACAAGGTAAGGGACGAGATACTTCGCCTGAAAAACCTGCCGAAAGAGGAGCGCACAGCCAAAACCGACGGCGTTGTGGACACTCTCATGCTGATACTTGAAATGGAACTGAGAGGTTTTGAGTTCCTGCCTGTTGACATTTTCAAGTCTCACGCATTCATCTACCGCATAGAGGACGGAAAACTCAGACTGCCGTTTATCGCAATAAGCGGTGTGGGCGGTTCAGCGGCTCAGACGCTTTACGAAAAGGCACAGGGCGGCGAATTTACGTCTATCGAGGATTTCCAGTCGCAGAGCGGCGTTGGCAAGTCGGTCATCGAAGTTCTGAAAAACAACAACGCATTCGGCGATCTGCCCGAGTCGGATCAGGTGTCGCTGTTTGACTTCTGACAGAGAAAGTGGTATAATAGACCTGTCACTGCACGATAGAAGTTAAGTAATCGAAAGGACTGTAAAATGGATATTGATGAGCTAAAACGGTTTGCAGATCATTTAAAACCTATGACCTGCATAATGTCGGTGGAACGCTTTGCCGACGGAACATACGGCAATATCAGGATAGTCACGGGAAATGACTCTTATCTTGATGCGACTGTTGCTTATATGAACGTTGGCAGGGAGGACGTTTTTCAGACGGAATTTGTTCCCGACCAGCCTTATGAGCGCTATATCCCGAAGGATATAAACTTTGAGCAGTTCTGTTACAGGTGTGCGCTTGGCGGCGAGATGCTCCACACCTACATAAGACCCGAGAAATATCAGTTCTGGATACATTTGAGCATGATACCCATTATCTCAGACAAGGAGAACGTGGGTTACTGCACCTATTCGCAGGAGTTCACAGTCGACCCCGACATGGACATGACCGAGAATCTTTACCCGGGGACGGCAGGCAGAGTTCTGAGAACCTGCCTTGCGCTGAGAGGGGCTAAGGATTTTCAGACTGCGGCGGACAGCATAATCAAGGACATAGGCGAACTTACCTCGGCGGAGCATTGCTGTATACTTCTCACCGATTTCGGACAGAGAAAATGCTCGGTGCTTTGCGAACACCTGAAAGAGGGAACTGAACTTGTTTCAATGAACCACTATGCCGATGATGATTTTATCGACATCGCCGCAACGTGGGACGATACTATCGCAGGAAGCACCTGCATAATCGTTACCGACAGGAACGACTGGGAAACGCTCAGAGAGCGCAATCCCGTTTGGTACAAGTCGGTGAGGGATGCAGGCGCTGACAGTATTGTGCTGTTTCCGCTCAGGGCAGGTGATGAGAGCATCGGCTATATATGGGCGATAAACTTTGATGCCACTCAGACCAGCAAAATCAAGGAAACACTGGAACTGACGACATTTTTCATCGCTTCCGAGATCGCAAATCATCAGCTTGTGGGACGGCTGGAACTTATGAGTTCGGTGGATATGCTGACGGGACTCTTCAACCGCAACGCCATGAACGCCCGTGCGCAGCTGCTTTCAAAATGCAGGGATACGAACCGAAAGATAGGCGTTGTGTTTGCAGACCTGAACGGTTTGAAGAAAGTCAACGATAACGAGGGACATTACTCGGGCGACCTGCTGCTCAAAAATGCGGCTGTCACATTGCAGAGCTGTTTTTCGGGCTGTGAGATATTCAGGGCAGGCGGCGATGAATTTGTTGTTATCTCAACGGAACTGAGCGAGAAAGAACTTAGTACACGCATATCACAGCTTCGTGAAAAAACAGGCGGAACTGAGGGCGTGAGCTTTGCTGTCGGAAGTTGTTTCGGCACGGCGGAAACGCTCAGAGAGTCCATGCGGACTGCCGATGACAGGATGTATGAGGACAAAGCGAGGTTTTACAGGGAACACCCCGAGATAAAACGCTGAGTTTTTTGCACATTATGCACGAATCACACTGATTTCATTTGGATAAAATCTATCGGACGATTCATGTAAAATTTACTGTATATCTATATATTGGTAATAGTACAGCTTGACAAAGGTGCTGTGCTGTGTTACAATTATAATATCATTTGCTACTATGCTACTACTTTACTATAATAAAGTGAAAGGACAAAATAAATGAGAAGATATGATCTTATCACTCCCGAGGGCACAAGAGATCTGCTCTTTGAGGAATGCCTTGAAAGGCGCTCGGTGGAAAACAAGCTGACACAGCTTTTCCGCAGCTTTGGTTACAGCGAGGTAGTCACCCCCGGAATGGAGTTCTACGATGTTTTTTTAGGCACTTCGAGAACGTTCAGGCAGGAGAGCCTTTACAAACTGACCGACGCTAAAAACAGGCTCGTCACCCTCAGACCCGACAACACTATCCCGATAGCAAGGCTTGTTTCGACAAGGCTGAAAGAGGAACCGCTCCCGCTGAGACTTTATTACGATCAGAGCGTGTTCGAGAGCAATGCACTGCTCAAAGGCAGGAGCAACGAGATAGTTCAGGCAGGCATCGAACTTATTGGCGGTGAGAACACAAAGCGTGCTGACTATGAGGCGCTTTCGATAGCTGTTGAGGCGCTCGCTTGCTGGGGCAAGGATTTCAGGCTGGAGATAGGTCATATCGGCTACTTCAAGGAACTGGTGAGAAAACTCAGCGTTGACAGCCGTACCGAGGAGGAGATAAGACTTCTCATCAATGCAAAGAACTATCCTGCGCTCAACGATCTGCTTGACGGCATCGCAGACAACGAAGTAACGGCAACGCTCAAAAAGCTTCCCGGACTGTTCGGCGGCGAGGACGTTTTTGAGAAAGCGGCGGCACTTTACACCGATGAGAACATCACAGCGATACTTAACAACCTTAAAGTTGTTTACACAAGGCTTTCTGCGCTGGGCTATAAGGACAAGATCATCGTTGATCTGGGCATCGTTCAGCACACCGATTATTACACGGGCGTTGTTTTCAAGGGCTATCTGACAGGCATCGGCGAAAGCGTTCTGAAAGGCGGACGTTATGACAGGCTTCTGGGCGAGTTCGGCAGAGAGTGTCCTGCGGTCGGTTTCGGCGTGAACTGCGATGCTATCGCAACTTTCATCTACAAGCTGGGCGAAGCACCCAGTCCAAAAACTCCCGACTGCATGGTATACGGCGAAAAGGGTCACGTTGTTGAAGCTCTCGCCTATGCGCAGACGCTCGTCAAGGAGGGCATGACTGTTGAGAACAGTCTGTTCTCGGGTATTGATGACACTAAGAAATACGCCGTGGCGAAGGGCATACATAAAATATTCATCGTCGGAGAAAAAATCACGCATATCGAGGTATAATAATATGAATAAACCGTTAAGGATAGCACTTACAAAGGGCAGACTTGAAAAGGACACAGTTGGGCTTTTCGAGAAGATAGGCTATGACTGCACAGCTGTCCGTGAAAAAGGCAGAAAGCTGATACTTCCGATACCTGACGGCAACATAGAGGTCGTGCTTGCAAAGGCGAACGATGTTATAACCTATGTTGAGCATGGAGTATGCGACATCGGCGTTGTCGGCAAGGACACTATAATGGAGATGCAGGGCAAATTCTTTGAAATGGTGGACTTAGGATTCGGGCGCTGCAAATTTGCACTTGCGACCAAGAAAGGAAGCAAGTTCTACGGCGGTTACAACGTCAAGACTATCGCCACAAAGTACCCGACCATTGCACGCACATTCTTCGAGAGCAAGGGCATGGACGTTGAGATCGTGAAGATCGAGGGTTCGGTGGAGCTTGCACCGCTTCTGGAGCTTTCGGACGGCATCGTTGACATCGTTGAGACAGGCACAACTCTTAAAGAGAACGGTCTGGAAGTCATAGAGGACATTTGTCCCATTTCCGCAAGGCTCATCGTCAACATGGTTAGCATGAAGCTTCGTCAGCAGGAGATAGAGGACTTTGTAGCAAAAGTACAGGCAAACTTATAGTCCTCGGTCCTCGGGATCCTCGGGCGGACGGCTCAATTCCCTCGCACACAAGTTTTGTTTAGGACGGAAAAGAGTGCGGCTCGGGGGCTTTCAGTTGATGTGAACTTATTTATAAATATATTGTAGGGGCGCACCTATGTGTGCGGCTGTTATCAAATAAATTGGTTTTATACTATGCGTATAAGACCACTGTATAAAAACGAACGTTTGTTTATTAGAGAGGATAATTTTCATGGAAATAATTCGCAAGATAATCGCAGACGGAACTGCTGAGGAGGAATTCTTTAAGCAGGTCGAAAAGAGAAGCGGCGAGACGGACAAAAAAGTTACCGCTGTCGTTTCTGAGATAATCGAGAACGTTAAGGAAAACGGCGACAGCGCTGTTAAAGCTTACACCGAGAAGTTTGACGGCAAGCTGCCCCAGTATTACGAAGTACCGAGAGATGTTATAAATGATGCGCTCACCGAGGCTGACCAGCAGTTTGTTGAGGCACTGCTCAATTCTATCGAGAACATCAGGGATTTCCACGAGAGACAGAAGTCTCAGAGCTTTGTCAACCCCAAGGCTAACGGCGTTGTGCTGGGTCAGAGGGTGAGAGGTCTTGAAAGAGTTGGACTTTACGTCCCCGGCGGCACGGCGGCTTATCCGTCGAGCGTGCTGATGAACGCTGTTCCTGCAAAGATAGCAGGCGTTAAGGAGATAATCATGGTGACACCTCCGCTCAAAGACGGCACTCCCAACAAGGACATTCTTGTGGCTGCGGCGCTGTGCGGAGTTGACAGAGTTTTCCTGTCGGGCGGCGCTCAGGCTATCGCTGCGCTTGCATACGGCACGGAGGAGATACCGAAAGTTGACAAGATCGTAGGTCCGGGAAACATTTTCGTTGCAACTGCCAAGAAGCTTCTTTACGGCACTGTTGACATCGACATGATCGCAGGGCCTTCGGAAATTCTCATCGTTGCGGACGACAGCGCAGACCCAAAGTATGTTGCGGCTGACCTTATGAGTCAGGCAGAGCATGACAGACTTGCTTCGGCGATACTTGTTACTACAAGCGAAAAGCTTGCTGACGAGACTGTTGCCGAACTTGAAAGACAGATGGCTGACCTTGAACGCCGTGAGATAATCGAGGAGTCGCTGAAAAATTACGGCGCTATGATAATCTGCGGAAGCCGTGAGCGTGCCTGCGAGATCGCAAACCGTCTTGCACCCGAACACCTTGAAGTTCTGTTCGAGAACCCCATGGAGTATATCGGAGCGCTTGACAACGTTGGTTCGCTGTTCTTAGGTGCATATGCTCCCGAGCCGCTGGGCGACTACTACGCAGGTCCGAACCACGTTCTCCCGACAAGCGGAACTGCACGTTTCTTCTCGCCGCTGGGCGTTAACAGCTTTGAGAAGCGTTCAAGCTTTATCTACTACACCGAGGACGCTCTGCGTGAAGCAAAGGACGATATTATCCTTGTTGCGGAAAAAGAGGGACTTACCGCTCACGCAAACGCTATCAAGGTGAGATTCGAGAACAAGTAAACATAACACAGATACGAAATAAATAGGTGGTGCAGTATGGGTCTATTTGATGCGTTCAGGAAGAATAAGAAGCAGCCTGATGAGCCTGCTGCGCCTGAACCTGTTAAGCAGGAAAAAAAGGAAGAACAAGAGCCGCAGGACTGGAAAGAATTAAAGGTCGAAGAAGCCGAGAAGCCGAAGCAGGAGAAAGCTCCAAAGCCTTCCGAGAGTGAGAAAGAGGACTCTGTTCCGAACGAGGTCCAGTCTGAATTTTCGGAGATGTACAGACCGAAAGGCAGAAGCGCCGACGAAGCTGACATTTGCCTTAGCACGCTTATGGCGCTGACAAAAGGCGGCAGGCGTGACAGTGTGAACAGCGTGTATTACGAGCGTGAGGACGTGAGGGTGACGATGCTCACCTGCAAGTCGGACAGAAACGGTGCAAGGTATCACAGCAATCCGATGTTCTTCATAACGATGCCGAACGAGGAGAGCCTTGTCGTGGAGCGTCCTTTGGGGCTTGGCGACACGAAGAACAAGGCAGTCGCAGATGCGGCGGCGGTGCTTGCGACAACGCTCAACAGTGCTTTCGGCTGCATACACAGGCAGAATGTTGACATTCTCGAGAACAGCTTTGACGGGAAAGTACACACCTATCGTTATCCCTGTGATTTTGTGGGATATGCTTTCGGTTCGACCTTAAAGCCCGAACTTGGCAGTCTGTTTGCGATGATACGTTCGGAAGTTGTCGACTATCTTGGTGCGAAAAAATATCACTGGATAGAAATGACGGTGACTTGCAGCAACGGTGAAGTCATGGCTTATGTCGAGATAAACGGCGACAGAGTTCAGGCGCTGAGCGAGCGGCTCTACATCAAAACTGCGTGGCGGTTCACGGAGCTGGACAACTGTTTTTACTTCCAGACGGTGCTTATGGTGCAGGACGATTATACATATGAGCGGCGCAGGGACAACTACAATGCCGCCTGCAATCTCATGTTCAGAAACGTTCGGAGGGCGATCGTTATCATGGGCAAGTCGGGCGATGTGGAGCGTGAGCAGCTTGAAGAAGTTCTTGAGGGTGCAGTCGGCGACAGTGACACGGCATGGGAACTTATGACCTTTTTGCCCGAGATCTACACAGCGAAAGCGTTAGGGCTATGCTGCGGTGACATGATCAACATGAAGATCGGCAAGCAGAAGTTAAGGCTGAACGAATCGCAGTTAACGTTTATACGTGTCATCAAGACTGAAGTGGGGCATTTTCTGAAAACAAATAACCGCAGTGAGAAGTTTGATAAAGCGATATTCAGGCTGAGTAAGCGATATGAAGCGGTAGAGCAGTCGGCGAAGAACGGACAAGCGGTAATGATAGGCGACATAGAGTGTGAAGCCCCGATAGGCTATGAGATATGGTGATCGAAAGCTTAATGAAATAAGAAATTAGAAAGCACTCAAGTCTGCACAAAATGAAAATGGTTCGCCAGAGAATAAAAAGTTTTAGGAAAGGAAGTCCGGAGGGGATAAACATAAAATGTCCAAAGGACATTAACCTCAAATGTCCGTCAAGGACATTCCAAACACTCACACAACCAACTTGAACCACACAAACAAGGAGCAAAATATGAGAACTGCTGAAATAAAAAGAAAGACGAAAGAGACTGATATAGAGGTCTTTATGCGGCTTGACGGAGACGGTAGAGTGACGGTCGATACGGGGATAGGGTTCTTTGACCATATGCTCACCGCTTTCGGCGTTCACAGCGGCATGGATCTTGAAGTGCGCTGCAACGGCGACCTGCACGTTGACGGACACCACACCGTTGAGGACGTGGGCATCTGCATCGGCAAGGCTATCGCTGAGGCGCTGGGCGACAGGTCGGGAATCGCACGCTACGGCAGTGCTTTCGTACCTATGGACGAGGCGCTCTGCTTCTGCTCGCTGGATATAAGCGGCAGACCATTTCTTGCGTTTAATGCGCAGTTCACTGACTTCCGTGTGGGGAATTTTGATACCTGCCTTACTGAGGAATTTTTCAGGGCGCTTGCAATGAACAGCGGTCTGACACTGCATTTGCGTGAAGAATACGGCAAAAACGACCACCACATCATCGAAGCGATGTTCAAGGCTTTCGCTCACGCTTTCAAAGATGCTGCCACACAGACGGGCGGCGGCGTGCTTTCGACAAAAGGAGTGCTGTAAATGATAGCAATAATCGACTATGGCGCAGGCAATATTTTTTCGGTAAAAAACGCCCTAGATCATCTGGGTGCTGACAGCAGACTGACTGCCGATCCCGAAATGCTCCGCTGCGCTGACGGACTTATCCTCCCCGGAGTGGGCGCTTTTCCGTGGGCGGCGAGAAAACTCGATGCGAGCGGACTGACAGGCGTTATCAAGGAACAGGCACAAAAGAAACCGCTGCTCGGTATCTGTCTCGGTATGCAGCTGCTTTTTGAGAAAAGTTTTGAGTTTGAGGAGTGCGAGGGTCTTGGACTTGTCAAGGGCTATGTTGACCGCATTCCCGAGGACGACCTCATTATACCTCACATGGGCTGGAACAAACTGGAATATACTCAGTCCTGTCCGCTGTTTGAGGGGCTGGGCGACGATGAATACGTTTATTTCGTGCATTCCTATAAGGCTTTCTGCCCCGATGAAGCGCTGTTCGCTTACTCGGAATACGGTTCGAGAGTTCCTGCGGTGGTGGGTGACGGCAAACACGTTTTCGGCTGTCAGTTCCACCCCGAAAAGAGCGGCAGAACGGGACTTCGCATACTGGAAAACTTCGTGAGAATGTGCGGGGAGGTGCGCTGATGCTTGCAAAAAGAATAATACCCTGCCTTGACGTGCGTGACGGAAAAGTTGTCAAGGGCGTGAATTTTCAGGGGATAAAAGAAGTCGGCGACCCCGTTGAATGCGCTGCCGAATATGACAGGCAGGGCGCTGACGAGATAGTTTTTTACGATATAACCGCTTCGCACGAGGGCAGGGGAGTTATCCTTGACGTTGTGCGTGAGACTGCGAAAAAGGTGTTCGTTCCGCTGACAGTCGGCGGCGGCATCAAGACAGTCGACGATATTCGTGATACGCTGAGAGCAGGCGCTGACAAGGTGAGCGTTAACTCGCAGGCTGTGCAGAATCCTCAGCTTATCAAGGACGGCGCTGATATTTTCGGAAGTCAGTGCATCTGCGTGGGTGTTGACGCTAAGGCTGTCGGTGAGAATAAATGGACGGTTTTCATCAACGGCGGACGTATCGACATGAAGATAGACCTTATCGACTGGGTGAAGCAGTGCGAACAGCTGGGTGCAGGCGAGATATGCTTAAATTCGATCGACACTGACGGCGTGAGAGGCGGCTTTGACCTGCCTATGCTCAAAGCGGTTGTCGATGCGGTGAATATTCCCGTTATCGCAAGCGGCGGCGCAGGAAAGCTGGGGGATTTTGCGGAAGCGTTCCTCACGACTGACTGCTCGGCGGCACTTGCGGCAAGCTTGTTCCACTTCCGTGAACTGACAGTCGGACAGGTCAAAGAGGACTGCCGAAGCAAGGGGATAATCGTGCGCTGATGCCCGAACAAAACTACATCAGAGGCGTGCATCTGCTCACTGAGCCTGACACGGAGGAATATTTCAGCCGTCTGCCGTTTATGGAAATGCTTAGGTCTGAGCCTGAGTTCCAAAAGCCTGTTACCTATTTTGTGGGCGAGAACGGCATGGGAAAGTCAACGCTCCTTGAAGCGATAGCGGCGGCTTACGGCTTTAACCCCGAGGGCGGAACGCTCAATTTCAGCTTTTCCACCTACGATTCACATTCGGAGCTTTACAGGCTGATAAGGCTGAAAAAAGGCTGGCTTCGTCCGAGGGACGGTTTCTTCCTGCGTGCCGAGAGTTTTTACAACGTGGCAAGCTACATCGAGGAACTTGACAGCCGTGGCGGTTCGGGTCCGCTTGTCAAGGAGGGTTTCGGCGGAAAGAACCTGCACGAACAGTCACACGGTGAGAGCTTTTTTGCGGCGATAATGAACCGTTTCAGAGGCAACGGCATCTATATTCTCGACGAGCCTGAAGCAGCGCTTTCACCTCAGCGGCAGATGTCGCTTTTGGTGCGTATACACGAGCTTGTGGAGAACGGTTCGCAGTTTTTCATTGCGACACATTCGCCGATAGTGTTGGCATACCCCGATGCGGATATTTTTGAACTTAACGAGAAAGGCGCTGTGCTGACCGATTATCGGGATACTCAGACCTACAAAGTGTCAAAATATTTTCTTGACAACACCGATAAAATGCTGAACTTACTGTTGGATAAAGATTAGCGCTGTAATATTTTTGCTCCCGAATACGTCTTTAAAGATAAAGGGGGCGTTGACATGAAAGCGAGAAAGACAGCGGCGGCGGTGACTGCGGCTCTGACGGTCAGCTGTATAATGGCGGCGGCGTTCGTCATGAACATGGGCGAAAAGGGCGAACTTGTTTACATAAACGGTGTAAAGGCGGAATACTTTGCAGGGCTGTTCTGCGGCGTGGGGATAGTGCTTGCAGGCGTTACGGCAGGGCTTCTGATAAACGTCAGGCGGACGGCGGCACGGCTTTTAAGGACTGTCGGAGTTGCGGCGGTAATTATCTGCGGAGTGCTGTTTTTCACGAACACGCTTGCGGAAAAGCACAGGATGCTCCTGCTTGAAGATATGTGCGCAAGCGGCAGTCACAGGGTCGTCAGCGCAAAGGACGGCGATGATTTTGTGTATTACCAACAGAACGGGAAGTACACCTATGCCGAGTTTTACCGCTCGAAAACGCCTGTTACGCCGCTTGATATTTACTTTGCCGATAATGGCATTTATATAACTGTCGGGGAAAAGTATGATGACCCCGAAAACATACAGGTCATAAGTGAATTCTTTGAGTATACGGAATATAACAGATAAAGAGGAGTGAAAAAATGAACAAGAATTACATAAAGATCGACATGAACGATCTTGACAGGTACTTCGCAAAGTCGGAGCTTATCCCTGCGGTGGCATATGAGGTCGACACGAAAACGGTGCTGATGCTTGCTTACATGAACAAGGAGAGCCTGCGGAAAACGCTTGAAACAGGCTACACCTGGTATTGGAGCAGGTCGAGACAGGAACTGTGGAACAAGGGTGCGACAAGCGGTCACTTGCAGAAAGTCGTGAGCATATATGCCGACTGCGATGATGACACATTGCTCATAAACGTAAGGCAGACGGGTGCTGCCTGCCACACGGGAAGTTATTCCTGCTTTTTCAAGGAAATGTATAACGAGTGTTCTGAGGAGGACTAGATCATGACAGTTTATCAGGAAATTTTTGAGGTCTTGAAGCAGCGCAAGGCGGACTTTGATGCGGGCAACGCTCCCGAGAAGTCCTACACCTGCTATCTTTACGAAAAAGGCGTTGACAAGATATGCAAGAAAGTCGGCGAGGAAGCGTCCGAAACGATAATCGCCGCAAAGAACGCCGACAAGGAGGAACTTGCAAACGAGATAAACGATCTTATCTATCACCTTATGGTGCTGGCTGTTGACCGTGGTCTTGAATGGTCGGAGGTCGAGCGTGTGCTTGAAGAGCGCAACGAGAAGATCGGCAACTTAAAGCAGTTCCACACCACCGACAAGAATACCTAAGAACCTGTCTTCACAAGAAATGTGCGTGGATTTTCAGCGAGATTTAGTCGATTTCAAGGCGAAAAACCGCAGTTGTGCTGTCGCACTGCAAGGTTTTTCAACGCAGAAAGCGGCTAAATATCGTTGAAAAGACACGTACAGAGCCTTGTGAAGACAGATTCTAAGTTACACTGCGGAGAGATCCGCAGTATTTTTTTTGCACATTTATCCTTTCACCTGAATAGAATGTAACAAAGAAGTTTCAATAAACATAACTGTTCAGGAGGGATTCTTTATGGACAATAATTTCAACGTGAACCGTCCGTTCAAGGAGGCGGTCTGCATCGACGCTATGAGGGTCTTTGATTCGTGCAGCGCACAGGACTGCCTTGAAGACCTTGAATTTGCGTTTGATGCGGCGGATCAGGAGCTTATCAACGAAGCGTCATACATCAAGGCAAAGTCGATAGGTGTGCCGAGTGTGGGGTTCGTGGTAGACGGCGTTCCGTTCAACAAGGGTTTCTACACGGTCGATGTCACCTATAATTTCCGTGCGGAGATCGAGGTATATCCCGAGGGCGGCGGCGCACCGAGTATCGTTTACGGAACGTCGAACTTTGCGAAGAAGGTCATTCTTTACGGCTCTGACGGCGGAACTCAGCGTTTTGTGTCGGGCGAGACAGTAAATCCGCAGGCGGTGAACCCTGTGAGCGGCTGTGCCTGCTGTTCCTGCGATGTATGCACTTTGCCCGTGGCATCTGTCAGCATTGCGCCGCCAATGTGTCTTGATGCGAGCCTGAATCCGCCCGTTGCGCCTGCGACCGACTCAACGCTCACTATCACCATAGGCATTTTTGCAATAATCCAGCTTGCACGCCCCGTGCCGATAATGATACCTGCGTATGACTACTGTATGCCCGGCAAGGAGTGCGCAACCAACACCGACAGTCCCTGCGAACTGTTCGACAAGATAGCGTTCCCTGCGAGCGAGTTCTTCCCGCAGGCGCTCGATACGGGGTGTGCCTGCAATAATAACACGGCAAATGAGCAGAGCAAATAATAAATAAGAAGTATCGCCGTGGGCGATGATATGAGCAATGCGAGGTAAGACTGTTTTTCTTACCTCGCATTGATTTTTGCAATTTTAAGAACCTGTCTTCACTGCATTATCGCCATAAAATGCGTGGAATTGTGTTGTGTGATTTGTTAAACTGTGTGCTTGCATTTTGTTAAGTCTTGTGTTATAATTATATTGTATGCGTAAACACTTTTAACAAATGGGGGCTGGAATTATTATGAAAGACTTTAACCAAAATGAAGAAAAAAACTCAAATGTGACGATCTCGAAAAACACTGTTAAGGGGATCGTCATTGCGGCGAATGTGCTTGTTATCGGGCTAATAATCGCAGTTGTTGTGCTTGCGGTGGGCAAGGATAAGGACAAGGCTGAAAAGGAGACCACTGTTCAGAAAAGCTATTCTATCCCCGATAAGTCGAGCAAGACCGACAGCAAGCCTGACTCTGAACCTGACGAGGAGAGCGAGACAGATGAAGTAAGCGACAGCACCGAAGAAAGCTCCGCTGCGGACAGTTCTTCACAAGCGGAAAGCGTGGCTGAGAGCAAGTCGGACAGCAAGACTGAATCAAAGGCTGACGAGGACGAGGGCGACGGCATAATTTTCTATTACAGCGGTGACAACACATGGCAGGACGGCGATGTTGTTATGACAGGCATGAATATGTCCGTCAAGAACAACTCGGGCAAGGCTATCTCCGACTGGACGCTCGTTCTCGAGATAGAGGGTCTGAAAAACTGCAACGGCTGGTGCGGTAAATACACTTGCAGCGGCGACACTCTCACCATTACTCCCGAGGACTTCAACAAGGAGATCGCAGCAGGTGCAACGCTGGGCGACTTAGGCTGCAATATCGGCACTTCCGTGGCGCTAAACGTCAAGAGCGCAAAGCTTTCGGGTACTGAATGCACTATCAAAAAGGGAAGTGTTCAAAAGACTTCCCAGCAGAACAACAATAATAACAATAACAACAACGGCGGCGAGGCTGTCAACGTTGACGAACTGCTCAAACGTTCCTCAAAGGCAAAGCAGGGCGATGACTGGCTTCACACTGACGGCAACAAGATACTTGACAAGGACGGCAAGGAAGTGTGGCTGACGGGCGTTAACTGGTTCGGCTACAACACAGGCACGAACGTTTTTGACGGTCTTTGGAACAGCGTTCTGACCGAGAGCGTTGATGCTATCGCAGACCACGGCTTTAACCTTATACGTGTGCCGTTTTCCGCAGAGCTTATCAACAACTGGGCTGACGGGAACTATCCGCAGGCGAACTACAACAACGCCTACAATACCGAACTGAACTCCATGAACAGTTTGCAGATATTCGACTACTTCTTAAAGCTTGCGGAGGAGAACGGCTTGAAAGTCATGATCGACATTCACAGCGCAAACACCGATGCGGCAGGTCACAATGCAAACCTCTGGTATACTGACAAGGTATCTGCCAAGGAATACTACGCGGCGCTGGAATGGATGGCTGACCGCTACAAGGACAACGATACAATTATCGCTTATGACCTGAAAAACGAGCCGCACGGCAAGCCAAACGAGGGGGATTCTGCGGCAAAGTGGGACAACTCGAAAGATGCCAACAACTGGAAATATGTTGCAGAGACAGCCGCAGGAAAAGTTCTTGCGAAAAATCCGAACGTCCTCATCATGGTCGAGGGAACTGAAATATATCCCAAGAAGAAAGGCGATTACAGTTCAACATCGAACGATGACTACTACTTCAACTGGTGGGGCGGCAATCTGAGGGGGGTCAAGGACTATCCGATCGACTTAGGCGAGCATCAGGACAAGCTGGTATATTCGCCGCACGATTACGGTCCGACAGTCTATGAACAGCCGTGGTTCAAGGGAAGTTATGACTACAACTCGCTGATGAAAGACTGCTGGAAGGACAACTGGTTCTACATCTACGAGAACAAGACTGCACCGCTGCTCATCGGCGAGTGGGGCGGTTTTATGACAGAGCCGAACATCACATGGATGACGCATATGCGCACGCTGATAAGCAAGTATCATCTGAACCACACGTTCTGGTGCTTCAATGCGAACAGCGGCGATACAGGCGGACTTGTGCTTGATGATTTCAAGACATGGGACGAAGAAAAGTATGGATTTGTGAAAGACGTTTTGTGGCAGGAGAGCGGCAAGTTTGTCGGGCTTGACCATGCGATAGCGCTGGGCGACAACGGCATAACACTGTCCAAAGCAAAAGGATTAAATTAAAGAAAGATAAGAAGTAAGAGATAAGAAATAACTGACGTTGCTGTGCGAAACTAAGGTTAAGGGTATTCCTCTTTGGTGGGGGTCGTCTTAGACGAACAGTCCGTTAAAAGCACACCGCAATACAAATAAAGAAGAACATTTGCAGAAAACATTGATAAATATAAAGAAATATGGCAAAATATGGTAATAATACAAAATAACTGACAGTGTTATAAATAAAAAGCTTTCGATAATTGTTTTCAATTTTGTCGAAAATGCAAGTTGTTTTTTTGGACAATTTGGTATATAATATTAGTATTATTGCAATTGTAAAGTGATATAGTTATGTTTGAATAAGACATATTACCTATTATATAATGCACATCCGAAAGGAGGATGGCAGTTTGTCAGAAAACAATAACAGACCCGAAAGCGGCACAGAAACGCCAAAGGACGGCACCGCAGATAAGGCGGCAGAGTCACATAACGTGAAAAAGTCTGTGTCTGCTAATGGTCAGCGGCACTCGCCGCATAACGGCTCGAAACGTTCGGGTCCAAGTCATTCGGACGGTTCGGGTCACGGGCATCATCATCACTCGGGGAAACATTCCTCGGGAAGTTCAGGCAGTTCCTCGGAACACAGAAAAAGGACTTCACAGAGCGGCTCAAAACACTCATCATCAGACAGGACTTCTTCTTCACACAGCAAGGAACAGCTGAAAAGAAAACGCTCCGAGACAGCAGCTGCTGAGAAACCTGCAAAAAAGAAACGCTTCTCAAAGAAACAGGCGCTCACAGTCGCCGCACTTATACTTATACTTCTGCTGATATTGGCGCTGGTCGTTGTTATCATTCTTTGGCATTACTTTGGATTGTTCGACCGAAGCCATAAGGACAGGACAACTTCTGAGGCGATAACTTACTCGGACGTGGATTACTCACGAGCCGATACGACCGATAAGGTCACGGAAGATCAGAAACTGAAAGAACTTACCGCTCAAGCTGAGAAAATTTCCAACAAGGACGTTATGAATATCCTGCTTATCGGCGAGGACTTGCGTGATACCGCTGAAAAGAGCGCAGGCAATACCGATGTTATGATGCTGATTTCCGTCAACACAAAGGACAAGACGATCACGCAGACTTCCATAATGCGTGACTGCTACGTGGGCTTTGAGGACGAGAACGGCTGGTGGTGGTACTCACGTATCAATGCGGCTTACTGGTACGGCGGCGTTAAGCTCACCCGTTCGACTATCGAGAATTACCTGAACGTTAAGATAGACAGGTACGTGCTTGTTAACTTCAACGTGTTTATAGACATTGTTGATGCGCTGGGCGGTCTTGACCTCTACGTTACCGATGAAGAAGCCAACGGCTACCCCGATGCAGATCCGAACGGCGAGAACACACGTGGAATGCAGAACCCCCTTGACGAACAGAACAAGTATCTGCATAATAAAAAGGGAACTGACTACATTCCGCACGGCGGCAACCTGCATCTGAACGGCAACCAGTCGCTTGCATATGCGAGACTGAGATATGTCGGCAACTCCGACTGGGAGCGCACACAGCGTCAGCGCAAGGTCATTTCCGAGATGATAAAGAAGTCTCGCTCGATGTCGCTGGTGGATATGGACAGACTTGCAAACAAGATATTCCCGCAGATAAAGACTGACGTGACGAGCGGAGAAATGGCACAGCTGCTTATTGATATGCTCGATTACCGCAACTACACCATTCAGGAACTGCGAGTGCCTGCCGATGATACCTACACAAATCAGATAATCGATGGCATGGACGTTCTGAGTGTTGATTTCCCGACTAATGCGCAGATGTTCAAGGAACTTGTCTACGGTTCGATCGAACTTGAAGACAAAACAAGTTCCGAAAAAAAGAATATCGAATAACAACAGACCTCTTGCGAATGAAACACCGCAGGAGGTCTTGATTTACGTATCTGCAAAAAATCACCCCGAAGGAAGAATTTTCCGTCGAGGTGTGGTATTTATGTAAGGCGAAGTTTAATCGTCATCAAAATCGGGAGCTTCTTCTTCCTCAGCAGGTTCGGGATTCAGCCTCTCGAAAGCTTCCATAGTCTGGGTAACAGCATCGACATTTCTTTGGAGAATAGCCCTTGCTTCTGCAAGTGTGTTGTTGATAGTGTCGGTCAGCGCACGCTTGATCTGAGCATCTTTCTCCTCAGCATCAGCGATAGTTTTGTCAGCGTCAGCGTTTGCCTGAGCCATGATCTCGTCAGCTTCCTTGCGAGCGTTTGAGATAAGTTCAACGGCATACTCCTTAGCCTGACGGGTGATCTCAGTCTCTTTCACCATTTCGTCAGCTTTTTTCTTAGTCTCCTCAACGTATTCATCAGCCTGCGCACGGATCTTCTTAGCTTCGGCGTTAGCTTCTGCAAGGATATTCTCTTTCTGGCTCTGAAGCTCCTTAGCCTGCTTTATCTCGCCCGGCATATTTAAGCGGAGAGTGTCGATATAAGTGCGCATCTGGTCGCAGTCGATCATTTTCTTGCCTGAAAAAGGTACGGCGGAGGAATTGTCGATAAGTTCCTCCATCATTTCGAGTATTTCATCATAGTTCATATACAAACGTCCTTTCTAAAATTAAATTTCCTGTTTATCGGACGGCACAAAAAGCCGTGAATTGATGTCATCAAGTATCTCGGACGGAACAAAGTCGGAAATATCTCCGCCCAGCGATGCTATCTCCTTAACAACACTTGACGAAAGATACATATTCTCGGCACTTGTTGTGAGAAAGACCGTTTCAGCCTGCGGATAGAGTTTTTTGTTCGCAAGCGCCATCTGAAATTCATACTCAAAATCTGTCACGGCACGCAGGCCCTTGACGATCGCACAGGCGTGAGTGCGCTCCAAGTATTCTGCAAGCAGTCCCGAGTGACAATCGACAAGCACGTTTTCCATGTTTTTAGTGCATTCGAGTATCAGGCGCATTCTTTCTTCAATTGGGAACGCACCCGAACCTGCTTTGCGTGGGTTGAATGACACCAGCACTATCACCTTGTCGAAAAGTTTTGCCGCACGTTCGATTATATCGAGATGTCCTTTCGTCACGGGGTCAAAGCTGCCGGGGCAAACAGCTATCTTTTTCGTCATAGTTCCTCCTCGGTCTGCGGAGTGCGGTATATCGTCACACTCACCTTGCCGTAGCGGTATCTTTTGTGAAGTTCAAGCCCCTCAAATTCATCAGGAAGTGTCAGTTCGCTCTCATGCTCGCAGATAACGAATGCACCCTCGTTGAGTTTTTTCGAGATGAGCGGCAGGACCTGTTCAAGCAGACCCTGACGGTAAGGGGGGTCTAAAAGTGCTATATCAAGCCCCGATTTTGCGACTTTTATGTACTCCACGCTGTCCATGTTCAGCACTCTTGCACTGCTCATGAGTTTGCAGGCGTTAAGATTTTCCTTGACTATCTGCACAGCTTCGGGATTTTTATCGACAAAGACGCAGTGAGCCGCACCACGGCTGAGCGCTTCAATGCCCAGCTGTCCGCTGCCTGCGAACAAGTCAAGAACACTTGCAGTCGGCAGATCGAACTGTATAACTGAAAAAATTGCCTCCTTGACCGCATCGGGCGTGGGGCGAATATCGAGGGATTCAAGCGTTTTCAGCTTTCTTCCCCTTGCTGAACCTGTAATAACTCTCATAGTTTATGACCTCTTGTATTTTCATATATAATTATTATACAATATTTCCCTCAATTTGTCCATAGCATTTTTTATTTTTTTAGGGCTTTTTTTGTCGAGGGGAAAAGTTTGTGCATATTCCACAAAAAGACACCCTCGATAATGAGCATCAAGGGTGTCTTGTTAAAAGCTTTGTTTCAGCGTCTTGTCAACGCAATGAATTACTTCTTGCGGGAAACTACAACAGCAGCACCTGCAACAGCAGCGAGTGCGAGTGCGATGCCTGCGGGAGCGCCCGAAGCAGCGTTCTCGGTGTTATCGGAAGCAGCCGATGCGGTGGAAGCAGTAGTGGTTGTGGTTGTAGTGGTTGTAGTCTTGGTAGTAGAGGTCGTGGTAGTAGTGGAGGACTTGGAAGAAGAGCTGTTAGAAGTGCTGGAGCTGGAAGAAGAGGAGCTTGAATCAGCAGCAGAGCTGGAGTCAGCAGCGGAGCTGGAATCGTCTGCGGGAGCGCTCAGACCCTTAACGGTGAATGTAACGCTGATCTCGCCGTCTTCCTCAGTCGGGAAAGCAGCAGGGTCGATAGTGTTGTTCTTGTTCCACTTGTCAATGAGCATGATAGTCAGATAGTTCTGATCTACCTTGGGATCATAGCTGAACTTAACGTCCTCGGTTGCAGGATACTCATTACCCTGAATGGTAACAACAACGTCAGTTACTTCAACAACTCTGCCGTCGAATACGGGCTTGTCTTTCATCTCCTCGGGAGTTGCATCGCCGTCAGCGTTGAAAGAAACGGGAATATCAGTTGAAACAGAAAGGATATTGAATACCTTGCCGTCTCCGCCTGCTTCCCAAGTCAGGTTATCCTTAGTGAGAGTTTCGCTGCCGTCATTGGTCTTAGGCTCGAAGTTGTGGAGAATAGACCACTTGCTGCCCTCTCTTGTGATGCCCGAAGCCTCGTCAGCGATCCACTTGGACTTGCCCTCGTCAACAGCAGCAGAGTTCTCTACCTTGATTGTGCCGCTGGTGGACATAGAAACAGTGTAAGTGCCGTCACCGTTGATGTCAACATCGTTGAATGATGCCTCAGTATCTATACCATAAGCGCCGCCCTGAATGCCGACTTTCTTCTCAGGGAAAGCAGCGGACTGGTCGGTGTTATTGTATGTGTTTCTGTAATTCCATGTGCCGTCAGCCTGGAATGTGATACCTGCGTGACCCGAAGCGGTCTCAGCAGCAGATGCAGCAGGAGCGCTTACCATTGCAAAACTAGCCATAGCTATCGCAGAAGCAGCCATGCCTGCGAATATCTTTCTGATTTTCATAATAAATAACTTCCTTTCCAAAATTTCGTTGTCTTGGATAATGTTCATTCTACCGTCCTAAAAAGGGTAAAACTCTATATATTATATTTTACTTTATTTTGTGATAATTTTCAATCGTACTTTTACACAAACTTTTCACAAAGTATATGTGCAAATCTAATAAAATTCAACCAAAAATTTGTATCACTTGTTAAAATTGCCAAAGAGTTTCAAATATTTAGGAACATTTTTTCGTCAAGCTGTGTATTATGAAAAGGAACATCAGCCGCCCAAGTCGCCTGTTTTGCGTTTCTGCGAGAATCCCGTGATGCGCAGTGCCGCTCTTTCGGGAGTAAGTTTTGCGGCAGTTTTGAGCAGTTTGAAGCGTGTTTCGGGGATAATGATGCGTTCGCCGTGGTCAAGTCCGTAAGCGCCGCACATTGCGCAGTATTTCGGGGTTATGCCTTTCATGCTGAAGCTCACGCCTGCAACGCTGTCGAACTCCGTGTCAACAGGTCCCGGGCAGAGAGCCGAGATCTTAACGTGACTTCCCGAACTTTTGAGTTCATCGTTGATTGAGTTGGTCAGCGACACCACAAAAGCCTTTGTGGCGTAGTACATAGCCATGTTAGGACCGCCCGGCATAAGACCTGCCGAGGACGCAACATTGAGTATCGCACCGCAGTCACGGTAGCGGAAATCTTTGAGGAAAGTATAAGTTATCGCCGAAACAGCGGTGCAGTTCAGGTCGATCATATCCAGTTGTTTTTCGATGTCGATCTGTTCATAGCGTCCGACAGCGCCGAAGCCTGCGTTATTGACGACTATCTCAACATTCAGGTCATACACCATATCATAAAGTTCGAGCGCCGCCTGTCTGTCACGCAGGTCGCAGGAGATTATCCTTGTGGAGGTCTCCTGCTGTGATGCGAGTTCGGTGAGTCTGTCGGTGCGTCTTGCAACGAGTATCACGCCGTAACCTCTTTTTGCGTATATCTTAGCGAACTCAGCGCCTATTCCCGAGCTTGCGCCTGTTATGAGCGCCCATTTTTCATTTGTCATATCATTCATCCTCCGTTTTATAATATGCGTTATCATATTTTTATTATACACTATTTCCTTTAAAAAGTCAATGATTTTGAGTAGATTTCACAAATTTTCTTTTTGCGGAATGCTGTTTTTATATAAAAAAGAAAGGACAGCTTGTTTGTTAGCTGTTCTTTCTTGACTTTTTGTAATTCTTTTTTTGGTGCTGTGCTGTAATGTCCTTGCGGACATTATAGGGTCTTTTTTCGGAATACGCTTGCGCTGTTCCGAAAAATAAAAATCGGCATTTTGGTGCTTTTACCCTGTATAGGTTTATTCTTTTATTTTGTATACTTTGGGTAATGTGTTTTGGTAATGCCGATTTTATGCGTGAACTTTTACGTTTGTACGCTTTATCTTTATTTGTTTTGCGCCGTTCTTTCTATCGCCCCATGGGGGCGAATGAGGACTTTGCCCTCAAACTCCCACCAAAGGGAAAACCCTTTTGAAAAAGGGTTATTCCCTCTGGACTCTCTTTCCTAAAACTTTTGAATCTCTGGCGAACACGGTTTATTTGTGTTGACTTTTCGGTTCACGTCAGTTCTTTCTTATTTCTTATCTCTTATTTCTTATTTTTCATCGTTTGTCTCCGTAGAAAAACAGCGCAAGCGTTCCCGGTCCCGAGTGCGCTCCTATCACCGGTCCTGTGTACGCTTTTATGACTTCCGTTTCACTGCCGAATATCTCTTTCAGCATCTTCTCAGCCGCAAGCGCATCTTCCATACAGTCACCATGGCTCAGCGTTACTGTCTTATTGCGGTTGTCTCCCGCACGCTCTCTTATCATGTCACCAAGCGCCTTTATCGAGGCTTTCCGCCCACGCACTTTGCCCTGCGGTATAAGATGACCCTCGTCATCAACGTTCAGCAGCGGCTTTATACCCAGCATCGTGCCTGCTATCGCCGCTCCTCTCGAAACTCTGCCGCCCCTGAAAAGGTATTTAAGGTCATCTACCGTAAAAACATGACAAATGTGCAGACGTATCTCCTTGATGTATTCTTCCAGCTGTTCGATAGTGAAGCCCTCACGTTTCTTCTTCTCGGCGTAAATGAGCATAAGCCCCTCGCCCGATGATGCCGCAAGCGAATCGACAATGACGATCTTCCGCTCGGGATACTTCTGCGCAAGCTCGTCACGCACTATCACCGAACTTGCATAACTGCCGCTCAGACCCGACGAAAACGCAAGGTATAAAATGTCATTACCCTTTTCAAGTTCCTCCTCAAACGCCTTTTCGTAAACGCCTATGGGTATCTGCGAGGTCTTTGTCTTTGCATCGTTTCGCATTCGTGCGTAAAAATCTTTCATGGAAATGGTGTCGGTGGTGAAAGTTTCGCCGTCTATCTCAAAACTCAGCGGCAGAAGCTTGCAGTCCATTTGTGCAAGCTTTTCCTCGGGAAGATCACAGGTCGTGTCGCAAAATAGGGTGTATGGTCTGTTGTTATCCATGTTGACTCACCTCGCAGGTATTTTTATTAAGTCGTATTATACCATATTATTAACAAAAATGCAAGGCAAATGTTGACAGCTTTTACCCATTTTGTGAAAACTGTTACCCCTCAGAACCGCCGTTGTGTTTGAGTGCGGCAGACTGCCATGTCATGCGAAAGAAATTCTCACGGTATTGTTTCGGGGTAAGTCCCGTGTGTCTGCGGAAACATGAGATAAAGTGGCTGTGTGAACTGAAATTCAGGTAGTTGCCAATGTCGACAGGCGTGTAGTCGGAGAATTTCAGCATATTTTCGGCGGCTTCGATGCGGCGCTTCATCACATAGTCGGTTATCGTCATGCCGACTTCCTTGCGGAACAGCTTAGAGAGATACTGCGGAGTAAGCCCCAGCTGGTCGGCAAGTTCCTGCACACGAACGCCCTTGTAGATGTTGTTGTAGATAAGGTCTAAGCAGGTGAGTACGTGCTTTGAATATGCCTCGCCCGAATTGACCATGCGCATACGTTTTGTGTATTCGATGAACGTTTCACGGTGTATCTCGGCGAGCTGTTCGGCAGTCGTGCTAACGTCAAGGCGGTTGATGAAAATATCGCTGATCGTGTAGGCAGTTTCCATGGGCATTCCTGCTTCGATGCAGAAACGTGCGATAAGTGCGATAGTTATTATCAGGTGATACTTCATGTTGCGTATCGGGTCAGCGGAGAGTTTTCCGTAGCCCTCGACCGCAAGCGGAGTGTACAGTTCCATAACTCTGTCAAGGTCGCCCGAACTGACAGCGGAATAAAATTCCAGTTCTTTCTGGTACGGAGAGTGCAGCGAACCATTCTCACGCTGCATAAATTCACGGTAATTCAGTTCCTTATTTATCGACATAAAAACACCACGCTTTTTGATTCTGATAGTTTGGGTAGTTTGCTCCATTTTATATTTATTTTTATTATACCACATTTCGGGGGTGGATTTAAACAGTCAAAAGCAACAATCTTTGATGTAAAAAATTTACATATCGGTCATTGGGCGTTGTTCACATATCATTTTCAAAAAGTTTGTCAACTGAATATTTGATTTTGGTTGACATAACTGCCCGTGTGTGATATAATACATATGCAATAATTATTTCGGAGGCTAAAAAAATGGAACAAACATCAAAACCTTTCATGACTGTCAAGGAAATGACTTTTACAGCTATCATGACAGTACTTATCGCAGTCTGCTCGTGGATCTCACTGCCTATCGGCAACGTGCCTTTCACCCTGCAAACTTTCGGAGTGTTCTGTGCGGTGATGCTTCTGGGCGGCAAGTGCGGAACTTTTTCGGTGCTGGTATACATTCTTCTCGGTGCGATAGGCGTGCCTGTTTTTGCAGGATTTTCGGGCGGTGCAGGCGTGCTGTTCGGAAGCACGGGCGGCTACATAATCGGATTCCTGCTCCTTTCGGGCGCTTATTGGATAGCTGAACACTTCTTAGGTGACAAGTTCATTCTGCCTGTTCAGCTTGGCGTTATGCTGTTCGGAACTTTTCTTTGCTACGCTTTCGGAACTGCGTGGTTCATCAAGGTCTACTCGCAGACAGGCGCTATCGACCTTAAAACCGCACTCAGCTGGTGCGTTATCCCGTTCATTATTCCCGACTGCGGAAAGCTTGCGCTTGCATCGCTCATTTGCAGCAGAGTGAAGAAATATGTCCGTCTTTAATCTTCGTCCGCATCACGCCCTCTGTATAAGCTTCTTTGAGGGCAAGGGTTACAGCGAGGATTTCACGGCGAACATGACCCGTGTGATAAATGCTTTTTCGGAAGAAAGCGCATCGGTAAGGCTGACCTGTTCGGCGGACGTGATATGTGCCGCCTGTCCAAACGCCTGTGCAGGCGGATGTGATTCGCCCGATAAAGTTGACAGCTATGACAAAGCGGTGCTTGACATCTGCGGACTTTCCGAGGGCGGTGTTATCGGAGCAGGGGAGTTGTTTGCGCTTGCCCGTGAAATGGTGATTGACAGCGGAAAGATAGCCAATGTCTGTGCCGACTGCTGCTGGGCGTATATCTGCCACGGAAAAATATAGCAATCCAAGAAAATACCAACACAAATCTTTCGGATAAAATTCCACATTG
>CAMVRM010000019.1 GCA_947169885.1 uncultured Ruminococcus sp.
AGTGGTTGTCTTTATTTTTTGTGCAGTTTTTTGGAGTGCTCATTTATAGTATCTATCTTCAACGACAACCAACCGATGAGCCTGTATACCAGTTCCTTGATAAGAAACGAACTGAAGGAAAGCCATACAAAGTTTACATGATTGCCGCTGCCCACAAGTTTCTCCGCATCTATTACGCAAGAGTCAAAGAGGTCATGCCGGCGCAATAGCATCTATTCATAGATTCCGAAACGGAGGCAAACACAGGCACGGCGCAGCCGCTTGACATTGACAGGTTATCATAAAAATGCTACAATGGCTGCCCCCGACAGTGACTGACTTTATCTATTCATGAGTTCCGGTCGTGCGCCAGCTAAGACGACCGTCGGCACGACGCACACAGCATTTTTATGATGTTCTGTCAAGGTTGCCGGTCGGATATAACTGCATTTCATTTTTTTCAGACCGCTTCGGCGGTCTTATTGTCATGCCTGTTTTTTCTTCTGTGAAAGTTGTGTGAAACTTTTATTTTACCTCTTGACTTTTATTTGCAGGTCTTGTGGTATGTTGTATACAGCATAAAAGCGGTGGAGCTTATGCCACGATACGCTATGCGGAGAAACAGGGCAAGAAGATAGTGAACCTTGCAGACGAAACCTGAATAATCATCTGAAAAGAAAAATAGGACGATACCTTTGAGCTATTAGGTATCGCCCTTTTCGTTATTATAATGATTATTCTTGTCGGTAGGTACTGCTACGGGTATAGTGTTACTATTTGGAACGGGGAAAGTAGTCCGTATATCACTATGTCCCATGATCGACTGTATGGCATCGATCTTATCAAGTTCCTCGCATAAACGAACGCAAAAAGTGTGTCTGAAAGTATGACAACTAATATGAGGAAGCAGTATCGGCTTACGATTTTCATGTGCGGCTTTCTTCTGTTCCTGCTGATTATAGTCGGCAACAATACGCTTTAATGCATCATTTATGCCCTTAGCATTTTGAAAAGTCCCGTATCTATTCTGGATTATAAAATCTGAGAACCTGTCTTCACAAGAAATGTGCGTGGATTTTCAGCGAGATTTAGTCGATTTCAAGGCGAAAAACCGCAGTTGTGCTGTCGCACTGCAAGGTTTTTCAACGCAGAAAGCGACTGAATATCGTTGAAAAGACACGTACAGAGTCTTGTGAAGACAGGTTCTAAGCGTTTCGATCACCTTTATTATGCCCTCCATCTGCTTGTCACTTACGAGCCGGTCAACAGGCTCTTCAAAAACAGAATTAAGTAGAGCGTCAGACTGACGGCAAGTGCTGTCAGTGGTGTTCCGCAGTCGCAGGGCGCTATCTCATGAGGGAACAGCCGAAAGACTTATTCCGCAGGCATGACAATTGTGAATGCGTTATCATTTACGATGAAAAAGTGCTGAGGGGTCAGAAAGGCGAGAACGGCAGGCGTGGAAAGAAATGGACAGACAGCGGCGAGCGTGCCGAGCGCATAAAGTTCGCTGAAAGTCAGAAGCCCACTGTTTTAAGCCATGATGAAGCTGAAAAGTTGCAGGCTGAACTTTTGCCGAGACGGTTGACAGGTGGGAGGAAAAGTGGTATAATATCTCCAAGATATTATGAGGACATAAACGCTTTTTCTGGTTCAGAAAAAATTGAAGATGTAACTAAGGAAAAATTACAGAAAGAACTTTCTGTAATCCCTGAACAACTTCTTAATGAACTGAGTGGTTATGTTGATCATTTGTATATCGGGGACAATGATTGTAGTAGTGCTTTCTCACCTGACACACGAGAAATACGTCTTAATCCTCAAACTGGTGACCAGAGTATTATACACGAACTCGGGCACGCTTTCGGTGAAATGATAGGTGCTTACAGTGATCCTGAATTTTTAAGCATTCTTAGTGAAGGACTTCCACTTGATAATTGGGACGAAGTTATTTACGATAGCGGTGACAATATACATGACAGCAGAATCGCTTATGCCATAGAATCACCAAAATTTATTCGTTCTTATCAAGGGAGAATATATCCTCCGAATGAAGATGAAATTATTACTGATTCTGCAATCCGTCCCGAATGGTTAAAGGAGTATATTTCCGTTGGATTTGACACATATTTTCGTACTCCTATTATACTTAAAGAAAAAGACCCTAAACTGTATTCATATTTGGAGATGAAAATCAATGAAAGAATTAGTAAAAGAATATAAAGCCTATGTCGAATTCAAAATAAGCGAAGCTAAACAAGTAAAGCTGAAAGATGTTGAAAAGCATTTTATGAGTTTAGGTTATTCAAAAGAAGAAATTCATAAGGCTATGAATGACTTTTACAAAGAAGAGCATTCAAATGACGATGGATTTATACCTTGAAAAATAATACACCTAACCGCTCCCGAGCAATCGAGGGCGGTTTTCTTATACCCGAAAGGAGTATCAACCATGTACAAGAGGATAAAAATATCATTCATCAACGCAGGCACTATAACGATAGATGAGGGCGACTGGGACGATTATGACCTTTGTGACGGTTTTATCATCATCAAAAAGGGCGATGCGTGGATAGCTATGTACAACGCTAAGGAAGTTTTCTCGGTCGTACTTGAAAAATAATACCCGAAAGGAGCTGACCCACCATGTCCAACCAGCCCAGAGCAAGACCAAACCTCAGACCAGACCACAACGGCACTCAAAAAACAGTCCTCACAAGTTGTTGCCTGTCTTGTGAGGACTGTTCTGAAATGGTTATTTGCTGATGCTTATTTCCGGAGCGTATTGAGTTTTGCGGCTGTAAGCGGCAGGTCTGATGCGGTGATCTTGCCCGAAGCTATCAGTTGGACAGCGGCGGCATCTGACTTGTCGATAACTTTTCCTGTGTCAACACAGTCGGCATTTAGCTTTCCCTGTTCGGAGAGGGGGTGTTTCTTGGGGTCGGAGACATACTGCATGATAAGTACAGCATCATAGATGTTAACAACGCCGTCAGCGTTTGCATCGCCGTAGTCGGGCGAGGAGGTCACAGGGTCGCTGTGCTGGGCGGAATAGTAGTCGCTGAGCGAGATGCCGTTTCCTGCTCTGCCGAGTTTGATCTTGTGGTCAAGGCTGATGAATTTGCCGTTTTCGTCCTGCCAGAGCGACGGCTTGACGAACTCATATTTTTCATTGTCCCACTTGCCGAAGTTGTCGTAAACAAGTCCGCCCGTGTCGGAGGAGTTTTCGTTGAAGCACCAGAACGTGTGGTGTATGTGCTTTTTGATCATGTAGTCACGCAGAAGTGTGAGCCAACGGGTGTTTGCGCCCGAGGGGTCATTTTTCTTGTCAACGAAGCCGCCCCATTCGCCCATGAGAAGCGGATAGCGCTTTTCTTCAACGAGATAAGCCCACGCATCATACCAGTATTCTTTGAGAAGCGACTCGGTGTCGAATTCATAGCTTGTGTAGTTGGGTCTTGTGCCTTCGAGGTGGAACCATTTCTGTTCATAGACCAGCGGACCGTAGTCGTGAGGGGAGTAAACTATCTGCTTTTTGTAATTTCCGATGTCAACGGGGTGATCTTTAACGCCACGCAGATTTCCGCCCCACCATGCGCCGAATATCTTGCTGGGTTCATCGTAGTGAGCGTAGTCGATAGAAGGTGTTGTCCAGTCTGCGCCCCTTGAAAAATCGGGATAGCATTCAATGCCTTCTATCATGATGAGCAGATTTGGGTTCTGTTCAAGGCACGCCATAGCACCTCTTTCGGCGGCATATTTCCAGTTGTTTATGTCTTTGGAGTTGTCCCACTTGGCGAACTTGCCTTCCTCGGGTTTTCCGTGCGGTTCGTTTTTTAGGTCGACAGCTATGATCGTGTCATCGTCCTTGTACTGTTCGCAGAACCATGAAAGCGCTTCAAGCCAGTCATCGGTGGAGAATCTGTCATCGTACCAGAGGGGGAAAGTGTGACCTGCGGCGTGGGTAGAAGCGGAGTGTATGTCGATCATGATCTTGATGCCGTTTTCCCTGCACCATTCAACAGCCTTGTTCCAAACGTCAAAGCTGTACATATATTCGATAGGTGTGCCGTACTGGTCGAAAGTCTTGACAAGTTCAGGGTTGGTGGTAGCGTTTATCTTTATCATCGGGTCGGGTTCTCTGTTCTTCCACTGGAGGATTATCTCGGTGGACATGGGGACACGGAGCAGATTGAAACCGTGGTCGGCGATAAGGTCAAGGCAGTCGTGCATATTTACCGACCAAACGCCGTCAAAAACCTGACTTCCAACGTTATAGCCGAACCAGTTTACGCCTGTCATCCAGACAGGATTTCCGTACATATCCACGACTTCGGCGTTTTCGTTGACGTGAAGCCAGTCATCATGGTAGGAGTCGGGAGCTGCCGTGACGGTGGCAGCGGAAGCGGCAGGCACATTGTTTTTGACTGTGCCCGAAGCAGGAGCAAGGACGATCGTGCAGGCAGAAGCCGCTGCGGTCAGTCCCGAGATGAATTTTTTCAGCATAATAAATTTTCCTCTCTTTCGCTGCCTATGATTTGATAAGGCAGTTTAATATGATTTTATTATACAATATTACAAACCGATTGTCAACAAGGAAAAAACGTTTTTGTTATGGAGTATTTATTAAGAACCTGTCTTCACAAGGCTCTGTACGTGTCTTTTCAACGATATTTAGCCGCTTTCTGCGTTGAAAAACCTTGCAGTGCGACAGCACAACTGCGGTTTTTCGCCTTGAAATCGACTAAATCTCGCTGAAAATCCACGCACATTTCTTGTGAAGACAGGTTCTAAAAAAGCCGTCCGACTTTTTTGGGGTCAGACGGCTTTATTTCAGGGAAAGAAGAATGCTTTTTTTATGCTGCTGTATCAGCCGAGTTTCCAGCTGTCAACAGAAGCGGTGTTGTTGAATACAAAGTAAAGATCGTTGTTTCCGCTGAGGTCCTTGACGGGAACGGTGAATTCCTGCATGGACGAACCTGCGGGTATCTCAACATAAGCAACAGGTGTTCCGTTTGCGCTGCCTGTGCAGACCTTGACGATGCAGCCGTTGTTAGAAGATGCTTTGAGAGTGAGCGTTTCGGGAGCAAATCCGCAGTCAACGCCTGAAACTCTGTACCAGCTTCCTCTGTTGACCTGAACGACAGAGTTGCCGCTGCCGCTGATAGTAACGCCGCCCTGATGCGAGAATGTTGCCGCACGGACTGTGGTGAACGGATCAAGCGGCTTTATCTGATTAACGCCCGACTTAGTACCTGTAACAGCCTGGATCGTGCCGTCATTGTTGATAGTGACCTTGTCAATGTGAGTGCTGCGATAGCCGCCTTTAAGACCCATGCTGTCCTGTAAGTACTGAGCGTGATAGAACAGATACCACTGGTTATTGAACTTATAGAATGTGTGGTGGTTGTTTCCGCCTGTGCCGAAGAATGCGCCTATACCCTTGAATGCCTCGCCCTTATAGGTGAAAGGTCCGAGAGGACTGTCGCTGACCATGTAGTTGATAGCGCCGCTTGTCAGTCCGTAGGGGTTGCCGCCTGTATTGAAGTTTGAGCAGTAGCTGTAATAATACTTGCCGTTGAACTTGTGTATGCCGCTGTCCTCAAAGAGATAAGGAGCATCTATCTCCTTGGGAGTGCCGACGATCGAAGTCATATCATCGCTGAGCTGTACGCATCTTGCGGTCTTGGGGTGTGCGTCCTGATTCTTGGGAACGCCGCCGCCGAAATAGAGATAGCCTGTTCCGTCATCGTCAACGAGTACGGCAGGGTCAAAGAGCCACTCAACGTTTCCGCAGTTCGGGGTCGAACGTGAGATGAGCGCTTTGCCGATAGGATCTCTCCACGGACCAGTCGGGCTGTCAGCTGTGAGTACAGCGATTCCGTTGCCGCCGTTTGCGAAGTAGAGGAAGAATTTCTCCTTGCCGTTTATCGTCTTGTGGCAGGCAGTTGGTGCCCATGAGTTGCCGCCCCACTTGCACAGACCGTTCGAGCCTGCCGCATTGATAAGACCGTGGTCAGTCCAGTTAACAAGGTCGTCGGAAGAAATGCAGCGCAGGCAGTTGATAGTGCCGTATTCGATGTCCTTGACCTGATTTCCGTTGTAAAGCAGGTGGTCATCGGTCATGAATACATATATCCTGCCGTTGTATTCCATAACGCCGGGGTCAGCACCGAAGTACTGGGAAATGAGCGGATTATGCTCGTTGCTCTTTTTGTAGCAAGTTGCAAGGTTGACATTGCCGAACTTGTTAGCCATTTCGGTAAAGTCGACTTTCGTAACTTTCGGGAAGCTGTTTATCCTGTTGAAGATATAGTCCTGAAGCAGATTTATGTCCTCATCATCAACAACGCCGCTTGAATCAACGTCAGCTGCTTTTTCCGAAAGGGCATTCTCAAAACTCCATACCAGACCACGCTTTGCAGTGATAAGGTCGGAAATGTCGATAACGCCGTCCATGTTGACATCACCACGGGTATCGGTAAGGGTCTTGCCTTCGTATTCGCCCGAACTGCCGATCACCACACCCTCTTTCGCAACGATAGCTTCGTCAATGTAGAAGTTGCCCGAGACTTCGGAAGTTTCAACATAGATATAAACATCGCTCGCATCCGAGGGGATCTGGAAGCTGGGATTTGAAAGCTGGAGATATTTTCCACGGGAGATCGAACCCTCTGCGATGTGGAGATAATTAACAGTGCCCGAAGCATCGGTGTACTGCATGGAGAGCAAGAAATATTCGGTGTCCTCACCGTCCTCATAGTCAACAAAGACGTTGAAGCTGTACTTCTCGCCCGGCTTGAAAGTTGAGGGGTCGAGCGCCATCTGAGCGCCCTGCCATGCCTTTGCACGATCCTTGATGAGAAGCGCATTAGTTCCCTTGAAAGGATGTCTGCCGCTGAGAACAAGTTCGCCTTCGCCTCTTATTTCCCAGTTTCCGCTGCTGTCCTCAAAGGTATCGTGGTAGTAAAAACCATTTGAGTCGGGGTTTATCGCCGCATTAACGGGCAGACCCGCAGTCGATGTGAACAGCAAGGCACTTCCGACCGCTGCTGTACACAACCGTGTGAACTTTTTTTTGACTTCCATAAATATTATCCTCCTTAGATAAAATTATTATCATTTAATACTATCTTCCATTATTATCTGCCTTAGATAAATTGTTTTAACAAATCTTTATATTATATGGGCATTATAACATATAATGATACTTTTATCTATTGTTTTATATTAACTTTTTTTAACAATTTTCGTTGAATTTACTTTGCTCCAACGTTCGACAAAAAATATCAATATATTTGTGCCCGGTGCCTGTCTTTATCCTTTCGGCAGAAAAAATTTTTTTTGCTCAGACGCTTGACAAAGCCCGTGTGATGTGGTATAATATTATCTGTTATGCGGGTGTGGTGAAATTGGCAGACACGTTAGATTTAGGTTCTAATGCCCTACGGTGTGCAGGTTCAAGTCCTGTCACCCGCACTGAAAAGTTTCCTCATGTAGTGGAGTATTGCATGAGGATTTTTTTATACCATTTGCAAGTGGAGTGAGTCGTTATGCCAGATGAAACAAGAGTATGGGGTATACATACCCTTAATGAAAGTCAATTTACGTTTCTTAAAGACAACATTATCGCTATCGGTTGGAATGAAATGGGCGATCTTAGTAAGATAGCACCCGACCGTGATTCTTTTCAAGAGAAACATAATGAAACATATCATGACGATAATAAATACAGAGCTGCCAATCATGTTGGTATACTTTACAGATTTACTTGTGAAGCCAAGGTCGGTGACTATGTTGTTTTTCCCTCAAAGTTCAACAGAGAAGTCAATATAGGTGTCATCGAGAGTGATTATTACTACGCTCCCGAAGCCATACACTATGTTCAGCAGCGCAAAGTCAAATGGCTGAAGCATATTCCCAGAACGTGTTTTACGCAGGGTGCGCTGCATGAGATCGGTGCTGCGTTAACATTTTTTGCGGTAAAAAATTATGCTGTGGAATTTTTGTCGGCGCTTGATAAAGATTTCAAAAAGAAAAAAATTGATGAAGACGTAGAGGATGAAACAGTTGCCGCAACTGCCGAAGAGATACGTGAAAGCACAATAGATTTTATTCTTAAAGAACTTAGCCGCAAACTCAAAGGTTATGATCTGGAAGATTTTGTTGCGGACTTACTCAATGCTATGGGGTACAAGGCTACTGTATCTCCGCATGGAGGAGACGGCGGAGTGGATATTACCGCTTACAAAGATGAACTTCCTCCACGCATACTTGTTCAGGTAAAAAGTCAGGACAGCAACATAAAAGAGGAAACTGTATTGTCCTTGAAAGGCGCTATGCACGAGGGTGATTACGGACTGTTTGTAACGCTTTCAAAGTATACAAAAAATGCTCAGAAATTCCTTGACAACACGCCTATAATCAGGGGCATTGACGGTCAGGAACTTGTAGAACTGATACTAAAATATTATGATCGTTTAAGTGAAAAATCCAAGAAGATAATACCGCTTGAAAAAGTATATATCCCTGTTATCAGTGATATGTGATCTTGTGCCGCAGGAAACTGCGGCTTTTTTCTATACAGCAAAAAAAGCCGCCGTCAGTTCATTCTGACAGCGGCAGAGGATATTTGATAGTTAGAACCTGTCTTCACAAGAATCTGTACGTGTCTTTTCAACGATATTCAGTCGCTTTCTGCGTTGAAAAACCTTGCAGTGCGACAGCACAACTGCGGTTTTTCGCCTTGAAATCGACTAAATCTCGCTGAAAATCCACGCACATTTCTTGTGAAGACAGGTTCTTATGTTTTTTCTGTATTTTACATCAGCGAGCGCTTTAATTCTATCAGGTCGGAGATGTTTATAACGCCGTCAATGTTCACATCGCCCTGTGAAACATCGTTCAGGTCGCCCAGCCCGACAAGATAATTGCGGAGCATGGTAATGTCATTTTCATCGACTGTTCCGTTTGCGTCAACGTCACCGAAAAGCCTTACGGCAGGTACGGGTTCTGACGCTTTCTTTGCAACAGGCTCGAAGACGTAGCTGGATTCCTTTCCGTCGGAAGTCACGAGCTTGTAGCTGCCGTCAGCGTTGCACTTTATGCTGTAAGTGCCTGTTTTGCCGCTGTCTTCGGTGAGGGTGTATCTGCCGTCCTCACGGCGTCATTTCGCTGTCCTCGTCACGGGAAAGTCTGTAATATAGCCACACTTTCATATTATCATATCCCTCCGTTTCATATTTTGGCACACGCACAGGGCAGTGCCTGCGTCACAACAGACACTACCACAAATGTGCCGTCAAGTCCAGACCTTCACGCTGTTTTGGTGGGGGATTCTACTTTTTGTACAAAAGTCTGCCCCTCATTGTTGGGCATACTATCCTGTTCAAGATACTCGATCATCAGGGTTTCTATGAACTTATCGAAAAGGCTTCCGTTGCCGTTGAAGGTGACGGTGGTCGTTTTGATCTTCGGTGTCTCTGCTTTTCTCGGCATTTTATCACACTCCTTCGGGTTGCGGTTGTTGTGCGGATGTGATTTGAGTTGTTCATTATTCATCTGTCCTTTCGTTTAAATATTTTATCTGCTGTTGCCGTTTTGGGAACACCTATGAGGTACGCTAACTGTACCCCATCGGGACTGAACGTTTTGTTCGCCCCTTTCGATGACGGGATAGTAGCGAATTCCCATTTTGGGAGTTCGGAAGCGTTTTGATAAAGAACTATCGACCGTAGCATTTTATGACCGCAGATTCGAGGCGTTTATTATCCATTGACTTTTCTGACAACACAGATTGTTATCAATTGTTTTTGCAGTATCTTTCGTATATTTTCAGTTGCTAAATTACCGTGCTGACACCATGCAAAACCTCTTGAAAATCCGCCCTCATAGGCACGTTTCTGTAATTTTGACACCGTGAAAATCCACAGTTCGTAGAATTGACACCAATTCCAGATTGCTCAAAAGCCCCGTAAAATGCGGTCGGCTTTGCCGTCCGCTGTGGATTTTGCGGCGAAATGACGCCGCAATTTAACCTGCAAACTGAATAATCGGTGATATTTCTGACGTTTATCAAATCATTTTTGCTCATCTCCGTTCTATTTTTTGCTTGCCATATCCTCGCCCACAAACGCCGACAAATCGCTTCTGTGGCGTTCTGGCGGCTTGGGGATTAAACTACCCGACCTCAGCGGTCAGAGGGCACAAATCGGCTCACGTTGCTAGTTTGAACTCAGGGACTGGGATATCACGTTCTTCGTAGATATTCAGGGTCAGCAAGTTCATTGACAGGGTCGGTAAAAGTGGGTAGAGGGTCAGTAAATTTCTCAATACTTCTACTGTCATGCTCAGGCAACTCATTTTCAACGCTTTCCGAGCAGTCAGACACGCCAGCGGTGACGGTAGGGTCAGTAGATTTTATGTCCATGGGCATCAGCTTTTTACCGTCACTACCGTCACCAGAAGCATTGTATTCAAGCTTTATGAGCCGCTTACCGTTGTTTCGTGCGTGCTCGAACTTTACTCCAAGCTCCAGCAGCTCGTAGGCGTGACGGACAAGATCACGGGTCAGTCTGTTGGCAAAAAACTCACCGCCGAACTTGTTTTGCAACAGTCTGCTCAGCTCCGTTGCAGAACCTTTGAACGTCCGCTGCTCGACCATAAGGTCATGCACAGCGAACACAAAAATGTCCGGCGGATTGTCCTCATGATCCTCAGCAAGCACCCAACGAACACCCTGACGCACGAGAGACAGTTCCCTGTCCTCGATGTCACGACCTGTGCAATGAAGCACAGCCTGCCCCGAAGCTCTCTTAGACTTCAGCAGCACGAACAGTCCGTCAACACAGCCGTTCAGTCCGGTGCTGCCGGAGATCATGTTGAACGGGTCGCGGTCCGTTGCTTTGCGTAAGTGATGGACGAGTACGATGCTGATGTTGAGTTGCTCGGCGAGAGCTTTCAGTGGAAGTAGTTCCGCATAGTCGCTGCCGTAACTTGAATCCAAATCGTTACGCACCATTTGAAGCGTATCGGTAACAACCAGTCGCAGGTCATCATGTTCTGATTTGAACTTGGTGATCTGTTCTTCAAGACCGTTTCCAATCGTGTCGGCTTTCAGTGCAAAGAACAGCTTGTCCGACGATTCATCGGTGAGTTCATACAGCCTGCTCTGTATCCGCTGATAGCTGTCCTCCAAACAGAAATACAACGCCGAGCTTTGCTGTGTGGTGCAGTCGAGAAACCTTTTTCCCTTTGCAACGGCAAGGCACAACTCCAACGCCAGCCACGACTTTCCGACCTTCGGTGAGCCGGCGAGAATGAACAGTTCCTGTGCCAGTAAGCACTCGACCGTGAACATAATCGGCTTGTACAGTGTTGTCATGATCTCCTCGCAGGATTTGGTGATGAGTTCTTTCAATTGACCAACCCCTTTCAGGTTATTTAATGCAACAAAAAAAGCTCCATACATATCATCATGAACACCAAAGCTGACAGTACATTTTGCACTGCCTGATCTAAGATATTCATGCCGATATGTATAGAGCTTTATGGCAAAAAAAGTTGGTCAAAATGACCTGTTCGGCATATTATATTGTTATGAATTATGTATATGGCTTCCATGCCAGTTTATATTATATCAGAATAGTTTTTGATCGTCAAGTATTTGTGTCGATAATTGTCAAAGTTTGGATGAATGTACAAGTTTCACAAGGGGAGTGTTATGAGTTTCATATTCAACTTGACGAAAAACAGCACACCGAACTGTATGTCCGATAGATTGGAGGTATCATACATGACATTTTAATTGCTTACATCATTTATCTTGGATATTTCTGACATAATTCTTGAATTTAAGTTGCGTTTTTTATTCAAATATGATATAATAGATACAATCAGAAGAAATTCTTGGAAATCTGACAGAAAAAAGGTGCTGAGTTATCAGCACCTGAAATATCAATGTTAGCGGATTGAAAGGGATACCGCCATACCCTACGGCATATAAAGCCTTATCTTAGAACTCTGATGAATATTGATAAGCTAATACCAATGCGTTTAAAAATATGCCTCTGATGAATATTGATAAACTAACAGCAGTTTTCTAAGTCTGATTATATTATACCATAGAATTATTTATTTGTCAACAGTTACGGAGGAAATAATATGGGATACTATTATCTTGGTTTAGATGTCGGTATCGGTTCGATAGGCTGGGCAGTAATTGACCTAAAAAAGAAACGTATTGAAGATTTTGGTGTAAGGCTGTTCGAGTCAGGAGAGGATGTTCATGATAAAAAGAGCTTTTGTCAGCAGCGAAGAAGTAAACGTGGGATACGACGTCTTTACAGAAGGAGAAGTCACCGAAAGCAGCGATTGAAAAATTATCTGAATGTTATTGGTCTGACTTCTACTGAAAAAATCAACTATTATTATGAAACTGCTGATAATAACGTCATACAACTGAGATACAAAGGCTTATCCGAAAAGCTTTCGCCTGAGGAAATAACTGCTTGTCTTATCCATATCTGCAATAACAGAGGATATAAGGATTTTTATGAAATAAATGTGGATGATATAGACGATCCTGAGGAAAGAAAGGAATATGAAGAAGAACACACCGCCATTGCTCTTATAAGCAGATTGATGAACGAAGGCGGTTATCGCACTCCTGCTGAAATGATATGTAAATGCAGTGAGTTTGATGAACCTAATTCTGTATATAGAAGATTTCATAATTCTTCGGATTCCGAAAAACACTATTTACTGACAAGACCATTACTCGAAAAAGAGGTCAGTCTTATCCTTGAGCATCAAAGCAAGTATTATGGTATTCTGGATAATAATGCAATAACCTATATCAAAAAAATCATTTTTGCACAAAGAGATTTCGAGACTGGTCCGGGAGATGAAAATGATAAATACAGAAAATTTACAGGTTATCTTGATACGCTGGGTAAGTGTCGTTTTTATAAAGAGGAAGATCGTGGATGCAGATTTACGGTCATTGCAGATATTTATGCATTAGTTAATGTTTTGTCTCAATATAGCTATACAGATGATAACGGAATTCCTATGTTCAGCAAGGAGCTTGCCAATTCTCTTATAGAAAAAACTTTGGAAAGCGGCTCCTTGACTAAAAATGAATTAAAGAAAACAGCGAAAACCTATAATATCATATTTAATGATAACAATGCTGATACACCTCTGACTAAATGTTTTAAATATATAAAAACGATCAAGCCGATTTTTGAAAAGTATGGATACGATTGGAATAAACTGATAGACAACTATACAGATACAACTAACAATGTTCTGAACCGCATCGGCATTGTTCTTTCGCAGTCTCAGACACCTAAGCGAAGAAAAGATAAGCTTATAAAGCTTGATCTTGGTCTTGAAAGTGCATTGATAGATGAACTTGTCAAATTAAAACTATCCGGAACTTCCAATGTATCCTATAAATATATGAAAGGAAGTATAGAAGCATTCTGCGAGGGTGAGATCTATGGAGAATATCAAGCGAAAGCAAGAAAAGATGAAATAATACCAATAGATGATGATTCCAAACCGACAAAGCTTCCTCCGTTTAAAGATGAAGATGACTGTGAATTTTTCAAAAATCCTGTCGTTTTCAGAGCGATAAACGAGACAAGAAAGATCATCAACGCAATAATCGACAAATACGGTTATCCGACAGCTGTAAATCTTGAAACGGCGGATGAGTTAAACAAAACATTTGAAGACAGAGCAAAAGATACAAAGAGAAATAATGACCATGAAAAAGAAAACGATAGGATAGTCAAGGAGATATGCGAGTGCATAAAATGTGACGAAGTATCAGCACGACCTTTGATAGAAAAATATAAACTCTGGGAATCACAAGAGGGTAAGTGCCTGTATTCCGGCAAACCGATAACTAAAGAGGCTATGCTCAGGGATAAGGACAAGCTATTCGAGGTCGATCATATCGTCCCGTATTCTCTTATTCTCGATAATACTATCAACAACAAAGCACTTGTATATGCTGAGGAGAATCAGAAGAAGGGTCAGCGTACACCTTTGATGTATATGAATGATTCTCAGGCAGCAAAATTCCGCATAAGAGTTAATGCTATGCTCAAAAGCAAAAAGTGCAGTAAGAAAAAGTATAACTATCTTATGCTTGCTGACCTCGACAACAGCAACTTGTTAAGCGAATGGAAAAGCCGTAATCTCAACGATACAAGGTATATCTGCAAATATCTCGTGAATTATCTCAGGAATAATCTCAGGTTTGACAGATCTTATGAATCAGGTGATGAGGAAGACATAAAAATAAGGGATATGAACAGAGTGTTTGCAGTCAAGAGCAGATTTACTTCAAAATTCAGAAGATGGTGGCTCAATGAGAAAACATGGGGCAGATACGACAAGAGCGAACTTAAAAAGATCACCTATTTAGACCACGCTGCTGATGCTATCGTTATCGCAAACTGCCGTCCTGAATATGTTATTCTGGCAGGCGAAAAAATGAAACTCAATAAAATGTATCATCAGGCTGGCAAAAAGATAACTCCCGAATACGAGCAGAGCAAGAAAGCGTGCATTGAAAGTATGTATAAGTATTACCGAATGGACAGACGCACTGCTGAAAGATTGCTCTCGGGTCACGGAAATCTGACACCGATAATACCTGATCTGAGTGAAGAAGTTGATAAACGTCTTTGGGATAAGAATATCTATGAGCAGTTCTGGAAAAGAGATGATGACGAGAAAAGCTGTGAAGAATTATATCATGATAATGTTATGTCTTTCTACAAGGACGCCCCTGAATTTGCAGCATTACTAAGAATGCCTGTTATCTCACTGAAACCAGATCATAAGTACAGAGGTTCTGTGACTACTGACAATGCTATCAGCATAAAGGAATTTGACGGCAAGTTGATGCAGTTGAATAGAAAGGCGATAACTGTAATAACCGTAAAAGATATAGAGAAGATTTATACTGACGACAGGATACTTATTGAGTCTCTAAGAGAGGTATTTTCGCAAGGGAATTATAAAGATGTGGGAGACTATTTGAAAAAGACTAATCAGCCATTCTTTACAACAAAAAACGGTATGCGAGTTAACAGAGTAACGGTAATGAGTACAGCCCCGTCAAGATGGCTGAGGAAAGAAATAGATGATAATAACTTCTCACTGCTTGATAACAGAAGCTATTATTGCGTTGAGCTTTACAAGGACAGCAAGGGCAATAACAACTTGCTTGGAATCGCTATGAGCGATATTGTTCATAAAAAAGGCAAACTGTGGCTAAAGCCGGATTTTAAGTATCCTGATGATTATAGTACTCATGTAATGTATATCTTCCCGGGAGATTATATCAGGATCACTAATGCTAAAGGATTACTCAAGATAGAGGGTTATTACAGATCGACGAAAGCTATAAATCGTAATCAACTATATTTTACTTCGGATAATTCACCAGAATATAAAACAGATTCAATAGCTAAAAAAGATAAATGCATAAAATTATCCGTGGATATTACCGGAAGAGTACACGGTGAAAACAATGGAAGTGGGATATCATGTGGAGAACCGTTATCGTTACTAAAGGAGAAAAACTAACAGTCACAGAAAAACAATATGATTCAATGAAGCTCCTTGTCGGAGAAAGACTGAAAGCAGAAAATCTACTTGACAAAAGGGATATAATTGAGTTATAATATGTATAGATAATTATAAGCGTGATGAGCATTTTTGGTTTTAGTCCTCTGATGAATATTGATAAACTAATACAGATAGCCCATGCTCTCAAACGCATCGTCAAGTTTTAGTCCTCTGATGAATATTGATAAACTAATACCAGTCAGCGATTTTGCACACGATCACCCTGGTTTTAGTCCTCTGATGAATATTGATAAACTAATACCTGAGCGACTTATTACCATCTTCGTAGTTGGTTTTAGTCCTCTGATGAATATTGATAAACTAATACCCGTTGAGGACGTGGCACGCCTTGCAAGAGTTTTAGTCCTCTGATGAATATTGATAAACTAATACTGTCAAGTCTCCAATGCTTAAAGCCTGCTTGTTTTAGTCCTCTGATGAATATTGATAAACTAATACTGTTCTTCGGCGGTATCGTGTATCAGCTCAGTTTTAGTCCTCTGATGAATATTGATAAACTAATGCTTTAACTGGTAACGAAGTTCATTAAATTATTAACTTACGTTTTTCCAACAACGTCACCCACCCATTAGGTTCTAATGCCCTACGGTGTGCAGGTTCAAGTCCTGTCACCCGCATCGTAAACGCCCTCGTTGTCAACGCAGCGAGGGCGTTGTTTATCAGTGAACAGTGAATGGTGAATAGTGAACAGTTTATAGTGTCAAATGGGCGTTTTACTACTATTCGTTATTCACTTTTAACTTTTCACGATCCACTAAGAAAATACCGTCCTGCGGCTCACGGCTATGGGACGGCTTGTTATTTCTATACAGCAAAAAAAGCCGCCGTCAGTTTGTTCTGACAGCGGCAGAGGATATTTGATAGTTATGTTTTTTTTCTGTATTTTACATCAGCGAACGCTTTAATTCTATCAGGTCGGAGATGTTTATAACGCCGTCAATGTTCACATCGCCCTGTGAAACATCGTTCAGGTCGCCCAGCCCGACAAGATAATTGCGGAGCATGGTAATGTCATTTTCATCGACTGTTCCGTTTGCGTCAACGTCACCGAAAAGCCTTACGGCAGGTACGGGTTCTGACGCTTTCTTTGCAACAGGCTCGAAGACGTAGCTGGATTCCTTTCCGTCGGAAGTCACGAGCTTGTAGCTGCCGTCAGCGTTGCACTTTATGCTGTAAGTGCCTGTTTTGCCGCTGTCTTCGGTGAGGGTGTATCTGCCGTCCTCACGGCGTTCGATCATGCGGTTGCCTGTTACTTTTCCGTCAGTCATGCGGCGGAAGCTGTAATAACCGTCATTTACCGCAGGGCATACGGGAGTTATCGAGAACAGCTGACAGTCATACGCATGGTAGGGATACTGTGAGATGTTTGCACCGTCGTCCTTTGACCACTCGAACACGTCAAGTGAACTGTTTCCGCCCGAGCATTTCGAGAGTATGCCGTAATAGCCGTTGTTCTCGACTATCTTGAACAGCTGATTGTCTGCGCCCGTGTATTCCGCAAGTTCAACATTTGTGCCGTCAGCTGCGGTGTTCGATGCAACAGAGATGCACTTGGATTCATCACCGACAGATGCTATGCGGCACCAGCCGTCATTTTCAGCGATGATGCGGAACTGCTGTGCAAAGCAGCCGTTCTGTGTCCACTGCTGGATATTTGTGCCGTTTGCGGTGCTGCCGTTCGGCAGGTCAAGTGAAAGACCGCTGTTCTTGTTCACGATGTAGTAGCTGACACCCGAAAGAAGCTGTGTTCCGCTAACTCTCAGCGAAGCCCCGGGGTTTTCGTTCTTCACGGAATCGGCGTTGAAAATGAGATCATACTCCGAGTTTGTGAAGTCGCCTGTCCATGGACGTTCCGAACCGTTGAACTGATCGTTCTTAGCGCCCCACACAGTCTGGTTGTTGCTGCCGACTGCGGTGAAGCTCATGACCTTTTTGTTCTTCTCGTTCTTGCCTGCGTAGAAGTAACCCTTGTATGTCTTGCTGTCGATAACGAGCGTTGCTTCGGCGGAGGAAGAAGCCTGTTTCCATGTGCCCTTTGCATCGCCCGAGATAGTTCCGTCAGCGTTCAAGTTTATTGTCTTGTAGTTGATGATGTTGCCGTCAGTGGAGTTGCCGTGGTTTATGTATTCATACTTGCCAACGATGTCGCTCTCGTTGTAGCCGCCTGCCGAAAGCTTGTCGCCTGCGTATTCAAACGGAGTAACAACAGGCCAGCCGTCAGCGTTGAAGTACATCTGATGAACACGCACTTCATGATACTCACTGCCGTCATCGAATCTTGCGTGATATAACAGATACCACTGACCGTCATCATCACGGAAAACGGAGTTGTGACCGCAAGCCATGTACGCACGGTCAAGAGTCGAGAACTTGTAGTTGCCCATGACTTTCAGACCGACAGAATCAAGGTTCGTGTTTGCATTCAGGACAGCCTGATTTCCTGCGGCATCAACGAACGGACCCATGGGAGACTTTGAGCGTGAGACACGCATATTATAGCCGCCGTTCGAGAAAAGACCGCCGTAAGTTGTCCAGAGGTAGTAATAGCCTGTGTCGGCGTTATACTCGATGAACGGACCTTCGCCCGATTTGCCGTAGCCGCCTGCGATCTTTGTGCCGAAGTAGCTGTCTACCATTCTGCCGTCAGAGGTAGTACCTGTCTTGGGGTGAATGCAGCGTCCTGTTTTCGGGTTGATCTCCAGCGTGAAGATACCGCCCGACCACGAGCCGTAGGTCATGTACATCTTGCCGTCAGTGCCATAGTAGATAGTCGGGTCAATGGCGTTCGGGAAAAGCTGATTGTTGAAATCGTGGTTGTTGAACCAGCTGTTGTTGTAAGTTACCTCGCCCTTTTGGATAAGATCGTCAACGTTCGTGGTGGTGTATTTTCTGTTGACTTTCTTTGTGGCGCTCGTTACGTAGCTGTCGTTGTCGTAGAAGCCCGAATATATGAGCGTGTCGCCGAAGGTGTAGGGTCCTTTGATGTTCTTAGACCACGCATAGCAGATGACCGAACGCTTGTATGTTGAACTTGTGCAGAAGTACATGACGTATGCGCCCGTGCTTCCGTCAGGGCACTTGAACTCGGGGTTCCAGATAACATCGGGTGCCCATACCGAAAAACCGCCTGCGCAGTCTTCAAGATCCTCGCCTGCCCACGCAAAAGCTTTTTTGAGGTTTTCCGAAAGGTTGCCGAACTCAACGTTGTTGGTTCTTGCATAGCCGTTGGTGAAAGTGTACCAGTCCATAAGGTTGCTCGACTGCGCAGCATCAATGTGCGAGCCGAAAACATAGTAAGTCCCGTTGTCCTTGATTATCGAGGGATCGTGAACGGAAACTCTGTGACCAGCCGCATCTGCAAACACACTGTTCATGCCTGAAATGCTCAGACTGAGTGCGAGCAGAACAGCAGTTATCTTATTTTTTTTCATTGTTCTTCCTCCTGAGTTCTTTTGTGACAGTTCGTTTATTTCTGAAAATAATATATCAGATTAACAAATTGCCTGCAATGGACGATATGGCTGTTTTTATGGATTATTCGGTTCACGGTATGCAAAAATAACTCCTGATGAATGTCGGTTTCTTATTATTATATAGGACCGTTTGAACGCTGTTATACGTGCAAAATTTTTTGTAAATCAGGATTTAATATTTTTTTAACGCAGAGTATTGTAGAAGTAAAAGGCACTCATGATAACGCACTTTACAAGCTGTTTAAAACATGATATAATTATAGCAATCCAAGAAAATAACAACACAAATCTTTCGGATAAAATTCCACATTGCTGCGTCAAACTCCCTTGCAGGGCGACAGCCCAACTGCGGTCGTTTTCCTTGCACTGTGAAATTTTCTCTCGAAATCTTTATGTTGCTATTTTCTTGTATTGCTATAAGACAATAAACTCGGGAGAGGAGTGAGCGTGTGAAGAAAATTTGCGTTATAATGTTGGGTTTTCATTCGGAATATGCACGAATGACAGCCGAGGGTATGAACGATCAGGCTGAGGCGCTGGGGTATTCGCTTTATATCCACAGCTACTTCGGCTATCACAGTCCGTCCGAGAAAATAAGGGCAGGCGAAATGAACATTCTGGAACTTATCAGCGCCGATGAATATGATGCCTTTATTATCCGTTCCGGAGTTGTCCATGGTGATGCTGTCGGCGAAAAGATACGGGACATCGCTTTTCGGAGCGGAAAGCCCGTGCTTGACCTTGATGTGTTCTGTTCGCCCGGATCGCCTGACGGAACATGGGCTGACAGGAAAAAATTCAGGCTGCTCACCGAACATCTTCTCGATGTTCACGGGCTGACGGACATATGGTGTCTTGCTGGACCGAAAGGCGACCCCTATTCCGAGAGCAGGCTTATGGGGTATCGTGATGCCATGCGCTCACACGGTATCGAACCCAAAGAAGAACAGATGATATACGGCGACTTCTGGAAAGATCATGCGGCGGCGCTTGCGGATATGATAGCAGACGGAAAGCTCCCACGTCCGCAGGCGGTAGCTTGTGCGGCGACCGTTCCTGCTGTTTCGCTCATCGAACGGCTGACAGAACGGGGGATAAGAGTTCCGCAGGATATAGCAGTCACGGGCTTTGACAGGTTCATAGTAGGGGAGTTATGCACGCCGACTGTTACTTACGCTTCGTCCTCCAACTACGATCAGGGAGTGCTTGCGGTCATAAAGCTTCACGAGATGATGACGGGACAGACTGCCGTTTCAGTGCCGCTCCAGCCCGAATGTATTTTTCCGTCAGCAAGCTGCGGCTGTATCGGCAACAGCGACAGCATAATGCGCCGCATGAAGTCCGATCTTCTTGAACAGCTTGAACAGGAGGATCTTTTCCGCAACAGCGGTATGCAGGAAACTCTTTCGGCTGCCGAAGATCTTCAGGATTTCCTTATGCGGATCGTAAGAGTTGAATACCTGATAAGGGGCTTGCACACGATCCATTACTTCATATGCGATGACTGGGACAGCATGAACGAACAGGCTGACACGTCTTACCGTTCCGACGGCTATTCCGACAGGCTCATCGTCCACACACATTCGCCTCTGGACGGCAGCAGCAGATGCCTTTTGCACCGAAAGGACATAACGGATTATCTTTCTGACGGCGGCGGACATAAAGCATACTATCTGTTCCCGATACACTATGAGGACAGGGCTTTCGGGTTTATCGCCGTCAGGTTCACCGAGAGCCGATACGCACCTGACGGACTTCTGCGCAGCTGGCTGCAAATAGTCAGCAATTCCCTCGAAATGCTAAGGATACGCAGCTGTCTCACAAGGTTCAGTATGCGCAGGCATCTTGCGGCAGTTCGTGACAACCTTACGGGTTTTTACAACAAGCGGGGTTTTGAGGAGCTTTCTGCCGAGATGTATGAATACTCGGTATTCCACCATGAAAAGCTAATGCTTTGCGTGATAAGGCTGTATCATCTTTCGGAAGCGAGCAGGGAACTGGGCTTTGAAGCGGTGAACGATGCAGTCATGGCTGTGTCTGACGTGATAAGCCGATACCGCAGGGGGAATGAACAGTGCTGCCGAACAGATCAGGGACGGTTCTGGATCGTGGGGACTTCGGATGCGGAAGATCACTATCTGCCGTCTGAGAACAGGGCTTTTGCAGAGGAATGCCGCCGACAGCTCTCGGTCATAGACGAAAAAGGCATCATGCAGCTCGACATGGCTGTGTTCTGTGAACACCCCGGGGAGAGAAGCCTTGAAAGCCTTGTTAAAACGCTGGAATTCAAGCTGAGCAAAAAACACCTGAACGACAGCCGCCATATGCTTCACATACACAATATCCACGATCTTCGCTCGGCGCTTTACAAACACCCCGAACAGAAGTGGACTATCGAACAAATGGCACAGACGGTGCTTCTCAGCCGAACGCATTTCCAGAGGATATACCGTCAGACTTTCGGGATAAGCGCATCTGCCGATCTTATCAACGCAAGGATAAAGCTTGCAAAGGAACTTCTTCTGCTGGGCAACAGCATAACCGAGACTGCGGAACTCTGCGGTTACAGCTCGGCGGACTATTTCATGCACCAGTTCAAGAAGATGACAGCGCTCACACCCTCGGAATGGCTGGACACTCAGAGAAAAAAGTAAAAAAAACTTCATAATAAAGGAACAATAAGACAGTCAATGGCACAATATTACATTGACTGTTTTGTTGTTTTTTGTTAAAATAATTGTACAAATATCTTTTTGACAGTTCGTTATATTTGTGTATTTTGTTATATCCGTATATTTATGACCAGGGAGGAACGCATATGAAAAATACAGGCAAAAGAGCAGCAAGCATTGCTCTTGCCGCAGGAATGGTGCTGTCAACAGCTGCACCGCTCATGCCTCAGATGCAGACCGCTATCACAGCTTTTGCAGGTGAGAATGATTTCAACTGGACAACTTACTCCAAAAAGGATTCGTCATGGTGGAAAGGCTCGGAAGCAGCTTCTCTTGCTGACGAGATGATCGCTTATCAGCTTTCTGACGGCGGCTGGCGCAAGGACATGAAAACTGAGACCACAGGTTCGTGGAACAAATCCACTATCGACAACAACGCCACATGGGGACAGATACGTTTCCTTGCGACTATTTACAAAGAGACAGGAACTCAGAAGTATAAGACTGCCTGCCTTAAAGGTATTGACCTGCTCATAAACGGTCAGTACTCAAACGGCGGCTGGCCGCAGGTGTTCAACGATGCAGGCACTTATCACGCACACATAACCTATAACGACAGCGCAATGGTGCAGGTGTTGAAGATCATGCTCGAAATTTCGCAGAAGTCGGGTGCATTCTCGTGGGTCGACAGCAGCTATCAGAGCAAGGCTGAGAACGCCGTGAACAAGGGCATACAGTGCATTCTCAACACGCAGATAAAGATCAACGGAACTCTTACGGCATGGGGTCAGCAGCACGATGAATACACCCTTGCTCCCGCAGGAGCAAGAGCATATGAACTTCCGTCAGTCTGCACTTCGGAAAGTGCGGGAGTTGTTGACTTCCTGCGCTCGCTCCCCGAATCCAAACAGAGCGCAGCCGTTATCCGCAGCATAAATGCGGCTGTAAGGTGGTTCGACTCGGTGAAGATCGAGAACAAGAAGTTCGACTGGAACGCAGACAAGACCGACAAGGTGTTAACAACTGTCAGCGGTTCGACTATCTGGGCAAGGTTCTATGACTTGCAGAACAGCAAGCCGCTGTTCTCTGACCGTGACGGCAAGGCTTACACCGATGTTTCACAGATAAGCTTAGAGCGCAGAACAGGCTATTCGTGGTATGGTACATGGTGCGCAAACAACATAAAGCTGGGAACTCTGCCCGAGCCTGCCGAGACAACTCCGCAGACACAGGGTACTCACCTTTATGTAGGTTACAGCGGAAAGTCTCAGAATTACAGCACCATTCAGGCGGCGGTAGATGCGGCGGCAGCTTTGAAGCCCAACTCCGAGGACACACGTGTGAGCATACACATTGCCCCCGGTACTTACCGTGAGCAGGTGCGTGTAAATACACCTTATATAAGCTTTATCAATGATGACCCCACAAAGGAAGTCAAGATAACATGGTACTACGGCATAGGCTATAAATATTATAGTATGGGCAGTGACGGCTATTACAACTCCTCGAATGCAAAGTCCAAGTCCGCAAAGGGCGAGGCAACACGCTGGGGAAGCGCAGTTGCACTGCACACAAACGCTTCAAACTTCCGTGCGGAATATATCACGTTTGAGAACTCATTCAACCGCTATGTCACCGATGAGGAAGTAAGCGACGGCGTTGAACCTTCGGGCAGTGAAGCTATCACTTTCCAGCGCTACAAGGGTGCTGACGTTAAGAGCAAGACTGCAACAGAGCGTGCGGCGGCTATCGCTATCGAGGGCGACAACAGCGAATTTTATAAGTGTACTTTCTTAGGAAGTCAGGACACACTTTTCACAAGAGGTGCGCATGAATACTTCCGTGAGTGCCGCATCGAGGGCAACACCGACTATATCTTCGGTCAGGGAACGTGCATCTTCCAGAATTGCGACCTTGTATGGGCAGGCTATACCGACAAGGCAGTCGGCGGCTATATCACAGCGGCTAAGAGCGACGGAAAATATCTGTTCTCCGACTGCAATATCTTCGGCGCAAGCGGCATGAAAGTCGGCGCAGGAAACTTCGGCAGACCGTGGGGCGCAGATGCTGACGTTGCATTCGTGAACACCAAGCTTTCCTCCGAGAGCATGATCTGTTCCGCAGGCTGGGCAAGCATGAGCGGCAATCAGCCTCAGAATGCAAAGTTCAAGGAATACAACACCACCGTGAACGGCAGTCCTGTCAACACTTCGGGACGTGTGTCGGGAACAGTCAAGAGTTCCGCAAGCGGTCTTGACGTTAAGACTTATCTGAACGGCTGGTCTCCTTATTACTATACCAACGCAGGAACACCCTCTCAGCCCATAACCGTTGACCCGATAAACGGCACACTTATCAAGGCGCTCACACCGCAGGCTAACGAATATTCCGCACTCTGGGCGATAGACTCGTCACTTGATTACGGCGATCTGCTTTACACCGACCGTGACAACATGACCTATACCTATATCCCCGATCAGCTCCTCGGCGCTGAAAGGATAGTAACTCCCTGCGACGCTAAGAAGATAAGCGGCGACCTTGCATCTTTCACCGCAAACAGCAACATCACCGTTTATATCGCACTTGACAACAGAGTGACTTCCGTTCCTTCGTGGCTGTCCGGCTACAACAAAACAGGTCTTACCGTAAAGAGCAGTACTGACGTTGTTTACGATATTTACAGCTGTGACTTCAAGTCGGGCGAAAAGGTAACTCTCGGCACGAACGGTCAGTCGAGCAGCTGCACAGGCTACACGGCATTCGTCAAGAAGCTTATTCCCGAGCCGATAAGCGGCAATAAGGTGATAAGACTTTCTCCCGATGAGAACGCACTTCCCGACCTCTGGGCGATAGACACCGACATACAGCCCGGCGACCTTATCTACACAGACCGTGAGGGCGTTACTTATTCCGAACTTCCCACAGCGCTTATAGGTGCGGAAGCTATCCTCACTCCCTGTGACGGCAAGAAGATAGACTCCGACCTTGCATCGTTCACAGCCGCAGGCGATATAACTGTTTATGTTATCTATGACAGCAGGATCACCGCCGCAACTCCTGCATGGCTCACAAGCTATACCAAGACACAGATGCAGGTCAAGAACAGTCAGGATGTTTACTACGATGTTTATAGCAGAGACTTCGCACCGGGCGAGAAAGTAACTCTCGGCACGAACGGACAGCAGAGCAGCTGCACGGGCTATTCGGTGCTTGTTTCGTGGCTCGAAGTCACATATGAAAAGACGATCGGCGACTTCAACGGCGACGGCGATTTCAACATCATCGACGCATCTATGCTTTACAGGTGGCTGAAAAACGAGAACAGCTTTAACCTTACCGACCGCAAGACGGCGGATGTCAACAATGACGGCTATATCGACATAAATGACGTTAACAAGATGCTCAATGTTCTCAGCGGAAACGATACGTTCTGATAACAGACTCTTCGTGCATAATAAATGAACAAGCCCATAGGTACGGTCAGCAGGCTGTATCTATGGGCTTTGTTTTGATGTGCATCTTCATGGCAGATAAAAAACATAAATAATTTTTCAGATAAAAGTTAATTTATTTTACAGCATATTGACAAGTAAAGAATTATGTGCTATATTTATGATGTGCAGGTGCGATAGATTCGTTGCGCCTAAAATGATTATTTTTATTCATTTTGAAGGGAGTAGTTGAAATGAATTTCAAAAAAGTTACCGCAGCTGTTTCTGCACTGGTGCTTACCGCAGGACTTGCAGCTGCAATGCCGCAGGATTCATCGGCTGTTCTGAGAGCAAGTGCAGCTTCTGACTATAACTATGCAGAAGCGCTCCAGAAGTCAATGTTCTTCTATGAGGTACAGCAGTCGGGCGTTCTTCCTGAGTGGAACAACGTTCAGTGGAGAGATAACTCCATGGTAGACGAGGACGGCAACGAGACTGACTTCGTAAAAGGCGGCTGGTTCGACGCAGGCGACCACTTCAAGTTCACACTTACTAACGCTTACTCGGCTGCAATGCTGGGCTGGGGCTATATCGAGTACAAGGACGCTGTTGACAAGGCAGGTCTGGGCGAGCTTTACCGCAACAACCTCAAATGGGGTCTTGACTACGTAATGGCTTGCGATATGGGCAACGGAAAAATGGTCGGCACGATAGGTGACTTCACAGGCGGCTCGACTGACCACAACATCTGGTGCAGTGCCGAGGTTTATCTCCGCAAGCACCACCTCAACGGCGGCGACTGGGAACGCCCCTATGACATCATCGAGAACGCTTCGGTAGCAGGCATCTCTGCGGCTGCTCTTGCTGAGGGCTACCTTATATATAAGGATAGCGACCCTGCTCAGGCTGCTCAGTACTTAAAGCACGCTAAGTCGCTGTTCGAGGGCGCTGACAAGATCAGAGATACTACGGAAAGAGGCGGCATGGGCAGTATGTACCCCACCTCCACATGGCTTGATGACTGTATGTATGCTGCACTGTGGCTCTATAAGGCTACGGGCGACAAGAGCTATCTTGACAAGGTAGAAAAGGAATATATACCCAATTTCCCTACTGAGAGCCAGTCGACACAGTGGAAATATTCATGGGGTCTCTGCTGGGACGATACTACTCAGGCAGCTGCACTTCTCTATGCTCAGATAACAGGCAAGGAGGAGTGGATAAACCACATCGACAAGCATATCCGTTACTGGATGGGCGAAGGCGGCGCAGGAAAGGATATTAAGAACTTCGAGGGCAACATCACTGCTGACGGACTTTCTCACCTCACAGGCTGGGGTTCGCTGCGCCACGCTACCAACACCGCTTGGATAGCTAAACTCGCAAGCGATACTATCTTCAAGAACGATTCCGCAAAGGTGAAGAAATATAACGACTGGGCAGAGTCTCAGATGAACTACTGTTTCGGTGATAACGCTCTCGGTCTGACTTATGTTCTCGGCATGGGCGAAAAGAACCCAATTGCTATCCACCACAGAACCGCTTCGGGTATCCACGATGACCACTGGAACAGTTTAGGTCTTGCATCGGGCGGTGATGAAGGCTGGCAGACTGAATATGCTCACACTCTCTACGGCGCACTTATCGGCGGTCCTAACAGTCAGGGCGAATATGACATCGGCTCTGTCGGCGTTGGTCAGTATGAGTACACCGAAGTTGCGATCGACTACAACGCAGGCTACACCGCTGCACTCTGTGCTATGATCGCAGACCACGGCGGAAATGCACTTGCAAACTTCCCCGAGAAGGAAACTCCCAAGTGGGCAGAGTGGGAAGTTGCTGCTGTTCTTAACGGTAAGGGCGACAGCTACTCCGAGATCAAGGCATGGGCTATGAACCACACCGCATGGCCTGCAAGAGTTGCTGAGGATATCGAGTACAGATATTACTTCGATGCTTCCGAGGTATTCAAGGCTGGTCTGACTATCGACAATATCAAGGTAGAGGGCAAGTCTCAGCAGTATCAGGCAGGCGCACAGGGCTATGCTGACGTAACAGGTCCTTATGTTTACGAAGGCGACCCCAGCGGCAATACACTTTATGCAAAGATCAAGTTCGAGGACGGTCGTGCTATCCAGCCGACAGGTCAGAGCGAGCACCGTGACGAAGTTCAGTTCAGAATCTCTATCCCCGATGCGATCGACGGCAAGTCCACAAAGGGTGCATGGGATCCCACAAATGACTGGTCTTACAACGGCGGTATCCCCACCGCAACAGACCTGAAAAAGGCTGATTCGCTCAACGAGAATATGCCTATGTATGTAAACGGCGTTCTTGTTTGGGGTACTGAGCCTGACGGCACAAAGCCTACAAAGTCCGACTATGTATTCAAAAGAGACGGCGGAAACTCTCAGACTGTAACTGCTCCGACTATTTCCTACACTGCTCTTGACAGCAGCGTTAAACTTGACTGGACTTCTGTTTCGGGCGCAACAAAGTATTCTGTTGTTGGCTATGTAAACGGCAAGTGGACAAAGCTTGCTGAGACTTCGGGCACTTCTTACACCGTTAAGAACCTGACCGCAGGCACTAACTATAAGGTAGCAGTCGTTGCATATGTAAACGGCAGCTGGAACCTTGACTACTCCAATGCGATCACTGTTACTCCGAAGGCTGCTTCTGCAACATATCCTACAAACATCAAAGCTGAGTACAGCGAGCAGTATCATCAGGTAAGACTGACTTGGGACAAGGTAGCAGGTGCTGACAAGTACGGCATCGCTGTTTATCTCTCGGGCAAGTGGAGAATACAGACCTCCGCTCTTACCACAAACTCGTTCACAACTCCTAAGAACCTCACTCCCGGCAAGAGCTACAAGGTAGCAGTTGCTGCAAGAGTAAACGGCGCTTGGGACACTGCAAACGCTATCAAGAATGCTGTAACTATTACTGTAAAGTAATAGAAGCGGCGTAAAACAACTCACTTAAAGCAGGGCAGGGCGCTCCCGAAAAACGGAGTGTCCTGTTTTGTTTTATATGTTGAAGCTAAAACGTTTTAGTGAAAATCGAACGTTTGTTCTCGATTTTACCTTTTTTTAGGAAAATAAAGCCGTTATTTACATAAAAGTCTCCGATTTTTCCATATAATTACAGCAGGCGGCAGATGAGTGGTGTGCAAAATGTTCATATTGTGTAATATTCTGTTAAAAATGCGCAAACGATTTCGGCACTGTTTTGCGTGTTAGTAAAATACGTAAAAATAAGAATTTGTTAGCGTTTTCAAGGGGTCGGAGACAATGTTAATATGGCGTTAATACGACGTTTTTATAGAATCGACAGTATTTACGAAACAGTTGTTAAAGTGCATAATAACAGACAAGCAGATTTGTCATAGTTAATGAATTTTACGAAAGCTCTTGACTTTTTTTGGGCTATAAGTTATAATATAAATGGTAAGAAAAAAGGACACAGTGCGAGCTCGGATGAGCAGCCTTTTTTCAGGATACCAAAGCCTATAACAGCAGCGAAAACCTTTAATGCTGCGTTATGTACGTAACAACTTTTAATCATTTCAGGGAGGGTTAATTCAATGCACGCAAGAATCAACAAGAAAATTGCTAGCGGAATCATGGCAGCAGCTATGACAATGTCAATGGCTCCTACCAATGTTTTTGCAGGTCAGCAGCTTGGTCAGAACGACTTTGATGCAGGCGTAGGTCTGCCTTGGCACACCTGCGAGACCAACCCCGCTAAGCAGACATTCGACATCTCGGGCGGTACTTACAACGTAACCATCAAGAACAACGATGGTCCTGAGTCCAGATGGGATCTTCAGCTTCGTCACAGAGGCTTAAAGATCGAGCAGGGTCACACCTACAAGGTTCACTGGGAAGTTAACGCTTCTACCGCTGGTGAGATGTACACCAAGATCGGTAACTACGGCGGAACTGTTGAAGTATGGCACAACAACTCGGGTGCAAGCGACTTCGATCAGAAGTGGAGCTGCGTTAAGATCAACGCAGGCAAGAACTCCTTCGATGCTGAGTTCACTGCTTCTAAGACCGTAGAAGTTGCTGAGTGGGCATTCCACTACGGTGGCAAGGGTCAGTTTCAGGATGTTGACTGCTTCCCCAACAACACTGTCCTCAAGTTCGATAACCTTTCTCTTATCGACGTAACTTCTAATGTAAATGACTGGGATACTTCCAACGAAATGGGCGTTGTAAGACCTGAGAGCAACGTTCGTCTCAACCAGATCGGTTACTATCCTAAGCTCACTAAGAAGGCTTCTTATGTAACAGATGCTTCTTCTGCTCTTGCATTCGAGATCCGCAATACTTCCGGCAAGACTGTTTACACAGGCAAGACCACTGTTTTCGGTACTGACCCTGATTCGGGCACAGGTGCGAACACAACTGTACAGATCGGCGATGAGACTGTTGCTAGACTGAAAGACTCCGGTAAGTATGTTCACATTATCGACTTCTCCAAGTTCACTACTCCCGGTGAGTACACTATCTTCGTTAAGGATACCGTTGGTGTAAGCGGCACTCAGGTTCTTCTGAACAAGGGCGCTAACGATACCTATATGAGCGGCGACAAGGTTCTCTGGAAGAATCCTCAGACCGGCAAGGTATTCACAATGAACGAGAGCCACACCTTCAGAATAGATAACAATATCTATGACACTGGTCTGCTCAAGAATGCAATGAACTACTACTATCAGAACCGTTCGGGCGTTCCGATAGAGTCTCAGTACATCACCTCCGGCGATGCTTCTACACTTTCTCACACCAAGTATGGTCACAACCCCGACACTGCTTATGTTCAGTCCAAGTGGGTCAAGTCCTATGCTGCTGATGCTTCTGACGTTGAGAAGACAAAGACTATTGATGGTACAGGCGGTTGGTACGATGCCGGTGACCACGGTAAATACGTAGTTAACGGCGGTATCTCCGTATGGACACTTCAGAACGCTTATGAGTTCACTAAGAAGAACGGCAACGATGCTAAGTGGAAAAATGGCACTATCGCTATCCCTGAGAACGATAATGATGCTCCTGACATTCTGGACGAAGCAAGAGTTGAACTCGAGTGGATGTTCAAGATGATCGACGAGAACGGCTTCGTATATCACAAGCTCCACGACCACAAGTGGACTGGTCTTGCTACCAAGTCTTGGGACTATGACAAGGAGACCATGGAGAACGGCGAAAAGGGCTGGGGCACTGTTCGTATAGTTAAGCCTGCAACCTACGCTGCTACATTCAACATGATCGCTTGCGCTGCACAGGCTGCACGTCTGTGGAAGGGTATTGATGATACTTTTGCTAACGAGTGCCTTGCTCACGCTAAGACTAGCTGGAACGCTATCATTGCTAAGGAAAGCAAGTGGAATATCAAGACGGGCGACTCCGAGACCGATCCTTACTTCGCTCCTCTGGATCAGGCTATCGGCGGCGGTGCTTACGGTGATACCTACGTAGGCGATGATGCTTACTGGGCAGCTTGCGAACTTTTCGCTACAACAGGCGATACTACTTACTACAACTTCCTCAAGAAGTACAAGAATCCTAACGATACCTCCGAGAATGATAAGGCATTCAGCCTGACCACTAACCTCGGCGGCGGCGAGAACAACGGTTCGTTCAGCTCGTTCAACTGGGGCTGCACTTCCGGTCTCGGAACTCTGTCTCTCTACCTGAGCGACAAGACTTCCTCTGCTGATAAGGCTACTATCAAGAAGTCTATCACTACTGCCGGTGATGCTTACCTCAGCCAGATGAAGAAAGAGGGTATGGGCGTTCCTTACAAGGAGGCTATATTCGAGGACAGCGTTAACATCGGTGCAGGCATCAAGGTTAAGGGTTATGAGTGGGGTTCCAACTCCTTCGTAATCAACAACGCTATGGTTCTTGCTTACGCTTATGACATAGATCACAAGACAGGCGGCAAGTACATCGACGGTGCTACTCAGGCTCTCGACTACATCTACGGACGTAACGGTCTGGGCTTCTCTTATGTTTCCGGCTACGGCGACAAGTTCATGGAGTGGCCTCACCACAGATTCTGGTCCAATGGTGTTGATCCTACCTTCCCGAAGGCTCCTGCTGGCGTTCTCTCCGGCGGTCCTGGCGCAGGTATGCAGGATCCTTACATCGGCGGTCTTGGCTACAAGAGAGGCACTCTTGCTAACCAGAAGTGCTACGTTGATAACGCAGAGTCTTGGTCTGTAAACGAAGTTACTATTAACTGGAACGCTCCTCTGGTTTGGATGAGCACATTCATGCTCGACGAAGCTCCTAAGGCTGACACTGTTAGCGAAGATGATACTACTCCTACATATCCTACCAACATCAAGGTAGAGTACAGTGAGCAGTATCACCAGATGAGATTCACATGGGATAAGGTTGCTGGCGCTGACAAATACGGTATCGCAGTTCTCCTCGCTGGTAAGTGGAGAATCCAGACCTCCAGCATCACAACCAACTCCTACACTTCTCCTAAGAACATGACTCCCGGCAAGACCTACAAGGTTGCTATCGCTGCAAGAGTAAATGGTACTTGGGATACCGCAAACGCTATCAAGAACGCTGTAACTGTTACTGTTAAGTAATTCAGGCGCTTGAAAGCTAATATCCGATCATAATAAGACCGGCAGTTTCGGAAACGAAGCTGTCGGTTTTTTTGTGATTATCCACAAATCAAAAGTCACTGAATTGTGATGTTTAGAAAAAACGAAAAAAGTTTATACACAGCCGTCTTTTAAGCTTGACAATTATAATTGATTATGGTAAAATATAAATCATAGTTAGTTGATAGGCTAAGTAATAAAAGGCGGTGCAGGTATGAAAAACGAACTATTTTATAAAGGAAGCTTCGGTCTTGAACGTGAAACATTGCGTGTTGATAAAAACGGTCGGCTCGCTCAGACGGCACATCCCTTTTCAGAGGGCGAAAACAGCGGCATCACTCGGGATTTCTGCGAAAATCAGATCGAACTTATCACCCCTGTCTGCAAGAGCGTTTCGGAAGCTGTCGCTGAACTGGAAAAACTTGACGGGATCGTGAGGAAAAAACTTGACAGCATTGGCGAAAGCCTTTGGATCTACTCAAACCCTCCGCATTTTGACAGCGAGGACGAAATACCGATCGCTGATTTCTCGGGCGAACACTCGGGAAAGACTCACTACCGCAGACAGCTTGGCTCACGCTACGGGAAAAAGCTCATGACGTTTTCGGGCGTGCATTTCAACTTTTCTTTCGATGACAGATACCTGAAAACCCTTTGCAGCGGCGATTTTGACGAGTGGAGAAATGATTTTTACCTCCGCTTGTATAAGCAGCTGAGCGTTCACAGCTGGCTGCCGCTCCTGCTCACCGCCGCAAGCCCGATCTATGATCGCTCGCTGGACATTGACGGCGGACACGGCGCAGTTCTCGGAAAGTACGCATCGGTCAGAAACAGCGAACGTGGTTACTGGAATAGTTTTGTCCCTGTATTGGAGTTCGATAGTCTCGGCAGTTTTGTCAAAAGTATCGAGCGTTACGTCCAAAACGGTCAGCTTTTCTCGGCGAGTGAACTCTATCTTCCTGTGCGTTTGAAGCCGAAAGGGGTCAACCACATCAGTAATTTCAATAACGGTGTTAGCCATATAGAACTCAGAATGCTTGACCTTAATCCAACTTTGCCGCTGGGTGTGGACGAGACTGATCTGGAATTTCTGCATCTGCTCATCATGTACCTGTCCCGTCAGGAGGACTTTGACTTCTCGCCCGAACTGCAAAAACAGGCGGTCGAGAACCACCGAAATGCGTCTCTTTATGACCTTGACGGCGTGGAGATCGGCGGTGTTCCGATACTTAAAAAAGCGGCTGAGATACTTGACGATATGGCGGCGTTTTTCAGCGGCGATAGCTCTGCGAGAGAAATAATTTCCGCAGAGTTCTCAAAGCTCGATAACAGACTCAGCGAGCGTGTAACTTTGTCATGCGCCTGCGTTTGAACTGAATATTTAAATTGACAACGTTCTCATACCAACCCTTTTATACGTTCTCTTGTCGGCGCTCATGCTGACAAGAGGGCGCTTTTTTGGGGTGAATTTTAGGCGTTATATAGAAATTTGATGTGATAACGTTATCGTAATAAATAAAAATTATATCGTTTCGGCGGTTTGAAATGCGGGCTGACGGCACAAGTTACGGTCGTTTTGTGCCTTATCCATAGGCTGGCGTGCTAACGTTATCACGAAATATCATTGACCTTTTCGGCAGTTTAGGTTAAACTGGAAACATCGAAATTGAACCGAAAGGAATGGTCAGAATGGCAGAATTAAAATTTGACACAAGAAAGATCAGGGCAGGCTATGAGCCGTCCGACAACAATCAGGCGGTTTCGCCCCCGATCTATCAGACGGCTTCTTACGATTTCAGGGACACTCAGCACGCCCAGAACCTGTTCACCTATAAGGAGGCAGGCTATCTTTACACCCGTGTGGGCAACCCGACCGTGACTTATTTTGCGGAGAGGGTCAAGGCGCTTGACGGTGCGAAAAACGTTGTTGCGGTCGGCTCGGGAATGGCGGCGATAAGCTACACACTGCTGAACCTTGCGGCAAAGGGCGGCACTATCCTTGCTTCGCCTTACGTTTACGGCGGCACGATCGACGCTTTCGACAGGCTTTTCCCCGAACTGGGCGTGAACATCAAGATAACCGATGCGGTCCTTGACCCCGAAAAGCTTGAAGCGGAACTGACCGATGATGTCAAGGCAGTCTATGTTGAGTCGATTAGCAATCCGAACGCTTACCTGCTGGACATCGACGCTATCTCGGAAGTGGCGCACAAACATGGCGTTCCCGTGGTGGTCGACAACACGCTTGCAACGCCTTATCTGTACAGACCCTTTGAACACGGCGCAGACATCGTGGTCTATTCCGCAACGAAGTCGCTGACAGGTCACGGCAACATCATCGCAGGTCTTATCCTCGACAACGGCGACATGAGCCTTTACACGAAGGAGCGTTATCCGCAGTTTTTCGAGCCGATCGTTATGCTGGGCGGCAAGTCGCCTGCGGACATTTTCCCTGACAACTACTTCATTTTCCGTGCAACACTGGTCTATCTGAACCTGCTGGGTGCGGCGCTTTCACCGCAGGACGCTTATCTTGGAATAATCGGGCTGGAAACGCTTTCGGAGCGTGTTGCAAAGCAGACGAAAAACGCAGAGAAGCTGGTCAAATATCTTGAAAACAGTCCTGCGGTCGAGTGGGTGCGTCACCCGAGTGCCGAGAATTACAAGTTCAAGGCGCTTGCGGAGAAGCATCTGCCTAACGGCGGCGGCGGAGTGCTTTCGTTCGGGATAAAGGGCACGGCGGAGCAGGAAGCGGAGTTCCTGAACAACATCAAGCTGTTCCACTATCATGTCAATCTGGGCGATGCAAGGTCGCTTATCGTTGATTCGCCGAATACAACTCATAGTGAGCTTAACGATGAAGAATTTGTGCTTGCGGACATTCCGAAGAATTTGATAAGAATTTCAGCAGGACTGGAAGATGCGGAAGACCTGATAGCTGATCTGGAGCAAGCGTTCAAAGCAGCAGGACTACTATAAAAAATAAGTTCAAAACAACTGACCCGTGTTCGCCAGAGATTCAAAAGTCTTTGGAAAGAGAGTCCAGAGGGAATAACCTTTCTTCAGAAAGGTTTTCCCTTTGGTGGGAGTTTCGCCTTAGCTGCGCACGGCAAGGCAAAGTCCTCATTCGCCCCCATGGACACTGCACGTAACTGATGAACAAGTTCATTATGCCTCTGAAATCGAACTGTTTATCAAAAACGTTCAAAAAACTCCTCACCCAAAGGCGATTATTTACAATTTGACTATTGACAAATAAAAAGCAGTTTGATATAATTCATATTAAACATATATGAAAAGCGTAAAATAAGGCGGTGAAGAAATGTCACTGAAAAAAATAGCCGAAATGACAGGCGTGTCGGTGTCGACAGTCGGGCGCATACTCAGCGACCCGAACCATAAATGTTCATCTGAGGACGTGAAAAAACGTGTGCTGGAAGCCGCCCGAGAGATAAACTATATCCCGAATCTCAGCGCCCGTGCGCTCAAAACGGGCAGCAGAAACGATGAGAAGATCTATCGCATCGACATTCTGCTGACAGGCGCTTCACATGAACTGTCCGATCCGTTTTATGACGAACTGCTCATGATACTCGAAAAGGAACTCCGCAGCAACAGCTGTATAATCGGGAGCGTGAACCGAAAAGCTGAATTTTCGGACGAAAGAACCGGAAGAAGTGACAAGCTTGTTGGCTTGACGAACGAACTTTACCCCGAGAACGGTCAGCACTCGGACGGACTGGTGATAATCGGCAAGGTCACAGCTAAGGCTATGAAGCTTCTGCGTCAGCGGACGAAAAATATTGTCTCGATAAACCGCAGTTCGGCTGACCACGAATCGGACGAGGTTTTGTGCGACGGCAGCAGGATCGCTCAGACTGCCGTTGCTTATCTCGTCAAGCTGGGTCACACCAAGATAGGCTATGTCGGGAGCTGTCACAACGAGTCACGTTTTACAGGTTTTCAGACGGCGCAGATGAACAACCGCATCACGCCCGATATTGATTACATTTTTGATACTCTGCCCAACGAAGCGAACGGTATCGCCGCAATGGAGTACTTCTCCTCGCTGGATGACCCGCCAACGGGAATTTACTGCGCAAACGATATTCTCGCAGTCGGTATGCTGGGTGCGCTCAGCCGCCGCAGGTCAAGGGGCTATATGCCCTCGGTCATCGCAAGCGATGATATTGAAGCGGCGCAATACACAAAACCCATGCTCACAACTATTTCTCTGCCGAAAACCGAAATGGTGCGGTTTGCACTCATGCTTCTGCTCGACAGGATAAAGGGCGGTCACAGAACTGCCGCACGCATCGAAGTTGACGGCACACTCGTTATTCGTGAGAGCTGCCGAACGCTTGGCGAACTCAACGAACCTGAGTATTATATATGATTTATGATTTTTACTGCTGATGTTACTGCATCGGCATTTTTTTTGTGCGCTTTTCCATGCGCTTGATAACGTTGTCACTGTGATACCGTTATCTTGCATTTTGATGTCGAAAATCAAATTTAAAATACCGCAAAACAGCAGTATTTCGTCAGATAACGTTATCATTCAAATGCTCGGATAAATAGTGTGTTCAAAAGTATTTTCCAACTTGAACTTATTTTTCAGCCCAAAACACCGATTTTTGCGGCGGTTCGGGAAGAATGCTGACAACGTTATCGCACATTGCCATTGACGAAACGGCGTTTATGGTGTATCATGAATACATACCAATCAAATAGGAAAAATATGAAAGGAAAGTGAGCAAAAATGAGTTATAAAAATATAAACACCGCACTTATCCACGGCGGCATCTCAACGGACGAACGTACAGGAGCAGTTAACGTTCCGATCTATCAGACTTCGACCTTTAAGCAGGACGGCTTGGGAAAATTGAGAGGCTATGAGTATTCCCGAACAGGCAATCCCACCCGTGAAGCACTTGAAGCGCTCATCGCAGAACTGGAAGGCGGTTATGCAGGTTTTGCTTTTGCGAGCGGTCTTGCGGCTGAAACAGCGGTTCTGAGTCTGCTTCATTCGGGTGACAGAGTGCTTATCTCCTCTAACGTTTACGGCGGAACGTTCAGACTTTTAAATCAGGTGTTTGACCACTTCGGAATAAACTACACGATCTCCGACACCGAGGACATCGCCGCATTCGAGCGTGACATAACACCCGATGTCAAGGCAGTGCTTGTCGAAAGCCCTGCAAATCCGCTCATGACCGTCACCGACATAAGAGCCGTTGCTGAAAAGGCTCACGAACATGGTCTGCTGGTCATCGTGGACAACACTTTCATGACACCTTATCTGCAAAGACCTCTTGAACTCGGCGCTGACATTGTTGTTCACAGCGCAACGAAGTACTTAGGCGGTCACAGCGATGTTGTTGCAGGTCTTGCGGTAACTAAGACGAAAGAACTTGCCGAGAAGATCGCTTTCATACAGAACTCGACAGGCGGCGTGCTTCCACCGTTCGACAGTTTTCTTCTTATAAGAGGTATAAAAACGCTGGGCGTGCGGCTGGACAGACACGTTTCAAACGCACTTGCGGCGGCGGAATTTCTTTCAAAGCACAGCGCCGTCAAAAGCGTCCACTACCCGGGGCTTGTGACCGACAAGGGCTATGAGGTCAACAAACGTCAGGCGAAAAACGGCGGCGTTATGATCTCGTTCGAGCTGACAGACGGTCACGACATCGAAAAGTTCTTCGAGAGCTTAAAGCTTGTGACGCTTGCGGAAAGTCTGGGCGGCGTTGAGTCGCTCGTGTGTCACCCGTCAAGCATGACACACGCATCTATCCCCGAGGAGATACGCCGCAAAGTCGGCATAACCGATGGTCTGATAAGGCTTTCGATCGGTATCGAGGATATTGATGACATTCTTGATGACATTGAACAGGCGATAAAGGCAAGCGAGGTAAGTTAAAATGCTTTATGAAAATATGCACGAGCTTATCGGGCACACACCGCTCGTAAGGCTCAGGAATATGGGGGTCTCCCCCGAAGTAGAAATTTATGCGAAACTGGAAATGTACAATCCCTCGGGAAGCGTTAAAGACCGCATCGGAGAATATATGATAGCCGCTGCGGAACGTGAGGGAAAGCTGAAAAAAGGCGGTACGATAATCGAAGCCACCGCAGGCAACACGGGACTTGGCATTGCATTCGCAGCACTTAACAAAGGTTACAGAGTGATATTCGCAGTCCCCACAAAATTTTCTGCGGAAAAGCAGGCACTCATGCGTGCGCTGGGTGCAGAGGTCATAAATACTCCCCGTGAGGAGGGAATGCTGGGCGCAGTCAGAAAAGCTGAGGAACTGAAAAGTCAGATACCCGATTCAGTCTCGCTGGGGCAGTTCACCAATCCGAACAATCCGCTTGCTCATTACGAAACAACGGGCAGGGAGATATGGGAGGACATCGGCGGCAGAGTAACGCATCTTGTGGCAGGCGCAGGCAGCGGCGGAACTTACACAGGCATTGTGAAGTATCTCAAAGAGCATGACCCGAAAGTGCAGGGCGTTCTCGCTGACCCTGAGGGTTCGACTATCGGCGGCGGAGAGCATTTCGACTATAACATCGAGGGCATCGGAAACGACTTTATCCCCGACACCATGGACATGGCGCTTGTTGACAGCGTTATTAAAGTGAACGATAAGGAAGCGTTCCATGCGGTAAGAGAGCTTGCAAAACATGAAGGGATAATCGCAGGCTCGTCCTCGGGAGCGGCTATGTCAGCGGCGTTAAAGCTTGCAAGCCGACTTGAAAAGGGCGTTATAGTCGCAGTTTTCCCCGACCGTGGCGACCGCTATTTCAGCACAGGACTCTTTTGAAATAAGAAATAAGAGTTAAGAAAGAAGAAAGATAAGAGATAATAAGCGTTCAGCGTGAGCAATGCTTTCTTATTTATAATTTATAATTTCTTATCTAATAAAAGTGGTGGTTTTATGATATACAGAGTGGCTTTTGCGAGCAGTGACGGAGTGAGAGTTGACAGTCATTTCGGGTCTGCGGAGCGGTTTTATATCGCTGAACTTGATACCGATAAACTTGACTGCGAGATAGTCGGGCATATTGACGCTCGTCCGCCTTGTCACGGCGGCTGGCACGAAGTCTCGAAGTTCGGGGCGGTGCTTGAAGCGCTGGGAGATGTTTCGGCGATAGTTGCTCAGCGGGTAGGACCGGGAGCAAGGGATTTTATCAAAGACAGCGGAAAGGCTGTATATCAGATACCGCTTGATATTGAGCAGGCTGTCTGTCTGCTTATGGAAGAAAAACAATGGGAGGTTGACAAATGGCGATCTCATACGAAGAACTGACGACTAAGCACCCCTGCTTTGCAAGAGACGGCAAAAACGGCGGCGGACGGATACATCTTCCGATAAGCCCCAGCTGTAACATTGAATGCAGGTTCTGCGAGCGCAGTTTTAATTCATACGAAGTACGTCCGGGAGTGAGCCGAACGGTCATCACGCCCGAAGAAGCCGCCGAAGCGATAACAAGAGCGCTCGATGTCTGTCCCGAGATACACGTTGCAGGCATCGCAGGACCGGGGGACACGCTCGCAAGTCCGAACGCTCTGCAAACTTTTCGGCTTATAAAAGAGCAGTTTCCGCAGCTTGTCAAGTGCATGAGCACTAACGGACTTCTGCTTGCGGAAAAAGCGCAGGAAGTCATCGAAGTCGGGATAGATTCCCTCACGGTAACAGTGAACGCCGTTGACCCCGAGATAGAAGCCAAACTTAATGACGGCATCTATTGGCACGGCAGACATTACACGGGCGTTGAAGCGGCAGAGATACTTATTTCTCAGCAGATCGAAGGAATAAGGCTCGTGAGTGAAGCAGGCATGACCGTCAAGGTGAATACGGTGCTTGTTCCCGACATAAATTCGGAGCATATCGAAGAAATAGCAAGAACAGTGGCAGAAGCAGGTGCGAGCATCTATAACATCATACCGCTTATCCCTCAGCACAAGCTGAAAGACTGCCGTGAACCTGACTGCATGGAACTCGAACGTGCGATACTCAGAGCCTCGAAATACATCGACGTTTTCAGGCACTGTCAGCGATGCCGTGCAGATGCGGTGGGCATTCCCGGGGGAAAGGACTACGGCGGCGAGATATACGCAAACTTGCAGAGACTGTCACGCAAGGACACTTTCTCACACGGTTGATATAAAATAAATAACAAAAGAAAAATATGAAAGAGGTAAAGTAACATGGCTAAGGAATTAAGACAGATCGCAATTTACGGAAAGGGCGGTATAGGAAAATCTACCACAACTCAGAACCTTACCGCAGGACTTGTTGAGCGTGGAAACAACGTAATGGTAGTGGGCTGTGACCCAAAGGCAGACTCAACAAGACTTCTTCTCGGCGGACTTCATCAGAAGACGGTTCTCGACACGCTGAGAGATCAGGGCGAGGACGAGATCGAACTTGACGCTATCCTCAAAGAGGGCTTCATGGGTACGAAGTGCGTCGAGTCGGGCGGTCCTGAGCCGGGTGTGGGCTGTGCAGGACGTGGAATAATCACTTCTATCGGACTTCTTGAACGTCTGGGCGCTTATACCGAAGACCTTGACTATGTTTTCTATGATGTTCTGGGCGACGTTGTGTGCGGAGGCTTTGCAATGCCTATCCGTGAGGGCAAAGCCAAAGAAATATACATCGTGGCATCGGGCGAGATGATGGCGCTTTATGCGGCGAACAACATCTCAAAGGGTATTGCACGCTATGCAAGACAAGGCGGAGTTCGTCTGGGCGGCATCATCTGCAACAGCAGAAACGTTGACCGTGAAGCCGAACTTGTCCGTGCATTCGCAAAGGAACTCGGCACTCAGATGATACATTTTGTTCCCCGTGACAACGATGTTCAGCGTGCAGAGATACGTAAAAAGACGGTTATCCAGCACTTCCCTCAGTCAAGACAGGCAGATGAATACCGTGCGCTTGCCGAGAAGATCGAGCAGAACGATATGTTCGTTATCCCGAAGCCGATGACTCAGGAGCGCCTTGAAGAAATTCTTTTCGAGTACGGCTTAATGGAAAACATCGACGGAGACTACCGCATCTGAAATAAGAAATTAGAAATAAGAAAGAAGAAAAAAGGTGCGCCTTTGGCGATATTAAAAAATGAGGCGGACACCTTATTTCTTAATTCCTATTTCTTATTTTAAAAAAAGAGAGGTCATAATATGAGTAAAGTTAATTTAAGCATTCCCGAGGTCGAGATACGTGAGATACGTCTGGGTTCGATCACGGGATTTCAGGGAACAGCTAAGGAACTTGTTGAAGCCTGTTCGGGCTGCGGAAAACTGAAAGACAAAAACCGCTCTTTCAGTCAGTGTCTGGGCTGCGGAACTTCAAACGCCGCCTGCACACTTACACTTATTCAGGACGCAGCTATCATTTCGCACGGTCCTGTCGGATGTTCCACCTGTCTGCACGAGTTCGCTTTCACCTATCGTGTGAACGCTTATTTAAGACAGCTGGAACACCCCACACAGAGAAAGATATTCTCCACGAACTTAGAGGAAAAAGACACTATCTACGGCGGCGCTAAAAAGCTCGATTCGGCGATACACGAGGTATTTAAGCGTGCAAAGCCGAAAGCGATATTCGTCATAACCACCTGTGCGGCAGGCATCATCGGTGATGACGTTGAAAGCGTTACCAACAACGCCGAAAAGGAACTGGGCATTCCCGTTGTGGCGGTGTTCTGCGAGGGCTTCCGCTCAAAGATGTGGACATCGGGCTTTGATGCAGGCTATCACGGCATTGCACGAAAGATAATCAAGCCTGCAAGACAAAAGCGCAATATCATCAACGTGATAAACTTCTGGGGCAGTGATGTTTTCAGAGAGTGGTTCGGCGAACTGGGTTATGAACCAAACTACATAACGCCGTTCTCAACAGTCGACAGCCTGAGTTATTCCAGTGAAGCGGCGCTGACCGTTCAGGCTTGCTCAACGCTGGGAAGTTATCTCGGTGCGGCTCTGGAACAGTCGTTCGGCGTTCCCGAGATACGCAATTCGCCCCCCTACGGCATCGCACAGACTGACCGCTGGTTCAGGGAACTGGGTCAGATACTTGGCAAGGAACAGGAAGTGGAGGAACTTCTCGCACGCAAGAAAGCGGAGTATCTGCCGAAGATCGAAGCGCTCCGTGAAAAGCTGAAAGGCAAGACGGCTTATGTCACGGCAGGTGCATCTCACGGTCATTCACTTCTAGCACTTCTGAAAGAGTTGGGCATGGAGACGCAGGGTGCAGCGATATTCCACCACGATCCCGAGTATGACAACGAGGACGAGCGTGCCGACACATTAAAGCACACTGTTACAGACTACGGCGATGTTCCGAACTACAACGTCTGCAACAAGCAGGAGTTTGAGCTTGTGAACGTCCTCAACCGCATCAAGCCCGACATTCTGCTTGCACGTCACGGCGGCATGACCCTGTGGGGCGCAAAGCTGGGTATCCCGTCACTGCTTATCGGCGATGAGCATTTCGGCATGGGATATGAGGGCTTAGTGGCATACGGCGAGCGCATTCTGGAAACTATCGAGAATGACGAATTTGTAAAGAACCTTTCTAAGCACTCCTCCAACCCCTATACAAAATGGTGGCTTGAACAAGAACCGTATACTTTCCTCGGAAAGTGATTTTCGGGATAACAGATAATGAGCCTTCATTAAAGGCGATACCGTTTCTATTATCTGTTATCTATCAACTATCATCTTTTAAATATATCAGTATAAAGGAGAAAATACTTATGTCCGGACTTATAGAGCAAGAGCGTTACACCTGTGCGATCGGTGCATTGCAGACGGTGGTCGCTATACCGAGAGCCGTTCCGATACTTCATTCGGGTCCAGGCTGCGGAGTAATGATAAAGGGTTTTTTCGAGCGTTCGGCAGGCTATGCAGGCGGCGAGACTGCACCTTGTACGAATTTCAGCGAAAAGGAAGTCGTGTTCGGCGGAACTGACAGACTGCGCAATATCATCAAGAACACCTACAAGGTGCTTGACACCGACTTGCAGGTCGTAGTTACGGGCTGTACAGCAGGCATCGTGGGTGACGATGTGGCAAGCGTTACCGATGAGTTTCTTTACGAAGAGGACAGACCGATAGTCCACGTTGAAACCTCGGGCTTCAAGTCGAACAACTATGTTTCGCACTCGGCAGTCGTAAATGCCATAATCGACCAGTATGTCAGCCGTTTCGAGGACGATAATCCTGCACGCAGCGATAAGAATTTAGTAAACGTCATCGCTTCTATCCCTTATCAGGATCAGTTCTGGAAAGGCAATCTCAAAGAGTACAAGCGCCTTATCGAGGGCTTGGGACTTAAAGCGAACATTCTTTTCGGACCTCATTCGGGCGGCGTTAAGGAGTGGCAGACGATACCGAAAGCCAACTTCAACGTGTTCATTTCCCCGTGGTACGGCGAGCCTATCGTGAAGAATCTGGAACGCCGTTACAAACAGCCGTTCTACCGTTTTGGCTATATGCCTATCGGTGCGAACGAGACAACACGTTTCCTGAACGGTTTGCTGGAATATGCGCTGGAACAGGGAGCGGAGATAGACGAGCGCAGGGCAAGGGCGTTTATCGCCGAGGAAGAAAAGGCTTACTATGAGGAGCTTGACAACCTTGCAACATTCCTGCTGGAGTTCCGTTACGGTCTGCCGAGTTATGTTCATATTCTTCACGATGCAGGCTATGTGACAGGCTTAACGAGATTTCTGCTTCACGAAACGGGTCTTGTGCCGAAGGAGCAGTTCATAGTCGACAACGTTCCGAAAAAGTATCAGGAGCAGATCGAAGCGGACATAAAGTCCACATCTGACAAGCGTGAGATACCTGTTTATTTTGATTCTGATGCAGGCGCAATGCAGGACGTTATCAGAGGGCTTTCACACAAGGGCAGAGGTCTTATCATGGGAAGCGGCTGGGACAAGGAGCTTGCAGGCGAGATAGATGCAGACTTCCTGTCGATAGCCTGTCCGACACCTTACCGCATAGTGCTGACCACGAATTATGTTGGCTACACGGGCGGTCTGCGTGTGATAGAGGACATCTACAACACAGCTTTGGCAAGCTATAAATAATTCCTCGGGTTCTCGGGGTCCTCGGGCGGACGGGTCCTCGGGCGGACGGCTCATATCCCTCGCACGTAAGTTTGAGATAGACGTTAATTTGTGCGGCTCGGGGCTTTCATTTGATATGGGCTTTTGGTTTATTTTGGGTAGGCGTTTTTCGTCTGATATGGGCTTTTGGTTTATTATGTGTTGACGTTTTTTCGTCAGGGTAAATTATATATAAATGGGCGGGCTTGTCTCGCCTGTTTCTTTATAACGACAAATATAAGAACGGAGTGATATAATGGCAAGGATAGCGATAGCAACAAGTGACGGCTACACGGTCAATGAGCATTTCGGGCAGGCAAAGTTCTTCCGTGTGTATGAGCTTGACGGCGGCGGTCACAGTTTTCTTGATGTGCGTGATGCGGTGGCAGCCTGTCAGCAGTCGCTGGGTCACGACACAACACGCTTTGACAAGATCATCGAACTGCTCTCCGACTGCGATGCACTGCTTGTCAACAAGATAGGCGAGGGTGCGGCGGCGTATCTCATAAGCCGTGGAGTGCGTGTGTTCGAGGTCAGCGGAACTATTGATGCAGTTTTAGATAAGCTGGCTGAACAGTTTTAATAACCGATGATAAAAGTTCGGGATGCAAATGCTTTCCGAACTTTTTTTATATAACAAAATACGAAAAAGTGTTAATAGCCTATTGCAATTATTGTACTTTTGGTGTATAATATAAATAGTTATATTCACTAAAATTTAAAGATTATTATAAAAAATCACAAAGGAGTGTCTGAATATGGATTTTCAGTCATGGATAAATAATATCGAGGGACTGGGGGCGGTTTATGCCTTTGATATTATGCCCGACGGAAGTTTCAGCGAGATACGTCTTATGGCGGTCAATAAGCAGAACGAGGGCATCATCACCCGAAACCCTGCCGCTCCGAAATTCTATCCGGGGATACCCTATCGTTATTACTGGCAGGATATTAACTTTGAGGATTATGTTTACAGATGCGGAAGCAAGAACCAGCCGCTTTATTCCTATGTCAACGCTCACGGTTTCTGGATCAAAGGCTTCTATATACCCGTGACCGAACCGGGGACAGTCTCGGCGGTCGTTTCGGCGCAGGCGGACAAGACTAAGAAACGGACGGTCTATTGCCTGTATGTGCTGACTTATTCAAAGGAAGTCGATTCGGATGCAATGTCAAGCCGTTCCTCAGCCGTTTCGGAAGCAGTCATGAACATCACTGTCAAGCTTCACGAAACGCAGGATTATTACCGCTCGATAGCCGATACGGTAGCCGAGATAAAAAAGGTCTGCGGCTCGCAGTACTGTTCGCTCTACACCGTTGACCACAGCACTCAAAAGTGCGAATTTATCAACGAAAACGGCTCTGACCCTGTAACGTTGGAGAGCTTGGCGGCAAGCATGGAGCGTTCGCCGTATGAAACTGCAATAGCGTGGGAGCAGGATCTTGCAAAAAGTGACAGCCTGCTTCTTGACGATCTTGGCGTTGTCAAGGAGCGTGACCCAAAGTGGTACACCTCGTTGACCTCATACGGCATAAAGAGCATTGTTTTGTATGCGATACGCTATAACCAGACTCTGCTCGGTTTCATTTGGGCGGCAAATTTTGACAACACAAAGATCATGCAGATCAAAGAAACGCTCGAAATGACTTCATTCATAATCGCTGCGGTCATAACGAACCACAGATTTCTCTCGCTTCTCGAACAGAAAAGTTCAGTTGACGGTCTGACGCAGGTGAACAACCGCAACGCTATGAATGACCGCATCGACAAGCTTGTCGCAGAAAAAGAAACACGTCCCGACAAAATGGGTGTTGTCTTTTGTGACCTTAACGGCTTGAAAGTTGTGAACGATGATGAGGGTCACGATGCAGGCGACAAACTGCTCACCAGAGCGGCGGCTCTTTTGAAGATAGCATTCGGCGATCACGAGATATACCGTGCAGGCGGTGATGAGTTCGTGGTGCTGTGCGGCGGTATCGAGAGCGAAAAACTCGATGAACTGACGGCACAGCTCAGGGCACTTGCGGACAGCACGGCTGATGTCAGCTTTGCGATAGGCAGTGTTTACTGCACAGGCGACTATGACATCTATGCGGCGATGCAGTCTGCGGATGAGGAAATGTACAAGGACAAAAAGAAATACTATGAAGATCACCCTGAAAAAAACAGGCGAAAAAAATAAATATATATAGTATACTATTGCTGATACTTAAAAAACTAATGTAGGGGACGTACCTGAGTGTGCGTCCCCTACATTAGCAATACAGAACAAAATCGTGAATACTTCCGCATATTTCTATAGCAATACAAGGAAATATCGGCATAAAGATTTCGAGAGAAAATTTCACAGTACAAGGAAAACGACCGCAGTTGGGCTGTCGCCCTGCAAGGGAGTTTGACGCAGTAATGTGGAATTTTATCCGAAAGATTTGTGTTGATATTTTCTTGGATTGCTATAGTTCACTTGATGCGGCATATACAACGCAAAATCGGCAGCTCCCCGAAAGGAACTGCCGATCTTTTATTTAGAGGTGTTGTGTTAAGTGCTTTTGATCGATTACTTAACTGTAACTGTAACAGCGTTCTTGATAGCACCTGCGGTGTCCCAAGTTCCGCCAACCTTAGCCGCAATAGCGATCTTGTAGGTCGAGCCGGGCTTGAGGTTCTTAGGAGTTGTAAAGCTTGTGGTAGAAGCAGGGATAGAGGAAGTCTGAACTCTCCACTTGCCTGCCAGGTAAACCGATACGCCGTAAGCCTGAGCATTTTCAACAGCATCCCAAGTGAATCTCATCTGGTGGAATTCCTCGCTGTAAGCAACCTGAATGTTGGTAGGAACTGTAACAGCAGGAGCCTTAGGAGTTACAACAACAGCGTTGGAAACGTCCATGTTCCACTTGCCGTCGATCATTGCAACAACTGCAACGGTGTAATCAGTGCCGACCTTGAGATCATTGAGGATATAAGATGTAGCGTAGCCCTCAGCGCCTTCGATCTCGACCCACTTGCCGTTGCTTGCCTGACCGATAACCTTGTACTTAGTAGCGCCTGCAACAGCTGTCCAAGTCAGCTTAACAGCGTTGTCGCCTGCCTCGTAAGTGATAACAGGAACCTTAGAAGCGTTAGGAGTAACAGTGATAGCGTTGGAGAAGTCCATGTTCCACTCGCCATCGAGCATTGCAACTACTGCAACGGTGTATTCAGCGCCGGTTCTAAGACCTTCGAGTACGTAAGAAGTTGTGTAGCCCTGAGTGATGAGCTTCCAAGTGCCGTTCTGATAGCCTACAACGCCGTACTTAGTAGCGCCCGCTACCTCAGTCCATGTCAGCTTAACGCAGTTGTCACCGGGTTCATAGGAAACGGTAGGAGTCTTGACAACAGTATTCTTAGCCTCCATTACAGAAGTGTAAGTAACGCCGTCAACTACTGCGGTAGCGGTGTATATAGTCACGCCTTCACCGGGTTCGGAAGTAACAGTCGATTCGTAAACCTTTTCTTCGCCGCAAACCGAGCAAACAGACTTGAACTTAGCAGTGTAGCCGCCGCCCTCAACAGGAGCCCAAGACCACATCGGGTTGCCGAAGGAGTGAGGTATCATTTCGATGTCGTCAACGACCTTTGTATCGGGAGTAAGGTGTTTGTCAGTGAATGTAGCGGTATAAGTAGTTTCGCCCTTGTGATCGCAGCTTGCCTGCTTAGTTACTGCGGAAGTTACAGTGCCGGTTTCAACGATGTCAGCATTATCACCGTTTGTACACTTCTTAGTAGCTGTGCAAGTCCACTCGCCGTCAACGAACTGCCAATCGTAAGTAGCTTCATCTTCATACGCAGGGTCGATAGCAGGAATGACAACTTCCTTAGTGAAGCTGAATGCTTCGTTCTCGAATGTTGCGGTGTAAACGCCCATGCCGCGTTCATGAATGGTAGGCTCAGTAGTTACGGTGTAAGTAACTTCAACAGTCTCGGTCTCGACTTCATCACAGTTCTGGCACTTGCGAGTAGCTGTAACGGTGGTCTTGTCATCGGATAATGTGTATTCGGGAGTGCTGAACTCATGAGGAAGCTTTTCAATAGTCTCCTGATACCACATATCCTCGTCCATAGTGTAGGTTATACCTGTTTCTTCATCGGTATATGTAGCATACACGATCTTAGCGCCTTCTTCTGTGCAGCTGGCAGGTACGGTCTTTGTAATAAGGTCAGCTACTTCTGCACGTTCATAGGTGCAGCCGTCATTAGCACATCTGAGGTAAACAACAGCCTTTTCGCCCTTGACCTGCCAGAACCATGTAGCCTCGTATTTGTGACCTGTTGCAGGGATAACAACTTCAATGCTGTCAGTGTAGGTCTTGTCATTCAGCTCAAAGGTAGCAGTCCATTTAGCAAGTCCGTCTTTTTCGCAGGTAGCAGGGGTAATAACATCAACTACGATGTCATCCTCTTTGAAGATTTCTACGTATTTGTCATCATCGTGGATGCACCATACGGTAGCGGTTGCGGTCTTATTTTCAAAGTCCCAATCCCATTCAGCTTCATCTTCATAGGTGTGACCGAGTGCAGGAGTTTCTACTTTCTCTACACGCATAGAGAAGTCTTTTGTATTTGTAAATTCTGCGTAGTAGGTGATCTCACCCTTTTCGGTGCAGGTTGCTTCCTTTGTTATATCAGAACGAGTGGTAACTGTTTCGGTTATATTATCTTTCTCAGTAGCTGATTCGTTGATACACTCTCTGAAACCTGTGCAAGTTGACTTATCCTCAGACCAAGTGTAAACAGGGGCAGCATATTCTTTTCTCTCGATAGGAATAACGACCGTCTCACTCTGTTCAGCAAATGCCTCGTTCTCGAATTTAGCAGTGTAGACTTTTTCACCTGTTTCGTCTACGGTTGCAGCCTTAGTGATATCTACGGTTGCTTTTACTGTTTCAGACTGAGGGTGACCGCCGTTATTGCAGGTGCGTGTTGCGGTGCAAGTTCTATTGCCGTCAGCATCTTCGGCGCTCCAAACGTATGTAGGTGTATTCCAATCGTGACCGATAGCAGGGAGAACGATCTTCTGCGTTCTTACGTTTTCGTCTTCGCTTTCTCTGCTGTCAAATTTGATACCCTCATAGTCTACTTCTGCGTGAATGATCCTATAACCGTCATTTTCACAATCAGGGTTAACAAGCTCATCAGTTATAAGTTTAGCCTGGGTATTTACGTCCAGATCATCGTAGCCCTCATCGGTGCAGTCGATCCTTGCATAAGCGTAGTCCTTATACTGATCCCATACCCACCTAACAGTGAAGTTGTGCTTGAGCTTAGGGAGAGTAGCCTCTGTTGTGGTAGTGTAAGTTACTTCGTCCCATATGAATGTTGCAGTGTACTCTGCATAGCCATCTTCTTCAAAAGTAGCTGCTCTGTAAGTATCTGCGTTTACTTGTATAGCTTCACCGGAAACTGTAAATGCTTCTGTGTCTTCGGGATTAGTTTTATTGACCAGCGTGAGGGTTGCTTTGGAATAATCTTCGTTCCAAGACCAGCTTGAATCATATTCCTTCTTCTGCTGCTCCTGCTCCTGTTCCTGCTGTTCGCCGGGTTCTTCACCACCGTTATTGACATCGTTTTTAGGGTCGGTGGTCTGTGTGTTGTTGATGATCGACGTGTTGTTGTTGTCTGTCTCATTTGCGCTTACGGACATGAGTGCGGGAGACATTGAGCCTGCCACGCTTGCGATAGCGGTCATACCAGCCAGTGTGCGTTTAACGAGTTCGTGTTTCATTTTCAGTTTCCTCCTTGGATAATATAGAATATAATAATTTTAATGCGCATACGACAAAAGCGATTTTTCGTACCGTCTGCGCTATTGTTGACAAAACCGATGTTTGGAGAGCTTTGGTGTTACCGTCTACTCCTTATACAATAAAAATATTATCAGCTTATCTATACTGTGATAATATTGATTGGTTCATTTGTCAAAATTATTATAACATTTCCGAGATTAGTTGTCAAGAGTTTCTTAACAAATTAGGCGTTTAATACAAAAGTTTTACGGATTTATTGGTGAAAGTATTTGAAATATAGGGATTTTCGACAAACATTTTGATTTATTTATTAACAAAATGCGGCAGAAACCAATATCTTTTTATGTAAAATGTGTAAAAAACAAGACCGACAGTCCCCGAAGAAACTGTCAGTCTTTTTATGGTTCTTTTGTATGAATTACTTAATGGTTATGGTGATCGCATTCTTGATTGCGTTTGCGGTGTCCCATGTGCCGTTCACTCTTGCAGCAACTGCTACCTTGTAGCTCTTGCCGGGGGTGAGGTTCTTAGGAGTTGTGAACGAATTGGTGGTAAGAGCGGAGGTCTGTATTCTCCACTTGCCCGAGAGATAAACAGCGATGCCGTACTTGTCAGCGCCTGCGACATTATCCCAAGTCAGTCTTACCTGATGATAAGTCTCGCTGTATTCAGCTTTGATGTTTGTGGGGTAAGTCGGGGCAGTTGAAGAATTGTTCGGAGTAACAGTGATAGCCTTTGAGTAGTCAAGATTCCAGCTTCCGCCGAACTTGCCGATAACAGCCACCTTGTACTTAGTGCCTGCGGTAAGACCTGTCATCGTGTAGGAAGTGCCGCTGCAATCAGCAAGCTTTGTCCAGGAACCGCTTGCAGACTGAGTGTAAACAGCATAGCCCTCTGCGTCGGTCACTGCTTTCCAGCTGAGTTTTACGCTGCCGTTTCCGGGAGTGTAAGTAACAGTCGGGTTCTCATAAGTAACAGGGGTCTTAGGATCAACTATCGTGCCGCCGTCAAGGTTGCTGCCTTCCTTAGCTGCATAGTTTGCATAGAAATCGTCAAGAGAGATGCCGTCCTTACCGAGTGCTACCTTGTGGTCAAGACCAATGAACTTCTTGCTGGTTTGTGTCTTCCAGATAGCAGGGTAGTAGTAAGTCTCATACTTTTCGGTATCCCAGTTAATGGTAGTCTTACCCTTGATAGTGCCGTCATCATTGCGTACAACGCCGAACTGGATGTCTTTCCAAAGTCCGCCTGTGTCGCCCGAGTCATCGTTCAGGCACCAGAATGTGTGGTTAATGTGATGCTTTATCATGTAGTCACGGAGCAGACCGAGCCACTTTTCGTTGTCGCCGCCGTCAAGTCTGCCGCCCCATTCGCCGATGAGCAGGGGATACATATCCTTTTCAACAAGGTAAGCCCAAGTGTCATACCAATAATCATCAAGCAGGGTCTGTTCGGTGAAGTCCTTGTGGAACCAAGGCTGATCGCTTACGACAGGACCGTAGTCATGCGGAGAGTAAACGATCTGACTTGTGCCCGAAGTAGGCAGAATGGGGTATTTAGCAACGCCTCTGAGGTTGCCGCCCCACCAAGCACCGTGACCCTCGAAGCCCTCTACGCCCTCGATAAGGATAAGTGCGTTGGGGTTCTTGTCGAGGATAGCGTTTGCGCAGTCCTCAGCAGCCTTTCTCCAGTTGTTGGGAGCGTTGGAGTTGTCCCATATAGCGTCAACGGGAGCGCCGCCGTAGGTGCTGTGAGGTTCATTTTTCAGGTCAAAGCCGATAAGAGTGTCATCGCCCTTGTAGTGGTCAGCGCACCATGCAAGAGTTTCTATCCACACGTCAGTGGTAACGTTTACGGTCTTGCCGTCACGTCCTTCAAAGCTCTTGCCGTACCAAAGACCGTAGTTATGACCCGAGTTATTGGATTCGGGGCTGTGTATGTCGATAAAGCACTTAACGCCGTACTTCTTGCACTTAGCAAGCAGAACTTCAAAAGTCTGCTGACTGTTAGCTACCTCGCCATTGATAATAAGGTCAACGTTTATGGGGTAGTTGGGGTCATCGTTAGGGTTAACGCTGGATATAGGGTCGGGGTCGCCGATCATCCAGTTATAGAGCAGTTCGGTCGAAACAGGCAGACGGAGAACGTTTACACCGTGGTCGGCGATGTCCTTTACCATATCGTCGATGTCACCGCTCCAAAGGTAATGGGGCGAGCATTCTGTGCAGTTGAAGCCGAACCAGTTAGCGCCTGTGAGCCAAACCTCGTTGCCGTTCTTGTCGTAAAGTCTGCTGCCCTTTGCGTGCAGCCAGTCATCGTTTGTGTCGCTTGCTGCTGCGGAAACAGGCAGAGCGGTCTGGATCATGACAGGCATACCTGCTGCTGTGCCTGCAACGGACATTGCCGCAACAGAAGCGAAAGCTGTCATTCTCCTGAAAAATTTGTTCATAATAAACACCTCACATAAACTTTGATACCGGGAGCAACTTCCCTTAATATTCTCCCATGGTATCATATTGTAACAATTGTAGCATTCCTTAATTCAAAAGTCAATAAACTTATTGTAAACATTCGATATAAACTTGAAGAATGTTTGCTTGTTTTTAAACATATTTCACTGTGCGTAAAAATTGTGTTTTTGGGCGTTTCTTTGGGGTGTTTGGCGCTTTGCGGAATGTCCTTGACGGACATTGTGGGTAATGTCCTTTGGACATTGTGAGTTAATGGTCTTGCGACCATTTGGGGTTCTTTTTCGGGAATCGCTTACGCTGTCCCGAAAAATAAAAATCGGCATTTTGGTGCTTCTACCCTTTTTTGTGGTATGCTTTCTTTTTGTGTACTTTTGAAAGTTGGTTTTGGGAATGCCGATTTTATGGCGTGAACTTTACGTTTGTGCGCTTTGGACTACTTTTGTTTTGACTGCTCTTTCTATCGCCCCAGAGGGGCGAATGAGGACTTTGCCC
>CAMVRM010000020.1 GCA_947169885.1 uncultured Ruminococcus sp.
CGTTTTTGGGCGGCGTAGGCTTTTCATGCTGTTTCTCTTAGGGGTAGTTTGATGTAGACCCTACTTTTTGGAGGGACACCCCCTCGGGGAAGAAAGAGGAAAGGGGGGACTTCATATTGCTCTCCTCGGACTGCTTAGTGTGCCCCCCTTTCCCCTTTCCTCCCCTAGCGGGTTTTCCCTCCAAACCACCCTTCCCCCTCTCCCTACCTTTTCCCTATCTCCCCTCCTTCTTGTAGGGGCGGGGCTTGCACGTTCGTGCGGCTATCTACTCTCAAGCAAACCAACTATAAATGAGCAGATTTGACAATTTGCACAAAGGTGAACCTTTGGACTGCTTTTAATGTGCCGCTTCATTTGTATATTTTAACACGCTCATTTATAGTTGTATTGCTAAAAAAAAGACTGCGTGACCTTTGCGGTTACGCAGTCTTTCTTATTTACTTATTGCCTGTCGCAATGAATACTGTTCTTGCTATCTTTTTTTCCGACATCAGATGACCTTTACGGTAACTGCGTTCTTGATAGCATTTGCAACGTCCCACTTGCCGTTGACCTTAGCCGCAACTGCTACCTTGTAGCTCTTGCCGGGTGTCAGGTTCTTGGGAGTTGTGTAGGACAGAGTGGAAGATGAAAGCGACTGGGTCTGTATTCTCCACTTGCCTGCGAGATAAACTGCGATGCCGTAGTTCTGAGCGTTGGGAACTTCGCTCCATGTTAATCTTACCTGATGATACTGAGCGTTGTAGCTAACGTTGACAGACTCGGGATAAGTCTTGCCGGAAGGCTGAGGATCGGGATCGGGATCGGGATTAGTCTTAGGCTCGGGTCCGAGGATACCTGTTCCTCCTACTGCACCGATAACCTCATCGATATAGAATGAAGTTGTCGAGCTGTCAGTCTCAACATAGATCTCCATATTTGAAGCACCCTCAGGGAGCTTGTAGTTTGCATTTGCAAGCTGTGTCCACTCGCCCTTTGTGACTGTTGCAGAAGCGATCTTGTCGTAATGAGTAACGCCGTCAGAACCGTCATACTGAAGAGTAAGGTGGAACTTATCGGTAGCAGGACCGTCAAGATAATTTACGATAGCGCTGAAACTGTATTCGGTGCCTGCCTTGAATGCACGGGTGTCAAGCTTGTAGGAAGCGCCGTTCCATGAGCTTTCTCTGCCCGAAACATAAAGCGAATTGCTGCCAACGAATGCTGTGTCACTGCTGGAAGCGAGCGTTACAGGACCTCTTGCGTTAAAGCCGTCAGTTGTGCCCTCGAATCCGCAGCTGAAATACCAGCCGTACTTGTTAGGCTCAACAGTTCCGCCGCCGCCTTCGCCGTTATAATTTGAACCGTCGCCCCACTGACTTTCGGGAATGATAGAGGTTATATAGTTGTAAGCAGTCTTGGGCTGGTTGTTTCCGTTGTAAAGAAGCGGATTGTTGGGCTGACCTGCACTGTTTTTTCCTACCCACGAGTTGTCATCGTTGGGACCCCATACCTGAACAAGAGTTACCTTGCCCTTATACTTGCCGCTGTTGTTCACGTCAACGCAGTGCTTGAATATAGCCTTGTACTTTTCAGCCTGCTGCTGATCGGTAAATCTTCCGCCGTCACGGGAGATGTCAAGCTCTGTTACCTGAACATCAATGCCTAAGCTGAGGTAATCGTCCATTGCATCGAGATAGGACTTGGTGTTGCCCCAATCCCACTGACCTGTGCTGCAATCAATGTGAGACTGCATACCCATGCCGTCAAGAAGTCCCTTGTTATGGAGCGGGATAAGGATAGTGTTCTTTATGCACTCTTTCTTTTCGCCTGCGAACTCGTTGTAATCGTTGTAGTAAAGTTTGCAGGTTTTGGGAGCATATCTTTTTGCGTAAGTGAATGCCTTTTCAACGAAAGAGTTATCTTTGTAAACTCTTACCCATGCGGAGCTTCCGTTTGCGCCGTTAGTGCCGTTTGTGGGTCTCAGACCGCCGTACTTTGCAGTTTCGTCATAAATAACTTCGTTGCACACGTCATAAGCGTAAAGGTTAACAGACGGATACTGCGTAGCATAAGCGTTGAACATATTCTTGATGTAGCTTTCCATACGCTGATCCATTACGGACGAAGAAACATATCCGCCGTAATCGCTGAAATTATCCTTGAAGAACCATTCGGGAGTCTGGCTGTGCCATACGAATGTGTGACCACGGAATGCGATATTGTTCTTTGCGCAGAAGTCAAGGATAGCCGCACACTGATTAAGAGTTACCTTAACGTTTGTGTTTGTTGAACCGTTCTGAACGATAGTAGCATAAGGCTTAGTTTCGTTCTCGCACTCAACAGCGTTGTGATCCTTGAGGATTATGCCCTGTATAGTGGAATTTCTTATGGTGTTGCCGTTGAAGATGTTGCCCACACGGAAGTAGTTTGCGAACTCATCTTTCAGACCTTTGTTATAAGAATCTGCGTCAACAACAGCCGCCGACTTATCGGAAGTTACCTTGACATCATCGAAGATGAAATCATCTGTCAGATCGTTTGTAAGTGTCAGTTCATATTCATAGGTGTCAGCAGGTGCTTTGTAGTCAGCCGAAAGAGCAGTCCACTTTCCGCCCTTTACCTTCTTTTCAGCAAGAGTTACGAGCGTTTCTTCATCGGTCTTTTCGTCGATGTATTTCAGAGTGAGTTTGAAAGTGGTGTCCTTTTCGCTGAATACCTGCATGGAATAGTTGTACTTAACACCGCCTGCAAGATATAAGCCCTTGGAAGAAGCCGCACCGTCAGTGTCGGAAGTACGTCCTGTTACCCTCATGCCTCTTGAAGCCTCAAAGCCGTTAGCATCAGCAGTAAGTTCGATAGAAGTATCTGTGCCGTGCCAGCCGTCATAGTTGATTTCAAAGCTGTCGTAAACGACTTCCTGAGCGTAAACGGGAGCTGTGAGCTTTGGTGAAGCTGTTGCGATGCAGCTCAGTGCCAAAAGTGTTGCCAGAAATTTCTTATGATTTTTCATAATTAAACGGTCATCTCCTTAAAATGATCTTGTTTGTTGAGCAACGTTGAAAAAGTTGAATAAACTAAAATAACATATTGTTATTTTTTCTAACTATATTGTACAACAACCAATGATGTTTTTCAACCTAAAATTTGCAGATTTGGTGAAGAAAATGCAGGTTCACTATTAAACTTTGTGTTAATTATGCTATAAAATGCTGATGAACTATTGAAATTTGTGTTTATTGTGCTATAATATTAATAAAGTACCGAAAAAACTGATGGCACGATCGTAACATCTGATATTATCTGTCAAGGAGTAAGACCCATGAATACCGACCACCGACCGCTCATAGGCGTGATAACCGCCAGGGCTTCACAGAGCGAACAGCGGCAGCTGCTCAAAGGCATTCTGTCAAAAGCCGATGAACTGGGCATAGACATCGCTGTTTTTTCAAATGTATATAATTTCATAGAGTATTTTGCAGATGTTGAAGTTGAGAACAAGATATATGAACTTGTGCATTCCGAACGCCTTGACGGGGTGATACTTGTTTCCGAATCGCTCATCTATCCCGACCTCAGAAAAAGCATCTATGAACAGATAAAAAAGCTTGATGTTCCCGTTGTCATAACCGATGCCGAGGAAGACGGCTACACCTGCATCAACACAGACGTGAAGAATGATTTCAGGAACATCACTCAGCACCTTACCGATGTTCACGGATTCAGGGATATAGACATAATAACAGGCGGTGAAATGTTCGAGACTTCACGCCTGCGTGTTGATGGTGTGAGAGAAGTCATGACAGAAAAAGGTCTGCCTTTCGGCAGGAACAATATCATTTACGGCAACTTCTGGACTGATTCGGGCGAAGCGCTCGCAGAGGAATACATGAGCGGAAAACGCCGACTTCCGCAGGCGGTCATCTGTGCCAACGATTATATGGCTTTCGGACTGCTGGACAAGCTGTTTGAATATGATATAACTATCCCACAAGACCTTACAGTGATAGGATATGAACATATCGGCGAAAGGATATATCACTCACCGATACTTACAACATATCAGCGAAGCCGTGCAGACACAGGCGCAAAAGCCACAGCGCTGATCTATTCGGAACTGACGGGCGAACCGATGCAGGATATAGACATTTCGGGCTATATGATACACGGCGGCACCTGCTCATGCGGTGTTGAGAAAAAATATCTGCGTGATGAGCTGGTTGAGATAAGACAGATAAAAATGTATAACGATATGAACTTCTGCGGCAACTTTGAACAGCAGTCTGTCACCTGCCGCTCTATCTCCGACTATATCCGCACTTTACAGGATTTTTCATATCTGATAAGAAATGTTTCCGGAATTTATCTCTGTCTTCATGAGGATTGGTGTACACCTTCGCACAAGTCCCCGATAGAAGAATTCTCAAACAACAGACCTATGATCTGCTACCGCATAATAAGCCCCGAAAAAGGTTCGGACGAACCTGCATTCTTCACAAGAGGTCAGCTATTTCCAGCCGAACTTCCCGGGGCAGGAGACAAAAAATTCCTTTTCTTCATACCGCTCTTTTCAGAGGGCAATGAGTTCGGACACTTTATTTTTCAGTACACAACCCCCGATACATATGATTCTGTCATGATAGAATGGCTGAAAATATCCGTAAACGCCTTGCAGGTGCTTCGCATGAAAAATGACATCAACACACTTCTTGAATGCAGAAATCTTTCGGAATATCACGACACGGCTACGGGGCTTTACAACAAGACAGGCTTTATGAACGAACTTGCAAACGCCTGCAAAAACCTCGGCAAAAACGAAAAACTTTATCTTATAATGATACGAACGGGCATATATTCCGATGACAGCCGCATCGACACAAAAAATCTTTCGGTAAGGCTTGATATGGAGATCGCCGAATGTCTCAGCCGAATTGCAGGGAGCATCAACGGTTTCAGCGGAAAGCTTTCGGACAAGGTGTATATCATTGCCGCTGTCGGCGAATTTTCCGAGGGAGATATTTTTCTTGCAGTGGACAAGCTGGAAATGATGATCTCACATTCTCCGATCTATGTCAGGGAACGTGGACTTGATACGTTTTTTACGGCTATGAGGCTTGTCCCGGCGGCTGAAAACAGCGATGACTGCATCACGGCGCTGAACGAAGATATAAACATAAAAATAAAACAGCTTTCCGAAAAACGTCACCAAACACACTACAAAGAATATCTGAAAGTAAGAAATTCCATGTATCGTGAGCCTGCGAAAGACTGGGACGCACGAAAGACCTGCCGTGATTTTCGCCTGAGCTACGGGCATTTCCGTGCCACTTACAAGAATATTTTCGGCATAAGCTTTCATCAGGATCTCATAATGAGCCGCATCGCCATGGCAAAATATCTCCTGCTCTCGACCACCATAGGTATCCCTGCGGTGGCTTTTAAATGCGGATACACTGACGAAAAATATTTCATGCGTCAGTTCCGTCAGCTGACAGGCATTACCCCTAACAACTACCGAAGCAGATCGGTATAAGAATGGCGTACTCTTTCCAAAATGAAAAAAGACAGCAGTTCATTTGTGCGCTGCTGTCTTTTTTTATGAGGAACTTTCTTCACAAGCTTACGGACTTATTTTCTGATACAAAAGTCCGCACTTGTTGCAGTACCACACCAGCCTGCCCGAACAAATTTTAGGCAGGTGGATATTCACGCCCCACTCGGGGTACTGCCTGAACATCATCGCACAGCTGTCGCTGACATAAGCAACGAATGAGATATAATGCTCTTTCGTCATTTCGTGGTCAGTGGTGATATACCATTCACTATCAATGTCCTCAACGCAAAGCATTTCACTGTCCTGTGCCTGTTTCGGGTCAGGAGCATTCAGCTTGTTCCCACAGCAGGTAACAGCCGTTTCACTTGTTGCAGTGATGATATTTCCGCAGTCTTTGCAAACATAAAATCTCAGCTTTTTCATATCACCTTTCTCCGTTTCATTCTTTTCTATCCTGCCTGAGAGCAAGACCCCTATATCCGTTCCGAAAACTTCCGATAATGCGCCGAGCAATGACAAGTCGGGACAGCCTTTGCCGCACTCCCATTTTGATACAGCCTTGTCGCTGACGTGGAGCCTGTCGGCAAGCTGTTTTTGTGTCAGCCCCATATTATCCCGCAGTTTTCTGATAAGTTCTCCCATTTTGACCTGATCCATTGTGAACATCTCCTTTCTATCAGTATAGCTTTATTATACTGCGGACTGAGATGTTTGTCAATCAACGCTCGGTAGAGATGCTCATATAACGGTCAGGGCTTCAACTTCCCGAAGTGTGGGCGGATAAAGCTGACTTGGATAGCGTGACACTGCGACTGCCGCACAGGCACTTGCAAATCTGACAAGTTCATTATCGTCCATACCCTTTGCAAGAGCATATGTACAGCCTGCCTTGAAAGTATCTCCTGCGCCCAGCGTGCTTTCTGCCCTGACCCTGAACGGCTTAAAACGTCTGACAGGCTCACCACGTCTGCCGTAGAAAAATTCACCGCCGCCATTTGTTATAATAGTCAGACCGTCCGAATTTTCGGCGTAAAGCGGAAACATTTCCGAGCGTGTGACATCGCCGTAGTGCATTTTCAGCGCTTCACCCGAGATAACCGTCACCGCAGAATGCTTGTGGATATAGCTGTCATACTTGCAGTCTATCGTGACATAGGGCTTGCCGTGCTGTATGCAGAGTTCGGCACAGCGCCTTGAATCCTCGCCGAAGCAGTCATCTATCGCAGAAACACCGCACCACAGAATATCGCTTTCTTTCGGCTCGTTCCAGTGCTTTTTACCGCCGTTATAATAGTCGCCGAAGAAATGTCCGAAACGCCCGAACGGTGTGCGTATATCGCCCGAGATAAGTATATAGTCCTCCAATCCCTCAAAGCTGTCATCAAAAGTCAGCGAGTTCAGTTCAACGCTTTTGCCGTGGTAAAAGTCACGTATAAGTTCTGCCATGCTTTTTCCGATGTGAGTGCCGTCTATCCTGACATCTGCCCCGAGAGATGAAAGCACAGTTGCACAAGTGCCTGTTTCACCGCCGATAAAGCGTGCGCTTTGCTGTATCTCCGTGTATTCATCGGGGCTTGGGAACTCATTTATCTTAAAACTGTTGGAGGCGCATATCATGCCGTAAAGATATATCTTCATATTCTGTCACCCAGCCATTCTTTCAGAAAACTCATCTGTTCATCGGTGTGAAACCAATGTTCGCCGCCCTGCATGACCGTAAGTCCTGCGCCGTTTTTTTCCGCAAAGGCTGTTACCGTTTCAAGGCTTGTCAGTTCGTCATTTTCGCCGTAAAGGATCTCGGTAGGAATGTTCCAGTTTATCGGGTGATCTCTTACATAAGTGAGATATTCCCACGAAAGTCTTTCACCGAAAGAAGTTTCTGTTTCTCCACGTTCCGCAAGTTCTTTCTCGCTGACCCCTGCCCATTCCATCATATCAAGGATAAGCCGTTCCATGTCGGTTATCGGCGAAATGAAGAAAGCCTTATCGATATGCTTGTCGGACAGGGCGTGCATCGCAAAATAAGCACCTATGCTGTTGGCGATAAGTATTACTTCGTCGCTGTCCGCACAGACCCTGCCGAACAGTTCAGAAAACTCCGTCACCGCCTGCCACGGCGTTTCTGCTTTATAATCAAGACCACTGACCTCATATCCCGAAAACAACGGTTTGTAAAACTCGGCTTCATCGGCACTTCCGTTTTTTCCGTGAATGTATATCACTTTTTTCATATCGTTATATCTCCGTTTCATATTTTTATAAATACAGTATCAGCTCAAAAGATCATTATTGTTCTGTATTTATTCTTCATGTTAATATTCTCCTATCTCTCGATATAAAAACAAAACGCCACGGCATCTCCGACAGAATATCAGAAACGCCATGGCGAAAAAACTCAGGTTTTTTTATATGTCAGAGCCTGATACTTACTTGCTCTTTTTCTTGGCAACTACCATAGCTGCGCTTGCAAGGAGAATGCCTGCAACGGAAGCAGCTGCTGCACCTGTTGAGGGGTTTGCAGTTTCGGTCGAGGTGGTAGTGGTAGTAGTCTTAGTTGTGGTGGAAGTTGTTGTAGAAGTTGTGCTGCTGGTAGTAGAAGAAGTAGTTGAGCTGGAATCAGCGGAACTGCTGTCCTTGGGAGCTTCCTTGATAGTCAGTTTTGCATCAGCTGTGCCGTCAACAAATGTTACGCTAACATCAAAAACGCCTGCCTCATACTTTTCAAGAAGGTTTGCCCCTATCTTTACGGCAAGAACATTTCCGTCAACAAGTTCAATAGAATACTGTTCCTCATTAAGTTTAACACCGTTGAAGCTTACACTCTGAAACTTTTCGGCAGACTTTTCAGGGTCAGCGGAACGTACAACGGGAATAATGCCCGGATCAAGAGTGTTCTTTGTCCACTCGCCGTCACTCGCCGTATAGGATATAGCATCAACTACGTGGAGAACGCCGTCAACGAAAGTGATGTTGTAGTTGTCGGAGGTCAGACCGCTTGCAACAAGAGTGTAGTCACCTGTTTCGCTGTTCTCGAAGTCATAATCGGGAGAATCGAACACCAGTTCGCCTGCAAGATCAGCGGCAGTGTCTTCACCGAGAAGAGTCTCGAAAGTAACGCCGTTGCCCTCAACAGGATCGCCCTTTACGATAGTGCTGTCCTTTACCTTAATGAGCAGGTCAGCCTTGGTGATAGACCATGTGAGATCCTGTGCGGGAACGCCTGCATAGTCGCCCTTGTATATGATCTTGTAGCTGTATGTACCAACGTTCTTAGCGGAGTAATCGCCTTCGAGGTCGTAGTCCTTACCCATTTCGAGAACGTGACCCTCAGCGTCAACAAGTCCGAGATCCTCAGCGGTAACAGACTGTGTTTCACCGTTGTAGGGCTTGGTGAGAGCGTCCTCAGCCTGGATAGTATCGAAAGACTCGATGATAGTCGGGTCAAGGCTTATGTAGTAAACGATAGACTTTTCGTCACCTGCGCCGATCTCAGGCCATGCAAAGGTGAGTGCAACGCCTGTATCGTCAAGAGAGAAGCCGTTGAGTTCGTTTGCATCTATCATATCCTGAGTAAGATTGAAAGAATCCTCGGAAGGAGTGGTAGGCAGTTCGTCATTATCTCTCCATACAGGCTCACCGAAGTAGTCATTGTCGAAAGGTCTTGCGCTCAGACCGTGAATAATAGATGCTCTTGCAGCAGGGTCAAAGGAAGCAAAGAAGAAGCCTTCAAGTGACTTTTCGCCTCTTGCAACAACGAGTGCGCACTGGTTGTTGGTGTAGGGGATATTGGTGTTGGGGTTAGAGATGACCTTGTTATAGGTATCGAAAGTATCGTTCAGTTCAACGTCCTGATCGGGGTCAACTGTACGCATATATCTAACGTTGGTGATAGCTTCTTCGTTGAGGTTCTTGACGGTAACGCTTATCTTGATGAATTTGTCGTTAACGCCGAACTCAACAGTCTGAGTTATCTCAACGTTCTGAGCTGTGATGCCTGTGGTAACAGCTTTGAGCCTGCCTGCTTCGAGGTCAGACTGGTCAACTGTTTCAAGGGGCTTGATAGGTGAATTCCAGTTTACGTGATTAAGAGCGGTAGCCGCATCTATGTAGCTGAGTTCGCCGATAGTATAGCCGACAGTGTGGCGTTCCTCGGGAGAACCGGGAACAAAGAAGTCACCTGTTGTGGGTTCTGCGCCAACGTCCCAGCCGTCGCCGTCGATGATATAACCCAGCCTTTTAGAGTTTCTGTGCCAGCCCGAATCAGCGGGAGGTGCCTGAGTTGTTCCGAAGCTTCCGTAGCTCGAAAGACCTATCTCCATGTAGTTTCCGCCAAGGAAAACGTTGCCCAGATCGTCAGAGTAGCTGCGAGCGCCTGCGCTGGGTGCTTCTGTTGTTTCTTCTGCGGAAGCTGTTACTGCGGTATCGGAAACTGCTGAAAGCTTAGGCAGAACGCTGCCTGTGCCGAAAACGACAGCAAGTGCCATAACAGCAGCGAGTGCTTTTTTAGTATTTCTCATTTCTTTTCCTCCTCATATGTGTGTATATGATCCCCCTGCGAACCGTTAACGCAGAGCAGACTATGTTCTTTTATTTCATCTTGCTGACACAAAATCATCACTTTATGTTCAGCTTTTTTCATAGTCCACAACTATTATAGCATTTTCGCCGCTTTTTGTCAAGCAAACTTTAAAAATTTTTCAATATATCACCATTTTCACCAATGAGAAGATTTTTTGCAAGCTGTTTTTGACGAATGAGTAAAAATCATTTACAAGAAACATAAAACGTTTTCGGCTGTAAAAAAAAGACCGACAGTCCCCCCAAAAAAACTGTCGGTCAAAATGTTAAGAAAAGGGATCATACCGGTGTCTGCTCCATACACCCTGCCTGTCTTTCAGACACCCTTTCAGACACCTAAAACGACGTAATACCGTCGAAAAGACACCTAGACACCTTAAACTCAAGTCGGTATATATTTTATAGCGATATACCTTTGAAACTTCTGACATTCCTGCTGTTGCTTGCAATATTTGTGGAATAATGCACTTTCAGTTTATCCTCATTCTGCTTTAACCATGAAATGAAAGTATCATGTTTCAAGGCTGTGATTGGATTATCCTCACACCAATGGTAATAACTGTCATAGAGTGCCGATGATGATTTTGCACATACATAATATAGTGCGACTTGCAAAAAGGGTGTCTAGGTGTCTAAATGACGTAATATCGTCGTTTTGGGTGTCTGGTTAGCCGTCTTATCAGACACCCTGCCTGTCTTTCAGACACCTGAAACAACGTAATACCGCTCTTGTGAAGATAGGCTCTCAGGGATTTTTTCGGAATGCGCTTACGCTGTTCCGAAAAATAAAAATCGGCATTTTTGGTGCTTCTCCCCTATTTTGTGATGTTCTCTCATTTTGTGTACTTTTGATAATGCGTTTTGGAATGCCGATTTTTGATGTGGCTTTGCGTTTGAGCGCTTTGGACTGCTTTTGTTTTGACTGTTCTTTCTATCGCCCCAGAGGGGCGAATGAGGACTTTGCCCTCAAACTCCCACCAAAGGGGAAACCCTTTTGAAAAAGGGTTATCCCCTCTGGACTCTCTTTCCTAAAACTTTTAATTCTCTGGCGAACCCTTTTCATTTGTGCAGATTTTGTGCGGTTCACGTCAGTTCTTTCTTATCTCTTATCTCTTATTTCTTATCTCTAATTTCATAGTCTCCATGCGGCGGCTTCACGGCGGTTTTCAACGAAACTGCGGTAGATGCCGTTTTCGAGCATGAGTTCATCATGAGTTCCCTGCTCTGCTATCCTGCCGCTTTCGATAACCAGTATCTTGTCGGCATTGCGGACAGTTTTAAGACGGTGTGCTATCATGATTATGGTCTTCTCTTTCGTCAGAGCGTCAATCGCTTTCATAAGGTCTGCTTCGTTTTCGGGGTCAACGTTGGCAGTGGCTTCGTCAAGCACGATTATCGGAGAATCTTTCATGATCGCACGGGCTATCGAGATGCGCTGTTTTTCACCGCCCGAAAGCGATGCACCGCCCTCGCCTATCACCGTGTCATAGCCGTCAGGCAGAGCCATTATGAAGTCGTGACAGCAAGCCTTTTTCGCCGCTTCGATAACTTTTTCCATGGGCGCATCGGGCTGACCGAAACGGATATTGTTCGCAACCGTGTCGGCAAAAAGATAAACACGCTGGAACACAAAGCTGTAATTGCGCATAAGTGCGTCCATGCTGTATCTGCGTATGTCGATGCCGTCAAGGGTGACACTTCCCTCGTCAACGTCCCAGAAACGTGATAAAAGTGAGGTCAGCGTGGTCTTGCCGCCGCCCGAGGGTCCCACTATCGCCGTGGTGGTCTTTTCGGGAATGTCGACAGAGATGCCGTTTATTATCTTTCTCTTTTCGTAAGCAAAACTGATGTTCTGTGCGCTCAGCCCGAAATGACGCGGCTTTATGTCCTCGCCCGATATGTCCATCTGCGGAGTGTCGAGTATCTCCTGCGCCTGACGAACGCTCACGTCAACTGTTCTTAAAAGGGAGGAATACTTGCCTGCATTGTCAAGCTGTGCATAGATGAGGTAGGAACTTATTATCATGATGACGGTCGTGAGCAGATCCATACTGCCGCCGATGTGCAGAAACACCGATGCGATAACGATGACTGTTCCGACTGCTTTGAGCCAGAAGCTCTGCAAGGTCATGAACGGGATAAGTTTAAGCTCCATTGCGGAGTTTGCGAACTCATTCTCGTCTATCGCAGTGTTAAGGTCACGGCTCCTCTCGCCTGTCAGCCTGAACGTTCTCACTTCAAATATGCCCTGAATGTATTCGATGACCTTTGCAACAAGCCTGCTGTCCTTTTCAAGCTTTTTCTTTGCCATATCTGCCGAAGCGCTCATAAGTCCGCTGTTTATCAGGAAGAAGATCGCAAGCCCTGCAAGCAGTATCAGCCCTATCCGCCAGTCATAGAAAAGTATCATCGCAGTTATCACAGCCGTTGTCAGCAGTCCCGAGCAAACTATCATGACAACTCTTGTCGCAACGTTTTCAAGGTTCTGCATGGTGTTGGTGGTGACGGACATTATGCGTCCCAAGCTGTTTTCGTTGTAGTAACCCATAGGCAGATAGCGCAGATGTTCGGCAAGCTGCATACGCTTGTTGGCGCAGGTGCTGTAACCGCCCTCGGTTTGCAGCATTGTAGCTTTTGACTTGAACGCACCCGAACCGATTATGCTCGCAAGCATTATGCACAGACAGGTGACGCAGGCCTTTGAGGTGACATTGTTTTCGAGAAGTGCCTTGACCATGACCGAGATAGCAGGAATTTTCAGCGCCTCGAAAAGCGCCTGCACCAGACTCAGCACTATCGAAACATAAAAGCGTTTTCTGTCCTCGGCGTTGCAGAAATCAAAGAAATTTTTCAGTATCTTAAACATTGTCCTCACCGTCCTTAGCAGAGATATGTGCCGCCCACATCGAACTGTAAAGTCCGCCCCTTGCGAGCAGTTCCTCGTGTTTGCCCTGTTCTTCTATAACGCCGTCCTTTATGACATAAAGTCTGTCGGCATTGCTCACGGTCGAGAGCCTGTGCGCAATAACGATGAGCGTTTTGCCCTCGACAAGCTTTGCAACGCTTCGCTGGATGACCGCTTCGTTTTCGGGGTCGGTGTAAGCTGTTGCTTCGTCAAGGATTATAACATCAGCGTTTTTGAGCATAGCCCTTGCGATAGATATGCGCTGACGCTCACCGCCCGACAGATGACCACCCGAAGTTCCCACAACTGTGTCATAGCCTTTTTCAAGCCCCATGATAAAATCATGACAGCCGCATCTTTTTGCCGCTTCTTCAACTTCCTTGTCGTCAGCATCCTGCCTGCCAAGACGGATATTCTCACGAACGGTCAGGTCGAACAGATAATTGTCCTGCGAAACATAAGCGATATGCTGATTGTATTCATCAAGAGGTATATCTTTTATGTCGGTGCCGCCCACGGTTATCCTGCCGCTGTCAACGTCCCACAGGCTTGCGATGAGCCTTGCAACAGTTGACTTTCCGCTTCCCGAAGGACCTACGAACGCCGCAAATTCACCCTTGTGTATCGTCATGGATATGCCGTGAAGTATCTCCTTGTCGGAATAGCTGAAACGAACATTTTCAAGCACGATGTCTCCGCCGCTGAGTTTCTTTGTCAGCTTTTCGGGACGGCGCATTTCGGGAGCATCTATGATATTGCGCACTTCCGTCACGATCGTGTCCATTTGTGCGATGTCATCGGAATAAGACATAACGCCTATGAGCGGTTCGATAAGCCCGACTGTCAGGATAATGACCGTTATGAGATCAGCAGTCGTGACAGTTCCGTGCATAGCCATTATACCGCCTATCGGGAGGACTGACAGCATGGTCGCAGGCATGATGCACATTGCAAAAGTCATATAAACATTGCACTTTCTCATCCAGTCAATAAAGCTTGCGGCGCTTTCCTTTGCGGCGGCGGCAAACTTTTCGTAGCTCGACTGCGCCTTGCCGAAAACTTTTATGACTTCTATGCCGTTTATGTATTCGGTGGTGACGGCGTTCAGGGCTTTGGTCGCACGGACAGTCCTGCCGTAATTTTCCTCATAGCCGAACATCATGAGCATATAGCACACGATGCCCAGCGGCACGGTTATAAGAGATGCAAGCCCCAGCTTCCAGTTTATGGTGAACGCATAAACAAGAATGATAATCGGCGCACCTATGCCCGTTGTGAACTCTGGCAGGATATGCGCAAGCGTTGTCTCGATGCTGTCTATGCGCTCGACTATCGTGCTTTTGAGCGCACCCGACGGCTGACTTATAACATCGCCCAGCGGCATTCTTGCAAGCTTGTCGAGCGCTTTCTTGCGGATGACCGCAAGGGTGTGGAACGTTGCAAGATGCGAATTTGCGGTCGAGAGCGCATGGAACAGCGAATGCCCCAGCCACAGCGCAAGTATTATCACGCTGTTTGTTATGTATGCGCTTTTGTCGGTGCTTCCCGACAGCAGGTCTTTGACTATCCCTGCGATAAAATAATACGGAACGATGCCGCACACCATGCTGAACGCCGCAAGTATAACGCTCAGCACGAACTTTCCTTTCCGCTCACCCGACTGACCGAGAAGCCATGCAAACGAGCCGTGTTTGTCTTTTCCCATTATTCTTCCTCCTGTCTGGTGCGGTAATTCTGGGGCGTCAGACCCATAACGTCCTTGAATGCCGCAGAAAATTTTGATGCGTTGTCATAACCCAGCCGCTGTGCTATCTCCGAAATGTTGACTTTTCTCTCAGAAATGAGCATTGCGGCGGCGGCTTTCATTTTATAGCCCTTTATGTACTGATAAACAGGCGCACCGTAGACTGCCTTGAACACCTTTCGCAGAGCGGCAGGCTGCATTCCCGAGATAGCCGACAGCTCATCGACTGTGTAGCTTTTGTCAAGACTGCCCGTCATCAGCCCGTGGAGCTGTTTTATCTTTTCCGTCTGACTGACGGGGTAATACTGCTTTGACTTTTTCTGACCCGAAAAGTCAGCCGAGTCGAGAAGCAGGAGCAGTTCGGCGATCTTTATCCTGAAATAATCCAGCCGTCTGTTTTTTGGCGGATGATAAAGCTTGTCGAAAACATCTCCCAGCAGTTCATTTGACCTTATTATCATTTCCCTGTTGTCGGGGCAGAACTTTTTGGCAAGCTTTTCAAGGTCTACCGACAAAAAAGACAGTTCTTTTTCGAGCGAACTCTGCGACTCATCACATATAAACCCTATCGTTATGCCGTGATAGTGCGAAAGCGGCAGTTCCACTCTCCCCTCGTGATGTATGCGCCTGTCAATGCGCAGGTCGCCTGCTTCCATATAATAGTGATCGCCGAGGGAATTTTCATGCTCGATGCGCCCCTCACGGCAGTGGTCAAAGCAAAGCACCGTTTCGGCGTTCCGATACTCCGATTCACATTGTCTGAGATGCAGGTCGTTATACATAAGGTAAACTCCGTCAAACACCCTGTACATCGTCATAAATCCGTCACCCATATCGCCGTCTATCCGAAGCACACGGCAGTCGCCCTCAGCGGCAACTTCGTGAACATTCGAGCCGAAGCCTGCACTTTCGAGCACCTCAAAATATTTCTCACTCATACAGTTCCTCCTTTGGTTAGCATTTACTAACCGAGTTATATTATAACACTTCCGAAAACGTTTTTCAACTCCATTTTGAATTTTAGTACTCCAAAATTTATATATTTTCTCTTTAAGAACGAACCTATGTATGTTTATGTTATTCACAAAAAATTTAATCATGTTTTTTTACTGCACTTGCCAAGTCTGTGCCTTGCTGATATAATAATTGCATTATTTCTGATAATGTGATTATCGGTAATCAGAATATCAAACTATAAATGAGCAGATTTGACAATTTGCACCAAAGTGAACCTTTGGACTGCTTTTGATATGCCGCTTCATTTGTATATTTTAACAAAATCGCTCATTTATAGTTATCTCTTATCTCTTATCTCTTATCTCTTATCTCTTATCTCTTATTTCTTATCTATTATCTTTCATCTGTTATCTGCTATTGACAGCCCCGAGCCGCACAAACTTACGTCTTTATCAAACTAATATGCGAGGGATATGAGCCGTCCGCCCGAGGACCCGTCCGCCCGAGGACTTTTTTCATTTACTCTATTGATATTTGTGGTTTATCGTGGTATAATGATGTTAGGATATTTGCAGGATATGAACCAATATTATTCGTTTTGTCCTGCAAAAAGGAGGGCGGAACGATGAAGAGACGAAAGATATTCGGCGTTATTGCGGCAACTGCGGCGGACACAGAACAGCGTGAGGTACTAAACGGTATAATCGAAAAAGCACACTCTATGAATATCGACATTGCTGTTATGTCAAATATCTATAACCCTTTGGAAACTGCCGAACTGCTAAAAACCGAGAATATCATCTACCGCCTGATCCGCTCTGATGAGTTTGACGGGCTGATACTTGTTTCCGAAGCGATACTCAACATAGATGTTCAGAAAGTCATAATCTCAGAACTTTCTCAAAAAGATGTGCCGATAGTTGCAGTCGGGACGGAAGTTGAAGGCTTCACGCTACCCTCTTTCCACTACGTCAACACAAGTGATGAGAACGACATCGAGGATGTCTGCGACCACCTTATTGATGTTCACGGCTTTACCGATATACATATCCTGTCGGGCGACCATGACCGTTCTGTTTCGCACAAAAGGGTCAGCGGTTACAGACGCTCGCTCGAAAAACACGGCATCGCATTTGACGAAAACAAAGTGTTCTTCGGCAACTTCTGGCTGAACACAGGTCACGCCCACGCAAAGCGCTATCTCAGCGGAGAACTTCCCTATCCGCAGGCGCTCATCTGCTGTAACGATTATATGGCGTTCGGTCTGCTTGACGAATTTCTCGAAAAGGGCATAAACATCAACGAAAAAATGTCGGTCATCGGGTATGAGTATATCCGTGAGAGGAGCAGTCATTTTCCGCTTCTCACGACTTATCAGCGGAACAGGCGTGCGCTCGGAAGTATCGCCGTTGAACTTCTCGCAAAGAAGCTTGAAAACGGCAGTTATGAAACTTACACGCCCCCGAAAGGCAGGATAGTCTGCGGTGACACCTGTTCATGCGGTTCAAGGCTCGCCGAGATAAAAAATGACATAAAATTCTCGCAGGTCAAGACCGCCTATGACTCGCTGAATATGTTCAGTCAGCTGGAACACCGGCTTATGGAGTGCAGGAACATGGTGAGTTTTGTGTCGGAATGCCGCAATTCACACTATATGCTCAGAGATGTTGACAAGCTGTTTTTGTGCCTTTACGAAAACTGGTTCGATGATTCCGAAAACTCGGAGAATATGCTCTGCCACGATCTGCTCGCCGAAAAGAAGCCGTTCTTGTTCCGAAAGCACAACATTTCGGCGGTTTTCCGCAACGAAGCCTCACACTATTATTTTTGTCCGCTGTTCTTTTCCGACAGGGAACTGGGTTATGTTGTCATGGGCTTTCAGAACGCCGACACTTTCGGGTATATCCTGCGTGACTGGCTCAAAACTATCGCAAATGCACTTGAATTCCTGCGCATGAAAAATGACATACAATTTTATCTGCAATGTCAGGATATGTCAGAAAAGCGTGACCCTATGACGGGTATGCTCAACGAGAGCGGTCTCAGAAACGAATACAGGAATGCTTCAAAAAGCGGTCTTTGCTTTGTGGCGCTGAGGATAGGGCTTGTGAACCGTCAGCCTTACGGAGTGTCGGACAGCGAGCATATCTGTGCAGTGCTTGATGCGGCAGAAGCGGTAAAGCAGTTCAGCGGAAATCAGATAAGCGCAAAGATAAACGAGGACACTTTTGTCTGTCTTATGCGTGACATTCCCGACACGCAGGTGCTTGAAAGACAGCTTTCGGCACTGCTCATACATCACAGCGCCTATATGAAAAAACACGGGCTTGATTCGTTCGTCTGTTCGGCGGTGAGCTGTGACGATGAGGATTATTCGCAGGTCAGCAGGAGATGCTTTGAAAAGCTTGCCGAAATGACTGACAAGTATTCCGCAAGGCGCACCCAGCCGCACTATAAAAAACTTAACAAACTGCGGCTCATGTTCTATGACGAACCGCAGATGACCTTTGATTCTCGGGACGTTTATTCAAAATTCGGCGGAAGTGACGGTTATCTCAGGGCGATATTCCGCAAGTGCTACGGCTTCACGCTCCACGATGACTGCACGAATGCACGCATAGCCGCCGCACGCTACTACATAACCATGTCAAAGCTGTCGAATGCCGAGATAGCCGAAAAATGCGGCTACAAAGACCTGAAATACTTCCTGCGTCAGTTCCAGCAGGTCAGCGGCTACACCGTTTTGCAGTACCGAAAAATGTGGTCATAAACAACAAAACAGCCGATGTGTCCGCTTTTCTGCAAGCACATCGGCTGTTATTATTTTTCGCTAGGTAAGCGCTGTGGTCAAAGTCTTAGAGGACTGTAACTGTAACAGCGTTCTTGATCGCATTAGCAACGTCCCAGCTTCCGTTTACCTTTGCGGCAATTGCTACTTTGTAGGTCTTGCCGGGGGTGAGGTTCTTGGGAGTTGTGTAGGAAGTGGTCGAAGCCGAAACTGTCTGAGTCTGGATCCTCCACTTGCCTGCGAGTAAAACTGCGATACCGTAGTTCTGAGCGTTGGGAACTGCATCCCAGCTGAATCTGATCTGATGATAAGCTGCGTTGCACTCTACCCAAACATTTGCAGGATAAGTCAGCTGAGAGGGCTGAGGATCGGGATCGGGATCGGTGTTCTGAGGGATCTCGGGGATACCTGCGCCCGGGAGCTTCTTGCCTGCGGGTGCGCAGATAGCTTCGTCGATGTAGTAGTTTGTCGTGGAGTCCTTAGTCTCAACGTAGATCACCATATCGGTAGCATCAGAGGGGATAGTGAAGTTCTCGTTTGCAAGCTGGATATACTTGCCGTTTGGAGCAGTGCCCTCTGCTATCGTTGTGTAGCGCTGATTTCCGCTGGAATCCTTGTAGGTAAGCTTGAAGTAATAAGTATCAGTTTCAGCGCCGTCCATTTCGCATACGTTTGCGGAGAAGCTGTAAGTCTTGCCGGGAACGATGCTCGAAGGAAGTGTGCGCTCTGCGCCCATCCATGACTTGGTGCGCTCGGTAACTACCATAGCTTCCTTGCCCTGATAAGGAGATCTGCCCGACTTTAAGAGAGTTGTGTCACCGTGCTTCTGCCAGCCGCCGAGGTCGTCCTCGAATGTGTCGTGGAAGTAGTAGCCGTCAGAGTCGAGTTCATTCTGAGGCTGAGTGTCAACAGTTGTCGAACCGCCGTCAAGTGTGCAGACAAAGGTCGAAACGCTTCTTGCAGGGAGCTGTGCCCAGAACGAACCTTTGCCCGAGTCGAGTGTGAGGTTATCTGTCTCAGCAAGGTTTTCGTCTGAAGTTGTGCGCCATCTGTCAACGTCCTTGATAGTCTTGCCGCCCAGCGAGAACTGCTGTGCGTAACCTGTGTCGCTGTTGTTTACTGCAACGATAGTTACCTGACCCTTGTTGTTCTTGTAAGCAGACATATAAACGTTAGTCGCAGGCTTGTCGGTGATCTCAACACGAACATCACCGGGGCGAACGAACTTGGAGTACTGAGCCATGCAGTAGCCTCTCTTGGAGATCTGACCATTCTCCTTCATAGGACCGTAACTGCGGCGGATGTACCACCAAACGTAAGCGCTCATGTTGCCGATCGTCATGCCGTCATGGATATTAACTGCAACGTCAACAGCCTCAGGCCAGAGGTCAGCATCGTGGTTGCTGTTCGGAACGTAAACTTCTGTCATCCAGATAGGCTTTCCGCAGTTTTCGAGTGCCGAGAAGTCCATCTGTCCGGGCTGAGTGCCGTAGAAGTGAGTACCGAAAACGCCGATATTGTTGAATGCCTGCTGGTTTCCGAGAATGGAGTTATAGATGTCCTTTTTGTACTGGAAGCTTTCAGGCGACATAAGCTTTGCCTTTGTTCCCGCAACTACCTGCTTGCCGTACTGAGCGGCGAACTTTGTGAGGTCGCTGGTGCTCCAGTATGTCCATTCAGCGGCGTAGTCAGGCTCGTTCTGGATAGATATAGAGTAAAGGTTGACTCCCTGACTTTCCATATACTTTACGAAGCCGTTCAGGTGATTTGCGTAGTCAGACCATTTGTCGCTTCTCAGCTGATAAGTTCCCGTATAAATGTTCTTCTGACCATTGGTACGCATAGATGCAGGCGGGTTCCACGGAGTTGCGAACACCTTTGCGCCCAGCTGCTGCGCACGCTTTGCGGAGGGAACTGCCTTGTTCCACTGACTGCTGTCGTCATTGACGAACACACGCATGATGGTGAAGCCCAGCTCGTCCTTGCCGTTGCCGAATGCTTTCTGCACCTGTGAAGACGTAAGGTCGCCTATCCACTCAGGCAGGTTCATTCCGCCGAAGCCGTCGATCGTCTGATAGGTCTTGTTCGGGTTGACCGTTACCAGACCTGCCGCATCTGCCTCGATAGAGAACTGGGGCAGATACATTGCCTGCGATAAAAGCAGTGCGCCCGCAAACATTGCGGAGGCTGTTCTTTTAACGCCTTTGTTGAATCTCATAGTGATTCCTCCCTTTCATTGTAAGAAAACGTTTACAACTAGTGCTATCTCTTTATAGCACGACTTCCATTTGTTATTACATTATACAAAATTATTTGCACCTGGTCAACTCAAATCGTGGATATTTGACGTAAAATATGGATATTACTTAAAACATTTAATTTAAATTTTTTATGACGTTTTTGTTTAAACAGTCCGTATATTGCAAGCAGTCACTTTTGTTCATAGAATTTTAAACAAAAAAACAATGTACAGTTCGATAAAAAACTGCACACGTTTGTCAATGCCGAATAGCATATGTGATATAGGTTTTTGTTCATGCCATAAGAACAAAGACCAACAGTCCCCGAAAGAACTGTCGGTCTTGTTTTAGTATTTTATAAAGAGGAGGAAAAATTACTTTATCCGATAGTGCCTGTTACAGCTCTGTCAGCAATGTTTCTGATGTCCCACTTGCCGTTGATCTTTGCACAAACTACCATTTCGTAAGTGCCCTTGCTGAGTTTAGGCGAAGTGAATGTTGTAACGTCAGCGTCAACAACTGTCTGAACTTTCCACTTGCCTGCGATCTTGACTGCAACGCCGTACTGCTCTGCGCCCTCGACTTCCGTCCAGTTCAGCACGAACTTGTTGTTCTTGACTTCAACGCTCAGTTCGGGAAGATCGGCAGGAGGATTCGGAGCGACCATAACAGCGCCGTTAAAGTTCTTTATCCACTCGCCGTTGACATAAGGTATAACAGCCATTTTATATTCAGCGCCTGCGGTCAGACCTCTTACGATCGTGCCTGTATCTGTCACTTCCTTGATAAGCTGCCACTTTCCGCTCACGTAACCGCATACAGCGTACTTTTCAGCACCCTCAAACTCGTCCCAGCTGAGTGCCGCGCTGTTGTCGCCGGGCTTATAGGTGAACTTGACAACTCCCGAAAGCTTCGGGATAGCAACAGTTTTGGTGTCAGTGTAAGTCTTGCCCTCAAATTCAACAGTTGCCGTGTAAACAGTCTTTCCATCTGCGGTGTAAGTCGCTTCGATAGTCTCGTAAGTCACTTCCGCTTCAACAGTTCTGACCGAATCGCCCTTTTCGCACTCAAATGTTGCAGTGGCGATGTTGTCCTCGTCCCAAGCCCACTCGGGTTCGCCGTAGGTGTGACCCAGTGCAGGGATAACTTCTTCGCCGTCTTCGATTTTGACAAATGAATGGTTCTTATTCAGATTAAAATCTATGTACTTATCGCCGTCAGGATAAACATAGTATCCTATGTTACCTGCCGTTTCGCAAGTCGGCTCTACTCTGTCAACATACTCAAAATCAAGGAATTCGACCGGTTCAAACTCAAAGCAGTCTTCACCCATGTCGCCAACATCGTCTTTAATATATAATACATCTACCGTCTGACCTTCCAGAACGGGGACATAAGCGCTTTCTTCGCCTTCCGCAAAGTAAACAAATCTTCCGTCGACCAGCACATATGCCACATCATTCGTGTCACCCGAAGAAATTCTGCACTTGAGTAAAGATGTTTCATCTGCTTTAAACTCCATATAGGAGACAGAATTTGGCTTTCCTGCGTTAGTGCTTCTGTAAACGCCGTCTTTCAGTTCAAATGTGCAGTCATCCAAAGCGTAAAGATCAGCCACATTTATTTCACCGTCACGTTCAAACTCTTCACCACTTGCCGAATCGTAAATAAAGAAGAGCGAATCCTCAGTGACCGTCAGCGACTGCCCGGGTTCTGCGAACTCTTCGGTATATTCTCCCCTGACGGGCTTATAGATATAGGTTGCTAAGTCAACATCAAAATTCAGAACAGTGCCTGCCTTTACGATAACAGGTGAAGAATAATCACTGTATGCCGAAACGCTCACAACTGTTCTTGTGTCGGTATAGGTCTTGTCCCCGAACTTTGCCGATGCGGTATAAACGGTCTTGCCCTTTTCGGTCTCGGAAGTTACTTCCGCTTCAACAGTCTCAGTCTCGCCGTCAGCTTCGCAGGTGAACTTAGCCGTTGCCTTATTGTTCTCGTCCCAAGTCCACTCGGGTTCGCCGTAATCGTGACCCAGTGCAGGGATAAACAGATCCCTAGCCGAAACTTCAACATATTCGCCGTCCTGAAGGATATAGAACTTGTCGTCAGAACCTATGTAATGTTCCTTGACACCGAAATCATAGTGGTTAGGTTCGCTTGTCTCACAGAACTCAACGGTTATCGCAGGAATCCACTCAACAATAGTGTTAGTATACTTCTTGTTCCTGAAAGTAACTTCTGCGGTGTAAACATTCTTGCCCTTTTCGCCGACCTTAGGTTCAGTTGTCTGTACCGTGACCTGCGCATTTATTGTAATGTTACTGTCGTCCTCTTCGCAGGAGAAAACCGCCGCTGCATTATTTTTGCCGTCCCACTTCCACTCGGGTCTTGCTTTATAGGTGTGACCTGTTGCAGGGATGATCTCCCCGCCTGCACCAAGCTTTACATATATAGAATCAAGTTCATAAGTGTAGCAGTTTCCGTCAGCATCTTTGAAATGCTCGATGTTTCCTGCTTCTTCACAGGTGGGTTCTTTTGCGTCAACGTGTGTCAGTGTCTGAGGTTCCAGGAACTCGAATTCCGCACAGTCGTCATACATTCCGACATTGTCGTCCTTGTTGTAAACTATCAGCAGTTTCTGACCTTTCTTGACATCTACCAGACCCTCATACCTGCCTGAAGCATAGAAACAGCTCTCGCCGTCTACCAGCACATTCAGCCAGTCATATTCACCCTCGGAAGAAACTTTCCACCTGATAGTGCAGTCATTCTCGGCTTCTGCCTCATACATCGAGATAGTTATGTCCTTGCCTGCATTGACAGACTTGTAAACATTGCCGTCCTTTTCAAAGTCAAAGCCTTCAAGCACGTAGAACTCAATGTAGTTTACTTCCTCGCCTGTATCATCATCTTCATAAACATTCTGCGGGTGGAAGATCGAACGTTCATTCACCAAGAAGGTATCGCCCGGTTTCAGCACTACATATTCGCCCTCACCGTTTTTCATGGTCCATGCTTCCATTTCAATATCGGTGTCATTTGTGACAAGAGTGCCCTTCTCTATCAGGAGCATAGTATCAGCTTCGGAGAGTTTCACATTTGCAGCGATCTCATTGACAGTCCAAGTGCTGTCGCCGTTGTCAACTGCATAGTAGTCCTCGGGGATGGTAACATGAGCTTTATACTTATCTGCGGACGGGTCAAAGCTGAACGTACCGCCTCTTATCTCAAACATCTTGTTATCATCATTATCATATGGAGTTAACGTAAACGTTCCGCCTGTGATGACAGCGGGCTTATCAGCGTTTAAATTTGCCCACTGACCACTAAATGTACCGCCTGAAATCGTCATAGCAGTAGTACACTGACCGCCAACACCATTACCTGAAAATGTTCCGCCGGTGATATTCATAGTATCACACATTGCGAAAACAATTCCGCCAAATGTACCGCCTGAGATGTTGACTTTACCCTTAGTGTTATTCATCGACACCGAATAATTAAATGTTCCGCCATTTATATCCAGATCGCCTGCAATAACCTCAATATTTACAAAATTTCCGTCATTGATAGTGGTCTGTGTTGCCTCGCCCTGAACCCCAATAGTAGAGATGTTTCCGTTGTTTACAGTCAGTTCGCCCTGATTGATAAAAGTACACATCTTAGCGCCGCTTCCGTTTTCGGAATCATTAACAGTTACAGAAACACCATTACCTGTTGCCAGAGCATAAGCGCCGCTTATTGTTTTGCCTGCAATGTCAATAATAGTGTTCTTTGTTATAATTGTGTTTCCTGTTAGCGCAAAGTCACCCGTCAGCTTGATATAAGCGCCGTCAGCGTTGGTGTACCTATCCTTTTTCAGATATGTGTTCAGGTCATCGAGCGAGCCTATCAGATAGGGATCATCCTTTGTGCCTTTGCCTGCAAAATCAGCAATCATGACAGTCCATTCGCTTTCACCCGTCTTAACAGCATCGTATTCCTTGGGGATAGTGACGTTATAAAAACCGCTCGGGTCACTGCTGAACGTTCCGCCTGTGATGTTCACATTCCCATCGAAGTTGGTGATAATTCCGGCAAACTTACCGTTTTCGATATTCAGTTCTCCGTTTTGGTTTTCAAAATCTCCGCTGAATTCGCCGTCTGTGATAGTTGTTTCACCGTTGAAAAATATAAGTTTATTATTGAACTTGCCGTTTCCGATATTCAGGTTTTCGCCGTAGTTGGTGACATACCTGTTGAACGTACCGCCTGTGATATTCATGCTTCCGTCGTAGTTTTCAACATTTCCGTTGAACGTACCGCCTGTGATATTTGTTTGACCTTCATCATCTAAGACAATAGTTTCATTGAAAGTACCGCCTGAGATATTTTTATTATTTTCGCCGCGTAAATACACAGCATAATCAGCTTTGAAAGTACCGCCATTTATATCGACACTGCCGCAATTGAGCTCGACAGATTCAAATGTTCCGTTATTGATAGTGGTATGTGTTGCGGTATCTACAGAATAAATCTGTCGGAAATATCCGTTGTTTACAGTCAGTTCTCCATAATTATGTAATGCATTTATATTATAGTCGGTCGAGTCTGTCGAGCCTACGGAATCATCAACAGTGAAAGAAACACCGTCAGCTGTTGTCAGAGCGAAATTGCCGCTTATAACATGACCTGCAAAATCAAAAATGGTGTTCTTGGAAATTCTTATTGTATCTGTGGGCTCAATGTTACTCGTCAGCTTGATATAAGCGCCGTCAGCGTTGGTGTACTTGTCCTCATTCAGATACCTTTTCAGGTCATCGAACGAGCCTATCAGGTAGGGGGATTCCTGTGTGCCTTTGCCCTGAAGAACAGTACTCCTGACAGTCCATGTGCTGTCGCCTGTCTGTACAGCTTCGTAGTCATCGGGGATAGTAACGTTATTAATTTGGCTCGGGTCACTGCTGAAAGTACCGCCTGCGATATTCAGTTTGCCGCCGTATATGTTTTCAAAATTACCGCTGAATTCGCCGTCTGTGATAGTTGTTTCACAGTGGTGAGTTATAATATTTTTAGTAAACTTACCGTTTTCGATATTCAGGTTTCCACCGTAGTTGGTGACATCTCCGTTGAACGTACCGCCTGTGATGTTTAGAGTACAGTCGTAGTTTCCGACCTGTTCGTTAAATGTACCGCCTGTGATATTCACTTCTTCATGATCACAGTATACAGTACCATAGAAATTACCGCCTGAGATGTATTTTTTTCCATTCTTGCTGATTAAATACACTTTCGCACTGCTTGCGAATGTGCCGCCATTTATATCGACACTGCCGTGATTGAGATTGACAGTTTCAAATGTTCCGTTATTGATAGTGGTATGTGTTGCGGTTTCTTCAGAATAAATATCTTGGAAATATCCGTTGTTTACAGTCAGTTCTCCATAATTTATTAACAAGAAAACATTACAGCTCTCTGTGCCTACGGAATCATCAACAGTTAAAGAAACACCGTCAGCTGTTTTCAGATCGTAACCGTCGCTTATAACATGACCTGCAAAATCAAGAATGGTGTTCTTGTAAATTATTATTTCATCTGTGGGCTCAATGTCACTCGTCAGCTTGATATAAGCGCCGTCAGCGTTGGTGTACTTGTCATCATTCAGATACTTGTTCAGGTCATCGAACGAGCCTATCAGATAGGGGGATTCCTTTGTGCCTGCGCCTGAAAGTCCGACTGCTTTTTTTACTTTAATTGTATGTAAATTATCGTCCGGATCAAATTTATAGCCTGCTACAATGTAATTATCATTTGCTGTCCACTCTTTCGTATGAAATGAGACAAAATCGACAATACCGCCTTCTTCGCTTAACAAAAGTACATCAAGTACGGAACTGTCATCACCTGTAACTGAAAGTTTGTCGCCGCTGGCGATCTCTTTTAAATTCTCAAAGTCAGATGTGCCATACTCTGCCGCACTAGCCGAGATAGCCGTCTTAGCGAAAACATCGCTCACGATAGTGTCAGCAGGAACTGCGCCTGCTACTGTCAGCACCGCAAGAGTTCCTGCAAGGGTGCGCTTCATGATATTCTTAGCCATTTGTTCATTCCTCCTTGTTTTTTCCGGATAAACGATATTGATTTTTGATTAACGAAAATTGTGAACTTTCTCAAACAGTTCACATCTACATCACACATTATATCATATAGATACGCTTTTGTCAAGTAATGCGATATATTTTTAGAAAATGTAACAAATTGTGTTTCCAAATTATTTCAAAATAAACAAAAAAAACAGCACAGCCGTCTGATAGCTGTGCCGTCTTTATTTAAGGAGGTTTGACTTATTATTCGCTTATTTCCAGTTTGCCGCCGTTCATTCTGTAAACCTCGTCGGCATAGCCTGCGGCGTTGTTCTCGTGCGTAACGATGAACACCGCCGAACCCTGCGCCGAAAGTTCCCTCAGAAAACCGAACACGAGCGCCGTGTTCTCATCGTCAAGGTCGCCTGTGGGTTCGTCTGCAAATATCACCGAGGGACGGCGTATGACCGCACGGGCTATCGCCATTCGCCGCAGTTCACCGCCCGACAGCTCCGCAGGACGAACTTCACAAAGCTGTGCTATCCCCAGCCGTTCGGCAAGTTCCAGCGCATACTTTTGTTCAGCTTCTCCGCTCTCACGGTAAAGCGAGAACGGGAGCAGGATATTTTCAAGCACCGTCAGACTGTGTATAGCCGTCTGTCCCTGCGGTATAACGCCGAAACGCTGATTTCTCAGCCGTGACAGCCGCTTGTCATCGAGCGCATAGATGTCCTCGCCGTCAAGCGTTATCCTGCCTTTTGTGGGCGACAACAGTCCCGACAGCATATTCAGGAGCGTTGTCTTTCCGCTTCCCGACCTGCCGTTCAGGACAGTCAGCCGACCGCTTTCAAGGGTCAGTGAAACATCATTGACGGCTGAAAAGTGGTTGCTTTTGCCAGTCTTTCGGATAAATTCTTTCGTAACATTCTCCGCTGAAAGCTTCATCAGTTGTCCCCCCTCAGCACAAGTCCCGTGTCAATGCGGCTCATTCTCCATGCGGACAGGACTGCCGCCGCCGCTCCCGATGCCGCCGCAAGAATGAGCGTGCCGCCCACACACATAAGTACCGCCGCAGGACCCGGCAGAAGATACGGCAAAGACAGCTTCTGCTCTATCGCACCTCCGAACGGTATCAGCACGATAAGCCCGATAACGCACCCGACCGCACTTCCCGCAATGCAGACCGACAGCGCTTCCTTGAACACCATGCCTGCAAGCTTGCTCCGTGAACTGCCCATGACCCTCAGAACTGCAAATTCCTTTCGGCGCTCGTTGACGCTCATTGTGAACGCAAGCAGAAGTATCACAACTCCCAGCGCCCACACTGCGATGATGAGCGTGCGTATCATGCCCGATACTCCGTCAAGGCTCGATGAGATGCCCGAGATCATGTTCTTTGAGCGGAGCGCCTTGACTTTCTTGACGTGAAGATTTATGTCGTTCATCGTCTCCTCTGGGGAATAGCCGTCAGCGGAATTTATGAGCAGGCAGGACACGATGTTCTCGGGTTTAAGGTTCTTGAAATCGTTCATGCCCTTGTCGAGCGAGGACTGTATAAGACGGTCTATCGTGTCGATGTTGGTGAAAACTGTCGTGTCGTAAGTCGTGCCTGTTTTGTCGAGCTTTGCCGCCACATTGCACTCAACGCCGTAAAAACTCAGCTTGTCGCCCACAAAAGCGTTAAGGTCGCTTCCCACAACGATGTCAAGTTCTTTCAGCTGACCGCCGCCGCTCTTTTTTATCCACGGAGTAACAGTGAAATCAGTCTCGGGGTCAAAGCCGATTATCTGAACGGGCATCGAACAGCAGTTTGAACCCGTTGACGCTAAATAAAGCTGTGCCGAAATGTCACCCACCGAGTCAAGAGCGGCTATTTCGTCAAGCTTTGACTTATCCATGTAGAAATAGCCTGTCATGCCTTGCAGGATAACGTCCTCGAACTTCTTCTTCGTTGCGGCTTCGTAGGGAACTGTCATGACCTCCGCACCCAGTCTTGCTTCGAGCGAATCAAGACCGTTTCCCAGTGACAGAACGATCATCGTGCCGATAAACACCGCAAATGACAGCAGAGCCGCAAGTGCTGTCAGCGCCGCTGTCCGAACAGGTCTGCCGAGAAGATTTTTCAGCGTAAGACTTTTCATCAGTCAATTCCTCCGCTCAGTCTTTCGAGACAGCATTGACGATAAGGCTCACAGCGGAAACAACAGCGATGATAACACTCACTACCACAATAAAAGGTCTCATCGTGGTGTGGCAGTGCATCGTGTCCATCATGCAGAGCTTTATGACGTTGTTCGGAAGTATCGCCGAAACAACAGCCCCGACAGCCGTCAAAGCCGAAAGAGCCACTCTTGCGCCCTTGTTCTTTATGGCGATGATGAGTACCGACAGCACCGCAAGCACTGCGCCTGCAACTGCGGCGGCGTTCTCAGCCTTGTGACAGTTCATGTACATACCGTTTTCCATAGGTCCGCAGGCTTTGAAAGCCGTCTTTACGCCTATGCAGAGCGCTAAACTCAGCACGGTCAGCACTATCCCGAAAATAATTCCCTTGTTGTTCTTTTCCATACTTTTTCTTTCCTTTCAGTAATAGCTTTCCTCCGACAGCGGATATGCGTTAAGAAAGCTTTCGGTGCAAAACTTTTCATCGGGGCGGTGATCTCCGAAGTCACGGGCGCTCACAAGAAAGAACCTGTCAGTCCCCAGCTGTGAATCCCACGTTATATCCAGACAATAATATCTGCCGTCCGCTTCGGCGATGTTCCATGCGTGATATTCCTCACTGCCGCCGATCTCTGCCATGCCCGTTATCACACGGCAGTCAACTCCTGCATTTTTCAGCATCCGATAAGCGGCGGCGGCATAGCCCTGACACACCGCCTGACCGTTGACAAGTGCGGCATATGCAGTCGATTTAAGGTGGTAGTGAGGATTTTTCTTGTGGATATAGTCATAGCTGACATTCTCACAGAGATAATCGTGGACTGCACGTATCTTTTCATAACTGCTGTCCATTTCTTTCAGCCCAAGCTGTGCGGTCACGGCGTTTATGCGCTCGGTGACTTGCTGTTCCTGCTCATAGTCGGTGTAATAGTCGGGAGTAACGGTTATCTCGTAGGAATAATCGCCGCCGTTCTTTTCGCAGGAATACTCAAAGCTGTAACCGCCCATATTGCAGGCAAGATAATCGCCTTCGTCCGCACGGTCAGTCTCAGCAAGTGCGAACTGCATGACTTCTCTCACAAGCGCCCCGATGTCCGCCATGTTGTCCGAGTGGGACGTGTATGTGATGATAACGTTTTTGCTTCGGCGCTTGATGCTCTCACGCACCTTCTCCACAACGCTGTCGGCATTTGTGAAATAAACGCTCAGGTCACGCCGCACCTCGTAGTGATATTTCGGCAGGCTGTCCACTGACGATGTGAGCATGAGCGCCGCCGCCACGACCGCCGAAAACAGCATTATTTTCAGATAACATTTGTTATGCCTGCCTGTTTTCATTGGCGTTCCCTCACGAAAAATTTTTCGATGTATACAGTTTATACCTTTATGATAAAAAAATCAATTATAAATGCTGACAACGTTTGCACCAAAACCCACAATGCAAATGCTCCGTGACCGTTTTCACAGAGAAACAAGCCGAATAACAAGCACTTTTTCCCACGTTCAAGCCCTATCTCCGACAACGTTATCACGCCGATATTTCGGGCATTTCAGCCTTCCCCGTGATAAGAAAAGAACGCTTATCACGAACAAGAAAAACAAGTAATAAGATAACGCTATCACATTCACAGTACATAATAGATAATATCTATAAGCTATAAGAAATAACAGTCTCTCAGCGCTGTTTTCTCTTTTAACTATAAATGAGCAGATTTGACAATTTGCACAAAAGTGAACCTTTGGACTGCTTTTGATGTGCCGCTTCATGTGTTGGCTGTTCAAAAGTATTTCCTCGGACTGCTTTTGATATACCGCTTCATGTGTCGCTCGTTCGCCGCTGGGCTCACATTGCACAAAGGTAGGCAAGCCGCTCGTAAAGGATAGTTGTGGTCGGTTTATTTGTTGCGAGCGGCTTGATTTTGAATGGAGCTCTGCTCCAAACCTCGCCGGTCTAGCGCAACCGGAGTGCGCTAAGTCGCTTACGCGCGATTCCGCTTCATTTATAGTTCTATCTCTTATCTTTTAAAATAACATCGCCGCAGGCGATACCTTATTTCTTATTTCTTATCTCTTATTTCTTATCTCTTACTTGACTGTGATGAACTTTGCGGAAGTCAGCTTTTCCACACGCTCCGCCGAAAAAGCCTTTGCCGTTTCCGCCGACATGATGATAACATCAAAACGCCCGTTCTCGGCTTTCGACAGCATGAGCGTGGGGTCTTCGGTGCGCACTTTCATCTGATTTTCGGGAAGCTGTGACATAAAGCTCCTTGCCATTTCAAGCGCCGCAGTGTCACCCGTGCCGACCGTGCAGGACAAGTCCTCGAAAACATTGTAAAGTCCCTCAGTCTCTCCCCTGCCGAAAAAAGCCTCCCACGCCGCAAGTGCCTTCTTGTCGGTGTGGAGAGAAGTGTTTATCATAACAAGATACTCCCCCGAGGGCTTGTCAAGCGCAACCGTTGCACTCGCAACTGCGTCAGTGTCGCCGCTTTTCAGCCGCCTGAACGTGTCAGACCGCAAAAACGGCAGACCTATCAGCAGAAAGAGCGCCGTCCCCACCACAAGAAAGTGCCTTAAAAACCGCTTCATTCCTTTGCCTTGTCAAGTGCGTTGGCGGCGGCTTCCTTGAACTCGTTGTAGTTTATCGTTGCACCGCTTATGGCATCTACTTCGTCAATACTGCCCTTGCTTTTCAGCTGTTCGGCGTAGTTGTCGCAGGCGGCTCTTGCACGCTGAGCCTTGTTATAGAAGTCACGGTTTTTAACTTCGCCGTCCACCTTGCCGTAATTCTCGTCCTTTGGCGTGCCGTCAAGCTGAAAAGTGCTGAACTTGCAGTCGGTTATCCTGCCGCCCTCGATCTTGATAGTTATCTCGCCGTAACCGTTTGCTTCACTTTCTTCCTCGCTCGCCTGATCGCTTATGTATTCGGCGCTTCGTGCAGTGTATTCGCCGTCCTTATAGCTTGCACTTCCGCAAGCCGTGAGCGCCAGCGCCGCCGTCATAACAGCGGGAAGTATTCTCCTGAAAGTCATTTTGTTCCCCTCCTTAATCGTTGAAATGTATCTTGCCCGTGAAGTTCTCGTTTATCTTTTCCTTGTGAAGTTTTCCGCTCCTGAGAACAAGTGTTCGCTGTGCAACTTCCGCAACTTCGGGGTCATGAGTAACGACAATGAGCGTTGTGCCCTCGCTGTGCAGTTTGTGGAACAGGTCGACCACTATCTCCTCGTTTGCTTCGTCAAGGTTTCCCGTCGGTTCGTCCGCTAAGATTATCTCGGGATAATTTATCAGCGCACGGGCAACGCACACACGCTGCTGTTCACCGCCCGAAAGCTGTGACGGCAGATGCTTTGCCCTGTCAGCAAGCCCCACACGTTCAAGCGCTTCAAGTGCTTCCTTTTCATCGGGCATACTGTGATAATACTGCGCAAGCATAACATTTTCAACGGCTGTCAGATAAGGCACAAGATGAAACTGCTGGAAGATAAGCCCTATCTTGTCACGGCGGATAGTCGTGAGGTTCTTCTTGTTCTCCTTTGAGATGTCAACGCCGTCAAGCAGAACTTCTCCAAGGCTGGGTTTGTCCATACAGCCGATTATGTTCATCATGGTGCTTTTTCCCGAACCGGAAGGTCCCATTATCGACACCCACTCGCCCTTTTCGACTTTAAGGCTTACATCGTCAAGGGCGTGAAGTTCGCCGTATATCTTTGACACGTTTTTCAGTTCCAATAAGCTCATTGTTACTCTCCTTTCAGTACGAGCGCAGGGTCTACCTCAGTTGCGCTCCGTATCGGCATAAGGCTTGAAATGCCCGTTACTGCGATAGATGCGATCACCGTTATGGGAACGAGCAGAGGACGAAAAACGATAGAACTGCTGAACACGTTAAGGCTGACCTGCTGTGCGAACAGGTATCCCAGCACCGAACCCAAGATACCGCCGAACAGTCCCAGAAGCATTCCCTCGCCCATGAATTCCTCGATGATGCTCTTGTCAGATGCGCCTATCGCCTTGCGCAGCCCTATCTCCTTTCGGCGCTCCGCCACAACTGCCGTCATTGTCGTTGCAACGCATATCATGGTAAGTGCAAGCACAACGATCGTCACAAGAAGCACCAGCGCCTGCAATTTCGTCAGCACTGTCGCCTCCGATGCAGTCACACGCTTGACAAGGCTCGCACTCACTGCCGCCGAACCTGCGCTTATTCCCGAAACATAGTCCGCAAGTTCGTCAGACGTTGCCGAAACGCTCAGTTCCGCAACATCTATGCGCCCGTCAGTTTCGGTAAGAGTTGCCAAGTCCTCAAGGGTCATATAGATATAATCTTCCTCAGGACCGCCCGTTTCGATAATGCCTGTCACCGTGAAGAACACCGAATTGTCAAGCTCCGCTTCTGTGCCGTCCTCCTCTGTCGGGGTGTAGGTCACTTCGATCATGTCCCCTGCTTTTATGCGGAAACTTTCGGCAACGTTTGCACCGACCATAAGTTCGCCGCTCTTTGTGAACCAGTTTCCCTCAACTTTCCAGTAAGGGCTTGTTGCCTTAACGCCCTCGGGAACAGTTCCCGATGCAACAACAGGTATGTCATTTATCCTGACATTTTCATACCGAAACGGCGCAAGACCCACAAGCTGTTCGTCAGAGATTTTACTTGCGGCGGCTTCAACGTCAGACAGGCTCATCTCGCCGTCTGATGCCGTGAATATCATGTTTGCGCCGTAATTTCTGAACTCAGCGCCCATTTGTCTCGGCACATCATAATATATCGACACCAGCCCCGAAAGGATAGTTGCACCTATCGCCACCGACAGCAGAGCCACGACCATTCGTGAGCGCCGCCGCATGAGCGAGGCTGTTATCATGCGTATGAACATTCTTCTTTTTTTCATTTCACGTTCCTCCTGCGGTCATCTGCCGTGCAGGACTTCTGTCGGACGAAGCCGTGTCAGCATTCTTACTGCGGGTATACTGCCTATCATCGTGACTGCGACAACAAGCACCGCAACTATCGGCACGACCATGGGCTTTAAGCTGACTGCCGAGCAGAACACCGTTCTGCCGATTATCTGCGCAAAGCCGAAGCCTGCAAAAAATCCGACCGTTCCGCCCACCAGCGAAGTTATGAATATCTCTGTCAGCAGCATGAGCGTTACCGAAACATTCTGTGCGCCGATAGCTTTCATAAGTCCTATCTCCTGACTGCGCTCCATAACGCTCGCAGTAACAAGGTTGCAGATGCCCAGCGCCGCACCGATAAGGCTCAGCACCGTTATAAGTATCATCAGAAGCTGTGTTTTTTCAAGTATCGCACCCTCGGAATCGGCTACCTGTCTCACGGGAGAAGCCACCGAGTCGGTGATGACTTCCTGTATCTGATAGCATATCGAACTTGCATAGGCTGTACACGTCCATGTCTCCATCTGTGCGACCGTGAGCGATGAGGGGTCTTTTGCGGCACGCTCCGAAAGTTCGTTCTCGGGGGTGGTAAGTGCGCTTACTTCTATCTTGTCAACACAGCCGTCAAGGTCAGCGAGCGCCTGCGCCGTGTTGAGCGGAATGTATATCTGCTCGTCCTCACTGCCGCCTGCATCATATATGCCGACTATCTTCAAGTCCTTTTCTGCCGCCGCACCTTTGACGTGAAGCGTACTTCCTGCCGAAACTCCAAGCTTTTCCGCAAGTTTAACGCCTATCATGGCGCAGTCTGCCGAGTCGCCGTCACGCTGTTCGTCAAGCCAGCTCCCCTCTTTGAGTTCCCACCAGCTTCTCAGACTTACTATGCCTGCATCGAGCGACTCGCCCGTGGGGAGTTCCATATGATGATCGAACCAGCTCCCGACTATCTGCACTTCACTGCCGTCATCAAGCGTTGCGGAAGTGTCGAGAAACGGCGTGAAATCAACGATGTTGAACGCCCAGAAGATCGTTTTTATCTTGCCGAGTTCGTCCTCTTTGAGATATGCGCCCGTGCCTCCGCTGCCCTCGACTTCATAGAGTTCGTTCAGCACGGAATTTTCTTTCGGGACAACGGTTATATTCGCACCGTATGTTTTAAGTTCCTGATTCACCTTGTCGCCAACGTCAAGCATAACACTGAGCATAGCCGAAGCAAGTGACGCTCCCAGCGCTATCGTGAATGCTATCATGAGCATTTTTTTCCACTGTCGGGTAAGTATGCCCTTTATCATCCGCAAAAACATTTATATCCCTCCCGAAGCCATTCTGTTGTTCCTGAACGTCTTTTCGTATTCCATAAGACCCTCGATCGGAACAAGTATCTCGCCGTCCTTTACCTCATAGGGGATAACGATAGGGTTACAGCCGCCCTTGAAGCCGATAGTGCTGATGTTCATAACAACGTCACACAGCTTGCAGACCACCTGTCCGTCTTTTTCGTAATAACCTGTTTCGCCGCAAACGTCACAAGCATCAAGACCTATGCCGTAGGAGGAAGAATTCGGCTTCTTGATGACGATAAAACGTATCTGTATGCCTGACGGTGCAACATATGCAAAGCGGTGAAGATGCCCGTCATCCACCTTTTCAAAGGGCAGGCACATATAGCCGTCACGTTCCTCGCATTCCTCAACGGGCGACAGTTCAACGGGACGGTTTGCGATAGGTTCGAGGACAGTGAACGAGCAGAAACTCAGCACGACTGTCAGCACCGCAAGCACTGCCCAGCGGCGTGAGACTTTGTGGCGCTTGACGATCTTGCGCTTTTGTGCGGGATTGTCATACGGTTCGGACTTGTCAAGGCTTCTTATGAACACGATGACAGGTATTACAAGTGCCGCCGCCATTGCGCCGTAGATGAAAAAGTTGCTGTTGTTCGAGGTGGTCTTGACTATCTCGAAAACGGTCTTTTTTGTGTCGGGCGAAAGGCTTGTGAGCATGGCTTTGGTGAGCATGATACCAAGCATCGCACCGACTTGTCTGAGTGCCGTCACAAGCGTCATGATCCCTGCGATGATATATGCCTGCCATTCGCCCAGACGTGAAGTGCCGTTTCTCACCGCAAGTTCGACCAGCACCATTGCGATAACGCCGAACAGCGCACCTATCAGCTTGAACAGATAGCTCGTTGAAAGCACCGATTTATCCGTTACCAGTATCGAATAGGGATAGGCGATAACATCAGGCAGAGCGTAGAAAAGTATCAGTCCGCACATAAGAGCGCACAGAACGGCAAGTATAACACTGCCTGCTTTCCCGAGTTTTTTTGAAAACGGTGTAAAGAGCAGGAAAAGCACTGTCAGGCAGGCGAATGCTCCGAAAATGTATAAGTTCCACATGGAAGTGTCGATAAGCTTTGTGGCGTTTTTGAGATAAGCCATGACCGCCGCACCGATAACGCCTGCAAGTGAACCGACTCCTGCGATGATGCCGCCCGTCCGTCCGCCTTTGAGCCGTGATATACCTCTGAGCGCTCCCGTTATCAGCGCCGCAAGCGCAAGGCTCTCGACAGTCATCACGAAATATTTCAGCATGAAAGCCGCTCCTTTCCTTTATTAATAGTATATTTTGTGCAACATTTGATAAATGTCATCAACGCACAAAATGCGCCGTGAGGTAATGACACAGCGCATAATGTGTTTGCAAAGCTGTTATAAGACTTTGCTGAAAGGGTGATTATGAGGAAATTTATACCGAGGTAAATTCAGTATTATTACCACTCCTGAGGAATGTAATCCCAGCCGTCAAATGTTACTTTGAGGTTGCCGTCTGCGAAGTACTCGTCAAAGCTTCCTCCCGGGCCTGTTTCAGCATCGGTGTGGAGCAGATAGCCGTTCTCCTCGGGGCTGTGGATAGTGAACTCAACAGAGTAAGTATCAGCATTCGGCAGAGCGATGTTTGCGCCGTAGTGAGGACCGTCCGATGCGCTCATCTCCATGAAAGTACCCTGAGCCGCAACAGAACCGTCAGAACCTGTTATCTTGTAGTCAACAGTCAGGTAAGGTACCCAGTCGCCAACGCCGAAACCAACGGTGTTTTCCAGAGCCGAGATGTCAGCTTCAAGGTGAATGTCGAAGTCATCGGTCTTTTCGTTGCCGCCCGACATAGGAACAGGCTGGAAGTAAACTGCCGAAACGTTCAGGAATCCAACTTCCTCGTCCTCAAAGATAGGATACTCGGTGAAGCCTGCTGCTGCGTCTGCGCCTGCATCTTCCTTAACTTCTGCATCTGCGCCTTCTGCGGTGCTTGTAGTCTCTGCCGACTTGCTTGCGGAAGCTGCGCTGCCGTCAGAACTGCTGTCATCGGAATTGCCGCAGCCTGCAAAGCTGAGTGCCATGAGTGCTGCAAGTGCTGCACTTGTGATCTTTAACTTGTTCATTGTGTATTCCTCCTAAAAGATTTGTCTTGTATAGCGCCCGAAAAAAATATCGGGAGTTACTGTCAGTTTTAAGCTTTCGCTTTTTTCTTCTGCTTCGGCTTTTTGGGCTTTGGTTTTAACTCTTCCTCGAACTGTTCGTCAGTCTCGGAAAGAAAATGCACGCCCTCGATAATGCCCAGCAGTGACGGGATAAGCGACCAGCTGAATGCCACACAGATAAGTCCTCTGCCGTACTGTCCGAGATAGAACTTGTGTCCGCCAAGCCCTCCGAACAGTATCGCAAACAGTCCTGCTTCGTGTCTGCGCTTTGTCTTGTACTTCTGCATCATGAAGATCATGAGCGTTACGAAAACAAGTATCATCTGCGGAACGAGCGTTTCGATTATCGGGTAGATGCCCAGCATATTCAGCACTTCGTTGTAAGGAACGATAGCTTGCAGCCAGTCGGGTGAAGTTGCGTCAAGAACATCGCCCTCCATAAGTTCCTTGATGCCCGAACCCAGAAACGCTATCGACATGATGAACATGAGGATACTTGTTCCGAGGAAGAAAGGTCTGAGCGGCAGTTTAACGCTCAGGAATCTTATCGCCAGGAACACGAACACCAGTACGACACAGCCGACTCCGAAACCGCCCCAGACGTAATTTACGTTTCCCGGTTCGTTCAGGTACTGCTGATAGAACAGGATAACCTCCGCACCCTCACGGAACACCGCAAGGAACGCCGTGAACGCAAGTGTGAACACACTTCCCGTTTCGGCTGAGACTTTCACCTGATCGTCGATGTACTTGTTCCATGTGTCCGCTTCTGCTTTTGAGATCATCCAGTTGCTCACATAGAAAAGCACGAACACTGCGATGAGCGCCGTCACGCCCTCGATTATCTCCTGCTTTGCGGTGCTTGCAAGTTTCAGCAGGCTGAGCAGCCATGCACAGAGAAAACTTGCACCGATAGCAGCAACACAGCCGAGATAAACGTGTTTGAGTTTGTCCTTGTTGCCGCTCTTGACGAGATATGCGATTATCGCACCAACAACAAGTATCGCTTCAAGACCTTCACGCAGGATTATGAGAAAGCAAGCGCCGAAAGTCATCCACTTTGAAGTTGCGGTAGTCGTGGTCTGAGCCGCCGTGGTGTCTCCGCTGCCGTTTGCCGTCTGCGCTGTTTCGTCAGCGGCTTTTCGTGTGCCGTCGCTGTTGAAAGCGCTCTCGCCCGTGTCGCCTATGCCGTCAAGGTGGTTCGCCTGAATGTGAAGTATCTCACTCAGCCTTACGAACTCGCTGACGACTGTTTCTTCGCCAAGGTCTTTCTTGACAGCTTTTCGGGCGGTCTTGAATTGAAGTTCCGCCTTGCTGACCTCCGAACCCGAGTAGCCGTTGACATTTCGCTCAAAGCCCGAAGTTTCGTAATAGTAGTTATAGATATTGAGCGCAGGTGTGTAAGCGCCCTCTTTGTCGCCTGCCTTATAGAGTTTTATCGAAGCTTCGATACAGTCATCAATGGCATCGGCAACATTGTTCCATGTGCCTGTCGGATTGCCTGCCGCCACGTATTCCTCCCACGAGGGGATATACGTCACAGCCTCCTCCGCAAAGGCGTTCAGGCTCTGCACGAACACCAACAGCATTATCATCAAAAATGCCGCCGCTATGCCTGCAAAGCTTTTTTTGCGTTTATGAAAATTCATTCGCAAACCTCCGCTTAGATAGTTAGAATTCGCTAACTATCATCCTTTAAATAAGCCGCTTTATACTGCGGCATAAAAAGCTGTACAGGTTAGTATTTGCTAACCGATTTATATTGTATCATATATATTTTTCTATGTCAAGCGGCTGAAAAGCTAAATTCACCATTTTTGTAGACGAACACAAAAAACAAATCAATAACAATGTGTTTTTGTGCAATAAAATCAAGACCAACAGTCCCCGAAAGAACTGTCGGTCTTTTCATGTGTTATGTTTCAAAAGTTTTTATCGTGGGCGAAATTATCCGATAGTGCCTGTTACGGCTCTGTCAGCAATGTTTCTGATGTCCCACTTGCCGTTTATCTTTGCACAAACTACCATTTCATATGTGCCCTTGTTCAGCTTAGGCGAAGTGAATGTCGTAACGTCAGCGTCAACAACTTTCTGAACTTTCCACTTGCCTGCGATCTTTACAGCAATGCCGTACTGTTCCGCACCCTTGATAGCAGTCCAGTTCAGCACGAACCTGTTGTTCTTGACTTCAACGTTCAGTTCGGGAAGATCGGCAGGAGGATTCGGAGTAACGGTTATCGCATTCTTGAAGTTCATCACCCATTCGCCGTTGACCATGGGGATAACAGCCATTTTGTACTCGTTGCCTGCCGTCAGACCTCTTACGATCGTACCGTTGTCGGTAACTTCCTTGATAAGCTGCCACTTACCGCTCATGTAACCGCATACAGCGTACTTTTCAGCACCCTCAAACTTGTCCCAGCTGAGTGCCACGCTGTTGTCGCCGGGCTTGTATTCGAGCTTGACAGCCGATGCCGGTTTCGGGATAGTAACTTCCTTAGTGTTGGTGTAAGTCTTGCCCTCAAATTCAACAGTTGCGGTGTAAACAGTCTTGCCGTTTTCAGTCTTTGAAGTTACTTCCGCTTCAACAGTTTCGACCGAATCGCCCTTTTCGCACTCAAATGTTGCAGTGGCGTTGTTGTCCTCGTCCCATGTCCACTCGGGTTCGCCGTAGGTGTGTGCTGCGGGGATAACTTCTTCGCCTGCATCGAACTGAACGAAAAGTCCGTCATCGCAGTCTACGTAATAGTTGCCGTCAGCGTCCGTGTAATACTCATCATTGCCTGCTTCATCGCAGGTCGGGTCTTTTGCGTCAACTTTGGTCAGTTCAATTGGGTCGCATATCTCAAATTCTGCGCAGTCATCGCCGAACTCTACTTCAGAACCCTTGCTGTAAGTTACTGTGAGTTTATCGCCTGCTTTAAGGTCGAAGATGCCGTTATACTCGTCATACGAAGAAAAATAATACTCGCCGTTGACGTATACGCTCATAGTGCAGTAATAAGGATCGCAGGACGATCTCCACTTTATAGTACAGTCTTTTTCCATTTCCAGATCTATCTTTGAGATAGTATCAAGATGACCTGTGTTTCCGCTCTTATACACATTGCCGTCTTTCTTGAAAGTATAATCGCTGAAAGCATGGACATAGAAGTACCTGACAGTCTCACCTGTATCCTTAGTAGTCTCGTTATACGGGAAAGATTCGCCGTCTTTATTTATAACAGCAGTCTCCCCGGGTTTAAGCGTGGTCTGCGTTTCCACAGCGTTTTCGATATAGCAGAAAAGCACATCGTTATCGGTGTCATTCGTATACTGCGTGCCTGCCTTGACGAGCATAATATCAAGTTCAGAAACGTTATAATTGGCAGTAACTTCCTTGACAGTCCATGTTCCGTCGCCGTTATCTGCCGAATAATAGCCGTCGGGGATAATTATGTTTCCATTTTTGCTTGGGTCAAAGTTGAAAGTGCCGCCTGTGATATTCGTTTTATTGAAAATGCAGTCACTGCCGGTGAACGTGCCGCCTTTGATATACGAATTTGTAAAATCGCACTTGTCACCGCTGAACGTGCCGCCGATTATCTGACTGCGAACAAAACGGCATTCACTGCAACTGAACGTACCGCCGTTTATCGCAGATTTTCTTGCATATACACCGTATCCGATATCACCGCCGTTTACGATCAGCGTACCTCCGTTGTCCGCATAAATAAAGTCACTGCTGATCTCTCCGCTGTCGATCGTCAGCCTGCCGTTAGTATCAGCATCAAGAACCACACAGTTGACATTATCCTTGATAGTCAGTTCACCATATGAATAAATAAACATCGCATCGACAGGACAATCAAACACAACAGAAGTACCCTCTTTGATGTCGATAAAAGGCTCTAAGCAGGTAAGTTCCAGTTTGCCCGTTATATAAGTGTTCTTGGTGAACAACAAATCCATGTCTATCTTTTCGGACACGTTGATATAAGCCATTTCGCCGTCAGGCTTGGTGTACATATCGTTATTCAGATATTCTTCCATATCCTCGGTAGAGTTTATCTGATATGGGTCTTCCTTTGTGCCCAAACCTTTCAGGTAAGCGCTCTCAACTGTCCATGTACCGTTATTTTCAGTGACTTTGCAGCCGTTGGGGATAATTATATTTTCATTTTTGCTTGGGTCAAAGTTGAAAGTACCGCCCCAAATAGTCGTATTTACGAAAATGCAGTCACTGCCGGTGAACGTGCCGCCTTTGATATACGAATTTGTAAAATCGCACTTGTCACCGCTGAACGTGCCGCCGATTATCTGACTGCGAACAAAACGGCATTCACTGCAACTGAACGTACCGCCGTTTATCGCAGATTTTCTTGCATATACACCGTATCCGATATCACCGCCGTTTACGATCAGCGTACCTCCGTTGTCCGCATAAATAAAGTCACTGCTGATCTCTCCGCTGTCGATCGTCAGCCTGCCGTTAGTATCAGCATCAAGAACCACACAGTTGACATTATCCTTGATAGTCAGTTCACCATATGAATAAATAAACATCGCATCGACAGGACAATCAAACACAACAGAAGTACCCTCTTTGATGTCAATAAAAGGCTCTAAGCAGGTAAGTTCCAGTTCGCCCGTTACATAGGTGTTTTTACCGAATGCGAGATCGCAGTCTATCTTTGCGGATACGTTGATAAAAGCCATATCGTCGTCAGGCTTAGTGTACATATCGTTATTCAGATATTCTTTCATATCCTCGGTGGAGTTTATCTGATATGGGTCGTTCCATGTGCCGGTGCCTGAAAGCATTCCCTCAGCACCTGCTGTAATAGCCGTCTTAGCGAAAATATTGCCCACGAAAGTATTTGCAGGCACAGCACCTGCAACTGTCAGAACTGCAAGTGTTCCTGCGAGGGTGCGCTTCATGATGTTCTTTGCCATTTGTGTTCCTCCTTAAATCATTCAAGCATATCACCGATGAACAGGATATGTAAGCTGTCAACATTTTTTATTCAGCTGTGAATTTGCATTATTTTTATTCACAACTTTGTTAAACAGTATAACACAAATAACAACAAATGTCAAGTATCGGCAAGCATATTCAGAAAATATAACAAACAGTTTATTTCGATTATGTAACATATAACTATTTTTGCGAAAAAAAAAGCGGAGGCGAACCTCCGCACGGTCGTTATTCATATCAGAAAAAAATCACTCTACGATGAAGTCCTTGATCTTATCGAAGAAGTCGCCTACGTCATCGGTGTGAGCAACGAGCTGGATGCTGTTAGCGAGGTCTAAGCTGAATATACCCATAATAGACTTAGCGTCAACGGCATATCTGCCCGAAACGAGGTCAACGTCAAAATCGTACATCATAACGATGCTTACGAATTCCTTTACTGCTGCGATAGAATTAAGATTGATCTTAGTCTTTTTCATTCTTATTACCTCCATAAAAACAATTATCGGTGTTAGGTTTTATATTTTTTTATCCGCCCTACAATTATTATTATAATCTTTTTTCGGGATTTGTCAAGGGTCGAGTTGCAATTTCTCCTAAAATATAGTATAATGGACAATAGGGGGCTGTGGTATTGTGCGAAATGTACAAATATGATTATTGAATTTTATGCAATAGACACAAGCCGTTCACAATGTCAACAGCAAACAAAAAATAAGAAATAAGAAAGAACTGACGTTAAACCGCACATTAGTTCAAAACAAATGAAGTGTGAGCGCCAGAGGATAAAAAGTTTTAGGAAAGGAAGTCCAGAGGGGATAACCCTTTTTCAAAAGGGTTTCCCCTTTGGTGGGAGTTTGAGGGCAAAGTCCTCATTCGCACCAAGGGTGCGATAGAAAGAAGGGCGCAAAACAAAATAAAGAATAAGCGTACAAACGTACCCTACAAGCCATAAAATCGGCATTCCAAAACCCACTATCAAAAGCAATCAAACTGAAATAAAACCTCCATATCGGGTAGAAGCACCAAAATGCCGATTTTAATTTTTCGGAACAGCGAAAGCGATTTCCGAAAAAGAACCCAATGGTCGCAAGACCATAACCCAAATGTCCGAACAGGACATTAACCCCAAACGAACGATAAGTTCGTTAACCTCCCAATGTCCAAAGAACATTAGCAGTAAACAGTAAACAGCAGTTTGTACAGACTACAACATGATATAGAAAATCAAAATTATTTAAAGGGTGAAGAAACATGAAGATATATTTTGCATCGTTCGGCTGTAAGGTCAACAGATATGAGACTGACGTTATGGCGCAGGAATTTGAAAAGATCGGCGGTGAAAAAATCTCCTCCCCCGAGGGGTGCGATGTCTGCGTCATAAACAGCTGTACAGTTACCGCAAACGCCGACGCTGACCTGCAAAAATTTATCCGCAGTGTAAAACGCAGAACGCCCGAATGCGTTATCGCTCTGACAGGGTGCTTCGCACAGGCTTTCCCCGAAAAAGCCGCCGAACTCGGTGCGGATATTATCACGGGTTCGGGCAAAAAAACTTCCCTGCCCCAGCTTGTGCAGGATTTTTTCCTCACAAAAAATAAGGTCTGCGAAGTCGGCATCGTACCCCGTGAATTTGAACCTATGAGCCTTTCTCACGGAAGCGGAACAAGGGCTTTTATCAAGATACAGGACGGCTGTGATATGTTCTGCACCTACTGCATCATACCTTTCGCAAGAGGTCATATCCGCTCAAAACCCCTCGATGACCTGCGCCGTGAAGCGGAAAATTTAGTCCGTGCAGGACACCGTGAACTTGTGCTGACAGGCATAAACATCTGTTGTTACGGACGTGAAAACAGACTCAGACTTGTTGATGCGATAGAGACTGTCTGTGCGGTCAAGGGGGACTTCCGTGTGCGGCTGGGTTCGATAGAGCCTGAAATGATCTCAGATGAGGACATCGCACGCCTTAAAGCACTGGACAAGCTGTGCCCTCAGTTCCACTTGTCGCTCCAAAGCGGCTGTGACAGGGTGCTTTCGGCTATGAACCGCCACTATGACACCGCACTTTTTACCGAACTTGTACGCAAACTGCGGACGGCTTTCCCTGACTGCGCCATTACTACCGACATCATGGCAGGCTTTCCCACAGAAACGGAACAAGAACATATCATTTCTATGGATTATATCGGAAAGATAGGCTTTGCTAAGGCGCACGTTTTCCCCTACTCCGAACGAAGCGGAACAAAAGCCGCAGAAATGAACGGCAGACTTGACAGCACCGTTAAAAACCGCCGTGCAAGAGAACTTATCTCGGCGGCTCGTCAGTCGGCGCTCGAATATAACAGAAAATTTGTCGGCAGGACTGTCGAAGTGCTTTTTGAACGTGAGACTGAGGGCAAGCCCCACGCAGGTCATTCGAGAGAATATCACCTTGTTAAAGTTCCTAACAACGGCGAAGCAAGCTGGCACAAGATTATGAAGCGTGTGAGGATAACCGAGGCTTATGCCGAATATCTAGTCGGCGTTGATGCAGACGGTCGGCGTTGATGCAGACGGTCGGCGTAGACGCAGACGGTAGGCGTTGATGCTGACGGCTGAACATTTTTCACAAATATATCGCGGCACAATTGTGATAACATACAATTTTTTACATTTTTCGTGTCAGCTGATGACAAGCCTGAAAAAATAGGCTATAATAGTATATAAGACAAATTTTGTCTGTTTTAAATATAATCAGGAAAAGTGGTTTAGATATGATAAAAAGACTATTCAAGCAAATGCTCGTCACGCAGATACTTTCGGCTATGACCGTCACGCTCTGTATGCTTATCGACAGCATCATGATAGGGCGTTTTCTCGGGCTTGACTGCATGAGCGCTTACGGCTATTCAACGCCTGTCCTGCTGGTGTTTGCGGCAGTCGGGAGCATGATCTCCGCAGGCATTCAGGTCATGTGCGGTCGAACTATGGGCATAGGCGACAAGGAGGGCACTAACGCCTGTTACACCGTTTCGATCGTGCTGACTGCGGCTTTTGCACTGGTCGGCATGGCGGCGGTGCTGACATTCACAAACCCTCTCTGCACGCTTCTGGGCGCAGGCGAGAACACACCCGACAATGTTGTTTTCGGGCTGACGAAAGACTATCTCCGAGGGTTCATAATCGGTGCGCCCGCATTCATGGCGGCACAGATAATGGTACCTTATATGCAGATGTCGGGGAGTAGGACACGGCTTGTTGCGGCGGTCATCGCCATGACGATAGGTGATGTTGCGCTGGACGTTCTCAACGTGTTCGTGTTCAAGTGGGGCACGTTCGGAATGGGGCTTGCAAGTTCGCTGAGCTACTACATCGCATTCGTGATAGGCGTGGGCTATTTCTTCAAGAAGTCCTGCATATTCAAGCTCAGACCCAAGCTTATCAAAGCCCCCACCTGTTTACAGCTCCTCAAAGACGGCATACCCACGCTGATAAATCAGGTGAGCCTTGTTCTGCTGATACTGCTTCTCAACCAACTGCTGACAAACCTTGACGGAAGCAGAGCGGTTGCGGCTTACTCGGTCATTTCGACAGTCGGCAACATCTGCTATTCGTTCAGTTCGGGCATAGCGTCGGTCGCACTGACACTTTCTTCCATATTCCACGCCGACGAGGACAAGCAGTCGCTTCTGGAACTGGTGAAAGTCATGCTGTTCTATTCGATAGCGATATGTGCTGTCGTGACGCTTGTCATTATTCTCGCATCAAAGCCGCTTGTCATGCTGTTCATTCAGGATCTTTCGGCGGTGAGCATGGCGAAGCTGGGCTTAAAGCTGTTTGTTCTGTCGCTCGTTCCGTGTTCGCTGAACACCACGCTGAAAAACTACTATCAGGGCATAGGGCGTGTAAAGTTATCCATGTCAATATCGGTCATGCAGAACTTTGCCTTAACGATACTGAGTGCATTTATCATCAGCCGTTTTCTCGGGGTAACGGGAGTATGGCTGGGGTTTGTCTCGGGGGAAAGTCTGACCTTTATCATCATCTGCGTTTTCATCTGCATGAAGCAGAAAGACCGTTTAAGCACAAGCACCTTTGCATTCATTCCGCCGGGATTCGGGACGGACAGCAAGGACTGTTTTGACCTTTCGATAACCTGTCAGGAAGATGTTGTCAAGACCTCGGAAGAAGCGGCGGCGTTCTGTATAAGCCGAGGCTTACCGAAGCGGACGTGCAATCTGCTTGCGCTTGCGATAGAGGAGATGTCGAACAACATAATCCACTACGGATTTGAGGACGGAAAAGCGCACAGCATAGACATACGAATCATAGTATGTGAAGACAAGACGCAGTTACGAATAAGGGACAACTGCAAGAGTTTCGATCCTGTGAAGTATCTGAAACTGCACAGCAGTGATGATCCGGTAGCGCACATAGGCATCAAAATGGTAATGAAGCTTGTAAAAGAAGCGAACTATGTAAACTCGCTAGGCTTGAACGATTTAAGATTAACGCTATAATAAATCAGAAATGAGAGAGCGAGATAAGAAATAAGAGATAAGAAATAAGAAAGAACTGACGTGAACCGAAAAGTCCGAACAAAAGAACCGTGAGCGCCAGAGATTCAAAAGTTTTAGGAAAGGGAGTCCAGAGGGAATAACCCTTTTTCAAAAGGGTTTTCCCTTTGGTGGGAGTTTGAGGGCAAAGTCCTCATTCGCCCCACGGGGGCGATAGAAAGAAGGGCGCAAGACAAAAGCAGTCCAAAGCGCTCAAACGTCCCCCACAAGTCAAAAATCGGCATACCAAAACACACTAACAAAAGCAATCGGCATTAAGGTACACTTCAAACGAGGGTAGAAGCACCAAAATGCCGATTTTTATTTTTCGGAACAGCGAAAGCGCATTCCGAAAAAAGACCCCAATGGTCGCAAGACCATAACCCAAATGTCCGAACAGGACATAAGGCAACAGACGAAAAGGACATTACACCTCCAATTGTCACAAGCCCATTTCCAACCGACAAATAACACAAATTTAAGTTAAATATTAAAAAAATTACAATCAGCGGTTGACTTTGTGAATAATCTATGATATAATATACAAAATACAAACATTCAGAAACACAATAAAAAGCAAAAGAGGAGGCAGGCTCATGAAAAAAGAAAACAAGCGCTTCTCAATAAAGACTAAAATGTATATCTTCGTGGTGCTGACCGTTCTTGCAGTCGCACTGGGAACTTCAATGCTCGCATTCTTCATAAGCGCAGGTCAGATAGATAGTTACTACAAACAAGCCGCCTCTGACAACGCACGCAACTTTGCTTCAATGGTCGACGGCGATTTTCTCGCAGAACTTCGCACCGCTGCCGAATCGGAAGAGTTTCAACAGCTTCGTGAAAAGGCTGAGGAGGAAGATGACGAACAGATCATCGAAGATCACCTCAGAGAACAGGGGCTTTGGGAGAAATACTCCGAAACACGTTCAGCTATCACCAACTACCTCTCCAATATGGATGGGGTAAAATATATCTATATCGTGGCTCACGGTGACAAAAATGCTGAATATGATATGTATCTTGTTGATGATGAAGAAAGCCCCATATACGGAACAGGCTACTACGAACTGCGTGAGGCTGAGTTCAAAGGAACAGACCTTGAAAAACTGCCCGAACCGACTATCTCCAACGGTGACTGGGGCTGGCTCTGCTCCGACTTCAAACCTGTCTATACTTCTGACGGAAAATGCGTGGCGATCATCGGCTGTGACTTCGACATGAACGATATTATGAAAGAAAGACGGCATATGCTTATTTACCTGATCTTAGGTTCGCTTTTATTCACGGCAGTTGTTCTGAGCGGTGCTATGCTGTTCATAAACAAAGTTGTTGTCAAGCCACTGGACACTATGACCGGCGAGATTAAAAAGTTCAAGCCTGCGGTCAACACCGATTACAAACAGTCGGGAGTTATCGACCTTGACATAAAAAGCCATGATGAGATAGCCGAGATATATGCCGTTATCCGCACTATGCAGCAGAACACCGTTGACCACATCAACGAGCTTTACACTCTGCAAGAGGATAAGGTCAAGGCTCAGCAGGACATCGAGGCTAAGGACAGACAGATCGGCAAACTCAGCATCGAGACTTACAAGGATGCTCTCACGGGCGTGAACAACAAGTCTGCTTATATCAAAAAGACTGAGGAACTTGAAAGAAAAGTCGCTGAGGAAGGCTGTGATTTTGCGATCGTCATTGCCGATATGAACAATCTGAAACACATCAACGATGAATACGGTCACAAGGCAGGCGATGCTTACATCAAGGGCTGTTGTTCCATGATCTGCGAAGCTTATAAACACTCCCCTGTTTTCAGGATAGGCGGCGATGAATTTGCAGTTATACTTATCGGCACGGATTACGATAACCGCAAGCAGATAACCGAGAACTTGAAGAAGTCTTTCGAGAAGACTTACGCACAGACTGACGTTGACCCATGGCTGAAATACTCCGCTGCGGTCGGAATTGCTGAAAAGGCTTCGGATGACACAACAGTTGACTTCGTGTTCAAGCGTGCTGACAAAGCGATGTATGAACACAAAATGGAGTTCAAGAAAAAATACGGCGGCTACCGCTGAGAAATAACATTTGTCACTGTATCCTGCTTGCAGATGTGAGCAGGATACACTTTTGAGAGGTAACATGAAAACACTTATACTTAACGGTTCGCCGAGAAATAACGGCGACACTTCGGCGCTTTTGTCTGCGTTCACAACTGCACTTTCGGGCGAGTGCATGATAATAGACTGCTATTCTGCCGACATTGCTCCCTGCATCGACTGCCGTGCCTGCCGTTCGGCGCTCGCCTGTCCAAAGCAGGACGATATGCAGGCGGTTTACGAATATCTTCACGGCTGTGATGCGGTGGTGATAGCCTCGCCCGTGCATTATGCGGAACTTTCCTCGGGACTGCTGACCGCTGCGGGCAGATTCCAGCTTTACAGTTCGGCGATGATATTCAGGCATGAACGCCCCTTTGTCAAGCCGAAAAAAGGCGCAGTACTTTTAGCGCAGGGCGGAAGCGGCGGTGCGCAGAGAGCGTTTGAAACGGCAAAACTCATTTTCGACAGCATAGGCGTAAAGCAGGTATTTTCGCCCGTGATAAGCCAAAAGACCGACAGGCTGTCAGCCGCCGACGATATTGAAGCGCTTACGGCGGCGGCGGAACTTGCAAGGCTTATTTCGTCAGATTAAACAAAACAGTTCGTTAAAAAACGTGAAATTTTTCGCAAAACACTTGAAAAAGAGCATCTTATGTGGTATAATTAAGCTCAGATATATGATGTTTTATCACTTGATCTTTTCGGGGTGTTACTATGGTTGTAACTGAGAATTATCTTATAGAAAGCTGCATTTTAGAGCACGTCAGCAACATTGCAAAGCGGCGTGCCTGTGCGACCGAACTTAATCTGCGTGTAAGCTATGCCACAGACACAGGGCTTATGCGTGAGCAGAACGAGGACAGTTTCTGCATCGGCGGCAGGCTCACTCACAAGTTCGGCGAGAGCGAACACGGCGGCTATTCCGTACCGAGCGGCGGCACGCATATTTTCGGGCTGTTTGACGGCATGGGCGGTGAAGCTTTCGGCGAAGCGGCATCGGAGATCTCTGCGCAGACGATGAACAGCTACAACGGGCGTTTTTCCGACTGTTCTGCGGAGCGGCTGAACACGCTCATGAACGAGTATGCGGAGCGTGCGAACTGCGGCATACTTGATATGCTCACGAAGCGTGGAGCGGACGGCGGCGGCAGCACGTTCACGGCGATAGTGGTAAAAGACGGCACAGCGTATCCCTACTACATCGGCGACAGCAGGATATATCTGTACAAAGACGGAGTTCTGCGCCAGCTCAGCCGTGATCAGACGCTTGCACAGCGGCTTGTCGATGCAGGTTATATGACCGAAAAGGAAGCAGAACACAGTTACGAGAGCCATGTGCTGACGAATTTTCTCGGTGCTGACGGCAAGCGGCAGGGTCTGGAAGTTCAGGTCTGCGAGCCTGTTCCTCTCGAAGTGGGGGTAATGCTGCTCATGTGCAGCGACGGTCTTTCGGATATGTGCAGCCGCAGGGAGATAGCGGAAGTCATGCGCAGAAGTTCCCCCGACACGGCTTCAAAGCTTGTTGAAGCGGCGCTGAAAAACGGCGGCTATGACAACGTTACCTGCGTTACTGTCGGCTGTTTCGAGAATCTCAAAAAGCGCACCGATACTGCTGACCCGAAACTCAGACTGCCGAAAACCCGTGCGATATAATTTGTAGGTTCGGGGCTTGCCCTGACCGTGCAGCTATCTTTGGTTTGTGGTACAAAATGAAGCGGAATCGCGCGTAAGCGACTTAGCGCACTCCGGTTGCGCTAGACCG
>CAMVRM010000021.1 GCA_947169885.1 uncultured Ruminococcus sp.
TCATGAAATCCCCCCTTTCCTCTTTCTTCCCCGAGGGGGTGTCCCTCCAAAAAGTGGGGTTCACATCAAACTACCCCTAAGAGAAACAGCATGAAAAGCCTACGCCGCCCAAAAGTGAACCTTTGGACTGCTTTTGATATGCCGCTTCATGTGTTGGCTGTTCAAAAGTATTGTCTCGGACTATTTTTGATATGCCGCTTCATTTGTCGCCCGTTCGCCGCTGGGCTCACATCGCACAAAGGTAGGCAAGCCGCTCGTAAGGGATAGCTGTGGTCGGTTTATTTGTTGCGAGCGGCTTGATCTTGAATGGAGCTCTGCTCCAAACCTCGCCGGTCTAGCGCAACCGGAGTGCGCTAAGTCGCTTACGCGCGATTCCGCTTCAAAAGAGCAGTGTTTTGACCGTTTCGGCTGCCGCCGAAAAGAGGGGGGCGGCGGCGATGAGTACTGCCGCTCTGCCTGCAAGTTCCAGCTGGGACGCAAGGGCGTTCTCGCCGCTGTCACGGCAGATGTCGCACCCCAGCTGTGTCACGAAACATATGCCGATACACTTGAACACTACCACGATATACCTTGTTCCCGAACCTATGCCCGAAAGAAGCTGTTCAGCCGATTCCCATATCGTCCTTATGTCGGCGAGAAAACGCAAGCCTACCGCACAGGCGGCGGCAAGCGTGCAGACCGTCCGCACTGTCGGCGAACTATCCGCTAAAAGACGCAGTATCACCGCCGAACCTATGCAGAAACACACAAGCTTTATTATCTCCATGGGCTAAAAACCGAACAGCGTGCGCACCTTGTCGAACAGCTCCGCTATGCGCTCGACTATCATCATCAGCACCACGATAAGCCCTGCAAGCGCCGTCATCATCGCCTGTTCGTCACGCTCACAGCGTTTGAGAAGCTGTACCAGCACAGCCACTATCATTCCCACCGCCGCTATCTTGAAGATAAGCTCCAGTTCCATTTTCGGCACTCCTTTTATATCAGCATAACGGCGAACAATATGCCGCAAAGCACGCCCAGCCGCCTTGAAAGCGATGCACGCTTTTCCGCTCGTGGTCTTTCCTCCGAAAGCCTGCTCGTGAAATACGCTCTTGCCGCTTTAAGGCGTTTGAGTTCCGACAGCCTGTCTGCCGAACCTAACTGCGTGAAATATATTTTAAGACGTTCTCTGTCCTGTTCGGTATAGCCGTCCTCGTTTGTTTCAAGACGTTCAAGCACTTCGCAAGCGCCTGCATCTTTCGGCAGACTGTACAGAAAATCGGGCAGTTGTGAGGAAGTCTTTCTGAGTATAGTGAGCATCACGGGGACGTTCGGCGCTTCGTGTTCCATGATAAGTTCCAGCTGTAAAAGCATATCGCAGGTCATGGCGAGGAGTTTCACAGCTTTTATGTACATCTGCGCAAAGGCGTTCCCCGTGAGCGCTCCGCACGCCGCGATCAGAAGCATTCCGAGAAGCTTCATTCTTTCAGCCTGCTAAACGAGATGAGCCTGCCGCACATACTGCCTGTCCCCAGCACTGCCGCATAGTCGAATACCCCCGACTTGATGAGCCTGCCCGACACCCGGCGCTTTCTGAGCGAGGGGATGTCGGGAGCGTGACAGGTGCAGACCAGCTTCACTCCTGAATTTACGGCATATTCAAGCGCCGCAATGTCATCTTTTGTGCCTATCTCGTCACAGACGACTATCTCGGGGGAAAGCGTTCTCACAGCCGTTATGACTGCATCGGCTTTCGGGTAGCCGTCAAGAACGTCACAGCGCAGACCTATGTCGTTCTGAGCGGTGCAGTTCTCCATGCAGGCTATCTCTCCACGCTCGTCTGCGATACACACACGGTAACGCTCGCCCAGTCTGCGGCAAAGGTCACGCAGAACGGTGGTCTTGCCGCCGCATGGCGGAGAAGCGATTATGAGCGACACTGCGCCCTCGGAAAAAGCCTGCTCATACAGCCTGTCCGCACAGCCTTTTACCTGACGGGCTAATCTTATCACAACGGAAGAAATGTCCCTGACGGAAGTTATCTCCCTGCCTGTCGGGCCGCAGACTGCCGTTCCGCAAAAGCCCACTCTGTTGCCGCCCTCAACGGTTATCCAGCCCTGCGCAAGTTCTCTCGGATAAGCGTGTACCGAGCCTTTGAAAGCCGCCGTGAAAGCCGTCCGAACGTCCTCGGGAGTGACTGCTTCCGCCTGTTCGGGAGAGTTCATAAGTCTGCCATCACGGGTCACGAAGTATTCCTTTCCGTAAAGCACCGCCGAAAAATATCTCCCTGCACGAAGCCGCAGTTCGGTCATATGTTCACGTTCGGCGGCTTCAACGCTCATGAGTGCGTTTTGCAGTCTCACGCTCAGAAGTACCGCCGCTTTGTCAAGCGAAGTCAAGCTTGTTCTTACCATTTTGTCCGCTCCTTTTTTCATTTCCTGATAAATAATATGCGGACAGGCAGAGGATTATTACTGCTATAAATGAGCGGTGAATAAAAAAAGAGATAAGAAATAACCTGCGCCGTGCTTTACGTAAACGCCGTATATTTCTTATCTCTGAATTTTTATATCTTATTAAGCCTTAGAAGCCGAGTATCTTCTTGAAGCTTTCGGCAAGCTTTTTCTCCTGAGCCTCAGCGGCTTCACGAGTCTCGCCGATAGTGGTGTAATATGCCTTGATCTTAGGCTCTGTGCCCGAGGGACGGATGATAACGGAAGCGTCCTGCTCAAGTCTGAACGTCAGGACATCGCTCTTGGGGAGATCAAGCTTACTTACCTTTCCGCACTTGAAGCAAGTCTCGGTAGATGCGAGATAATCGCCGAAGCTCTCGACTTTCAGACCGCCGATCTCCTTGGGGGTGTTGGTGCGCAGGTCGGACATTATCTCCTTCATGCGCTCCATGCCGCTTGCGCCCTCGCATACAAAAGATTCCTGAGAGTGCTTGTAGTTGCCGTACTTAGCATACATCCTGTCTCTTGCGTCAAGGAGCGAGATGCCCTTTGTGCGGTAGAATGCCGCCATTTCGCAGATGAGCATTGAAGCCACAACTGCGTCCTTGTCACGTACATAAGAACCTGCAAGATAGCCGTAGCTTTCTTCAAAGCCGAAGATATATCTGTCAGCCTCGCCGTCAGCTTCGAGGAAACCTATCTGCTCGCCGATGAACTTGAAGCCTGTCAGCACTTCACGCAGTTCAACGCCGTATTCCTCCGCCATTTTCTTAACGATGTCGGTGGAAACGATAGTCTTTACTGCAACAGGTCTTTCGGGCATAGTGCCGAGTGCCTTTCTTTCACTGCAAATATACTCCATGAGAAGTGCGCCTGTCTCGTTGCCCGAGAACAGAACATATTCTCCGTCAGGCGAGGGAACGGCGATACCAACTCTGTCGCAGTCGGGGTCGGTAGCAAGCAGAAGGTCGGGCTTTACTGTCTCGCACAGCTTCAAGCCGTAAGCGAGGGCTTCTTTTATCTCGGGGTTCGGGAAAGGACAGGTGGGGAAATTGCCGTCGGGGTTCTCCTGCTCGGGAACGACAGTCACTTCCTTAACGCCGATCATGTTGAGGATAGAACGAACGGGCTTGTTGCCTGTGCCGTTGAGCGGAGTGTAGACAACTTTAAGACCGCTGTCTGCAACGAGATCGGTGTGGATACCCTGCTTTCTGACCTCTGCGAGATAATCGGAAATGCAGTTGTCATCGATGAAAACTACCATGCCGTCAGCAACAGCCTTGTCAAAGTCAGCTACCTTTGCGCCGCCGAACATGGGAACTTCGCCTATCTTGCCGATGACTGTGTTCGCAACGTCAAGAGTTATCTGACAGCCGTCAGAGCCGTATACCTTGTAGCCGTTGTATTTTGCGGGGTTGTGTGAAGCTGTCACCATGATGCCTGCGGAACAGCCGAAATAGCGGACTGCATAGCTGAGCATGGGAGTAGGCATAAGCTCCTTGTATATGTATACCTTGATGCCGTTTGCGACAAGCACGCTTGCGGCAGCCCTTGCGAAAACTTCCGACTTGATGCGTGAATCGTAGGAGATAGCTACCGAGCCGTTCTCGAAATCGCCGTTAACATAGTCTGCAAGACCCTGAGTTGCACGTCTTACGGTATAGATGTTCATTCTGAAAGCACCTGCACCGATAACGCCTCTGAGACCGCCCGTGCCGAATTCAAGGTCACGGTAGAAACGGTCGATTATAGCTTCTTCGTCACCCTCGATGCTTTTCAGTTCTGCCGAAAGGTCGGGGTCTTCCGTGGCGTTCTCGCACCACAGCTTGTAAAGAGCTTTGATCTCTTCTGTCATTATTATCACCTCATAAAAATATTAGACACTGATTTGAGCATATCTATAACAAAATTATTATATCATAATCACCAATAAAATTCCAGTGGCTTTGTTACATTTAACAAATTATTCATTATTTTCGATAAATTAGCATACGATAACGTTTACGTTCCAAAAATTATCATATGAAATCACCTAGTCCAGTATTTGCGGTCTAGTGAGCGATAGCTTATCGCTTCGATGATGTGTTTCACGTCAAGAACCTCGCTCCTGTCAAGGTCGGCGATCGTCCTTGCGACTTTAAGCACCTTGTCATAGGCTCGTGCGGACATTCCGTAGGCGTTGAACACACGTTTGAGCGCCGCTCTTGCGTTGTCGGTCATGGCGCACACTTCTGTCATCATGTCGGGAGTAAGTTTGGCGTTGCAGGTGACGGGAGTGCCTTTGTAGCGTTCGGTCTGAATATCCCTCGCCGCCTGAACACGTTCACGGACAGCCGCCGAACTTTCAGCCTTTTTGCCCGAAGAAAGATCCTCGAACTCCACCGATGCGGCTTCAACGTTTATGTCTATCCTGTCGAGCATGGGACCCGAGATCCTTGAAAGATATGCTTCAACTTTTTTCGGGTTGCAGGTGCATTTTCTTTTCGGGTGTCCGTAATAACCGCAGGGACAGGGGTTCATAGCCGCCATGAGCATGAACGATGACGGATAAGTGACCGTGCCTGCCGCACGGGAGATAGTCACCTTTCCGTCTTCAAGCGGCTGACGGAGAATTTCGAGAGCGTTTCGGTTGAACTCGGGAAGTTCGTCCAGAAACAGCACGCCGTTGTGCGCAAGAGATATTTCGCCCGGGCGAGGAGTACTGCCGCCGCCCGAAAGTCCTGCCGTTGAAACGGTATGGTGCGGCGAGCGGAACGGTCTTTCGGAGACAAGCGGGTGCTTGGGGTCTATCTCGCCTGCGACAGAATAAACGTTGGTAGTCGCTATGGCTTCTTCAAAAGTCATTTTCGGCAGGATAGACGGCAGAGCCTTTGCAAGCATGGATTTTCCCGAACCGGGAGGGCCTATCAGCAGTGCGTTGTGTCCTCCGCTTGCGGCTATTTCCAGCGCACGCTTTGCAAGTTCCTGACCCTTTATGTCGCAGAAATCCGCACGGAACACTTCCTGCTTATCCTCGGGGATATAAGGCGGCTGAACGCTTATCTTTCCGCCTATCGCAAACTGTTCCACAAGCTGTCTGAGACAGCTCACGCCGTATATCTTCACGCCCTCGACCACCGAAGCTTCGGCGGCGTTCTGTTCGGGGACATACATCTCGGTTATGCCGAGGGAACGTGCAAGGATCGTCATGGGGAGAACTCCGCGCACTCCCCTGACCTCGCCGCCCAGCGACACTTCGCCTATGAAAGCCGTATGCTCGGTATCGCAGCTGCGTATCCAGCCCTGTGTCATGGCGAGCGCCATTGCGATAGACAGGTCATGGACTGTGCCCGTCTTTTTCACATCGGCAGGCGCAAGGTTCACTATCACCCTTGCTTCGGGAAAGCTGAGTTTCGAGGTGCGGAAAGCGCTTTTCATGCGTTCACGGCACTCTCTGACAGCGGCATCGCCCAGACCGATTATCTGAAAGTCGGGCAGCTCCCTGCTTGTCTCGATCTCAGCAGTGACGGGAAAGGCGTTCAGCCCCGTCAGCCCGAAGCTTTTTATTTTATAGAACAATGAGCAGACCCTCTTTCAAACTCCTCGGGCACAACGGCGAAAGATGACAGATAACAGAAAAGGTGCGGCATATCCTGTTTTGTTCCCGAGGTGTACTTTTATTTGTACAGTTAAATATTTGCATCAAGGAACGAAAGAATATCCGCATAGACCTCGTCCTTGTTTATCTCGTTGAGAAGTTCGTGGCGTGCGCCCTCGTAAAGCTTCATTGAAGCGTCACAGCAGTACTCGCACATTCTGTTGTATACATTCTTCACGCCCTCGCCGTAACTGCCAACGGGGTCTTCTGTGCCTGCAAGAAGGAGCATGGGGATGTCCTTCGGCAGATGCGTATACCACCTGTCGTCCGAAACGTAATACATAACAGACGCAAGGTTCATATAGCCGTTGACGGTGAACTTGAAATTGCACAGCGGGTCAGCGACGCACTTTTCCACAACTTCCTCGTCACGTGACACCCAGTCGATGTTGGTCTTGGGGTCTTCGATGCGCTCGTTGTACTTGCTGAAACCTATCTTGTCAAGCAGAGGGCTTGTCACGTTGTCGCCCTTGACACGCTTTATCGCTTCTGCCTGAGTGAGCATTATCGTGATAGCCGCCTTGCCGACAGTCTTTTCCTTGCCCGACAGCATATCGAACAGCTTTTCGCCAACTCTCTTTGCGTTCTCGCCGCCGATGCTCTTGTCTATCTCCTGCCCGACTTCCTCAGCCTTTTCAAAGCCCTTTGAGGTGATCTTTTTAACGTCAGTCTCAAAGCCGTCACCCGTGCCGAGGAAGATATAGCCCTTGCAGGCGCTTGCGTGCTTGACTGCGTATGCCCTTGCCATAAAGCTTCCCATGCTGTGACCTATCAGGAAGAAAGGCTTGTCGGGGTATTCCTCTTTCATGAGCTTTGTGAGCCTGAACATATCGTTCACCACGAGCTGCCAGCCTTTTTCGGGGGCGAAGTAGCCCAGTTCCGCAGGCGAATCAACAGTCTGACCGTGACCCAGATGATCGTTTCCGCAGGCAACATAACCGTTATCCGCAAGATAGTTCATGAAGTCACGGTAGCGGTCGATATATTCGCACATTCCGTGTGCTATCTGAACAACGCCTTTCGGCTCGCCGTCGGGACGGACAACGATATAAAAACTCTGATGCAGACCGTCCGAACTTTCAAAACGTTTTTCCTCAAATTCTCTCATGTGATTACCTTCTTTCTTTTGCATTATAAAAATTGCCTATACCAAATATATTTTACCACATTTGCCACAAAAAAGCAATACCCTTTGTGTGAATATTTGACGAAAACTATAAAAAAAGAGACAGTCCGAAACACGAACTATCTCTTTCTTATTTCTTATTCATATCTGAGTGCGTCGATAGGGTCAAGTCTTGCGGCTTTGATCGAGGGGAGAAGCCCGAAAACTATGCCGACTGCCATTGAGAATACTACCGAGATAACGATAGCAGGCGTTGAGATAGCAACGGGGACTTCCGCCATTTTCGAGATGACCTGCGCAAGCCCAACGCCTGCCGCAACGCCGATAATTCCGCCTATGCTGGTCAGCACGCTCGCTTCGGTCAGGAACTGCATGAGTATCTTTCCTCTGCGTGCGCCAAGCGCTTTCTTCAAGCCTATCTCCCTTGTTCTTTCGGTGACGGAAACGAGCATGATGTTCATAACGCCGATACCGCCGACAAGCAGGGATATGCTCGCTATCCAGATGAGCATACTGTTTGTCGAGCCGCTGAGTTTCTGCATCTTTTCAGCCTGTTCGAGCAGGTTCTCGCTCTTGTACTTGATGTTGGAGTCCTTGCTCACTGACAGCCGGCTGTTCAGAAGTTCCTCGGCTGCCTTGCCTGCGTTCGTCATGGCATCGGTGCTTTCTGCCTTGATGACAACATTCTGCGGAACGTCGAACTTGAACATGATAGGCCAGCACTCGGAGGGGATATAGACCATGCTCCCCTCTGATTCGGAATAGATCTTGTAATCGTCAATGCTGTTGATAACAGGCTCGAACTGCGAACTTTTCACCACAACGCCCAGCACTGTGAACGGTTCGCCGCTTATCTCCAAAGTCTTGCCAACGGGGTCGTCATCGCCGAAAAGCGACTTCACCACCGAGGGATTGACAAGACACACCTTGCGGTCGCCCTTGTAGTCACGCTCGGCAAAGCCCTTGCCTTTCATTATCTGAAAGCCCATTGTGTCGAAGTATCTGTCGTCAACGCCGCATATCGAACCGCCTTCAAGCATGGAGTTGTTATAGAACAGGCTGTCGACATAATTCTGCATACGGTAAGCGGTGCAGTCCTCGATGCCGTCCTCTGCTTTGAGTTCGTCTATAACGTTCTTGTCGATAACAGGCACGCCGTCAGGTATCTCCGACCACTCGAACTGCATTTCCGAGTCGCCCTGTTTAAGGGTTATCTTGACGGTGTTCTCGCCCGAACCGATGAGGTTGTTTTTTATCTCCTCGTTCGTTCCCTTGATAGTCGAGACTATCGCAATGATAGCCGCAATGCCGATTATGATGCCCAGCATGGTGAGGAAAGAACGTATCTTGTGGGAAAAAATGCCCTGAAAGGACAATCTGATGTTTTCTATCACGGTCATCCCTCCTTAATAATCATCATAGATCGAGACAGGCTCGTCAGACTCATGGGTCCTGACACCCTCTTTGACATCCTTGCCGTAGGGGAAGCATATCTTGTCCTTGGTGGAAAGCCCTGCCTTTACCTCGACAAGTTCGCCGTAAAGTTCGATGCCTGTTTTGACGTACTGCTTTTTGAGAAGTCCTTTTTCGTCCGCTTTCATGACATAATATCCCGAACCCTCACGGTGCAGATACCACATGGGGACAAAGAGCGAAGTTGATTTTTCCTGTTCCTCCGCCATCTTTTCATAATCAACAAGAGGGGTAACATCTATCCAGCTGTCGACAACAAGTGAGTTTTCTTCCTCGACCCTGCCCGTTACAACGAATGTACTGCTGTTTGGGTTGTCGCTCCAGTTATAGTTGCTGTAAGATGCAGGCTCGTCCTTAACACCCGTCACGCTTATGGTGAAAGATTCACCCGTCTGATAATTCATGCCCTGAAACTTTGCGCCCTCGGTGAATTTCGGCAGTGAAAGTTCTCCGACTTCTATCTCAACGTTTGTCGCTTCATCGCCTCTGATTATTATGTAAGAGGAATCCAGCAGTGAATCATCAATGCCAAGATCGGAGTCCGGCTCTTCGTCTAAGTTTTCGTCAGACCTGTCACCGTACATTTCTTCTTCCTCGTAATATTCCTCGTCCTCGTAATATTCCTCTTCTTCGGAACCGCCGAGCTTATCCTTGCCTACCTTTGCAACGATGCCGTCTATCTTTGCAACTATCCTGCCGTCATTGACCTTTTTCTGACTGTTCTCGAACGCAAGCTTTTTCTCACGAAGATCAAGTTCAAGGTCTTTTATGGCGTTCTCCTGCTCTCTTATCTTCTTGTCAAGCTCGGCACGGGGGTACATATAGTTCTCGTTGACGGGAGTGTTGTCATTGCGGTTCTCGTCAGGCTCGGGTTCTTCGTAATAATAATCATCGCCGTCATCAGCGTAATCAAAGTCATCGAACTCGCTGTGGTCAAAGTCATGAGCGTCATCGGGAATGCTTTCATCATCGGGATAGCTTTCGTCATCGGGAAGTTCATCGCCCGGCTGAGGACCTGTGTAGACATAAAACGCTCCGCAAGTTCCCTCTCCCGAACCGTCATAGCTGACCATGTTATTGAACAAAGTAACGCCGTTGTTCACCGTCCAGTCATGGACAGTCAGCTTTTCGTCAGTGCCGTCAAGCACCCACATATAGAGCAGAACGCCCTCATCGCTGTAAACGTTCAGGACAGCCTTGCGCCTGCCCTGTATCGTCTCGCTCATGAATGGCTTTGCGACTATCGCATCAAAGGTCATGTTGAATTGGAACACGCCGTCCTCGTCCTGTCCGCTCGCCTGCCTGTAAGTACCCAGCTTGTCGATAAGCTTCATTTCGGGTTCGTCATCGGGAACGCTCGACTCGAAAGAGGAACTTTCCTCGGACGAACTGTCGGGAAAACTGAACTCCTCCTCAAAGTCGGGTTCTTCGGGTTCTTCGTAAATGACCTCAGCAGGCTTCATCTCGGAGGGGAGCAGGGTCTTGAGCCGTTCAAGTTCCCTTTTGCCCTTTTTGATGTTGACCTCGATAACGCCTATCTCGGCTTTCTGCTGGGCGGTGACAAGTTCAAGGCGTGTGGTGTCAAGTTCTAAGAGAACATCGCCTTTTTTGACATAATCGCCGACTTTGACTTTTACTTCCTTTATCTGGTCTTCTGCGCCAAGTCCGACAGTCTGAGTGTTCGAGGAGACAACTCTTGCATCATAGCGCTCGCTGTTTTCCATAGCCATCCAGCCCATGTCCTCTGAGATCATGCTCACGGGAACAACATCGACTATCCTCTTGTCGTCCTTGCTCTGCTTGTATTTTTGGTATCCGAATTTTCCGCCTGCTGCCACTATCGCCAGACACAGCAGGGTAATGATAAGTTTCTTCACTGCTTATGCCTCCTCTCCTGTGAACAGTTCGCCGTCACGGATATAGACTATTCTTTTTGCACGCTGGGCTATCTCCTGAGCGTGGGTTATCATAACGATAGAAACGCCCTCATCGTTGAGTTCCGAGAACAGCTTCATGACCTGCTCGCCCGACTTTGTGTCAAGTGCGCCTGTAGGTTCGTCCGCAAGCAGAAGTCTCGGCTTGTTCACGATAGCACGGGCGATAGCGACTCTCTGCTTCTGACCGCCTGAAAGCTGTGTGGGCTTGTGATACATCCTTTCTTCAAGACCCACCCTTTGCAGAGCGACCTTTGCACGCTTTCTGCGCTCGCTTTTCTTAACGCCCGCATACAAAAGCGGAAGTTCCACGTTTTCAAGAGCCGACTGTCTCGGCAGAAGATTGAAGTTCTGGAACACAAAGCCTATCTTCTTGTTCCTTATGGCTGAAAGCTGTTTGTCACGGCACTTTGCAACGTCTTCGCCGTCAAAGAAGAAGTATCCCGAAGTCTGTTTGTCAAGACAGCCGATAATGTTCATCATAGTCGACTTGCCCGAACCCGAGGGTCCCATTATCGCAACATACTCCCCGTCAGAAACAGAGAAATTTATGTTTTTCAGCACAGGCACGGGAACTTTGTCGATGTAATACGCTTTGTCAACATTCTTTAATTCTAAAATTATATCCGACATAGCCGCACCGCCTTAACCCTTAGCGGCTTCAATGCCGTCACCATTGTCTTCTGTTTCGTCCTCGGGAAGTTCTTCCTCAGCGCCGTCAGCTTCAACAAATTCGCCGTCTTCGCCCTCGACCATGCCGCCTTCTTCTTCAAACTCACCGACTTCCTCGCCGAACTCCTCAAAATCGCCGTCTTCCTCAAATTCATCAAAGTCGGCATCGTCGCCGAAGTCTTCATCTTCCACGTCATTTTCGGGAATATCCATTTCCTCAATGTTATTTGTGACAGCCATTCCGACTTCTATCTTGCCCATAGGATAAGCGATGCTGTCATCCTTTTTAAGACCGCTCTTTATCTCGCAGTCGCCCATTTCCTCGTCACGTTCGCCGACAGTCACTTCACGCTTTTCGATCCTGTCCTTTTCGCCCTTGACCCAGACGAACGTTTTGCCGTCCTCCTCGATCAGATAGTCGGAATAGATCCATATGCCCTTTTTCTCCTTGACCTCAGCGCCCATGTTGAAGTCAGGCTCGATGATGATATGCTGACCCAGCATCAGACCGTCAAGCGTTTCAGGCTCGATCGTAAAGCTGTACTTTGAACTTTGAGAAGCCTCGCCCTCATCGTAATAATCTTCCTCCGACTTTTTGGGGTTGGTGTCGATGACCGAGATAGTGCCGTTCCATGTTTTTTCGTCTATCCTCGACCTTATGATAACGGGCATACCCACATAAAGCGTGTTGATAGTCATCTCATTGACAGTGCCTTTCAGCACGTAGTTATCGCCCTTTGAGATGCGCACCACGATATTTTCCGACAGCGTTTCCATGTTATTGAGATCGGCGACCTCTTTGATAATGCCGTCAGTCGGTGCGGTGACAGATGCGTTCTTTATCGACTTTTTCAGTTTTTCGTTTGCGGCGTGTTTAGTCTTTATCTCGTATTCGGAAGTTGCGATGTCGCTTTTGAGAGACAGTATATCCGCTTCCAGCGACACAGCTTCTTCCTGATTAGCCTTAGCCTTTAATTTTTCCATTTCTTCGAGTTCTTTTTTCTTTGTCTCGACCTCGTATTCAAGGCGTTCGGCTTCGATAACGGCGCTGTCAAGTTCAAGGTTCATCTGTTCCACGTCATAGACGAACAGTTCATCGCCTTTTTTGACCTCATCGCCCACCTTTACCGAGATAGACTTGATAGTTTTGGTGCTGTCATACTTGACATCTTCGGTCTTCTGCGCTTCAACTACCCCCGTGAAACGCATTCCCGACAGTCCAAGCCCCGAGTTGCTCATGACTTCCGAGACTTTCTGCACATACACAGTGCCGTCAACTTTCGGCACATCGTTCTTCTTCCAGTACTTATAGCCTGCAAACCCTGCGCCTGCGGCTATCGCCACTGTTATGACCGCTGCTGCGATCTTCCTTCCTACTGACATTTTGTGTCCTCCCTTTTATCTTTTTATGCGGGTACGTTCTGTGTACTCCACATTGTTAATTATATCACAAAAAAATCATCTGTCAATAAGCCGCCGAGAATTTAAGAAATTCGTAAGAAAAATAATATACCTCATATAGATTTTTACAGTATTTTACAAAACAACATGACATCATGAAATAAGAAATTAGAGATAAGAAATAAGAAATAACTGACGTGAACTGTAATTTTGCTGTTCTTATTTTAAATTGTTGACATTATAAATAGTATGTGGTATAATAAATTTATGAAATATAACTGTTTTCTTATTTCTTTTCTTGGAGGGATAACTATGCTAGTTTCGATATTCGGCGATTCTATAAGCACATATGAAAATATGAACCCCGAGGGCTACCTCGTTTTTTACGACCTCGCACACAGGATGCTCAACAGCCTTATGAGCGCTGACGAGACTTGGTGGGGCAGACTTCTTGCCGACAATGGCTGGGAACTGCTCGTCAATGCCTCTTACTCGGGGAGCAGGGTCACGGGCGATGAGTTCCCCTCGGGCTGTTCGCAGGAACGCATCGACGCACTGAAAACCGACCGCACCCCCGAACTTATCCTCGTCTATCTCGGGTACAACGATTACGGTTTCTGCGTTCCCCCCGACAGCTTTGAAAGCGCCTGCGCCCTTATGCTCGAACGCCTGAAACGCACTTATCCCGACTCTCGGATAGTCTGCGCAACTCTGCTCCCGACTTATGTTTTCTACCGTCCCGATATTTCCGAACGGCTCAACGTCAACGAGCAGGGCGTTTCTCTGGACACTTACAGCGATGTTATACGCCGTGTCTGCAAGAGTTCGGGAGTTGATGTCGCCGACCTCGCCGCAACGGGCATAAAAATGGACACCCTCGACGGCTCACACGGCACTCTCGGCGGTCATCGTGAACTTTTCACGGCATGGAAACAAGCGCTTGAACAGATAAAAGAGAACAGAGAATAGATAACGGATATGGTGCGGCTTCACCGTATATTATAAAAATATTAAACTGCAAACCGTCTTTTTTGGCGGCTTGCAGTTTGTTTTTATCTGTCTATTTTTTTGTACCATTCTTTCATGACTTGCTCGGCTTTCTTTCCGTAGCAGGTGAAATCGTGGTTTTCGTGCGCTTTTTCTTCCTCGGGGATAACGGCTTTCCAGTCCCACCAGAAATAGCCCCTGAACCACGGCTTGTCAAAGCTTGACGAGATAGCCGCTTCGTAGAAATCTGCCTGTTCCTGCTCGTCGGGCTTCTCCCCGGGGTCATAGCGGAACTCCCACGGATACTGCGAACAGCCGCTTATACTGCGCATACCTATCTCGGCGAACATGACAGGCTTGCCGTAATGCTCATGGACTTTCTCCAGCTTTTCCACCTGAGCGTCCCACACCGCTTTCATAGCAGTCAGCGACCTGTCGGCAGGGGTCGTGCAGGGGTAATACGCCGAGATGCCGATAACGTCCACCGCCGTCAGCCACGGAAAACGCATCTCATCGCCGTGGTTTACGTTGTGCATGATAAGCCCGTGATAGACCTTGCGCACTTCCTCTATCATCGTGACACAGCGAGCCGCCTGCGAATCCATTCCTGCCATTTCACAGCCCGTGCAGAGCATCTCACAGCCCTCCTGCTCGGCGATAGCGGCATAGTGGCACATGAACAGCGTGTAGTTCCTGAACCACGTTTCCCACATCTTCTGCTTTTCGGGCGGAAAATTTATCCTTGCACGCCACACACCGTCAAGGCAGTCGACCATGGGTTTCAGGCAGACTTTCAGCCCCAGCTTTTTTGCCTTTCTTATGGCAAAGCGGACTTCATCGTCCGACTGGGTGCGCCCGAATTTTGCGAAAATATTCAGCGAGTGATAAGCCTCCTGAAAGCAGTTGACGGGTATACATATCCAGTTCAGCCCGTCAGATGCAAGGCGCTCCATGGAGCGTTCAGCCTGCGGTGTTGAGTAAGCGCCGCTTCCCGAGTAAAAGCCCCATGTGTAGCCCTTGCAGAAAAAATCATTGTTTGAGATCACCATTGAGTTTGTCCTTTCATTTTTTCCTGAAAACAAGAATGTCAAAGCCGCAGGTCACGTCAAGCTCAGCGAGTTTTTCAAGCCGCTCCACGCCCTCTTTCGGGGATTTGTAGTAATAAGGGGTCATGGTGAAAAGGTCGGCTATCGCCTTTTGTGACGGCAGATGCGCCTGATATTCAAGGCGAACGCTGTCGGCAGGCGCAAAGTTTTTCAGCTTGTAATCGTTGGGCTGATTGAGATACGGCTTGTCATAAATGACCGATTTGAGTTCAAAAAGGTGCTTGGGCGAGGGACACACGATAACGAGACTGCCGCATTTTTTCAGCACTCTTGCGTATTCATCGTTGCTGACAGGCGCAAAAGTACACACGATAAGGTCAGCCGATCTGTCCGCAAACGGCAGTTCAAAGCAGGAAGCCGCCGCAAACCGCACGTTCGCAAGCCCCAGTTCACGAGCCTTTGAAGCGGCGTGCTTCACCCCCGACTTTGACAAGTCCATGCCGTAGACGTTCGCTTTCGGGTTGCGTGCGGCGTAGATGTTCGTGTAATAGCCCTCGCCGCAGCCGCAGTCAAGCACCTCGGGAGCATCGGCGGCGCAGGTGCGTTTTGCGATGATCTCCGCCACCGTTTCTGCAAGCTTTCGGTAAGCGTTGAGTTCCAGAAAATCCGTGCGAGCCTTTATCATCATGGGGTTGTCGCCTGCGCTCTCGGGGGCGTGCTTTGCGCTCAGAAGATTGACGTAGCCCTGCGCCGCCGTGTCGAACCGATGACCCTTTTTGCAGGAATATCCGAACTTATTCTCTTTGAGCCTGCCTTTGCAGACGGGACATACAAACATCTGCTCAACTCCTTTTTCGTGTGAAGCGTTCGCCCTCGTCACCGATAACGCCGTTTTTCACGAATCCGCATTTTTCAAGGACTTTCTGCGAGGGGATATTATCGGCGGCGGCTTCGGCTTCAACGGCTTTGACATCTTCGTGCGAAAAAGCCCACTCGACAAGTGCCGTCAAAGCTTCCGTGGCGTAACCGTTTCCTTGATATTCGTCATATATACCGTAACCCACTTCGGGAAAGCCGCCGTTTTCGCCCTTAAAGCAAAAATCGCCGACTGCCGTGCCGTCAAGCCGTTCAACACGCCACATTGCGTACCACTCGCAGCTCTCGGAGAACTGAACGGAAAGTTCAAGCATCTGCGAATAGGCGCACCTGAGTTCGGGGTCGCACTCGGCGCTTACTGCCTGCTTCATCTGTTCGCAGGTCATCGGATAAATTTTAAGGCGTTTTGTCGTAAGCGTTGTCATATCCTGCTCCTTTTTGAAATTCAGTACCTATTATAGCATAATGATACAGGATTGTCAATAATGTTTTTTTGCCTGAATTTTCCGTGGATATACTCCGTTTTTTTAGGGAAAAATGTTAATGAACTTAATAGAAAAAGGAGTGTTGACTTATGAGTATTTCGGCAATAAGCAAGGGTCTGAGCGCAGGGATAGCGGTCGGGAGCATGGTCTATGCGCTGACGGACAAGAAAAAACGCACCATGAAAAGGCTTAAACGCAAAACTTCCCGGGCGATAACCGCTTTCACCGACATCGCTGACAGCATCGCAGACATTCTCCAATGAAGAAAACGGCTCTCAGACTTTCACGCCGAGAGCCGTTTTTGTTATTATGCACAAATTTATGCGTAAAAATTCTATGAATACGTGTATTGACTGCGGCGGTTATTTGTGTTATACTTTTGTTACTGAATGTTACCGAATTGTAATTATTGCAGACAGTGACATTCCAGCCAAAACAGAATATGACGGGGAAAAATATAGACGGCAGACACGAAAGAGTCTGCCGTCGTCGATTTATCAGGGGTTATTTTATTAGTCCTCGTCGGGTTCTTCCTCGGGCTGTTCGTCGGAATGCTCCTCGTCCTCGGAAGTCGCTTCGGTTTCCTCGTTCTCGCCGTTATCTTCGGCTTCCTCCCCGGTATCTTCTTCCTCATCGGGATATTCGGTATCCTCTCCGTCAGCTGAGTTATTCTCATCATTCGGATAGGTGTCATCATCGCCGTAGAGCGCTTCCTGCATGGCATCCTTTTCGCTCTTACGCTTGCTCATGAGCGCAAACGCACGCTTGTAGGGGTTGCCGAAAAAGAAGAAAAACTCCGCAAATATTGCAATGATACCAAGTATAACAGCTATATAGATGATAAGATATTTTACCTTTTCATTGCTCTTTGTCTGTGTCTTGACGATCTCGCCGTCAGCAACTGCGACTGCCTCAGTCTCTGCGGCGGCAGGCTGAACTTCGGAAGGTGCGGCGCTCTCTGCCGCCTGAGTTGTGACAACGGGCGCAGTCTCGGTAACTACCAGCCTGTAATATTTCACACTGCCGTCATTGAACTCAACGGTCATGTTCGTCAGACCGTCTGCAAGAGTTGTCAGACCCTTTTCGTCAGCCGTGGCGATAGTCGCATCGGACAGAGTTGCCTTCTTGACGTTCTGAAGCCCGATCGAATCGAACAGTATCTTTGAATCGGAGCGAGCAACACGCAGTTCGGTATACATCGACTCGTCAGCCGCCGCATCAACGGGGACTGCGCCCTCGATCTGGATTATCGTGCCGTCTGCACGGTATGTCACCTCGGTCATGCTCATGTCACGCAGAGAATTAACGGTTATGTAAAGCACGGTCGAGCGCTCGGTCGTATCTATTATCTCAAAATCCAGCACAAGATACCCCGGCTTTGTCTCAGCCGCAGAGTCGGTGCTGTCAGTCTCGGAGCTTTCGTCATATGTCTGCGTACCGCCGTCACTTGTGTATTGCAGCTGAACAGTTCCCGGGGAAGTCTCGGCGGCGGCAAGCGTGCCTTTTACCTTCTTGCTGATAGTGGTCTTGTTGAGTTTCAGCACCTTGCTGTCATAAGTTATCGTCAGGTCGGCGGCTGAAACATCTGTATTGCCGTCAATAAACAGTTCGGCAGAAAATTTCTTGTCGGCGATCTTGGTCGGGGTGAGCTTTACGGTGAAAGGCGCATCTTTGAACGGGTCAACAAGGGGAACATCATCGCTCGCAGAACTCGAATCTGAGTCGGTGCTTGTGTAATAGCCCGTATCGTCATCGGCGGAAGCTGTCTGGTCGGTGTAGCCGTAATCGGCAGTACCGTCATCCCATGTGTCGTAGTCGCCCGTGCCGTAATCGGTGTAGCCATAGTCGGTGTAGCCGTCGTCCCAGCCGTAATCTGCGGAAACGGTCAGCGCCTGAGCGGAGAGCAAAAGGCAGGCACTCACTGCCGCAAGAAGTCTTGTTTTCATTTTATCAACCTCTTTAATCTATCAAAGTTCGATGTCATTTATTATCATACATCATAATTATACAATATTCAGGCTGATATGTCAAGTAAAAAATACACAATTCTTTTTAATACCGATAAAAAAAAATCACAGTACAGCGGTATAATTTTTTTGCAATGTGTCAATAATCATAACATCAAACCAAAAAGGAGTACGAAATTATGGACAGAAATGACATTGCAAAACTGTTTTTGATGCTGACTATGCTGGGGGCGCTGGTATTGTCGGCGGTCAGGACACCTGCGAGCGCCGAAACGCCGAAAGACTGCCTGTTTTTCCCGCAGTTCACAGCCGCCGCCGCATCTTCAAAGGACACGGACACTGACACGGAAATAACATACACTTTCGGGATAACCGAACTGTTCTCACACCTCAGACATGCGTAAAAAAACGGACTATCATTATCAATAGTCCGTTACATCGTACAGTTATATATTGCGTACACTGCGCACGAACCCTTCCGCAAGAACCGCATCTTTGCCGCCTTGGGGACGTTCGATGCCGCTGCTCACGTCAACGCCGTCAGGGTGTACCGCTTCTATCGCACGGCGAACGTTATCGGGGTTCAGACCGCCTGCCAAAAACAGCTTTCGCCCTGCCGTGTCAAGCGTTTTCAGCTTGTCCCAGTCGAAAGTCCTGCCGCTCCCCGGCTCTGCCGCATCGAACAGGAATGTCACTATTTTGTCAAGGCTCTTGCACCGTTCAAGCTCGGCTTCGTCCGCATCATTAAATGCACGAATTATCGGCAGTTCACAGCAATTGTACGTTTCATCGGACAGTTCACCGTGTATCTGTATCATGTCAAAGCCTGCGCCGCTTATCGCTTTTACCTGTTCGGGAGTAGGCGAAACGGTCACGGCGACTGCCTTTATGCCGTCAAGCCTGCGCACAAGTTCTTCCGCACGTTCAAGCGTCAGATTTCTGCGGCTTTTCGGGAAAAACAGCACGAAACCGACATACTCGGGTCTCAGCCTGTTGACAAGTGAAATGTCCTCCTCGGTGGTCATGCCGCAAAGCTTTATGAGTGTTTCCATGTCAGTCACCGTAAACTTCCTTGGCGATGTCGCAGGACTGTTTAGCGTCCTTTGCGTAGTAATCAGCGCCTATCTGTGCGGCGTAATCGGGGGTAAGCACCGCACCGCCTACCATTATTTTACATTCGTGGTGCTGACGGAGAAGCTTTATCGTGTCCTCCATGCCTTTGAGGGTGGTGGTCATGAGCGCACTCAGCCCCACAAGCTTGACATCATGCTCTATCGCCGCATCGACAACAAGCTGAGGGTCAACGTCTTTGCCTAAGTCAATGACCGTGAAGCCGTAATTTTCGAGCATGACTTTCACGATATTCTTGCCTATATCGTGAACATCGCCCTTGACAGTGCAAAGCACGATCTTTCCCTTTGAAACGCCTGCGCCGCCGCTTTTGAGCATACTCTGCTTTATCACTTCAAAACAGCTTTGCGCAACGCCTGCGGTCATTATAAGCTGGGGCAGGAAAATTTTGCCTTTTTCAAACTCTGCGCCCGTTTTGTCAAGTTCGGGGATAAGAATGTTATTGACTATCTCCATGGCTTCGGTAGTCTCCAGAAGCTTTGCGGTTATCTGCGCCGCATCGTTTTTAAGTCCGTGGCTCATGGCGTAGCCGAGGGTCATATCCTCCTGCTTAACGGCAGGCTGAGAAGATGCCGCCGTGTCGCCGCCGTAATTCTCGACAAACTCCTTAGCGTTCTTGTCGATATTCGCAAGAAGTCTGTACGCTCTGACCGCCGAAGTCATCGAAGCGATGTTCGGGTTCATGATAGGCAGGTCAAGACCCTTTGTCAGCGCCATTGTCAGGAACGTGCGGTTGACTATCTCACGCTGAGGGAGTCCGAAACTTATGTTCGACACGCCGAGAACGGTGCGCACGCCCAGCTTTTCCTTGCATATGCGGAGCGCCTCGATAGTCTGCATAGCCGCCTCCTGCTCCGCCGAACAGGTGAGCGTCAGGCAGTCGATACAGATGTCGCTTCTGGGTATCCCGAGTGCATCGGCACGCTTGCAGATCTTCTCGGCTATCGCCACTCTGCCCTCGATCGTTTTCGGTATGCCGTCCTCGTCAAGGCACAAGCCCACGACTGCCGCACCATATTTCGCAACGAGCGGCAGGATAGCCGACAGCGACTTTTCTTCGCCGTTTACCGAGTTGACTATCGGTTTTCCGCTGTATATCCTCAGTGCGGAATCAAGCACCTCGGGGATAGAGGAATCTATCTGCAAAGGGGTGTCGCATATGCCCTGAACGGCTCTTATGGCGCTGAGCATCATCTCACGCTCGTCAATGCCGGGCAGACCAACGTTCACGTCAAGTATCTCTGCGCCTGCGTCTATCTGCTCTATCGCCTGATTGCATATGTAGTCAAGGTCATGCTCCTGAAGTGCCTGCTTGAAGCGCTTTTTGCCCGTGGGGTTTATGCGCTCGCCGATTATCCTCGGGCAGTCGATGATGACCGCATTTGAAGCACTGCAAACCGCAGAGGGGAGCGTTTTGGTGACAGCCTCGCACTTTCTGCCCTCAAAGGCTTTGACGGTTGCGGCTATGTAATCGGGGTTCGTGCCGCAGCAGCCGCCGACTATCTTTATGCCGAGGGGTATCATCTTGACGAGAAGTTCTGCAAATTCCTCGGGCATAACATTGTATTCGTTGGTAACAGGGTCGGGCAAGCCTGCGTTCGGCTTTATCACGACAGGAAGATTCGTACAGCCGCAAAGCTTCTCCACCGAGGGGAACAGCTCACGGGGACCCAGCGAACAGTTTATGCCTATCGCATCTGCGCCCAAGCCCCCCAGCGTCATAGCCATAGACTCGATGCAACAGCCCGTGAAAGTACGCATATTCTCCTCGAAAGTCATGGTGACGATAACGGGCAGGTCACTGTTTTCCTTTGCGGCGAGAAGTGCCGCCTTAGCTTCGAGCAGGTCGGTCATGGTTTCAAGTACGATGATGTCCGCATCTTTTCCTGCAACTATCATTTCCCTGAAAATATCATACGCTTCGTCAAAGAGCATCGTTCCGTTAGGCTCGATCATCTGACCGATAGGACCGATGTCAAGAGCGCAGAAAACTTCCCTGTCTGCCTTTTTCTTCGCACGGTTTCCTATCTCCACCGCAGCGCCGATTATCTCGGCAACAGTTTTGCCCGACTTTGCGAGCTTGTATCTGTTTGCGCCGAAAGTGTTGCAGTAAAAAATATCTGAACCTGCGTTTATGTATTTTAAATGTATATCCTCGATAAGTTCGGGACGGTCAAGGTTGAGCAGTTCGGGTATCTCGCCTGCTTCAAGCCCTGCGCTCTGGAGCATAGTGCCCATTCCGCCGTCTAAAAATAGAAATTCTTTTTGTGACAGGAGCTTTTTAAGTTCCACACCTTACACCTCGTTTTCTGAAATCACAGGTCTTTGAAAGATTGCAGACGACACAGCCCCTCCTGCCCTTGTCGATCGGCAGGTCGGACAGACCGATGACCGCAGTGACGGATTTTGAGGGGATAAGCATTGACGAGGGTGTGCAGGTCACGCCCGCACGCTTTCCTGCGTTGAGAAGTTCGATGATATGCGGCTGAGTTTCGAGCGGAAAATCGCCGTAACCGGGGGAAAAACGCCATGTGAAGAACTTTGTGGAAAACTTGTTCGCAAGTTCCGTTTCGACTTCACTGCACACGGCTTCTACCGCCGCAGACGCAAGGCAGTCGGTCATGAATCCCAGCGCAATATCCTCACGCTCTTTGAGCCTTATGAGTTCGTCCGCCCTTGAAGAAACGGTCACGCACATTACCACCACACTGTCACAGCAGGCAAGGTGTTCTCTTATCGAATTGCCGATAAATCTGAGTTTTGTGCCTTTGAGTTCCACCGCTCCCTCGATAAATCCTATCGGGAAAACACGGTAGACCACGGCAGGTTTAAGCTCATGTTCAAGCAGTGCCGCAAGGGCTGTTATCGTTTTCATCTGTGCTTCATCGGGCGGCTCACGGTAGCCCATATAACGGACAGCTTCGTCAATATTTATCATAAATCTGTTCACTGACATTCGGCTCTCTCCTTAAAACAATTATTACCCCATTATCCAAATAACATGATACTACTTTAATTGATAAAATTATAACATACTAAGAAAGCCTATTCTACAAAAACCTTAGAAAAATACTATTAAATTTATATTAACTTTAATTCAATGTCGTTCCAGTCGTCACGCATCTCGACTGCCCTGCCCTCTCTGAGCGATGCGGGAACATCGAGAAATCGCTGATTTGAACTGCCTCTGAAACTCAGTTCCAGCGAACGCTTTTCAAGAACGAACCTGCCGTCCACAAGTCCGTCAAGGCGTTCGAGCAGTTTCATATATCCGTTTTCCTCGGTCGCATGAGCGGTAAGGTATTCAAACTCAAAGCCCGTATAGGAAATAATATTGATGTCGGGGCGGTGCTTTCTCAGCATATCCGCAAGACAGACCAGCGGCTTGCACTGACAGAACGGCTCGCCGCCCGAGAAAGTCACGCCGTCAAGCATCCTGTCGGCGGTTATCTTTTCAAATATCTCCTCAACGGTCATGACAGTGCCGCCCTCAAAGTCCCACGTCTGGGGATTGTGACAGCCCTCGCAGTGGTGCGGACAGCCCTGCACGAACACCGCATATCTGACCCCGGGACCGTCAACGATCGAATCGTCAACAAGCCCTGCAATTTTAATGTCCATTTTTTTACATAGCTCCTTTTTATGCTTTGACAAGCCCGAAATACAGCAGGACAAGCACGCCCAGCACTATCCTGTACCAGCCGAACACCGTGAAATCGTGCTTTTTGATGTAGTTCATCATGAACTTTATGACGAATACTGAAACTGCGAACGCAACTATCATTCCGAGAAGAAGCTGGGCAGTCTCAGTGCCTGTCATGTGACCGCTGTGAGCGAAGAACTTCACGAGTTTCAGCAGGCTCGCACCGAACATGACGGGCACGGCAAGGAAAAATGTGAACTCCGCCGCAACAGTCCTGCTCACGCCGATTATCAGCGCACCGACTATCGTTGCGCCCGAACGTGAAGTGCCCGGGAAAACTGCGGCGATGAGCTGGAACGCACCTATCATGAGCGCCACGCAGTAGGGCATCTGTTCTATCGAGTTGAACACGGGCTTGCGGTTCTTGTTGAAGCGCTCGGCGATTATGAATATCACGCCGAAAAGTATCAGCATTATCGCTATCGTCTGCCAGTTATAGAACATCTTGTTGAACAGGTCATCGAACAGAACGCCTATGACCGCCGCAGGCAGGCACGCCGCAAGACACTTGAACCACATACTGAAAATGTCCGTTTTTATGTACGCTTTCCAGCCGTCAGTGCCGAGCGGTCTCGGGTTGTTCTTTTTGCCGAAGGGGAAAAGCTGTCCCCAGTAAAGCACCACGACTGCCATTATCGCACCCAGCTGAATGACAACATCGAACATCTCCTGAAATTCCTCGGTGGCTTTAAGTCCGATGAATTCGTTCGCAAGGATAAGGTGTCCCGTACTGCTGACGGGTAGCCATTCGGTTATGCCCTCAACTATTCCCAGCAGTATTACTTTCAGAAATTCCAATCTTCATACTCTCCTTAATAAATTATTCGGCGAAGTCCCCTGCAAAGGGGGTCAGCATCAGCCGTTTTATGCCCTCAGCCGTCCGCTCCTGCGACACCGCAAGGCAAAGCTTGACATACATCGTATCAGGCGAAGCCATTGGCAGGGGGACTGCTCCCAGCGACTTGTATTTTTTCGCCGTTTCGTAGTCAGCCGTCCTGCCGCCTGCGCCTGCAATGAAAACAGGCACTCCGAGCGCCTGCGCACGGCTCATGAAGTCGGCAAACCGCCCGTCCGCACAAAGCGTCCCCGAGTGGTAAGCCGTGAGCAGTACCGCCGAAACGCCGTTCAGATCGGGATAGAACATTGACGGCAGAACAGGCATCGCAAGCACCCTCCCGAAGCCGTCAAGCTGTTCGGGGACGGGGAACGGCTCGCCGTGAATTTCGCCGCCCGTTATACTCGTCAGCAGATCGTCATAGGGCATCTGACGCACAAGGCGCACACCTTGGTGGACTTTGCACACGCCGTCAGCCTGCCACACGGCAAACACGCCTTTTTCTCCGCTCCTGACAAGTTCGACGGCGGCGGCAAAGTTCTGTCTGCCGTTCGCACGTTCGTCATCAAGCGGATAGCCCGAAGAAACAAGCACTATCGGAACTTTGCTGTCCGAAAAAACGTACCCCAGAAATGCCGCAGAATAGACCAGCGAATCAGTCCCGTGGGTCACGATGATGCCGTCAGCACCGCTTTTCTGCGCATCTTTCACGGCATCACTGAGCATCGACAGGTGTTCGGCGGTCATTTCCTCGCTCAATACAGTGTATGGCTCACGGCAGTCAAATATAACATCGGGCGAGCCTGCTCCGTCAAGCAGTGTGTAGGGCGCTTTCCCGAGAGAGATCTCAGCGCCGTGCGTTTTACTGCCTATCGTTCCGCCCGTAAAAACAACAGCTATCTTCATTTTTTCGTCACCTCGCAGTTAGTCAGCCTAATTATTATATCACATCGGTAAATTTATTTCAACCTAATTCAAAAAAATTAATTTATCCCCTTGCTTTTTTTAAGAGAATACTGTATAATAAAAAGTAAGCCGTTCAAGTTTCGGAGGTGAGGAACATGGCTCAGCCGCAAAATACCCCCAAAAAAAAGAAAAAGCGCCGTGGGAGACTGCGCATTGAAGTTATCCTGCTCGTGTGGGCAGGCGTTCTTCTGCTGACGTTCCTTGCTTATATGGCAAGCACTTCCCTTGAGGACGTTCTCGAAAAAGAGCGTGGCGAGGGGGTCATCATCACTCACAGCACGATAGAAAATTCCGAGGCGGACGAAGAAGAATAGCCGAATAATATAGTTTTGCTGCTTTAAGTTTTTTTCAAAGCAGCTTTTTTGTGTAAAGATATTGGCTTGACGGCTGTGTTTAAGTGTAAAGTTATTTGCTTTACATATTATTTAACGGTCATTTCACGTAAAGTTCATTGACTTTACAGAACCGTTTTTTAATAAATTATATAAGCGTCAGATATTCTAAAAAACATTTGTTCTGTGTGTTTTTTTGTACTTTACTGCACTTGAATTGGATATTCTGTCGGGATATGTCACGGCTGTGCGGCTGTTTATAGTGTCAAGGAATGATACTTGATAGTATCACTTATGCTTTATCAAATGACATCGGCTTTGCAGTCTGGTGTCCACTGCGGCGCTGATTGTTAATTGGTTAAAGGCGATTTGTGCAGGTTGTATACAATCATGCTTTCCCGATTGTGCAAATAACCAATTGACTTTAAAGTGAAAATACTATATACTTGAATACAGTCACCTTTCACATACTACATATTGTGGTCGGTTTTAAAATAGGAAATTCGATAAAAGATGAATATACGGAGGATTGATAGCTATGATAATCAAGATACAGAAGCGTGACGGCAGACTTGTCACCTTCAATATCGAGAAGATCGCAAACGCCATTTTCAAGGCGGCACAGTCGGTGGGCGGTCAGAACTACGAAGAGGCGCTCCAGCTCGCAGGCAAGGTGGGCGACCTGCTCATGGAGAAGAAACTCGCCAACCCCACTGTTGAGGAAATCCAGGACTGCGTTGAAAAGGTGCTTATCGAGGAGGGTCACGCTCAGACGGCTAAGTCTTATATCCTCTACCGCTCCGAAAGGACTAAGGCGAGAGAGATGAACACACGCCTTATGAAAGTCTATGAAGACCTGACTTTCAAGGCGGCTAAGGACAATGACCTCAAACGTGAAAACGCCAACATCGACGGCGACACCGCAATGGGTACTATGCTCAAATACGGTTCTGTCGGTGCTAAGGAGTTCTACGAGATGTATGTGCTGGACAGCAAGCACGCTCAGGCACACGCTGACGGTTTTATCCATATCCACGACTTGGATTTCTACACGCTGACTACCACCTGCACCCAGATCGACCTGACTAAGCTGTTCACAAACGGCTTCTCAACGGGTCACGGCTTCCTCAGAACGCCCAACGATATTTCCAGCTATGCCGCTCTTGCCTGCATCGCTATCCAGTCGAACCAGAACGACCAGCACGGCGGACAGTCTATCCCCAAATTCGACTACGACATGGCGGAGGGTGTTAAAAAGACTTTCGCTCACCGTTACAGAGACAATGTTCACCGCTCGCTCGCACTCATGGCAGGCGTTGAGGATTCCTACGATACCGTTGTTCAGATAATGGACAAGATACGCACCGAAAAAGGCATCATACCCACTCTTGCTAACGATAACGGCTACACCGAAGCGGAGCATGAATATCTGCTCGCATTCGCCGATGAAGAAACTGTCACGAAGATACAAAATTTCGCTTACAAGACTTCCGTTAAGGAGACTGACCGTGCCACCTATCAGGCAATGGAGGCGCTTATCCACAACCTGAATACTATGAATTCCCGTGCAGGCGCACAAACTCCGTTCTCGTCCATAAACTACGGCACTGACACTTCTATCGAGGGCAGAATGGTCATCAGGAACGTCCTGCTCGCACAGGAGGCAGGTCTTGGCAACGGCGAAACGCCTATCTTCCCGATACACATTTTCAAGGTCAAGGACGGCGTGAACTACGACCCCACCGACCCCAACTACGACCTGTTCAAGCTCGCCTGCCGTGTTTCCGCAAAGCGCCTGTTCCCGAACTTCTCGTTCATCGACGCACCTTTCAATCTCCAATACTACAAGAAGGGCGACCCCGACACCGAGATAGCTTACATGGGCTGCCGCACAAGAGTTATCGGCAACGTCTACGACCCCAGCCGTGAGATCGTCACGGGACGTGGAAACCTGTCCTTCACCACCATAAACCTGCCGCGCCTCGGCATTCTTGCCGACCGCAACATCGGCGACTTCTTCGAGCTTCTCGACAAATACACCGACCTTATTATCGAACAGCTTCTCCACCGCTTCAAGATACAGTCGGAAAAGCGTGTTAAGAACTATCCGTTCCTCATGGGTCAGGGCATCTGGATCGACAGCGAAAAGCTTTCGGTCAACGATAAAGTCGGCGAGGTGCTGAAACACGGCACGCTCTCCATGGGCTTCATCGGGCTTGCGGAATGTCTTGTTGCGCTGACGGGCAAGCACCACGGCGAGGACGAAAATTCAAGAAAGCTGGGTCTCGAGATAGTCGAGCATATGAGAAAGCGCATGGACGAGGAATCTAAGCGCCGTGGTCTGAACTTCTCGCTCCTTGCGACCCCTGCCGAGGGACTTTCGGGACGCTTCATCAAGATCGACCGTGAGAGATACGGCAATATCAAGGGCGTTACTGACAAGGATTACTATACCAATTCTTTCCATGTGCCTGTTTACTACCCGATCAACGCTTACAAAAAGATCGAGATCGAAGCGCCCTATCATGCGCTCACAAACGCAGGTCACATCAGCTATATCGAACTTGACGGCGACCCGCTCAACAATCTGCCTGCGTTCGAGAAAATAATCCGCTACATGAAAGAACAAGGCATCGGCTACGGCTCGATAAACCACCCCGTTGACCGTGACCCCGTTTGCGGCTACACAGGCATAATCGGCGACAAGTGCCCAAGATGCGGAAGAAGTGAATCGGAACACATCAAAGTTGCCCGTGAGAGATTAAAACGCATCTGCATTACTGAGAATGAATAAGACTTTTTTGTTAATTCTGACTAAAAGCTATTGACATACATTTGATAAAGTGGTATAATAATACATATCATTATTTCATTTGGAGGGTCAATATGAAAGATTACAACAAGGATATACTCAACGCTGTCTGCGGCTATCTTGATGACAATAGCTGGAAATATGATCTTATCGAGGAAGACGGCATTGTTAAGCTGGGTTTCGGCTCGGAAAGCAAGTTTGAGTACTACATAACTTATTTTGCGATAAATCAGTCAACATTCACGTTTAACGTGGTGATACCTGCAAATGCTCAGGAAGAAGTTCGCATGAGAACAGTTGAGTTCATCACAAAAGTGAACTATCATCTGCTTCTCGGCAGTTTTGAAATGGACTTCGATGACGGTCAGCTGATCTACAAGACAACTCACTGCTGTGAGGACACTGTTCCGACAAAAGCGCAGATAAATGCGGTAATGTTCACATCGGTAATGACTGTTGAGAAATATTCCGATGCTATCATCGCTTTGCTCTCTGAGTCTGCGACAGTTGATAAAGCTATCGAAATGGCTGAACAGAACAACGGCTGATATTCAAATATTGCAACTTTAAAGTCTGCTGTATACAAACGGCAGACTTTTTTCTTGACAGTTCTTTACGTTTCTGTTATAATATTATTGAGGTGAATATTATGAGATATTGCTACAACTGCGGTGCTGTCGCCGATGACCCCCGGCAGGTCTACTGCTCTTCATGCGGCGGAAAAGTTGATCCGCCAAATATGAACACACCGATACAGAACGTTCCGCCTTTTCAGAACAACGTCCAGCCTGCTCCAAACCGTGTGAATGTGACAGTGGCTGCGCCGCCGCCTGCGCCTGTCTACCGCAAAGCGTGTTCCACCTGCGGACAAGTGATAAACGGCGAAGCGCTGGTATGTCCCAACTGCGGAGTTCAGCTTACACCGAACACGGCATCTGCGCCGCAAAACAAACCCTCGGCAGCAAGCCGCATAGTCGGGCTTTTGCTCACGATCATCGGCATACCGTCAACTTTGCTCTTTCTCATGATGCTTATGCGTGAGATAGCTATCTCGCACGATGTCGGAGTAAAGGTATTCGTGTTCTTCCTGACGCTCTTGTGCGGAGCGCTCACGGCTATCGGCATAAAAAATCTGCTGGGACTGTCCTCAAAACGCAAGAAATAAAAAAACGGCATTACAGCTTTTTATCACTGTAATGCCGTTATTATTTTTTTGTATCAGACCTGAGCGCCTACGCCGTAGCCTGTGTCCTTGTAAGTGGACTTTTTCTTTTTGCCCTGAGACTTGAAAGACTTGTCGGGGTTCTTCTTCTCAACGTGCTTCTGCCATGCGACCCAGAGGGACGGAGCAAGGCACATGGAAGTGTAAACACCCGAAAGCATACCAACGATCATCGGGAGCGAGAAGCTCATGATCGAGGAAACGCCTTTCAGCGAGCAAACGACTGTCACGATTATCATAACAGAGATCGTGGTGACGTTGGTGTGGATATTTCTGGTGATAGTCTGCGTGATAGACATATTGGTGAGTTCCTGAATGTCCAGCTTTTTGCCGTACAGACGCTTGTTCTCACGGATACGGTCATAGATGATGATAGTCGAGTTTATCGAGTAACCCATGATCGTCAGCAGAACTGCGATGAAGTTGGAGCTGATGTCGAAGCCAAATACAACGAACGCACCGTAAACCATTATCATATCGTGGAGAAGTGCAACGACTGAGAATGCACCTGCGGAAATACCGCCGATGTTGCGGAAACGCAGTCCGATATAGATTATCATGACAACGATCGCAAGGAGCAGAGCCACTAAGCACTTAGCGAAGAAGGTCTTGCCGTTTGTTGCGGAAACGTTTGTGGATTCAAGAGTTTCAACATTGTTGTCGGTGAATTTCTCGGTGATAGCAGTCTTTAACTGTTCCTGCTTAGCGTCGTCGATACCGCCCTTGGAGGAGAAGCTGAGCTGGAGAGTGTCCTTGCCGCTCGTCATATCCTTACCCTGAGTAACGGTGCAGCTTTCGCCGATAGTGTCCTTGACGAGAGTCTCGACCTCGGAGTTGTCGATGCTTCCCTCAAAGGTGTAGCTGATGAGCGTACCGCCCTTGAACTCGATAGCGATCTTGGGGAAACCTGCGATAGTCAGACCTGCGAAAAGCAGTACCAGCAGGGTGGAAATGGTATAAACGATCTTGCCCTTGCCTGTAACGTTGTAGCGCTTCTGTTCGAGAGCGGGGGCACGCTTTTCGTCCTCCTTGACACCGTAGAACTTGCGCTTTCTGAAACACTTGAACTTAGCAAGCGATTCGAGCATAAGTCTTGAACAGAAGATGCCGAAGAAGAAGTTTGTGATGATGCCGACTAACAGTGTGTAGCCGAGCGAATAGATCGTGCCTGCCATCTGTGCGCCGAACGCCATGAAGAAAGGCTTTAAAAGTGTGCCGAACACGCTGTCGGTCGAACCGAAGCTTCCCATAAGGATAACGGCAACGAAGATTACTGTGATGTTGGAGTCGAAAACTGCCGCCCATGCACGCTTGTAGCCCTGCTCGATAGCGCCGTTCAGGGTCTTGCCGAGGCGGAGTTCTTCCTTGATGCGCTCTGCAACGATGATGTTTGCGTCAACGCCCATACCGATCGAGAGGATAATACCTGCGATACCGGGGATAGTGAGCGTGAAGCTCTCGAAGTCCTTGAAGAAGCCCGAAATGCAGGCGAGCGAGCCTGTTACCTGACCGACAAGTGCGAGAACTGCAACAAAGCCGGGCAGTCTGTAAAAGATGATGAGGTAAACAGCCACGAAGCCGAATGCGATAAGTCCTGCCATGAGCATTGCGGACAGCGCACCTGTGCCGAGGGTCGGGCTGATGATGTTTGTGCTTGTTGCGACAAGCTTGAAGGGCAGAGAACCTGCGTTTATCTTGTCAGCGAGCGCCTTGGCTTCTTCATAGGTGAAGTTGCCCGAGATCTGAGCCTTTCCGCCTGTGATAGGCTCGTTTACGTTCGCATCGGAGATCATTGTGTCGTCCATCCAGATAGAGATGTCGCCGTTTCCTGCAAGTTCGGTGGTGGCATCTGAGAATGCCTGTGTTCCGTCAGAGTCGAGCGTCAGGCTGACTACCCAGTTAGTCTCGCCGTTGTCGCCGTCGTAACCGCCTGCTTCCGCCTTAGTTACCTGCTGACCTGTCATTATCTCCTCGCCCGTCTGCTCAGAGCCTTTGACAAAGCGCAGGATAGCAGTCTCGCCGAGTTCGCTGACAGCCTGTTCGGGATCGAAATCCGACTCCCCTGCCTGCCACGGGAATGACACGATGACTTTGTTCTTGTTGTAGTCGACATAAACTTCGCTGTCGGTGATGTTAAGGTTCAGAAGTCTCTGTTCGATAACTGCCTTAGCCGAGTTCATGTCGTCCTCGGTAGCTTCGTAGTCATCGGCGGGACCGAACGTTGCATTGACACCGCCTCGGATGTCTATGCCCCACCTTATCTCATTTACGCTCTTTATGACTGTAAACTGCGAGTCTCCGTAAAAGTAATGTACGCCCATTATCGTTAAGTACGCAAAGGCGAATATCAGTATGAAGACCACGAAGAATACAGGCTTTTTTGCACGTCGCACTATATTTCCTCCTATCAACTTTCTTACTATGTGAGATGCTCAGACGGCAGAATTTCCCTCACATAGCCGATTCACCATATTATTATACTACTTTTCTTCCCTCTTGTCAATAGTTTGATGCTAAAAAATTCCGTAAATAATGATTTAATTTATATAAAACTGCTCATATCGTTCTATAAATAATATATTCAAATAGTATATGCTGTCGTGAGCAAGAAACCAACTAACATTTTTCAATAAAAAAAATATATAGTGTGCGGCGTGAGCAAGTGACAAACAAACATTTTTTCAAAAAAAAAATTTGCGTTAAACTTTGTTAGTCTTTGTTTGTCTCAGCTATACTCTCTTTTTCTTTGCTTTACTTTTCTAAATTAAACTGTACTTTACTTATCTTTACTCAACTATACTCAACTTTTCTTAACTTTACTTAGCTTTACTCAACTATTCTTAGCTTTTCTTAGCTTTACTTAGCTTTACTTAGCTTTACTTAGCTTTACTCAACTATACTCAACTATATTTAACTATACTTCACTTTACTTAACTAAACTCAACTAAACTTACCTAAACTAACCTATACTTACCTATCCTAACCTTACCTATGTATACAAGTTGTATACAAAATGTATACACGGGACTTGCAGATTTATTCATTACAAAACTCAAAAATGATAACAGCATATTGTTGAAAATAGTCTTGACAATCGTTATGAGTTGTGTTATAATAGATAAAGCTTGAATGAGCAGCGACCGCTTTTTGATATTTTGAAAAGCAAAGCCCAGACGGACAGGCGGGTCGAAAGCCGAACGCAGCTGCGGCTGCATTATTGATAAGGGGAATTTTTTTATCCCCGACTTTTTATAAGATGACTTTTGTCAACATCGCTTGTGAAACGGTCAATAACAATCGGCATTACTCGCTTTTCATTTTCGGCGGACGTGCAAAGAAAGACATTTTCATGCAGGTGATGCGTTATTCGTGTCACCTGTTATTTTGATTGGACGTGGAAGATTATGGATAATTTTATTGAAAGGCAAAAAAGAGCGCCCGTTTATGAGGCTCTGGAACGTTTCAGACGGCAGAGGGTAGTCCCCTTTGACGTGCCCGGTCACAAGCGCGGCAGAGGAAATCCCGAGCTTGTTCAGCTTCTCGGCGAAAAATGCGTCGGGCTTGACGTGAATTCCATGAAACCGCTCGACAACCTCTGTCACCCCGTTTCGGTCATATACGATGCGGAGGCGCTGGCGGCTGAGGCTTTCGGGGCGGCTCACGCTTACTTCATGGTGGGCGGCACGACTTCTTCGGTGCAGAGCATGGTGCTTTCTGCCTGCAAAGCGGGCGACAAGATAATCCTTCCCCGAAACGTCCACAGAAGCGTTATAAATGCGCTGGTGCTGTGCGGCGCTGAACCTGTTTACGTAAACCCCGATGTTGACCCCCACATCGGCATAGCGCTCGGCATGGACTTGTCCCAGCTGAAAGAAGCAATGGACGCTCACCCCGATGCGACTGCCGTGTTCGTCAACAATCCCACTTATTACGGCATATGCTCAGACCTGCGCTCTATCGTGAAGCTTGCGCATGAACATGATATGCTGTGTCTTGTGGACGAAGCGCACGGAACACACCTTTATTTCCACGATGAACTCCCCGTTTCGGCTATGGAGGCAGGCGCAGACATGGCGGCAGTCTCGATGCACAAATCGGGCGGAAGCCTGACACAGAGTTCCCTGCTCCTGCTGGGCGAGAGCATGAACACACGCTATGTTGAACAGATAATCAACCTTACGCAGACCACAAGTGCAAGCTATCTTCTGCTGTCGAGCCTTGACATATCACGGCGTAATCTTGCGCTCAGAGGTCATGACAGCTTTGAAAAGGTGCGCCAAATGGCGGAATATGCCCGAAGCGAGATAAATTCTATCGGCGGTTACTACGCTTACGGAAAAGACCTTGTGAACGGGCGCAGTATTTACGATTATGACGTTACGAAGCTTTCTGTCTACACCCGTGACATCGGGCTGACGGGCATTGAAGTCTATGACCTGCTCCGTGACGAATACGACATACAGATAGAGTTCGGCGACATCGGGAATATCCTCGCTTATATCTCGATAGGCGACCGCATTCAGGACATCGAACGTCTTGTCGGTGCGCTGGAGGACATAAAGAGGCTTTACCACAAGCCGACTTCAAAGCTCCACAACGCCGAATACATCACGCCTATCGTGGCGGCTACCCCTCAGAAAGCGTTCTACTCCGACAAGGAACTTGTGCCGATAAGAGAAACGGCAGGGCGCATCTGCGGAGAGTTCGTTATGTGCTATCCCCCGGGAATACCGATACTAGCCCCCGGTGAGATGATAACGAAAGAGATCATCGACTACACGCTTTTTGCAAAGGAAAAGGGCTGTTCCATGCAGGGACCCGAGGACGGTTCGCTTGAACGGCTGAATGTGCTGAAAGAGTGATATTACATATAAGTTTGTTTATGACTGAGGTGGGTTCAAGACCCTACACTACGGCGTAAGATCGCTGCTGTAAATACGGCGAAACCGCACCTTATCTATTATCTTTTACTATAAATGAGCAGATTTGACAATTTGCACAAAAGTGAACCTTTGGACTGCTTTTGATGTGCCGCTTCATTTGTCGCTCGTTCGCCGCTGGGCTCACATTGCACAAAGGTAGGCAAGCCGCTCGTAAAGGATAGTTTTGGTCGGTTTATTTGTTGCGAGCGGCTTGATCTTGAATGGAGCTCTGCTCCAAACCTCGCCGGTCTAGCGCGACCGGAGCGCGCTAAGTCGCTTACGCGCGATTCCGGGTAGTTTGTTATTCTTTCTTCTTTCTTATTTCTTATTTCTAATTTCTTATTTTTCGGAGGTGAGCAGTTTGGATTTCTGGTTTTCGGAAATGCACACGGCTAACGTTAAAATGTCCATAAGAGTTGAAAGACAGCTCTTTTCGGGAGACAGTGATTTCAGGCGCATTGATGTGTTTGAGTCGCCTGAGTTCGGCAGGTTCATAACCTCTGACGGGAGCGTTATCTTCTCGGAGCAGGACGAGTTCACTTATGACGAGATGATCGTTCATGTTCCCATGGCAGTTCACCCGAACGTCAGGAAAGTTCTTGTTATCGGCGGCGGTGACGGCGGCGTTGCAAGAGAACTGAGCTACTATGACGAGATCGAGGAAATAGACGTTGTTGAGCCTGACGAACTGTTCGTCAAGGTCTGTCAGGAATTTTTCCCCGACAACGCAAAGGGCTTGGACGACCCGAGAGTTAAGGTGTTCTATCGTGACGGTCTGAGATTCCTGCGCGGAAAAGAGGGGGAATATGACCTGATAATCAACGACAGCACCGACCCGTTCGGACACACGGCAGGGCTTTTCACAAAGGAGTTCTACGGAAGCTGTTACAAGGCGCTCAAAGAGGACGGCGTTATGGTCTATCAGCACGGTTCGCCGTTCTTTGATGAGGACGAGGACGCTTGCAGAGCCATGCACCGAAAGGCTTTCCGCAGTTTTCCCATAAGCAGGGTCTATCAGGCGCACATACCGACTTGCCCCTCGGGATACTGGCTGTTCGGCTTTGCGAGCAAGAAATATCACCCTCTGCACGACCTGAACGCCGAACGCTGGAATGCAAGGGGCTTGAAAACATGGTACTACACGACCCACCTGCACACGGGGGCTTTTATGCTGCCCCGCTATGTTGAGGAGCTTCTTGAAGAAGAAGAAAGATCATAAGATCCTTAAAAATACAAAGCACGGGAAAAAATATGAACAAAAAAGTTATCCTGCTGTTGACCGCTGTACTGCTGACAGGCTGTGCAGGTTCACAGGCGGAGACAGACAATAGCTCAGACAAAACAAGCAATATCGTCAGGGACAGAACAGTTGCTCAGACGGAGGACGAACCGCCCGAAGTCATTGATCTTCCCGAATACAGCGGAAAATATGCGTTCGGTTATGTTCCCGGGCATTTCTTTATGGATATTCGTGACACCGACTGCCTTTATCATCGGCTGGACGAGTTCGATCAGAAGATATACCGCTGTATCGTTGATGCGGTGAACCACACCAATTACCTTGAATACGGTGCGAGAATGTATGTTGCACACACCGAAGTCGACCGCTTCAACAATGATTTCTGGTTCGTCTATGAGTGCATGACCAACGATCACCCCGAACTTTTCGACTATGAACTTAACGAACAGGACGGGCTTTACCCCATAAGCATTGAATTTATCCCCTCGGACAAAAGCGCTTACTGGTATGCAGTCGTCAAGCCGAATATGGTCATTGAGGATTTTTACGAGCGGATATATCAGCTTGACGAAGCGGCTGAGGATTTTCTTGATACGCTCGACCTCTCGAACGGCGAATATGACATCATGCTCCAGATACACGATAAGCTTATTGACGAAACAAGCGTGAACTACGATCCCGATGTGGAACACGAGGACGACACAAAGCTTGGAGCTTACACGGCGCTTGTCGGCAACATCAACGGCGAGAAAAAAGGCGTTTGCAACAACTACACAAAAGCCTGCGGCTATCTGCTGAAAAAATGCGGCATAACCTATGCTCCTAAATACGGCGGTCTTGGCTATGACACCGATTACGAAAAAGCATATTACGCCGCCTGCCGTGAGTCGGGCGACCACATATGGGTCATGGCTGAACTTGACGGAAAATGGTACGAAACGGACGTTCTGTGGGACGATGATGACAATTATTCAAGCGACCCTTACAGATATTTCTGCCTGTCGAGTTACGAAATGGTCATGGTCTATGACGAAGAAAACGAAAAATGGATCGTTCATATGCCTGCCAATGACGTTAATCAGGATTACAGCAGGTACGATTCCATGAAACGAATGACCGACATTCTGCCTATCGCAGAATAATATACACAAGGAGGACAAAAATATGAAACTGTTAGTTATAGGCTGCGGCGGAGTTGCTTCCGTTGCTGTCTTCAAATGCTGTCAGAACCCTGTTTTTACCGAGATATGTATCGCAAGCAGAACGGAGAGCAAATGCGTGGAACTTGCGGACAGATTACAGCCGAACACCAAAGCAAAACTCACAACTGCGACTGTCGATGCGGACGATTTTGATTCGCTCGTTTCGCTGATGAAAGAATTTGAACCTCACACTGTTCTCAACGTTGCACTTCCCTATCAGGACTTGACGATCATGGACGCTTGCCTTGAATGCGGCGCAAACTACGTGGATACGGCGAATTTTGAACCCGAGGACACCGATGACCCTGCATGGCGTGCGACTTACGAAAAGAGATGCAAAGAAGAGGGCTTCACCGCTTATTTCGATTACAGCTGGCAGTGGGCTTATGACGAAAAATTCAAGAAAGCAGGACTGACCGCACTGCTGGGTACAGGTTTTGACCCCGGCGTTACGAGCGTGTTCACTGCTTACGCTTTAAAGCACTACTTTGACGAAATACACTATATCGACATTTTAGACTGCAACGGCGGCGACCACGGCTATCCGTTCGCAACGAATTTCAACCCCGAGATAAACCTGCGTGAAGTGTCGGCAAACGGCTCTTACTGGGAGAACGGTCACTGGGTCGAGACAAAGCCCATGGAGATAAAGCGTGAGTACAACTTTGACGGCGTGGGCATGAAAGATATGTATCTGCTCCACCACGAGGAGATCGAGTCGCTCGCAAAGAATATCCCGAACGTAAAGCGCATACGCTTTTTCATGACTTTCGGGCAGAGCTACCTCACCCACATGAACTGCCTGCAAAATGTCGGTATGCTCTCGACCACGCCTGTTATGTTCGAGGGTCGTGAAATAGTACCTATCAAGTTCCTGAAGGCGCTCCTGCCCGACCCTGCAAGTCTGGGACCCCGTACAGTCGGCAAGACGAACATCGGGTGCATTTTCCGTGGTGTGAAGAATGGCGAGGAAAAGTGCATATACATCTATAATATGTGCGACCATCAGGAGTGCTACAAGGAGACAGGCGCACAGGCTGTAAGCTACACAACGGGCGTTCCTGCGATGATCGGAACGGCGATGATTGCAAGCGGAACTTGGAGCGGTGCAGGCGTGTTCAACGTTGAAGAATTCGACCCCGACCCCTACATGGACGCACTCAACAAGTATGGTCTGCCGTGGGTAGTTGACGAGAATCCTGTATTGGTAGACTGATATGTTGAAAGTGATAAGTCCGATTTTCAGGACTGTTGAAACGCCCTGTTACGTGCTTGACGAAGCAAAACTTCTTGAAAATCTGCGGATACTCAAAGACGTGAAAGAGCGTGCAGGGTGCAAGATCCTTCTTGCGCAGAAAGCGTTTTCGATGTTTTCGGTCTATCCGACTATCGCAGAATATCTTGACGGAACGACTGCGAGCGGACTGTTTGAGGCAAAACTCGGACGTGAAGAATTTAAGGGCGAAGTTCACACTTACTGTCCTGCGTTCAAGGACTCCGAGTTTGAAGAGATCGCTGAAATTTCCGATCATGTGGTGTTCAATTCGGTCGCACAGCTGTACAAATTCAAGGACAGATGTAACGATATTAGCATCGGACTGAGGATAAATCCCGAGTGTTCAACTCAGGAAGAACCTATCTATGACCCGTGTGCTTCGGGTTCACGGCTGGGCGTTCGTGCCTGCGACCTGACCGATGAAGTTGTGGAAAAGCTTGACGGTCTGCATTTTCACACGCTTTGCGAGCAGGATTCCGATGCGCTGGAAGTCACGCTCAAAGCTGTCGAGGAGAAATTCGGGCAGTATCTGAGCCGTGTCAAGTGGGTGAATTTCGGCGGCGGACACCACATCACCCGTGCGGATTATGACCGTGAAAAGCTGATAAAGCTTGTGTCCGATTTTAGGGATAGGTACGGCGTTGAGGTTTATCTTGAACCCGGTGAAGCGGTGGCGCTAAACGCAGGATACCTTGTGACGGAAGTCATGGATATTGTGCAAAATGGCTTAAATATCGCCGTTTTAGACGCATCAGCCGCCTGCCATATGCCCGATGTTCTGGAGATGCCTTATCGTCCGCCGCTTTATCTCTCGGGTAAAGAGGGCGAAAAAGCGTACAGTTACAGACTGTCATCACGCACCTGTCTTGCGGGCGACATCATTGGCGATTACAGCTTTGACCAGCCGCTTGAAGTGGGCGACAGGCTGTGTTTTGAGGACATGGCGATCTACTCAATGGTAAAAAATAACACTTTTAATGGTATGCCGCTCCCCGACATCGGAGTGCTTCATTCTGACGGCAGTTACGAGCTTGTGAAGCGGTTCGGGTACGATGATTTCAAGGGGAGACTATCATGATATTAACATCAACGCCAAAAACTGACGGGTTCTATATGCCTGCGGAATTTGCACCGCATCAGGCGACCGTCATGATATTTCCCGAGCGCCCCGGCTCATGGATAAACGGCGCAAGACCTGCGCAGGAAGTTTTCTCGCAGATAATACGTGAGATTGCAAAAGTCGAGCAGGTGTACATTATCGTCAGTAAGTTCACTAAGCCTGTTGCCAAGGAAATGCTTTCGGAAGTACAAAATATTTCCCTGATAGAAATTCCGACCGATGACGCATGGGCAAGGGACACCGCTCCGACATTTGTCACAAACGGCAAAGTAGTTCGTGGTATAGACTGGCAGTTCAACGCTTGGGGCGGCAATTTTGACGGACTTTACGCCCACTGGGACAATGACAATAAGCTTGCCAAAGCACTGTGTAAAGAACTTTCGCTTGACGTGTATGATGCACAGCATTTCGTGCTGGAAGGCGGCTCGATACACTCTGACGGCGAGGGTACTATCCTTGTTACCGAGAGTTGTCTTTTGAGCGGCGGCAGGAATCCACACCTCAAAAAGTACGAAATAGCGCAGGTTTTGTGCGATAATCTCGGCGGTGAGAAAGTCATCTGGCTTCCCCGCGGGATATATAATGATGAGACAAATGAACACGTTGACAACGTTTGTGCGTTCATTGCACCGTCAGAAGTTGTGCTTGCGTGGACTGACAATGAGGACGATCCGCAGTTTCCGTTGTCAAAAGCGTGCCTTGATATGTTAGAAAATGAAACTGATGCAAAGGGCAGGAAATTTACTGTCCACAAGCTTCCTATCCCCGACAAGCCCGTCTGCATAACGCAGGATGAACTTGACGGATATGAGTTTGAGGAAGGCGAAGATGTTCGTGAAGTCGGCGAACGTCTTGCGGCAAGCTATGTGAACTTTTACTTTGCAAACGACATATTGCTTCTTCCGCAGTTCGGCGGCGAAAATGCCGGGAGCGACCTCAGAGCCGTGAAACTCATGAGCGAATGGTGCAGTGAGCGGCGCATTATCCCGATACCTGCGAGACAAATAATCATCGGCGGCGGAAATATCCACTGCATAACTCAGCAGATCCCGAAAGGAGATTGTACGATATGAACATAAAAGTTGCTGCGGTTCAGATGAACTGTACCCGTGACGTTGCCGAAAATATCGCTCATGCGGACAAGCTTGTGCGGCAGGCGGCGGCTGACGGCGCAAATGTCATTCTGCTTCCCGAACTTTTCGAGCGTCAGTATTTTTGTCAGGAACGCCGCTACGATTATTACGGCTTCGCAAAACCTGTCAACGAAAATGATGCGGTGTTGCACTTTTCAAAGGTATGTAACGATTTGAACATCGTTATGCCGATAAGTTTTTACGAGCGGAGCGGCAACACGCTGTTCAACTCGGTCGCAATGATCGACGCTGACGGCAGTGTGCTTGGCGTGTACCGCAAAACGCACATTCCCGATGACCACTACTATCAGGAGAAGTTCTACTTCACGCCCGGTGACACGGGTTTCAGGGTCTGGAACACACGTTTCGGGCGGGTCGGGGTCGGCATCTGCTGGGATCAGTGGTTTCCCGAAACGGCGAGAGGCATGGCGCTGCTGGGCGCTGAACTGCTGCTCTACCCGACTGCGATCGGCGCTGAACCGATACTCGAAACTGACAGTATGCCGCACTGGCAGCGCTGCATGACGGGTCACGCCGCAGCAAACATGATACCCGTTATCGCTGCAAATAGGTACGGTTTAGAGGTCGTCGAGCCGTCAGACGAGAACGGCGGTCAGGCTTCTTCGCTGAAATTTTACGGCTCATCGTTCATTACTGACGGCGTTGGCGAGGTCATCAGGCAAGCTCCCCGAGAGGGCGACTGCGTGCTTTCCGCTGAGTTCGACCTTGCGGAACTGGACAAGGCTCGGCTCGAATGGGGGCTGTTCCGTGACCGCCGTCCCGACAGGTACAAGATACTCACAGAGAAGTAAATTTCAATAAAGTACAGTTTTACGGACAGTAAGTGTTATGATTTACTGTCCGTATTTTTACACTAATACAATTTTCATGTTTCCGAACTAAACTTTACAGAATACCCGGCTACACATAAATGTACAAAACAACGGACAGTGATCTCATAGAGACTACTGTCCGTTTTATTACGCTTATTATATTATATGAACCTGATTGATTTAAGGTCAAAATCACTTCCCGGGAGAAAGCACAGCTGAACGCCTGTTTTGCCTGAGATGCCGCTTACATCAAATTCTCTGTAAATGTAATCTTTTGAGCCTTTAAATTCACATAGGGTACGTTTTAGCTCATTACCCTGAGCGTCAGTGAATATTACATGGATACTGTTGACAGCAAGTTCGGAACGTCCGCAAATTACAAGCTTTTTCGGCTGTTCTGCAAAGTCGAACATACCAAGATCAAGCATTACATTATTGCCTATGCCTGTTACTTCGTCCTTACCGATAGTGAACTTATCGCCGTAAATATTCACACAAGATGTCGCCGACAATTCGGCAGTTTCCTTGCGCTTACGCTCGAAAACGAACCCCTGCACATCGTACCGCTGATCGGAGTAGATGCAGAATGTCCGCACGCCCGTCAGCGCTCGGGGCAGTTTGTAGGTCATCGGCTGGTATTTCATCCAGATCGTTGGGACGGCGTACTCGAAATCGCCCAGCAGTTCGCCGCCCTGCCCCGGGATACCGTCAAAAAACTTGATGCGCACGGGCGTGGAGTAGTTCGCAAACAGCCCGACCGTCACCGTGTCGCTGCCGACTGCGCCGAAATCCACGTTTTCAAAGCCGATCCAGCCGCCGTCGCCGATCGTTGCGCCATGCTCGATGCCGATGCAGGAATTGTCCGAAATACTGTACAGTCCGCCCGTCACGAAGCTGTAAGGGTCGGTGAAGGCGCTCCCCAGCCCCTCCGCAGTCAGCCGAACGACCGACTGGACGTGGTATCTCGGCGTGCCGTTTTTGCAGAGCGCTTTTACGAAAATTTCGCCGTCACCGAGCGCTTCAACAAGCACGCCCTCGGCGGTCTTCGACCTGATGACAGCATGGTTTATCCCTATCCCACGCACGTTTGTCAGGCGGTAGTCGATGTCATTCGAGTACGCCGCATTCTTCGGGAAAACGTCAAGCTTAACGAAAATCTGTCGGCGGTCTGTCGAAAAGTTTCTGTACTCGGGCGTGAGTTCAAGCTTTCTCACGGGAATATCCGCAAGCGCTTCGCCGCACTCACAGGTTCGCTCGATACAGTTGTCATTGAAACTGCGGACGTTTTCCACCTCCGAACCGACTGCCTGCAAACTGAGCAAAACGGGTTCAAGTCCGTTCGGCTGGACAGTTACAACTATCTCGCCTGCGGTCTTATCGGCGGCTATCATCGCAAGCAGTTTGCCCGAAAACAGCCGTCTTGACGTGCTTTTGTACTGGTCATAGTCGGTCGCATCGCCGTTATCCAAGCCGACAAGTCTGCCTGCACCCGTCACTGTCACGGTAACTCGGTCGTTCGCATTGTCCACCGTGTTGCCGTCCTTGTCGAGCGCTTCAATCTCCACAAAGATCATATCATCGCTGTTCGCCGCAAGCTGAGTTTTGTCGGGAGTGAGCCGAACAGTCGCCGTATCTCCGAAACTTCTGCGAAAATCTCTTGCGATTTCGTTGCCGTTTTCGTCAAAAGCAACAGCCAGAAGCTCTCCTTTTTGGTAAATAAGACGAGTATCAAGCGTGAAACTGTCGCCGTGAAGCCTGTCGACACGCCCCTCTGCGACTTGCTCACCGTTTAAGAAAAGCTTGACAAAAGGCGCATTTGTGGCGGCTCGAACGTCAATTTCCTCGCCCTCGTTCCAATCCCAGTAGGGGAAAAGATGCACGAACGGCGCAGTTTTCGCATCTGTCCACGCCGCACGGTAGATATAGGCGCTGTCCTTGAAGAATCCTGCCGTGTCGATCTTGCCGAAATAGCTGTTTTTCGTGGCGTAGGGGGTCGGCTCGCCGATGTAGTCAAAGCCCGTCCAGATGAACTGCCCTGCGCAGAACTCCGCATCACGGTCGGGTATCAGGCAGGCTTCGTCCGAGCGTGCCGCCCAGCCGGGGGAGCAGTTGCCGAGGGCGGAGCATTGTTCGTCATCGTCGCACAAAATTTCCTGCGCTCTCGGGAAGTGATACACGCCTCGGCTCTGGGTGACGGAGGAAGTCTCGCTGCCGTAGATGCACCAGTCGGGGTGGGCGGCGTGTTGTTCGGTGTAGAGACGCTCGGCATAGTTGTAACCGGCAATTTTGAGAATATCGGCGCATTTTTGTGCATTTTCACTACCCATGTAGTTTGAACCGATCGTCACGTAACGGTCGGAGGCGTGGTCGTGCTGTTTCACCTCACGCATGAGCATGGAAGTGACCTCCTGCCCACGGTCGGAGGCGTGTGTGTCGTAGATCTCGTTGCCGATGCTCCACGCAAATATCGACGGGTGCGAGCGGTCACGGCGTACCCATGCCGCCACGTCACGCTCATGCCACTCGGGGAAAAATCGTGCGTAATCGTAGTCGGTCTTTTTCAGCTCCCACATATCGAAAGCTTCCGAAAGTATCAGAAAACCCATTTCGTCCGCAAGCTCCATAAACTCGACTGACGGCGGATTATGGCTGGTGCGGACGGCGTTCACGCCCATTTCACGCAGTTTGATAAACTGTCTGCGAAGTGCCGTTTTGTTCACAGCAGAACCCAGTGCGCCGAGGTCATGGTGCATACAAGCCCCATGAAGCTTCACATTTCTGCCGTTTAAGAAAAAGCCCTTGCCGGCGGTGAACTCAACACTTCTGAAACCGAGATCCACGCCCGACGTGTCGAAAATTTCGCCGTTTTTCGTGATGCTGACTTTGCAATAGTAAAGCTGTGGAGCGTCAATGTCCCAGAGTACGGGTTCTTTGACGTTCACACGCTGTTCGTTTACCGAATATTTGAAACCGTCAGCAGTGAGAAAGTCGGGCAGAACGCTCCTGTCGGCGGCGCACATTCCGTTCTCGATCTCAGCGACTTTGACAAGCTGTTTTCCGTCACGCCTGAACAGTTCCGTCTTTATGCTGTATCCCTCGGTCGATTCCGTTTCGGGACGTGCGGCTTCTGTGAAAATTTTAACATTGCCGTTTGTCTCTGCCGTCACGTAAACGCCGTCAGGGAGAATGTGGGTCTGTGCGCATCTTCTCAGCAGGACTTTGCGGAAGATGCCTGCGCCCGAGTACCAGCGAGTGTTGGGCGACTTATGGTCGACACGAACGGTTATCTCGTTCATGCCGTCTTTCAAAAGTGACGTTATATCGTGTTCAAACGTTGTATATCCGTACTTCCACTCGCCTGCGGGAACACCGTTTACATAAACTTTACTGTCCATATAAACGCCCTCAAACCTTAAAGAAGTGCGTTTGCCGTCATCGGGGACATTTATCCTGTTCCTGTACCAGCCTGTTGAAGTTTCGTAAAGGTCATGGGTGTCATATATCAGCCAGTCATGCGGAATGTCGCAGGGTGTAAAATTTTTAGCTTCGGAAATGCTGCTCCCGTAAGGCGTTTTGCAGAACTCCCAGCCCTGTGATAGTATCGTGTCGGTCATAGTGTTTCACTCCTGTCTTTTTTTGTTATATTGATTATACATTATCCCGAGGAAAAATGCAAGAGTTAATTATCAATATATATAAGGATATGAAACAAAAAAGACCCCCAAAGCGAAAAACTTCGGGAGTCTTGCAATAAATTTACTTAGCCTTGGTTGCGACTTCGGTGATAAGCTTGGTGAACAGTTCGTCCGCAGGCATTGCAGGCAGTTCGCCCTCCTTGCGTGAACGTGCGGTGAACGTGCCGTCCTTCATCTCGTTGTCGCCGCATATCAGCAGATACGGTATGCGGTCGTTTCTGCCCTTCTTGATCTTCGGGCCGATGTTGGAGTCTTCCTCATCGACTGTCACACGCATTCCTGCATCGGAAAGTCTCTGAGCGAAAGCCCTTGCGTACTCGTTGTTCTCGGGCTTGATAGGCAGGATGCGCACCTGTTCGGGAGCGAGCCACAGCGGAAGCACGCCTGCATACTTCTCGATGAGCAGAGCGAGCGTTCTTTCGTAACAGCCGACGGAAGTGCGGTGAATGATGTAAGGATTCTTCATCTTGCCGTCGGTGTCAACGTACTCCATGCCGAACTTCTTGGAAAGGAGCATATCTATCTGAATGGTGATGAGCGTGTCCTCCTTGCCGAACACGTTCTTTATCTGAATGTCCAGCTTAGGACCGTAGAACGCCGCTTCGTCAATGCCGATCTCGTAATCAAGACCGATGTCATCGAGTATCTTCTTCATTGCGCCCTGAGCCTCGTCCCACTGTTCGGCAGTTCCCTCGTACTTGTTGTTGGGGTTAGCAGGATCCCACTGAGAGAAACGGTAGCTTACGTCCTCTGCAAGACCTATCGTTTCAAGGCAGTATTTAGCGAGTTCGAGACAGCCCTTGAACTCATCCTCGAGCTGTTCGGGGCGTATGATAAGATGACCCTCCGAAATGGTGAACTGACGAACTCGGATAAGTCCGTGCATCTCGCCGCTGTCCTCTTTTCTGAACAGGGTGGAAGTCTCGCCCAGTCTCATAGGCAGGTCACGATAGCTTCTCTTGCGGTTGAGGAACACCTGATACTGGAACGGGCAGGTCATCGGGCGCAGAGCGAAACATTCTTTCGTTTCGTCATCGGGGTCGCCCAGAATGAACATTCCGTCACGGTAGTGATCCCAGTGACCCGAAATTTTATAAAGGTCACGCTTTGCCATGTAAGGTGTCTTGGTGAGCTGATAGCCGCGCTTGTACTCCTCGTCCTCTATCCAGCGCTGGAGCGTCTGAATGACCTTTGCGCCCTTGGGGAGCAGGATAGGCAGACCCTGACCGATATAGTCAACGGTGGTGAAGTATTCCAGTTCTCTGCCGAGTTTGTTGTGGTCACGCAGTTTTGCTTCTTCCATTTGTTTCAGATGAGCTTCGAGCAGACTTGCCTTTGGGAAAGCCGTGCCGTAGATACGTGACAGCTGTATGCCGTCCTCAGCCTTGCCCCAGTAAGCGCCCGTACAGGAGAGCAGTTTTACAGCCTTGATCGGTGCAACGCTCATGATGTGCGGACCTGCGCAAAGGTCGATGAAGTCGCCCTGCTTGTAGAAGCTGAGAGCCTCGCCTGCATCGTTGTGCTTTTTGATAAGTTCGACCTTGTAAGTCTCGCCACGCTCTTCCATAAGCTTTACAGCCTCGTCATAGGGAAGTTCAAAGCGTTCCAGTTCATAGCCCTCTTTTGCAAGCTTTTTCATCTCAGCCTCGATCTTAACGAGGTCATCGGGAGCGAAAGGCTTTGCAACTTCAAAATCGTAGTAGAAGCCCGTTTCGGTAGCAGGACCTCTTGCAAGCTTTGCTTCGGGGTAAAGGTTCTTGACAGCCTGCGCCATAAGGTGAGCGGCGGTGTGTCTGAACGTTTCAGCGCCGTGCTTGTTATCGAAAGTCAGCACCTCGAACTCGCAGTCGGAGTCGATAACGGTGCGAAGGTCTTTCACCTCACCGTTTATCTTCACACAGCAGGCAGCCTTATAAAGTCCCATGCCTATGCCCTTGACGATCTCAGCCGCAGGCATTGCCGACTCGATCTCACGGACACTTCCGTCTTTAAGCGTTAGTTTTAACATTGTGATACATTCCTTTCATTATATTTTATAATATTATTTTATTAACATTAGTGTATTAACAGCAAGATTCTGATTTGCAGGCTCGTTCATCAGCTGAGTGAAATAGATATAGCCCCAGAATCCCACAAGTGCGATGCTGAATATCGTGCCCAGCGTGTTAAGGAAGACTCTCACGCCCATAGGCATTATTCGCCGCCCGTGTATCCTGCCGCCTGTCAGCTGCATGAAAAAAGTTGCAAACCAATAGCTGACGATGAAGATCGGAACAAACAACAACATTCCGTGATAATATGTTATCTGTCCGAAGTATGATATATAGATAACATACAGTGCCGCCGCATCAGCCGCAAGCATGACCAGATAGCAGATGATCCCGAGTGTTCTTCTGAAATGCAGCATAAAACGCTCCCTCTCAAACAAAAAATCCCGAATATGCCGAAACAGCATACTCGGGACGACATTTCTCAAAATAGCCGTGGTTCCACCCGTATTCATGTGCAAAAACTGCACACCTTTATCACCGCATTCACGGTGCTAAGCGGATAACGGTGCTTTGCCGTCGCTGATTGGGCGCTCTGATAAGACCGGTCTTGCACAAAGCAAAAGAAAACCGCACGCCTTTCAGCCAATGGGCGCACTCTCTGTCAGCGTTTCTTACATAAACGCTTTGTGAAATGTCTCGTCACGGATTTATACGTTTTTAAGTTTACTCTATTTTACACCCAAATGCAGAGTTTGTCAAGCGACTTCACAAAGTTTTAACATTTAGAACCTGTTTTCACAAGAAGAAGGGGAGATAGGGAAAAGGTAGGGAGAGGGGGAAAGGTGGTTTGGAGGGAAACACCCTAGGGGAGGAAAGGGGAAAGGGGGGCATACTAAGCAGTCCGAGGATAATCTCAT
>CAMVRM010000022.1 GCA_947169885.1 uncultured Ruminococcus sp.
GGAGTGGTTGTCTTTATTTTTTGTGCAGTTTTTTGGAGTGCTCATTTATAGTATATTATTATATGGTTATCCCTTTAACACACCAATATCTGATAGCCGTAATTCAGCGTTCTTGGCAAGGGGCGACCCAACCCTCTACCCTTACGTAGGGGAGGGGCTATGTGGCACGCCGATTTACCACATCTGCCCAAAAATGTGGTGTGTCAGGGGGATAACCATAAAAATGAATAAAGAGGATCATCTTCATATCATGTCAAGTATCACCTATGGAATCAGTTCTTTAGACTTAAAAGAAAAGCAGGCAGAGGTAATGAATGAATTATCCTGCCTGCTTGATCTGAGGAATACTAAATACGATGACAATATGGTAAGTATTATTCTTCAGCCGAGTGATATACCGGATATAATTGCAAATCTTGTTATTCTTACAGCCTGCCTATCCGAAGAGACCCGTATGTATAAAGAATTATTCAAGGATTCACTCAACGGATATAAAGAACTGGCAGAAAAAATGCTTGACAGTAAGAAAGGTGAATAATTAAACTTCGTCATTATATAAAACTCTGCCACATGGCAGAAACCAACGAATCACTTGAAAGGGGGTGAAACTCATGGCATTGGTATTAAAGCAGCGGGACAGCGCTCCGTGTCTGTATTTCACAGGTCACAAGTGCCGTATGGCTTCGGGCGTTGTTCCCGAAACTACCGACAACGTGGAGCTTGCGAGGAAATATCATTCCTATGCTTCTGCAAGAAATGTATGTCAAAAGCTGTATTTGCTTTACGGCGTAAAATTCATAGTGCAGTCTGTTCCAATCGAAGATACTGCGTAAAAAAGGAGATATTATTGTGAGAATAGTACCGACGGGGATAATCACTTCAGTGGTATTTGAAGCTACGCTGCAAAGTGTGGCGCTGCATTTACCCTTAAGAATTGTCGAGGAGCTAAAGCTGAATGGCGGAGAGAACTTATACGGTTTTTTTACAACGCAAAAAGGCAGCAGAAACCATTTTGTGCTGGCACTTGATAAGCCTGATGGGATAGAGACTGTTAAGGTCAAGTATTTATCCTCCGGAAAAATACGCTATTATCCTAAAAATTTAAGCGAGTTCACAGAGATCTCAAACTGTAGACCGTCAGCTTCATTTTACCGCTGCTATGAGGGGGATAAAATGATAGGTATATCTGTAAAAATGCTTTACCTTAAAGAGGTATGCACTTTTTGCAATTCTGAAACCGGGCTGTGTGCATTTGGCGGCAAATACATTTGTGTTGACTGTTTAAATGGGATAATTGAGGAATTTGGAAAACTCAAAGGAAACGATCTGTTAAAATCCAAAGGAAACGATGAGTAATAACAAAGGAGAAAGAACATGAAATTTGATGTAACAGTAACCACTAACGGAGTAGACCAGTACAATGCTAAGGTCGATGAGAGCATGAAGGAGGGACAGACCCGAAAGAGCAGACTGCTTGCGTTTTCAAGCATACACTTCGATGATTCCGACATAATGGTGTCGAACATTAAGCTTTACGAGGTCTACAAGGTAAACGAACAGACAGGCGAAACTGAAAACAAGCTTTTTATCTCCATGCCGCACACTATGGGCATAGACAGGGAAACGGGCAGGCGTGAGACAAAGGATGTATTTTTCGCCTACAAGCCCGAAACAAGGGCGGCTATGGACAGGGCGATCATCGGAGAGTTTCAGCACATGGTAAAGTCTGAAAAGACTTACAGCAGAGGCTACTATGACCCGCCTGCACTCAAAGAGATCAATGCAAATATCAATGACATAACAGTAACGCCAAGAAAAACACCGCCTTCGTCTGAGCGTGACAGATCGGTGGGTATGGCATATATCACGCTTGGCGGCAGCGAGGGTTCGCCTGAGTTTGGTATACGCAGTATATCACTTGTGCCGCCCACAACACCGAGCAGTGAAAAACCCATCATCATTTCTTCTCCCTCTGAAAAAGTATTCAAATACAACAAGGAGGACGGCTCATACACGGAAGCCTTTCAGAACTCCGTGGTGATAGTAAACAAAGATAAGTATGCACAGCTAAGTCAGCAGCTTTATCAGCAGCTTGCCGCCAAAAACGGCATTGAGCTGACAAACGAACAGCAGCAAGAGCAGGAACAGACTGCGGCTGCAAGAAGACCGCATATGCGCTCAAAACCGAGGTAAGACCAAAACCAAAAAAGGCAAAATATGATCTAAAACAGCCGCATGACAGCCCTATGAACTGTCATGCGGTTTATTTTCTAAAAGAAAGAAGGATTTTTATATGTCTAAACTCGCAGCTATCGCTGAAAGATACGAGGAGTCGTTAAAAAAAGCCGGCGATAATTACAAGGATTTTTTAGGTTTTGCTTCAAGGCTTTACACCATGAGTTTTTCCGATGCGGTGACTTTATACTATTATGACCCAGCTGTTACTTCGGCTGCCGGCTCTAAAGAATGGCAGGAGGTCGGGCGCAGGGTAAAGCGTGATGCAAAGGGTATACCCGTTATCCGTGAGGACGGAAAGGGTGTGCTGCTTTTCAGAGAAAGTGATACCGTAGAGATACCACGTCTGAAAATCAATGATGAGCCTGCTGTATCATTACCGGGAAGTTGGACTATCAAGGCTGACGATCAGTACAGCATAAATAAGCTTTTCAGGCAAAGATACGAAAAAAGATTCATGTCCTTCGGGCAGGCGTTAGACCATATCGTTTCAGAAAACACAGAGGATCACATTTCCGATATATACGATCTGTGCAGACAAAGAGGATATAGTGAGGAAGCCGCTGATAAAACAGCATATTCCTTTGAAAGCTGCTGCCGTTACTCTGCGGCAGTCCGCTGTGAGTACGGGTCAGGGGATACTTCGCTGTCGGCTTCGAGAGAATTATATATAGACAATGCGCTGCGTTCAGATACAGATCTGTTTAAGAAATTCTGTATCATGGTGCATAACAGCACCTCAGAGATACTTTCTGAGATCGAAAGCACAGTTACAGAGTATTACAAGGAAAATAATAAAAGCGTTGAACAGGCAGCAGAGGAAAAGAACAAGGTCACAGCACCCGATCATTGGGCGCTTTTGTCTCAGACCTTTCCAAATATGTTTGACGGAGAGCCTAAAAACGCTTATGAGATATACGAAGATAAAAACGGGAACAGAACAGAGCTGCGTTTTCTGACACATGGCAGAAAGTTTACGGCAGCCGAGATACTGACAGACGATCATGAGCCTGTTCGTATACCGATGAACGAAGCAGAAGGAATAAATGCTGATGACCTTGCATACCTTACCAAAATGCTTCAAAGCTTTGACCACAGTTCAAACACCATTGCAGACTACATGAGCGTTGACGAATACATGAATATGCTGGATTCTGCAACGCTGTCTCTTGATGCCTATGACCTGCATATCAACCTTTCAGCAGTGGAAGAACTGGTATTCGTTGTATTTGAGAGCGAAAAAGGCAAGGGCGGCGGAGATGTATTTCTCAACGAATACGGTTTCATTCAGTTCAATGATTACAGGGGCGGACACAAGGTAACATATTATGACCCTATGGAACCCGATGAATGTGCGGCTCTTGAAAAGGATGTTACCGACTTTATTATGACTTCAAGCAATATACAGCTCAGAGCCATTAAGGATAAAAAGATCACATATATCCCGCTTGTGAATAATGCAGAACTGAGAACGGCGCTGAAACACATTTCCGACTATATTTACAGCGAGTTTGATGAGGAGTTTGATATTTCGGCAGCGCTTAACAGACCGGATAACATAGGGCTTGCTTACACCACTATTGATGATGACAACGATACTGAACATGATGTGAACGTTTATGCCGATCTGAATGCACTTGAACTTGTGACCGAGATAGATGGTAAGGTCTTCAAGAGTGAAAAGTATGAAAGCATCGGGCAAATGGACAGGAACGTTTTTGACGGACTAAAGTTTGATGAGCTTTTTGTATTCACCTCTGATGAGTATGCAAGGATAACAAAGGAATATGGCATAAACGAGCCTGCTGCTAACTCAGAACAGGAAACAGAGGATATTGACAGCGAGGAAGAAAACGTAGTATCAGTGCTGATACCGCCGATAACCGATGAAAATATCATATATGCAGTCTTAAAGCACGATCAGTTTTTCAGCAAAACAGCAGAGGAAATAAGCGAATACTTTTCCGCAAACGCTGACACCGATGAGCGTATCTCGTTCTTAAAGGAAACGATAAATGACGATTATTCGCAGATATTCCTGGGTGACGGTGAGGACGTATACGGCTACAAGACCTATGACTGGGGTATGGTCATATGGGAGGGCAGCTACCTCGTGAAAACCAAAAAGCGTGATATTCCGTGGGACGAGCTTGCGGAGATCTACGCTCACATGGCTGAAAACGGCTTGCTCACAGCGGAGAATGCTGTCACCTCCGATGAGGTGTATTTTACCTCAGATGATGAAAATATTGAGCAAGCTGACACAAATGACAACGGTGAGCAGCAGTCATTTTTTGCAGACCTTGCAGACACTCCTGCGGAGCAGACGGTTTCTTCTAAAAAGAAAAGCAAAAAAACAAACCGCAGGTCTGACAGAAAGCTGCTGCCTGCAAGTGAGATAACCGATGAGATGGTGGACTTCGTGCTTCGCTGCGGAAGTACCGAGAGAAAGTCACTTGAAAGAATTGTGGCATTTTATCAGAAGGACAAGTCCGAATCTGACAATGCAGAGTTTCTGAAGGAGGAATTTTGCGGGCGACACAGTATCGCAGGAAGCTATCTTCCCACAAGCGATATTATATCGTTGGGACAGATAAGCAGGCTGAAAGTGACGTCATCTGACAGCAGAGGATATTATTATCCGATCACCGGCGAGGGCGAAGTGCAGCTCACAGCAAGGTTTGAGGGATCGGGTATCACCATTGGCGGCGGTGAGAGATCATCAGCTGCTGTTTGCCGAACCATAACGTGGGAGGAAGCTGCCGAACGCATCGAAGCTATGTTTTCAAGCGGAAGCTACTGCGCTAAGGAAATCATCGACCGGGCAGAGGACAACGAATCAAAGGATATAGCTGAAAGCCTGTGGTATCTGCATCAGGACACAGACCACGAGATATATCAGTTTTTTATTTCCGATGAAATGTTCAGGGGCGGTTTCCCCGACAGCACTGAACGGATAAGGCACTCGCTCCGTGACCCCGATACTCTTGAAAGCTATATCAGCGGTATGGAAAAGCTTATATCTGACTATGCTGAAAACCGTGACATAATGCGTTTTCATTTCCATGAGCCATATGTTCTACTGAACAAACTCAGAGATCTGCGTATTGAGCGCAGGGATTTTGATGCGGTCATTGATAAGCAGCCTGACTATGAGCATTTTGTTTCGGACGATGAGATAGACGATATTATACTTGGTTCGCATTTTGATAAGAAATTTGAGTTTGCAGGATTTTTTGCAGAAGAACACACCGACAAGGAAAAGGCTTCATTTGTCAAAAAGTATCACGGTACAGGCGGTCACTCCATGCGTGGCGGCTGGGTGTCCTACGATCACAAGGACTATTCCTATCAGCGTGGTGACTATGATGAAAACAACTGCACCAAAATGATCTCATGGGCGGAATACGCAAGCCGTGTAGAAACCTTTATAAACGCAGGAACATATATCACCCGTGCAGATCATCTTGAAAGAGTGCGTGACTGCCTGTGGAATATTAAGCGCTATATCGAAAGTCAGAATGAGAACAGGGAAAATGCTGCATTCAATACCGATTATGAATACAAACAATATGAGAAAAATATCGGCATACTCAACGATTACGGCATAAGGACAGATATTGTTTTACAGCGGCTCACCGGAAAGATAGTGAGTATGTCTGCATCTGATCTTCGTGAGGGCGATATTATCCGCTATGACGGTCACGTTATGGAGGTAGAGCAGGTCGGCAGCAGCGGTATAACCATGAAATACAACGATGCCGATACCTTCGGAGGGATACTTCAGAGCAGCCGTCTTGGTATCATTCATGATGAATGGGTGGACGAAATGAACGAAAAGGGCATCGTTCTTATCAGCCGCAAAAGGACTGATGAGCAGGAGATCACTTACGATGACGATGAAGAAATAGGCACTCCTGTAACTATCGACCTGACAGACACACAGGATACACCCGAAAAGCTCTCTGTTAAAAACAGCATAGAAAACTCCAACTACAATAATCTGTGCAGGCTCTATCCTAACGTTATGAATGGCTCTCATGTATCTGAGGTCTACGGTGCAGATGGCTTTGATGATCTTGTTATCGACCGATACGGAACACAGCTTATTATGTCGCACAACTACGTTCAAAACGGCGATATAATGTATGACCCACGCATTGACTTTGTTATCGACGATGATAAACGCTCTGTAACGCCTTACAGCTATGAAAATTCGGGACTTGGTGTTTATGACGAGTACACAGAGGGTTCGGCAGGACAAAAGGATTGCAGCAGCTTTGTTAAAACGTGGCTGAATAACATAGAACAGCAGCCGTACAAGCTTGAAAGGGTGTATCTGACCTACAATGACTGTGACCTTACCGTTGACTATGATGAAAACGGTGAGATAAAAGCCATAGACGGCGATGATGCTGCAAGGGCTGCATACATTAAGGATAACAATATTTCTCTTAAAGCAGAAAAGCTGCACAGAGTAATAACAAACGCAGGCTTTGACGGCGGTATAGACGACAAGTTGGAATATACCACACTTGAAGAAGCTGTTAAGGCAGGAGACAGCTATTTATCCGAGGGGTATCTCGGATATGCAGTCCTGAATAGTGAAACAAAGATCATTGAAAGGATCGAGGGCGATTTCCCAGCCGATGAAGCATTCAGCGATGAGGTACTCAGCATCAACGGCATGACAAAACGCAGCAAGGGCAGTATTGCGATACATAAGGTAGGTGATTTCTATGAGATATACGGTGAGGAAGCTGCTGCCGCTTCAAAGGAGCTGGGGCTTTATCTCACGAAAAAACAGGGCAGAGAAATGTGCGGCTTTCCCGATCACGCAAAAGATGAATACTGCGACAAGCTGCGTGATGCAGGATATTTAGTGGTTAATATGTCTGCAAGCGATGAGCAGACGGCAGAAAACACTCTGACAGTCGGTGATGTCATTTATATGCCGCCGCTTAAAACGATAGGCGTTAATGGCAAGCCATATATGTCAAAGGGATATTATGGGGAAATAACCTCCGCAGATGATTCGGGTGCAAGGCTCGACACCTTTGCTGATGCAGAGCTTACCGAGAGCAGGGGGGAGCATTATTTTCAGTCCAATACTGACACATGGCAGCATAAGCTTGAAACAAGAGGATACAGATACATAGGCAGAGCCGATATTATCCGTAGTCAGAGGGAGCAGAACAGCACTCGGCTAAAGGAGATAGTGTTCGTATGCAGTGCAGATAAAGCTGTTCTTTCTGAGATAAAGGATATTGTGCTGTCATACGGCTCGACTGTTACTGACGGGAACAAGCTGACACTCTTCACCTCTGAGAATTACATTGATGAACTGAAAAGGATCGTCGATGACTTCGGCGGCGGTATGATTCTTGACAGTGAAAATAATCAGATATATCCCGAAATACAGCCTGTGAAGAAACTTGCTCCGGATGAAGTGGCTGTAGGTGACAGATTCCGTCATGTTGTAACGGGAGAGATCGCAGAGGTGGTTTCACTCAGCGGTGCGCTGGATTTCTACACCGATCAATGCACTGTTACAACTGACAAGGGCAGCTATGCCGTTACCGAAAACATAAGCTATGACAAACTGCTGAATACGGCTTTTTATGAATATATAGGCAAGGCTGAACCCGAAAAGGAACAGAACAATATTCCGGAGATAAAGAATCTTTCTCAGATGAAAAAGAAGCTTAGACCGGGAATGCTTTTTGAGGTAACAGCTCATCATCGTACCGACAGCATCGGTGAATACAGAGTGATAACTTCGGTAAGTACCGTTGATTTTACTTCACGAAAGGTAAATGAAAACGGTGAGCCTTACGGCAGAGAAATCCACATGGAGTTTGACAAAGCCAAAAACTGGACTTTCGATGAGGGCGAAATGACTTACCGTTATGAAACGGGCGAGCTGGTCATGGGCTTTCGTCTTGTGGATAGTGTGGCTGAAAAGACACAGACTGTGACCGAAAGCACCGATGAAAACAACGCAGAACAGCTTTCAATGTTCGATGCTCCGGCAGCACCGCAGATCATAGAGCCTGCAAAAGAAGCTGTCACAGAAGAAAACTCTGCCACATGGCAGAAAACAAGCGCACTGAACTATGTCTATGATCCTGCAAACCTACCCGAAAAGGGAGCAAGAAAGCGGTTTGAAGCAAATTACGAAGCGGTTTCTCTGCTTAAAAGAATAGAAGCTGAGGGCAGGAACGCAACAGCCGATGAACAGAAAATACTTGCCCGTTATGTCGGGTGGGGAGGACTTTCGGCAGCCTTTGACCCGAATAATTCTTCATGGACAGGAGAATACAACAGACTTAAAGAACTGCTGGACGAAAAAGAATACAGTGCTGCAAGATCGTCGGTGCTTACTGCCTACTATTCCTCGCCTGAGATCATCGAAGGAATTTATGAAGCATTGAACGGCATGGGCTTTAAGGGCGGAAACGTTCTTGAACCGTCAATGGGTATCGGAAACTTTTTTGCACAGTACCCCTATAAGTGGAAGAACAGCTCTCATCTTTACGGTGTGGAGCTTGACGATATTACCGGGCGTATAGCAAAGCTGCTCTACCCCGAAGCAGATATACAGATAAAGGGCTTTGAAAAGACCGCATACACAGACAACAGCTTTGACGTTGTTATCGGAAATATACCCTTTGGTGATTTCAAGGTCAACGACAAGCGCTACAACAAGCATAATCTTAATATCCACGATTATTTCCTTGCAAAGTCCTTAGATCAGGTACGCCCCGGCGGAGTTATCGCAGTTGTCACCTCAACGTTTACGCTGGATAAAAGGACTGAAAAATTCAGAAATTACCTTGCCGGGCGCTGCGATCTTCTCGGTGCGGTAAGGCTGCCAAAGGGAACCTTTGCAGATACAGACACAGCAAGCGATATACTGTTCTTGCAGAAGCGTGAGGGTGTAAACACCATAATGCCCGAATGGACAAAGGTTGGCTGCAACTCAGACGGCTTCAAACTTAATGAGTATTTTATACAGCACCCCGATATGATACTGGGAACGATAAAGAAAAATACACGCTTCGGAGAGGAGAGTGAGAATATCGACATAATCGCTGACCCGTCAAGGGGAAGTCTCAGAGAACAGATACAGGAAGCAGTATCCAAAATTCATGGGTGGATAGGTCAGTCACAGCTTGTACGGCTTGCTACAAAGGATACAGACGGCGAGGATATTATCGCATCAGACCCAAACGTGCCGAATCAGACCTACACTATCCTTGAAAACGGAGAGGTCTATTTCCGCAGCAATGAGATAATGCAGAAGTGCAAGGAAAGCGGAAAGAGGCTTGACAGGATAAAAGGAATGTGCAGGATAAGGGACATTGGTATGCAGCTTATCCGTGCGGAAGCAAACGGCTGTGATGACAAGACCATGATACTCATGCAGGAACAGCTTAATGCAGAGTACGACAGGTTCGTGAAAAAATTCGGGTATTTATCCGACAGCGCAAACGCTGTTTTCTCAGATGACCGCTATTATAATACGATCTGTTCCTTTGAATCCAAGCAGGAAAAAGAGGGAGAGAAGGTAAAGTATGTTAAGGCAGCTATCTTTTATCGCAGGACTATCCAGCCCGAAGTTGAGGTGCTGAAAGCCGACACCCCGGAGGACGCACTTATCGTTTCGATAGACAAGCTGTGCAGAGTGGATATAGGCTATATGTCTGAACTTACCTCGATGCCGCCGGAGGATATTATTCTTTCTCTTAAAGGAAAAATTTACAGAGACCCCGAAATGATAAAGGCTGACGATCCCCTGTCGGGATATGTGGAAGCAAGCGAATATCTTTCGGGTGACGTAAGACACAAGCTTGCAGCGGCAAAGCTTAGGGCTGAGATAGAACCCGATTATGAGGAAAACATAGCGGCTCTTGAAAGCATACAGCCTCCGCTGCTCCAGCCGGGAGACATTGTTCTCCAACTGGGACACCCGATAGTGGAGATCGACGATTACAACACATTTATAGAGGAGTATGCAAATGTAAACGTAGAATACCGTAATACAGTAATGCGGACACCTATGGGCGAGTTCAAGCTTGCAAACCGCAGCTTCGGCACAACAGAAGCAGAAACAGCAATCTACGGCACGAAAAGAATGGACTGCTATGAGATACTTGTGCGGCTGCTCAACGGACGTGACCTCAAGGTAAATGACCGTGTTGACCTGCCTGACGGGTCATGCAGATACGTTGTCAACGAAGCCGAAACAAGACGGGCGCAGGAAAAGGGCAAGCAGATGGACGCTGCATTTAAAAAGTGGATATGGGAAGACCCGGACAGAAGCGACAAGTATGTAAAGCTGTACAACGATAAATACAACTGCCTTGTGCTTAGGTCTTATGACGGTGCAGAGCTGTCTCATCCGGGCATGAACCCCGATATTAACTTATATCCGCATCAGCAGAATGCCGTAGCAAGAGCAATGTACGGAAATATGCTGCTTGCTCACGATGTTGGTGCAGGCAAGACCTTTACAATGGGCTGCATAGCCGCCGACAAGGTATCAAGAGGACTGGCTTCAAGGGTACTATGGCTGTCTCCAAAGTCGATAATCAAGCAGAGCGCAGATGAGGTGCAGAAGCTTTATCCTAACCTGAAAATATATGTGCTGTCCGATAAGCTCAGCACAAAGAAAGAGCGTCAGCGCTCAGTAGCATCTATCCTGTCCTCAGATGCCGAGGTGGTATTTATGACCCCAGAAACCTTTGGAATGATACCTATGAGCAATGAATATCAGATCGACTATCTTAACAGAAAGAAAGCAGAGTATCGTGCTTATCTTGAAGGCTTAGGGTCGAGCCGCTGGGCAACGGCAGAGGAGAAAATAAGTATCAAGGCTATCGAAAAGGAGATAAAAAACCTTGAAGAACGAACAGCGGTGCTTATGGAAAAGCACAGCGACAACAGCTATAACTTTGAGGATTTCGGCTTCAACTATCTGATAGTCGATGAATATCATCTGTACTTCAAGAATATGTATCAGCCGACTAAGATGGGAAATATCCCCGGATTGCAGAACAGTCCGTCAAAGAGGGCAGAGGATTTCCGCATGAAGGTGGGATATATGCGTGAACAGTACGGCAGCAGTTTTATGACGCTTGCAACGGCAACACCCGAAACAAACTCCCACCTTGAATGGTACAATATGATGAGCATTTGTGATCCGGAGGGGTTGCAGAGGGCAGGCATATACACGGCTGATGACTGGATAAAATCCTACGTTGTCATCGAGTCTAAGTATGTTCCTTCCCCCAGCGGATCAGGGCTTACATTCAGAAAGCAGGCTAATTCATTCAACAACGTTCCTGAGTTAAAGGCTCAGATACACGAATTTGCCGACATTGTACCCACTGAAAAAACAAATATCGTTATCCCGAAGCGTTACAGCGGAAAGGAGATCATCATAAGCTGTGAGCAAAGCGAAGCACAGAAAAATGCAATGGAAAGCTTCATGCAGCGTGCTGAGAGGATACACAGCGGCAGCGTTCCTCCCGATATTGACAATATGCTGCTTATAATGCACGAATCAAACCTGTGCAGCTTAGACCAGCGGTACTTAGACCCTGCGCTGCCCTGTGACCCAAACGGGAAGCTTGGGACCTGCGCAAAGCTTGTAAAGGAGTGGTATGACAACACAAATGACCGAAAGGGCGTTCAGATCGTTTTCCTTGACAGAGGTGTAAACGAGATAAACGGTTTTTCGGCATACAAGGCTTTGACTGATGAGCTTACTGCACAGGGTATTCCCCGTGACGAGATCTGCATGGCGAACGATGCAAAAAATGACAAGGAGCGTGATGCAATGTATGACGAACTCAGAAAGGGAAAAAAGCGTGTTGTTATCGGCTCACGACAGAAGCTTGGGACGGGAGTTAATATCCAGAACAAGGTAGTTGCCATGTATAATATAGACCTGCCATTTACGCCTGCAAACAAAAAGCAGGGCGAAGGCAGAGGTCTGAGGCAGGGCAATGAAAACTCAGAGGTAGCTGTGTACACCCTTGTTACCAAAGGCTCACTTGATACCTACATGGCTAATCTGCTATGCAACAAGGAAACAGGACAGCAGCAGCTTCTCGACCCCGAAATATGCTGTTCACGCTCTATTTCTGACATAAGCGAGAGCGCACTGACCTTCCGTGATATGCAGATAGCTACAACGGATAACCCTTATCTTGCGGAGTTCTTAACACTTAAAGATGAGGTCTTGCAGCTTGAAGCGCTTGAAAAAGACCATACACGGCAGGTCATCGCTCTTGAACGAAAGATAAACCATGAGTTCCCGCAGCAGATAGAGAGCATTAAGTCTATCATCGAAAAGCAGACTGAGGATCTGAAACACTTTGAGGAAAACAGACCCGAAAAGTTTGAAATGGTGATAGGCGATGTAAAGACAGATGAGCGTGAAAAATGCGCTGCATACATGGAAAAGGCAAGAATAGAAGCCAGGTCAGCAGATGAAAGCGTTCTTGTGGGCAGCTATGCAGGATTCCCGGTGTATATCTCGCCAAAAAGAGTTTTCAGCGAAACTCTGTTCGGGTATCAAGCCGTCTATGAGATAAGCGTTCAGGCTAATTTCAAGTACCGCACCGATTACGGAGAAGCGGCTGACGAAAAAGTAAACGTGGGCAACACCACAAGGCTTGAGAATATCTTTTCTAACAGCCTGCCTAAGCTGCTGGCACAGCAAAAGGACAGACTTGAAAAGCTTGAAACAGACCTGCGGCTTTCAAAGGAAATGGTGGAAAAGCCCTTTGACCATGCGGAGGAACTGAAAACAAAGCGTGAGAGAATGGAGTTTCTTACGGATAAGCTGACAAGCAGCAGCAAGACCAGTGCTTTGCTCGATGATTCTCCGGAGGACGATATTTTCCTTGCTGCTGACGATACACGAGCTATTTCAGATGACCTGCAAAAGAAGCCGAACACTGTAATTAAGTCAGTCAGGCGGTAAAAAGAGGTAAGGTATTATCATGATAACGGTCTTTGTTCTTTGGGGCAGAGACCGTATTATTTTTTAAGGAGGAACTCATGCACTATACAACACCCGAAGAGATCATCATCAAAAAAATATCCGAAAACCGTGGAACAGGCAACTTCATCAGCAAAGATGAACTGATACGGCTTTCGGTGGAAAATGATATTGAAGTCAATGATAAAATGGCTAAAAGGGATATTGCAGAACAGCTTGCTCAGAAAATCGGATATGAGCAGCTTGCCGTGACAGCAGGTGTCGGTGTGTCATCTGCCGAGCTTCAGAAAAAATTCGGGATAACAAACAAAGAGGTAAAGCTGATGGCAGCGGAAGGCTTTTTGAGGATAACCGGGAAAGAGCCTTTCCGTCTGTATGGCAGACAGTGCTATGCAAATCTGTACAGCCCTTATGATTACTTCAAATCACCCGAAGAAGTGGCGCAATGGCTCACAGAACAACAGCCTGTAAGAAAGACAAAGCCGAAAGGACGATGAATCATGCAGCATTATGGATTTTATGCGGTGCAGCTATACGAAAAGCTGTCCGCAGAGCTTAAACGCCTGAACGGTATATCCGAGCAGCAGCGGTCAGTTATGAGAGAGCTTTCCGAGTATGACTTTTTCGGGGAGACAGAAAGAGGAAGCATCGAGCCTGCAAGCGGCATAATGCGAGGGATACCGACAGAAACACTCACCGAACTGCAATATGCGGCGCTCATGTCTATGCCCGATGCTTTGCAGTCGATATATGACAGCTATACTGATGATACGTCAAGAGACTATGACGGGGCGTTTATGACAGCAGCCGATAACGCATTTTCTCTTTTAAAAGAAAACAAGCTGCCTTCTGAGACAGACCTGATGATAACCAATGACCTTGCTGAAATATGCAGGATATATGACATACCGCTTACAAACCGTGATAACAGCACATTTATCAGTAACCGTGACTACTTTCTGTCACAGATACCTGAATTTACCGTGAAGCATGATGCGCTCATTGATCTGAAAGAAAAATGGGATCTGCGTATCGACCTTAATAACCATGATAAAGCAAACGTTATAGAGGTCGATCACGCCGATGAAAATGTGTCCGGCTCATACGAACTTCACGCAGATAAATTCGGACATATCATCAAGACCGGGTATACAGATAAAGGTGAAAAAATAGAAAATGCAGTTGGTCTTAAAGAAGCGGCTGCACTTATCGACAGAGCGTTATCCGATAATAACAGTATTACGGTAATAAACGGTAACGGTGAGCCTAAGATGCTGGAAGTCAAAAACGGAAAGGTCATTGTTTTGAAAAATGCCCCGATAAAGGGAACGATCAGCATACATAAAAAGAAGAGGTTTACAGCAGAGGAAAAAAAGGAATACCGTAAAAGGAAAGAGGAAGAAAAAAAGAAAGTATACGAAAAGCTGCTCCAAAAGGTCAATGATGTATTTGATTCGGAGGAATTTCTGAACTATCTGAAATTCAGTTCACAGCTTCACAAATATTCCACAAAGAACAAGCTGCTGATTTATATGCAGTTTCCCAATGCGACCTTTGTAGGCTCAAAAACTGCATGGAACAAGCTGGGCGGACATATAACTTCCGGTGAGAAATGCAGGATATGGGTCTACTCTCCAATAACCCGGAAAGTCAGCGATGAAGCTGAAAGCACTGACGAAGATGAAGAAAAGAATAAGCCTGAAAGAGAGATCATCGGCTACAAGCTTATGCCTGTATACGATATTTCACAGATAACAGGTGTTGAACCTCCGCAGCTTATACAGCCGTTAAAGGGCGAGATCGACAAGGAGACCTTTGAAGCTATTTTCAAGGGCATCGAGAATGTTTGCAGGATAAAGCCGAAGCTTGAACCATTGAAAAAGGGACTTGACGGCTACTTTAAAATGAGCGATAACACGATAACTCTTAATTCGGAAAACAGCGATCTGCAAAAGGTGCTGGCTTACATACACGAGGCGGCACATTCTGTTTTTCACCGCAAGGACGGACCCTATGAAAAAGAAAGCAAGGAAGATCAGGAGATAGAAGCTGAAGCATCTGCATACCTTGTTTGCAGAAAATTAGGCTATGAAACTGATAAAAACTCTATACCTTATATTGCCACCTACCGTCATGGAAAGACCAATGAAGAACTTTTGAAAACGCTGGAGATCACGGAGCATTTTGTTGACATTATGGTAAATTCGATCCGGCAGCAGCTTCAGGAGCTTGAAAAGCGCAGACAGGAGAATGAGCAGAAGGTCACATATACCCTTGCTCCCGACGGGGACGGATTCGTTATAAAAATAAGTGACGGCTTCGATAATTACAGCAATGAGTGGTTCGGCTCAGTGGAGGAAGCGCTGTTCTTCGCTAAAAAGGAAAAGCTTGAATTTGACAACTCAGAGGATGAGCTGAGGGAGTGGCGGGATATTGATATTCTTCTCGATAAACGCTCGCTTGAATATGACAGATTCGATCATCTCCCTCCCGACAGAGTTATGTGGAGCTACTATTCCCCCGATGGTGATGACGGCAGGGGAGTTATCGTTGAAGCAATGATCTACGACCACGATATGCGCTGGGCGTATGACAGTTATCTGAAAGCTTTGTCCGAAGAACCCAAAAACGCAGGACAGCGATTTATGGATTCTCTGTACACCACCTGTAAGCAGACTGTGTATCCAACTTCTGACGACAGCGGCAAGAACCTTGACAGCTTTAAAAAAGACCCTGCTGATCTCATGATCGAGGGAAAGCTGGTAAACGGCAGGGAGGGTGCTGAACGGCTTATAGAGTTTTTTAAATCGACCTGCCGTTCATTTGCGCTTTATGCAAGCTACCGGGAGAACGAGGGTCTGAGAAAGACAGACCCCGAAACGGCACTGAAAATGTGGGAGAACGGCTTTGAGATAAGGACTGAAAAAGGAGAAGTCCTGCCGTCCTATAAAACGGCAGGCGACAGCGGCTATGCAAGATTTTACAGCAGCGAAAATGAACTGTTCGTTTGCTCTAAGCTGGATCACAGAATGCAGGAACTTATAGACCGTGTGGCAGCTTCGGCAGAAGAACTGTCCTGCTACGGATATACCCCCGGTAAGGTCGAGGGCTATGACCCGGCACGAACAGCAGAACAGAATATGCAGACAGCACTTGCAAGCAAGAGCTATACCTCGGCGGAGCAATATTTCCGGCGGGCGCACAGCAGCGAATACGGCAACGGTGAGATAGCAGAAAAGGCAAAGGCTGCAACGTTTGCGCTGGAGGAATTGAAGCACCTTGACAGCAGCGCTGCGGAGTACAGAAAGCACTCCAGAAAATAGCAGAAAGGAAGTATAATTATGAGTGAGAAGTACAAGCTGATCTTTGGAGATGAGGGCAGTTTTACAGGCAAGGCACAGGTGAGAGCATATATAAACTACCTTTGCAGAACTGACGATGAACAGAAGTGGACAGCCGGCAACACAGGCAGCGATCAGATCATCATCTGCACACCTGCACTGTCTATCGACAAGCTGACCGATGTGCTTGACATAAGAAAACAGTTTGCAAGACAGACCGATCTTATCGTCCAGCAGCTTGGAGCATATGTGAATGCCGGCAAGCTGCTTGCCCTCAGAAAGTGTACCGCAGAGTTTGATAACAGAGAGCTTACGGAGTTTGACGGCGATATGACACGAGCATTTATCAAGCTTATAGAGGAAATGCAGGGCATTGACAGCATTGTTCCCGTTGCTGCCGTTTCTCACGAAGAAAAGGACGAATATCTCGGCTGCCGTATAGAGCTGCTTTACTTTAATTTCTCGGAATATGCGCTGATAGATGTTATCTGAAAAAAAGAAAAAGCAGATAAACTGTTCAAGACTATAGGATACCGATTATCCAAAACGACTTCAGTTTACTGCTTTGATAATAGTATAGCATACACAACAAAAAAATGTCAAGTCATTTTCTGAGTATTTGACAGAAATTTCACAGCAAAAAGGAGAGGATAAAATGAATCCATTTGAAGAATACGGATTTGAACCTGTTTCGGAATCATATGATGAGGATTCCAGACAAGATACATTATATTCAATAAAGGTCAACGATGAGATATTCTATATCGAATATAATGAATACTGGTACTGGAGTATAACGAATAGCTACGGTATGCCGCTTTTTCATGAAGAACTGGACAGAGCCGAAAAGCTGTCTATAAGGGAATGCAAGGACTATCTTTCGGAATATTTTCCGCTTGTGTACGGCTTTTCTCTGGAAGACCGTGAGCAGTTTATGAAAGCTGACCTCGCACGTTTTATTGCTAAGGAATCGCTTTCTTCCGATGAATGGGAAAGCTTAGCCTATCCGATGTTTGAAAACAAGTATATTGATAGGCGTAAACCGAGCGAAAAAAGCATACTGGGACATTTGGAAGAGCCTGAAGTATTTGAGATCGCCCGCCGCTTTCATAACGGAGAAGATATACGAAGGGAGCTTGCCCTCGGTCTTTTAGATTTCAATAGTGATATTGAGATCGTCTTTGGCGAGGACGGCATAACAAGTTCAACTTATAGATATGGCAAGGATACCCCTCGTTATAAGATCCACGCAAAAAAAACAGAAGATGGCGTAAAGCTCAGTCTGTTCGATAAGGAACGCATCGTGAGCTATGAGGAGATCGGACAGAAATTTATAGATTTGATACATAAGGAATTTGAGGACTTGGCATATTGGGCTGTGCTTGATTTTATCAAGGACGAAATTCCTGATATTTCGGACGAAACGGTAAAGTCACTTATTACAGCTTTTGATAATAACAAAATGCATGGCTGGGATAGTGGTGACGATCAGGCAAAAATCAACCGTATCAAGAAGGCTTTGAACGAGTTCCTTAGTGACGAGGAGCAGACTGAAAAGGCTTTTACCTGCATTGCTAAACGGAAGTATAACGTCGAATTTGCCGATAATTCCTCTAAAACGGCGGTTTTCAGCCTTGAACAGAATGGAGAGGTGCAGTATTTCAAGACAGCTGAGACTGCGGAAAAGCTTCTTGAAACCGTCAAAAACAGCGAACACGCATTTATCGACATTTCCAAATTGGGTACTCGTATCAGCGAAGCCGAATTTGCGGAGATAGAGCAGAGCAAAGCTGTGACATTTTCGGCGGAGATCGACCTTGATATAAAAACTGCCAAACTGACTGAGATAAATAACGGCAAGGGCGGCATTGCCGATCCCGACAGGAACAGCGAAAATACTTCTGTGCAGGAAATACGTTTAGACGGCATGGAAATAACACAAAGCCGCATAGAGAGCATGAAATATATGGGTATCGAAACAGAAGCTGTCCGCAGTGAACTTGCCCGTTCTGCCGGTATACCGATAAGCGAGCTTGATGCTCTGCTTAAAGAAGAGTGTTTTGAAATTATAGCGCACGATCTTCTCAAAGGTCTGGAGCAGATCAGCGGCATAGATGATCCCGACACAGAAAAAGCAGAGGAAACACTGTTGCAGTCACAAGGAATAGATATGGCAGGACTGCGATTTGACTTATATGAAGCTGCAAGAGCGCATTATTCAGCCGAATTGACAGACAGCATCAGGAACGGAACACAGGATATAGTGTTCACAAAATTCTATTTTGAGGGAGATACGATGAAGCTGTATCCCGGACGGTATGATGATATAACCGATGTCCCCGACTGGGAGGAGGTGCGCCGTTCTCTGCTTTGTCCCGAAAACGGTGTTGATGATAATGTCAAGGTGCGCTGCGAGCAATTTGTTATAGGCTGCGGAAGTGAACGTGAAGAAAGAAACGAACGAAATGCCCTGCCCTCTGAGCTTGTGCTTTTGGAAAGCTGTTTCAAAAACGAACCTCACACATATGAGCTGCCACAGGAGTTTGACAGCAGGCTGAAAAAAACTTATGATGATTCCGAGTTTGTAATGATGTATCTTGACCCCGATGATGTTGTGTATGATATACTTTTAAACGGAGAAAAGAAGCACAATGAAGCACCCGAAATGACCAACTCCGCTTTCAGAGATGTTTTTATTCAAAGCAGCCCACGCTTTGCACTTGAACAGATAAAGCTGAACTGTGCCGAATGGAAAAAATGGGACGAGGCTATAATGTACATGACCGACAACAAGCTGACGGCTGATGATGTGGATATGGTAGCTGTCGCCGTGATCGACAGCAGCGGAGCAAGGGGTGTCAGAGATATGACACCCGAAGGGCTGTTTGTACTTAACAAACATACTGTCACAAACTCACTTGCCGCAGGAATGGCTATGAAAAAGCATGGGGAACTGATGAAACGTGCAGAAGCAGAAAGGAAAGAAAAGGAAAGCGAGCCTGCGCTTGTAAAGAAAAACAGCGGCAGAAAGTAGTTTTCTTCTGCCATGTGGCAGAAAACGTAAAAATTAGTAAAAATGCTTGACAGTTTGCTCTGAAAAGGGTATAATATAATTAATAAAATAAAAAAAATGAAAGGTGATGATACCAATGTCTGAATCAGGCAATACTTCAAGAGAGTATAAGGACAGATTGTTCAAGTTTTTGTTCGGAAATCCCGACAATAAGGAGTGGACCTTGAGCCTTTACAACGCAATGAACGGTTCAAACTATACCGACCCTGAACTTATACAGATAAACACTATCGAAGATGTTGTTTATATGGGTATGAAAAATGATGTTTCGTTTCTTATCGAAAATACCATGAATCTGTATGAACAGCAATCGACCTTCAATCCTAATATGCCGATGCGTTTTTTCATATACGCCGGTATGCTTTACAGCAAATTTATTGAGGGAAAGAAGTCTTATCTGAGGTACAGTACCGTTTTGCAGAAAGCACCCACTCCGAAATGTATATGCTTTTACAACGGCAAGACGGAAAAAGAAGACAGATTGGTTTTAAAGCTGTCTGACTGCTTTGATAAGAATGTAAGTTCTGATATTGAACTTAAAGTAATGATGATAAATATAAACTACGGGCATAACAAGGAGCTGCTGAACGCCTGCAAGCCGCTGAAGGAATACTCGTTCTTCGTGGCTAAGGCAAGAGAGAACACAGAGCAAACGGGTTCTCTTGAACAGGCGATAGATGCAGCAATCAGTGAATTGCCCGATGATTCGATCATAAGACCGTTTCTGATCGCCAACAAAGCGGAGGTGAAACGTATGTTTATTACTGAATATGATGAAGAAAGAGCAAGAGCCGAACTTCAGGCAGAGAGCTATGATGTTGGCAAAGCTGAGGGCAAAGCCGAAACCATTTTATCAAATATCAGAACCTTGATAGAAACACTCAACTTCACCGCACAGCAGGCAATGGACGCACTGAAAGTCCCCGAACAGGAAAGGGCGCAGATAGAGGAACAGCTTGCAATGAAATCATGATAGATGCAGCAATCAGCGAATTGCCCGATGATTCAATCATAAGACCGTTTCTGATCGCCAACAAAGCGGAGGTGAAACGTATGTTTATCACTGAATATGATGAAGAAAGAGCAAGAGCCGAACTTCAGGCAGAAATCAAAGCCGAAACTCGTTTTTTGGATATTGTAAACGTTATGAAAACATTCAATGTAACCGCACAGCAGGCAATGGATGCACTGAAAGTCCCCGAACTGGAAAGGGCGATCATAGAAGAACTGATTGCACAGAGATCAGACAAGTGAATATGAATATAAACGAGCAGCATTTTTAAAATGTATGCTCGTTTTTTTCTGCCATGTGGCATAAGGTGAGGTGAGATAATTACAATGGAAGAGGATCTTATGCAAAGCATTATTGAGATCGGAAAGCATTCATACGAAAACGAACGTCAGCTTGATAAGCGTGTGTTTTCGGGGCATTATCTTCTGGAGCTGCCGGTCATGCGGGCTGAAGAAATTCTTTTAAAAGACAAGGAATGGCAGCCCTATGAGCAGGGAAAACAGGCATTAATGGAAAACGGTCTTGGCGCTGATGCGGTTGAAATGGTGTCGGTAAAGTGCGTTGATAATAACGGAGATATGATACAGATAGATATGCCGCCCGAAGCATTGTATATCGTCAACGAACGCAGCAAGCACGATACACTTGCAAGGGCATTTGCAATAAATAAGCTTGAACGGAAGGAAATGGCAGCAGAGAAAAGCCTGCGTCCTGTTGATGATCGTTCGGCAAAGATGTTTCCGCACCTTGCAGGCGGCAGAAAATAAGGAGGACGGCTTGATTGGATAACGCTGTAAGAGATTTTTTTAAGGCACAGCGAAAAGCATATCTAAGCTTAGACAAGGAGATCATTTGCAGCTTCTTTGAGGAATACGGTATATCTGCCCCCGATGATGAAAATGAGATGTGGCGCAACATATGTCTTATTATCATAGATATGGGCGGAGTGCCGTCAGAAACAAGAGAAAAAGCTGAACAATGGCTCAGCGAACATGGATATTACTTGCGCAAAAAAACAGTAAAGCGAGGAAGATGATATGGAGATAAAACGTGATCTCAACGGAAGAGGATATATTATAGAACTGTCAGACGAGGAACTGTACAAGGCTTATCTCGAAAAGCGAGACGATATTTTTCTCGATCAGATAATGCAATACCTTGACCAGACTGAGCAGATTGGCAAATATCCCGGAGAGCTGCTTCGCAGTGAACGGTTTGCAGACAAGGTGCTGACGCAGCTAAAAATGATCGAGGATAATTTTGTGGAAAATATCGGGCAGGCAGTGGCTATGGCGATAGATTATGAAATAAAATCCAACACCATGGAGGATCTTGTCACAGCTTCCACAGCAGATATTATCATGTACAAGCTGAACGCTGCGGGCTATCAGCTCAATGCAAGCAGTGCAGAACTTCAGGCGCAGCTTGCAAACAAACCTGATGAGATACTAAGATCGTTAAAGGAAGCACCTGCAATAAGCAGCGCTGACAGAGGTCAGCAGAAAATGCTCGAAAGCTGTGTAAGCACAGTTGAAAAGTATACCGCTTCTGCCATGATCGGCAGAGGAATAAATGAACTTGGCGACTATGATGACCTTGATCCCGAAAAGGGTCTTGAAAAGCCGCAGGAGCAGACTAAAAAGGAAGTGCCGCTGCGACACACACCTAAACTTAAAAGATAAGGCGGTGAAAATAATGCCGAGATGGAGAAGTCAGAGCAACGGTGTTGCTTATATTCAATATCTCCCAGATGAGGTGGAACAGGTAAAGCAGATGAGTATGCTGGATTTTCTTAAACGGGAATACGGCTTCACATTTGATAACAGAGGCAGCGCTTATATCTGCAAGGAGCATGACAGCCTTGTGGTCATGCCCGATCAGAGATCGTGGTTCTGGAACTCGCAGGATACACACGGCAGGAATGTCATTGACTGGCTTGAAAATGTTGAGGGACATAGTTTTCAGAGTACGCTGCAAAAGCTGATAGGCACACCGGAAATGCCTGCGCAGCCTGAGTATTACACAAAGGCTCCGCAGACAGGTGACATAAGACCTGCGGAGATAAAAAAAGAGTTAGTCCTGCCGCCGAAAACGCCTGAGCAGATGAAACGCACATTTGCATATCTTATAAATGAAAGAAAGCTTGATGCGGCTGTTGTCTCGGAGCTTGTAAAAAACAAGCTGATATACGAGGAAGCAAAGCATCACAACTGCGTGTTTGTCGGATATGACGAAAGCGGTGTACCACGATTTGCTGAAAGCAAGATCACAAATTCGTATCTTGCTGCAATGAAAGATGAAAACGGCAGAAAGAAATTTCACCCTCAGAATATAGCAGGCTCGGACAAGGCATACAGTTTTAATGTTCCGGCAGACAAAGGACGTTACCCCGCAGGGAGCAACGTCCTTTATATTTTTGAAGCGCCGGTGGATCTTATGAGCCACATGACCTTTGCGCTGATGACTGAGCGCAAGAAAGCCGGCTCTGAAGGCAGAGAACCCGACATGAGCTGTGTGAGAAGCGTGAACCGTCTGTCGTTATCCGGCAAGTCAGACAAAGCACTTTCTTCGTATCTCTCACGAAACAGCAATATCACTCAGTTAGTGTTCGGGCTTGACAACGATGATGCAGGCAACAGCGCATCGGAAGCACTTATTGAAAAATACAAGGAACTGGGATATATCTGCAAACGTGTAAAGCCACGATTTGGCAAAGATTACAATGAATGCCTGCAAATCATAAAGAGCAAGACGGAAGAGGTAAAAAACAGAAAACCGCAGATAACGCAGAGACCAATGAACAACGAGCCTGTTTACTATTCAAGTGCCGGCTACGGCAGACGATAGGTTTTTCTGCCATGTGGCAGAAAAAAAGTTGACATTTATCAGCAAATATGTTAAAATATTAACGAAAGGAAGTGCTTTTAAAGTGTACAAAGGAAAGCTAATAATTGCCGCAGCTATTATTTCAGCAGCACTGACAGTAACAGCCTGCGGTAACAGTTCTGACGATAACTCTAAATCGTCAACAAAGGCAGAAACAAAAGCAACTGCTGCCGAATCAGTCGAAAGCGCAGAAGAGAGCAAGACGGAGAGCCTTGCGGAAAGTGTCACGGACACAAGTACAGTCCCCGATACAGACATGACCCCCGACAGTTCTGTTGCCGAAAGTGAGACTACTTACAGCGAGTATGACAGTATCACTCCTGAACCGTCAACTGTGAAGATCAGCAGCGATTGGACTGACCTTGAATTTGTTGTTGACGGAACTGTTTTTAAACTCGGTGTTTCGGCATTTGGAGATCTGTGGAATGCACATTTTATTGACCAAATGAATACATACGAAGATGCAATGAGAAAACAATCCGATTATATTCCGCTCAATCAGGAATTACCGCATTGGCAGTTCTTCAAAAGCGATGAATACGGGTATCTTTCAGATTTCGATACTTATGCGTATTTCAGTCTTATGCCTGTAAATGACGGCGAGATTCAGAATAATGTGATAACAGCATTTGAGGTTGATAACACGTCTAAATTATATAATAAGTTCAAAGGTAATGAGATCAATATGATCACAGCGACCGTATCAGGTAAGATCACGTTTGGTTCTACTGCTGACGATATAATTACGGCATACGGTGAACCTGATGTAAGAGAGGATGTTGACAATTGGGAGTGTCTTGATGATTTTCGCAAATATGGCAAAATGCTTAGTAATCCGTCCTCATCATCTTCCTTTACGGGTTCTAAGACAATGATCGATGGAGTTACTTATATCAACGGTGTTGAAGTTCAGTCCGAAGCAGAAAGTAACGAAGAAAATGTTGTACACAGAGAATACAAGGAAGAAGATTTCCACAAGGAAATAATCAAATATTCTTCCGGAAACAAGGAAATTACATTTGTTGTAAGTGATCTTGTAGGTGTCTGCAAAATAACGATAAAGCAAGACGTAAACGAGAAATTTGAATAAAAATAATTAGTATCAGACAAGGTAAAAGCCTTTGCTATAAACGCAAGGGCTTTTTTATTTTACCACAAGACCAAAATATCGGCTTACAGGTTTGCCGATTTGGTAATAAATCTATTTTAAGGAGGTTTTTCTTATGAACAAGAAAAACAAAAGGATCGCAGCGTTCTGCATGATGCTCGTCATGCTCTGTGCTGCAATGTTCGCAACTGTGATAACAGGTTCGGCACTGGGCATCAGTGAAAACACTGCTGCCGTTCCTGCACTCATACCTATGGTTGATGTGAGTGGTGTTACAACGTTTCTTAATGAAATCAGCAGCGCGCTGAAGATCATTGCAGGTGCAATTGCCGGTATCTCGGTGATCGCTCTTGCGATAGTTCTCATCGCAGGCGGCGCACAGGGTCTTCAGAAAGCGAAGCCCTTTGCTATCGCTATCTGCGTAGGTATTGTTGTGCTGGCAGCCGGACCCGATCTTCTCTCGGCACTCATGTCCTCGGCAGGAGCCTGACAGACTGTTTATTAACCCATTGACCTCGGCGCACGATCTTAAAAAGGTCTGTGCGCCTTTTTCAAGGTACATAAGGTTTGTGTATCTTGATAAGGGCGTAAAGACCAAATTTTAAAAAAGGAGTATATGTATGAAGAAATATTCGGAACTTGGACGAAAAAAGGGCTGCAAGATGCTGTTTGCGATATTCGTAGTTTTTCTGCTTGCAAGTCTTACAACTGCAATAATAGGTTTTGCAGAAGGTGAAACTATGAAATCACAGGGTTATGACCCGTGGATCACCAAAAATGCAGATGTAAAAAGCTGGTGGAAGGATATTCTGAGGAACATTGGCTATAAGATACTGCTGTTTTTGGCTTGGCTTATAAACAATTTTGACAAGGCGATAGACGATCTTATATCAATAAATCTGTATACTCTTATAAAAGATGCCTTTAATATAAAAACTCAGATATATCCGATAGCAGCCGCAGCAGCTTCGGCGGCATTGATATTTGCAGTTATCCTGCTGTTTATAAATGCTGACAAGGCAAGGGTAAGTGACTTTATGAGGAACATACTGTGCAGCGTTATGCTTATCGTTGCTCTGCCTGCGCTTACCTCCACTATGAATGATCTGAAAACTACGGGAACAGAATATGCTCAAAATGCAATAGATGATTACTCAGATTATGAAATAGATACCGACACCGGAATTGTAGAAAAAGTAAAACTCGGAGACAGGATATTACTGCAAGAGGTCTATGATATTGGAAGATCCATAGACAATAACAAACCTGAAAACGTTGAGGGATTTACAAAAGCTGAAGCGATCTCGATCAATAAGCCCCTTGACAACAGCTATTATGACAAAAAGCCTGCGGAAGACGGAGTTTATACTAACCCCGAACTTATCTCACTGCAAACTGATTATAAGGAACTTAGTGATGCAGAAAAATTCAGACTGCTGGACAGAGCCGCTGCCAAAACATATACAACCTATACCGGAGTAAAAAGCGATCCCGGTATATATGACTATATCACAGCGTGGGAAAATTACAGCGATGACACGATAATGAACTATGGCGGAAGTGCTTATTATGCTAAGGTGGGCGGAAAATTAAACAGAGTTGGATTAGACAGCAGCTCTGTATATTGCCGTGTCGAATGGAATGAGAGTACATACCAATGGGTTCCAAAGTGTCAGATCTTCAAAGAAGATGTCACAAATGAGATAATCGTATATGTTGACAATCTCGATGAAGGAGATAAGAACGCCAGAGCTGAAAAAAACGGCGGTTCATTAGACCTAAATGATATAAAGGAACTGCATCAGAGAACAATAAAATGGGGCGACAACTGGACACAGGGACGTTCTCTCGGCTGGACTGAGGCAAAACAATATTTTTTATTTGACAATATAATGAATTATCAAGTATTCTTATGCAATAAATTAGCAGAGGAATTGACTTTTACTTCTCCGATATATACACATTTGCCGCCTGATGCTAAAGCTACTATGTGTAATAAGGATTGGGTTTGGAACAATATAAAAAATGCGTCATCAATAACAGAAGCACTTGCATCATTGGAATCTACGAAGATTGAATACAACGGCATAAAGCTTTCGGTCATGGAATGGCTGAACGTGGATGAAAACAAATCAATAATCGAGACATTATCCGAGGAAGATGAATACAAGTCACATACATGGGTCGCTCTTGATAAGTATGACCCTGAATCTACAAGTGAATCAATGACTGTCTTACTTAAAGCAATAGGCACTCAATACTTTGATGAATACTTATATATGTATCATTTTGACTTTTTAAAAAGTCTTGTGATGCTGCTTATCACCTCTGTTTGCCTGATCTTTGCCGGCTTCAAGATAGCATCACTTATGTTTGACGTGCTGTTTGCACAGATAGTCGCACCGATAGCACTTGCAACGGACATGACAGGCAGCGGCAGAGGTAAGCAGGTCATAATGAATCTGTTAGGCTGCAATATCTGTTATATTGTTGTTATATTTATCCTAAGACTGTATGTTACTGTACTTAACGCTCTATACGAGCAGAATTACAGCTTTCTTGTGGTCGTATTTATAACATTTGCCGGTGCTAAATTTGTTATAGACGAACCCGATCTTATCGTAAAGCTGACAGGTATAGATGCAGGTATCAAGAGTGGAATGAGTACCTTAATGGGTCTGAGAAGTGCTGCACAGCTTACAAAGGGTGCTGTTCAAGGCACTGTCGGACTGGCTAAGGCTCCTTTCAAACTTGCCGGCGGTATCGGCAAGGGTATCGGCAAAGGTGTTGCAGGCGCTAAAGCTATCAGCAATGATATTAAAAACGCTGATTCGGGCAGGGACAAGGCGAAAGCTGCGACAGGTGCGGTATTGGGTCACGTTCCCGTTCTTGGCAGCGCTGTTAAGGGCTATAAGAGTGGATTTTCCGAAGCAGCAAGAGCAAATCAAGACTATGCAAATGCTAAGAGCGAGCTTTCAGGCGGCTCAAGTGTATCAGCTCCCACTACCACCACAGGTAGTTCGACCTCATCAGCAGGCGGCGGCTCATCGGCAGGCAGCACAGGAACAGCTCAGACACTTCCTCCGAGAAAGCCAACAGAAAGAACAGGTAACAGCAATTCTTCATCAAGTGCAGGCGAAACAGCTTCAAGCAATACAAACAGTGCGCATACACCTCCTCCGAGAAAACCGGCAGAAAACTCAGATAACAGCAGTTCATCATCAAACGCTGACGAAACCGCTTCTGACAGTGCAGAAACAAACACCAACGGCTCATCTGCCGTCTGGAACACAGGTGGCAGTGCTGCTTCACCGGGCAAAAAAGCCCTTGACCCACGAACCAAAGCAAGAAAACGTGCAAAGCCTGTGGAAGAAAACAGCAATTTCGGCGGTACTGATACGGACAGCTTACCATCGGGAAATGTATCTCCAAAGGATAATTCACTGCCACGCTCTGATGCAGGCGTTTCCGCTGCTTCAAACGAACCTGCGGAGGGTGTAAGTTATTTTGGAACAAGTGGATATGATGGTTTTTACTATCGTGCATTTCCAGATCCTAACGCTCCGGGCAAATTCGTGTCAAGTTCAGGCAGTCCTTTAAGCAATGTCAAAGGCTTTAATTATTCCGGTGATTCAGATTCATTAAAGCTTGGAACAGTAACACCTGAAGGAAAGTTAGTTCGTATCCTGCCTTCAAATGGCTTTAAGGATTCAGAAGTATTTGCATTTGTAGGCAGTGGTATACACGGCAATTCAGTCAAAGGATACAACAGCAACGGCGAGCTTGTAAGTGCTTTTCCAAGCAGTTCGGGCTTTGTGGATTCAAATGGTTCTGCCGTTTCAAATGTCGGAGTGTATGACAGCAACGGTTTAGACCCGAATATTTCGATAGTTGCAAGACCTGTTGTTTCTTCGCCCGCTGTAACGGCTGCTTCGGCGGCAGGATCAGGCGGCTCATCGGAAGCGGCAGCTCCTTTCTCATCTCCCGGCTACGCTAACTACTCTCCGATAGATGAATATTATTACAGTGAAGCTGCATCGGACAGCAGCTCTTTCTCAGACTTTGACCCTTATGATGCCGGCTCAGACAGCGGCGGCGGTTTCTACGATGCGAGCGACTTCACAGGTTCAAGAACAAGCAGCGGAAGATCTGACCGACCGAGGAAGAAGTTTGACCCGAACAAGAAAAAGAAGTGAGATTATTTTATCGGCTCTGAGTGGTTTTGCTCAGAGCCGATAATTATTGTCAGGAGGAATGATCATGGGCATGATCCCTAAATCTACAAAGCAGGAAAACAAGCTGCATAACGGTATAAGCTTCGGCAAGATCGCAGGACTTATCGCAGTTATAGTTGTGTGTGCAACTATAATAAATCCGCTGTTTTTTCATGGGGTGTGGGTAAAGATACTTTTTACGGTGTATTGCTCAGCGGTGTATATCATCGCTGTAAAACGATCACCCACAGACCCAACAAAGCCTTTTATTGTGGGGCTTAAAGACTGGATCTTCTTTGCGCTCCAACCGAGAACTATCTACGGTGAGAGCAGTGAGGAATACGAGGAACATAAGAGGAGGCAGGAAAAGAATGAAGCTGATAAGCAAAGAAAACAGGAAAAGAAAGCAGAAAAAAAGCAGAAAAAGAGAGATAAAGCTTAATCCCTCGCAGATCACAGGAGGTTATGTTTCATTTGAACGTATCGAGCATAACAGTGAAGAGGGCATAGTGAAGCTTACCGCTATGCTGAGGAAAAAGAGCCGCTATGCGGCGGCTGTTTCAATATCGGGTATAGATATTTTCCATTACAGCGCTGAGGAGCGTGATTCGGTATTCACCAATTTTGCGCAGGCATCATCTGCGCTGGAGATAGACCACAAGTATATATTTACCGATATTATCCCCGACCTCACTCCTCAGATAGACTATCTGAATTATGTGTATGCTAATTCAGACAGCTTTAAGCGTTACAATCTTGGTCAGCGCATCGAAGAATATGAGCATATAGCTAAGTATCATCGTGACAGGCTGGCGTATCTTGTTTTTTATGCAGATACGGTGAAGCAGCTTGATGATTCGGTGGAAATGTACACACGCTCAATGTCCGATGTGCTTATAAACAGGCTCGACCAGGGCAGCTTAGAGCTGCTGCTGCACAGGTCAGCCTGCCTTGATACCGAAACGAAAAAGCAGGTCAGGACTGACGATCTGAATGCGTTTATCTATCCCGAACGGATAGAATTCAAGCAGGACAGATTCATTGTGAACGGCATACTTAATGCTGCTTCGTTCGTTGTGCATGACTATCCTGCCGATCTGAACGATCTGACGATAGCAAGCTACGTTCTGCAAAACAGCGATGTCAGCATAATGCTCGATGTAAAAAAGCGTGACCGTGAAGAACTTAAAAGCGAGATAAAGCGCTCAATGGACGAGCTTGCAAGCCGCAGCACGATCAAACAAAAGGTCGCAGACAGCATGGACAGCAGCACAGAGTTTCAGAAGATAGAGTGGCTGTATAACAGCATAACCAACGGAAATGAACAGATATTTGAAGTCACATGGCGATTTATCGTAACGGACGAAAGCAGCGAGGAACTTGATAACAAGCTGAAAAAACTCACGAAAATACTTGAAGATGACGGAATACACGGCTTTGTGCCGATAAATCAAAGCGTTGACGAATACTTCAATATGCTCATGCCGTCCAATAAAACAGGCAATCCGTTTCCGCTGTATGATACGCTTTCAAGGCAGTTTCCGTTCTATTATCAGCAGCATATAGACCCTATGGGAATGTATTTCGGGCAGACGGACACGGGCGGTCTTGTGGTGCTGAACACCTTTACACGCAACAAAAAACGCCCCTCCTTTGACCTTATCGCTATGGGTGTAAAGGGCGGCGGTAAGTCGATCACGCTGAAAACCATGCTTGAAGATCAGCTCCTGCTTGGCAACAAGATAATGGTTCTTGATATTGAAAATGAGTACGGTGAAATGGTAAAGGTCTACGGCGGACAGATGATCCGAATGACCAAAAATAGCTGCATAAATCCATTGCAGCTAAGGATAACCGTTGACGCAGCCGCCGAGGATATGACCGAGGAGGAAGCTGCCGAACAGAATTTCTTGCAGGAAATGTCACGGATACAGACCTTTTTCACAGAGCTTAACCCCGATTCCTCGGACGATGAACTTCGCAAGCTGTCAGAGCTTCTGCTATGTGCTTACTACGAAAAGCATATAGACAACCGTACCAATCTGAGTACCCTCGACAATGAGGATTTTCCGATATTCAGTGACATTCTTCGTATATGTGAGGATAAATTTTACAACGCCGACAACGATTTTGACAGGGAGATACTTGCCCGTCTGAAGCCTAAGCTGAGACAGCTTTCAAGGGGTGGCAGCTATGATATTTTTGATAATCACACAAATGTCGAGACAGACAATACCGACCTTATCGTGTATAATGTCAAGGCTTTGTCGGAGATGGACGAGAAGATATACAACGCTCAGTTGTTCAATATCCTTGCGATAATGTGGGCTGAGATATGCAAGAACAGGGGTGTGAACAACGGTATAATCAATCCTTATGACCGAAAATATGTTGTCGCTCTGATAGATGAAGCACACAGATTCATTTCGGAGTACAAGCCACGCTGCACCGAATTTATTGAAAAGCTGGTGCGCCGTTCAAGAAAATATTTCTCCGGACTGTGGTTTGCAACACAGTCGATACTTGATTTTCTCCCCAACGGCTTTGAATCTTCGGGCAGAGTTGCGGACAGGATAAAGATAATTTTCCAGCTTGTGCAGTACAAGATACTGCTGAAACAGGAATCCTCTGCACTTAAAGTTTTGCGGCAGGCATTTCCGCAGTTTACAGAAAGCGAGCTGAAAAATACCACAGATTTTGAACCGGGCGAAATGCTCATGGCGCTTGACAGCGCAAGAACCAAGCTGCATTGTACACGCAGAGCCACCGATCTTAACCTGCTGTATATGGGAAATTCAGATGATACGCAGGTCATTTTCAACAGATATTTCTCTGAATTATATATTGAAAACAACAATCCCGGAGGGCTTACAGATGCTGATTACGGCTATCAGCTAAAGGATGATCCTGAGCTTGCAGAGGATTTTCACGATGAATTTGTTGAGTATATACACCAAAGACTTACTTTGGAACGTAACAGATCGGCTGAATTAGACAGGATAATATCCGACAGCACATACGATCTTATACATTCACTTGTCAGAAAAGCGGAGGTGTAGGCTGTGAATGCAAGAAAAAGCAACGTGATATATATAACTTTTATCGTGGTGACACTATCGGTTTTAGCGCTGTTTGTAGCATATGCAGCGGTGAAAGCAAACGCAGAAAAGTCCTCCTACACGATAGATATGAACACGGGAATAATGATGAATCACTACAAAATAAAGGTATCAGACCCCATGTATATTACCGATAAGAACGAGTTTATATACGCACTGAGCATGATAAAGGAACCCGGTGCAGATGACAGGGCAGAGCCTTCGCCATACGATTTTCAGACCTTTAAAAAGGGTGACAGCAAGGTGTCTTATCCTCCCGAATATGCCTTTTCAAAGCGTACAGATATGTCGGAATATGTGCATATAACAGGTGTGATAGATGATTATATCTATGTTCGGGTGTTTATCGAATCGGTAATACCCGAATACCGTGACCCTCCCACAGTTGATGAATTTGGCGATGAGATAGAGGGTCAGCTTCACGAGGAAGTAAAAAAACAGATATATGTGCAGATAGATAAAAAGGACATAAAGTATCTTACATATGATGAATTTTTAAAGCTGAAGCCTGTTGACAGTCCCGAAAGTATTGCCGATGAAACAAGCACTCAGCCCGATAATGACGATAGCAAAAGCTACGATGAGATCGACATAAACGTATCGAGTGAGGAAGAACAAAGCAGCTTTTTCAGTTCTTCAGAAAGTGAAAATGTGTCCTCTGTAAGTGCGCTGACCGAACTTTCAAGCGCTGAGAGCAGCTCCTCGGAAAGCACTTTATCACGCTCAGAAGGCAGCACCAACAGCACAGGGAACAGCGGTGCAGGCGGTGGAAACAGCGGAGGAGGCGGCGGCAGCGCAGACGAAAGACCGGAAGAGACAGAAGCTCAGCCTGCCGAAACTGAGCCTCCGCACACTGAAACACCCACAACTACCACAACACAGCCGCCTGTTGCAACAACTACTTCAACTACAACAACTACTACTACCACAGCAGCAACAACTGCCGAACCTGTGACTCAGCCTGTGATACACGTTGATACGATAAGCATTTCAAGCGACTTTGCAGGCAATCTGATAAGCCTTAAAGTGGGCGAACATACCGTTATCCATGCGGTGATAAGCCCCGAAAATGCAACTAACAAGGCTGTGAAATGGACGAGCAACAGAGAGGATATTGCAAGGGTAGATGATGACGGCAGGATAACCGCCGTTGGAAACGGCAAGGCTATAATCACCTGCGAAAGCGAGGACGGCGGCTTAAAGGCAAGCTGTATGGTGACGGTATCGCCTTGAAAAACGGAGGATAAAATGGAAGAATACTACTACAAATACCCTGCTGACGGGAACGAAGCAGAGGAAGAATACATTGAACAGCTTAATAAAAACATAAAAAACAAGAAGCTCATCACTGTTATAATCGGTGAGAATCTTGTGCTTTTTCTGCTGTATCTCATGCCGTTTTTCGGTAAACTGTCGTCTGTGTTTCTGTTTCTTATCATTGCTCAGTCTGTTTTCTTTTTCTATTTTTATAAGACAAAAAGCCTGAAACTCGGCTTGACGATGCTGTCTATAACAGCATATGAGGACAGAATGATACTGGAATATTACAACGGCAGACGTAAGAAGGTACTTTATGCCAATTATAAGGACATTGTTACGGCAAGATTTTCCGATGATGAATACACAAAATTTCAGATCGGGATAGCCAAAACCGACAGCACCTATATCGAAGAATCTGACCTTTTAACAGGCGAAAAATACACCCCGAATATGGATAGTCTGTTCCTGTTTTCGATAAGACCGTTTAGCTGTGAACAGTATTTTTTCTTATATGCCGCCGATAAATTATTCGATATACAGGGCTTTGACAGAAACAAAAGGTTTTTGAAACAATACGGAACAGCTTCGGAATATCTTGAAGCATTGGAAAACGGAGAGTGATGTAATGGGAAACACTATATATATTCGTGACGTTCCCGATGAAATAATTGAAGAAATAGACAGAATATCTTCTAAAAAAGGAATGTCACGGAATCAGCTTTGCAACGAAATATTGAAAATATATCTCGATTGTCAGCGTGAGGGAGTGCATAAAATGCTCCCCGAAGTTATCCATTCTGTTGTCAGAAGCGAGATAAAGGATATGCGTTCCGAGGTCAGATCAATGATGAATCTGATACTTATCTGCGCTGTGAGAATGACAAAAACGAATGAAAAGCTCAACGATTTTTTGTTTCCGCAGCTTGAAAATCTCAGCATAAACGGCATGAGCAGTGAGCAATTATTTGCAATTCTTTCGTCAGAAGATGATATTTCGGACGAAGAAGCGGCAGAAATTATCCAAAATCTGTAAAAAAGCGGTATGACAGTATGAATAAAACAGTATGACAGTACGCACAAATCAGTATGTTAGTATGAATAAAAAGTATGACAGTACGAATAAAATAGTATGTCAGTATGAATAAAAAAGTATGACAGTACATACTGAATCTGAAAAAAGTGCAAGCACTAAAAATGCTCAAAAAAGTCCGTACTACGGACTTTTTCATCAGAAGTGCTTGCACTTCCTTTATGCTCATTGACTTTTTTGACACTGTGGATTTTTAATTTGAAACCATTGTAACGCAAAAAGCTGTTGAAAATGTGCAGCATAAATAACTGAAAGCGAGGTAAACAAACATGGCAAAAATAAGAAAAACATACACGCTCGATAAGGAAGCGGTAGTAGTCCTTGAACAGATAGGTCTTACCGAAAATATCCCGGTCTCATCTCTGCTCAACAGTCTTATTCTTCAGAAAGGCGTTGAACTTGGTATACTGGAGATCAACGAAGTGAAAAACAGTATATATGATGACCGTGAGATAAAATATAACTACACCGATGGTCAGACAAGATTTGAAAATCTGCTGTTGAACTCAACTGCAAAAATGACAGATGCAGCAGACAGCACTCAGAGCGCCGTCCGGCAGGTCGATCTCCGTGTAGGTGACGTGGAAAAAATGGTGTATCAGCTCAGGGATATGATGAATGTTTTTTTGAAATACTCGGTGCCGGAGGATGGCTCTGTTCCGTTCATGTCCGCAGACGAAAACAGCGACAATTACGAATCATCTCTGTTCCTTAAAAAGTCTAACGATAACTACCGCCGCCGTCAGGAGCGTCTGAGGACTGATAACGCCAATTTCAGAGGTAAGCACTGATGCCTGCGGTGGTTCTTAAAACCTCGTTTCGGTACAAATGGGATATAGGCGGTTTCCTTGACTACATGGAGCGCCCCGAAGCGTTCAGTAACAATTTGTCGGATAAAAAATCAGAGTATTACGATTATCTTGAATACATGGGAAACGAGGATAAGTCTGACGGACTGTTTTCTGCTTCAAAGGACTTGCTTGATACGGAGGACAAGGCGCAGCTTCGTCAGCTTGAAATATCTGCCTTGTCGCAGGGCTGTCCGAAGTATCTCGGAGTTATCAGCTTTGACAACAACTATCTAAAACAAAACGGCTGGATAGTGGGTGACAAGCTTGATAAAGACAAGCTGAAGGACTGCGCCAGAAAAGCGATCACAGCAATGATAAATGCTTCGGACAAGCTGGAAGCAGATAATGTGGTATGGGTCGCAGCCATACACACCAACACCGACAACGTTCATATCCACTTTCAGCTCATCGAAAAGGAACGCCGTGAGGACAGGAGGGTGACTTACAAGGGAAAGGGACAGGACAAGCTTGAAACAGCAGCGTTTGAACGGCTGAAATCAACTGTACTCAGCGATACACTCACACGAAAGCAGACTCCGATCATAACCGAGATCGAGCGAAAGATACTCGTTCCCTCGATAGGTGAAAAATTTACACCGACAGCGAGCATAAATGCTCTTATGCACGATCTGCCCGAAACCAAAAAGGCATGGCAGTACGGGCGTTCAAAAATGCAGCCGTACCGTCAGAGGATAAAAGCCTGTGTAGATGAGATAATTGAGAGCGACAGTGAGTTGTCAAAACAGTTTGATGATTACAAGAGCAAGCTTGAAAACATGAGCCGTCAGTACCGTGAATTATATGGAAAGCGTGAGGACGGAAGAACACCCATAGAGGAATATACTGTAAATCACCTCGACGATTTTTATAACGCTGCCGGTAACAAGCTGCTTCAGGAAATATACAAACTGAAATACGAAGATGATGCTCACGACCCTACAATGACGAAAAAAGTAAAAAAAGCTGCCGCCCCCAATCTTATAAAAGAAAAAAATAGGAATTTACGTTCAAATGCTCCTATCCCGGAGGATAGTGATCCGGTTGATGAGAGCGACACCTATGAATATGAAAAGACTGAACATGAAAAACAAAATATCAGCGATAACAGAAAAGGATATAAACTCGATTGGTCGAAAGAATATAAAAAGGCTCAGAAGATCATCTACAACAGAAATTCGACAGCCGATGATATAAAAACAGCCGAAAAAATATTGCTTGCTGAGAGTGGCAAAGGAAATGCCCTTGCGACCTTTGCACTTGGTAAGCTGTACTCGACTGAAAAGCACGGAACAAAAGACGAAACAAAATCTTATCAGTATTATGAACTTGCGCTGACTGCTTTCAGGGAACTTGAAAAGACGGACAAGCAAAAGCCGTACTTACAGTACCGGATAGGCAAAATGTATCAGTACGGACTTGGAACAGAAACAGATTACATTGAAGCGCATGATTGGTTTGAACGTTCTGCTAATCAGAACAACAAGTATGCACAGTTTTCGCTTGCCAATATGTATTATTACGGCACCGGAGTTGAACAAGATTCTCAGAAAGCCTTTGAATGGTATGAAAGATCATATCAGCAAGGAATGCCGTATGCGGCATACGCACTTGGTCAGATGTACAGCCGAGGACAGTATGTTGATAATGATGATGAAAAAGCGCAAAAATGCTATAAAGAAGCACTTCAAGGCTTTCTCAATATGGAAACGGATGCTGCCGATGATAACCTTCTGTATAAAATCGGGCAGATGTACCGTGACGGAAAAGGAACAAAATCAGATATAGCAAAGGCATTGAAGTATTTTGAGAGATCGGCAGAACTTAACAACGTAAATGCTCAAAGGATAATGGGGGTCGAATACGTTACCGGAGAAAACATTGCTCAGGATATTCCTAAAGGTTTGAAAATGCTAACAGCACTTGCCGGTAAAAAAGACACTCTTGCGGCATATAAGCTCGGTCAGTTTTATAAGTGCGGTGAGTACATTGAAAAAGACCTTGACAAAGCTGAAAAGTATCTGCTTTTAGCCGAAGAAAATGAGTTAGCCATGTACTCACTCGGTAAGTTGTATCTCACAGAAGAAAAAAAGGACATAGGAAAAGCGGCTCACTATTTCGAGAAAGCCTGCGAAAAGCCCTCGATCAGACCTTTTGCGGCATACACCTACGCAAAGCTGCTGCTTGACGATACGCCGATACATAACAGCGGAAAAGCAGTGAAGTTGCTTGTGGATAATGCTGCCGACAACGATCAATGTGCGTATCTTCTTGGAAAGCTTTATCTGTTTGGAACTAAGGAAATACAGAAAAATATAGATGCGGCAGAGCAATGGCTGAAATACGCAGCCGGGCATGAAAATAAAAATGCCGCTGTTATACTGGAACGTGGCATACGAAAAATATATGCACGAAAGGCGTTCAGAAACGCTGCATCAGGTTCGCAGCATATCATGGACAGATGTGCCGGCAGCATAGAACGGCTTCTGAGAGAATCGGAAGCACACCTGAAAGCACTGCAAAACGAATACGAATACAATGTCGAACAGCATGGAATGTTCGATGAATATGAGAGGGAGTATTGACATGAAGAAAAACAAAGACCCCGAAAAGCTGCGTGGACACAGCAGCATAGATGAGGTCGCTAATCCACGGGCTAAAGCCATGATAATACAGCTCATATTGTTTGTGCTGCTGTATTATGTGGTGATCTCGCTTGTGTTCAGCTATCTGCACAACTCACTTGCTTACCTGGGTGATATAAAAAATCCGGGGAAGTATTTTCGTTTTAAGCTGATATATCTTGTGTATGCCGAAGGACTTGGAGTATTCTGGAATTTTATGATCTCCGCATTGCTATCTATCTTCACTGTGGTCAAGCTTGATCAGTTGTGGAAGGTAAAAAACGGCAACAAGGGTGTTAAGGGCAAGGCACACTGGCTAAAAGAGGAAGAAGTCGAAAATCTTCTGAGCAGTTTCCCGGAGGACAATATAGAGGAGTGTCCGTCAGGCGGTATACCGCTTTGGCGAAATAACGGCTATATCTATGTCGATACCGAAACGATACACTCGCTTATAATCGGCACTACCCGTTCGGGTAAGGGTCAGACATTCGTCATGCCGATGATACGGTATATATCCCATGCCAAGATAAAGCACAGCATGATACTCAACGACCCGAAGGGCGAGCTGCTTGAAAACTGCTATGATATGCTTATAGAAAACGGGTATAATGTGGCTGTTCTGAATCTTCGTGATACCCAGTGGTCGCACCTGTGGAATCCCTTGCAGGTCATAATCGACGAATACCGTGACCGCAGGGACGGCAAAGACGGAAACACCGATCTGTCACGCTGTATTAAGCTGTCTCAGTCACTTGCAAACGTATTTACTCATAATGACAAATCAGACCCCATATGGCCCGAATCAGCAAAATCGCTGTTTGTGGCTATGCTGCTTTATCTGCTTGAACAGGGCTATGACAATCATCACCTTGAAAACGTGAGCCTTTACTCGCTGTATCAGATGTTCATTGAGTTTGGTACGGCAAATGAAACAAGAGGTCAGCGAGAGATAAATGCGCTTGATGAGCTGTTTGAGAGCCTGCCTATCGGAAATCCCGCAAGATCGGCTTATGCGACCTCAAACTTTGCTTCGGGCGAGATGCGTTCCTCGATATTCTCCACACTTGCAAGCAACCTGACACTTTTCGGCTCTGACGTGGGTGTTTCAAAGCTTACTTCGGGCAATCAGATAAACTTCCAGTCGCTTGCCGACCCCGACAAGCCTATGGCGGTTTTCATGCTTGTTCCCGACAATGAAACTTCACGATATGTTTTGGCATCACTGTTCGTGAATCAGTGCTATGATGAGCTTGTGGAATACGCAAATAATTTCCGTGGGCAAAAGCTGCCGCAGAGAGTGCATTTCATACTTGACGAGTTCGGAAACATGGTGCATATCCCGAACATGGACACAAAGATAACTGTCGGTGCAGGAAGAAATCTGCTGTTCAATATGTTCATACAAGACTTGAACCAGCTTGATACCAAATACAGCAATGCCGCCAAAACGATACGCTCAAACTGCGGAAATTTGGTGTATATAAACTCCCTTGACAACGACACAAACAAGTATTTCAGCGAGGTGCTTGGAAACAAAACGCTTGAATATAGCACATACAGCGGAAGTCTCAGCAGCTTCCTCGATCATCAGAACAAGGCAGTGGAAGCACAGGCTCTTGTGACGGCTGATGAACTGGCGAACCTTCCGCAGGGAACGGCGATAACAAAACGGCAGCGCAGCTATCCGATGAAAACAAAGTTTGAGTTTTTCTACAAGCTGGGCATCAAGGCGCAGGCTGTTCCCGATATTGCGAAGAAAATGCAGCTTATCGACCGTCCGCTTGAGGAAACGATCTATCCGCTGGAGGAGATATGGTGCAAGCTCATCAGGCGCACGATCATTGATCAGTCTATGCCGGCACAGCAGGACTACAAATGGAAGAGCGCTGCTGAACGTCTGCTGTCAGACAACAGGTGGGTATGGCAGGCAGAGCAGGCAGATGAAAACGGCAGTCAGAGTTTTCGGCTCGTCCCGAAATCTGGCGTTGTGATAAAACGGACAAAGCGTACCGACTTTAAGCCGCAGGCAAGACCTAACAAAAAGCTTGATGATGTACTGAGCAGGATCAAGGAAAAGAACGAAGCCGACCTGCAATCGCTCATGCAGGGATTAAATCAGCTTTTCGGCACAGACCTTGACACCGACGGAAAAAAGTCACTTGCAAAAAAGCTTATAGATCAGGTAAGAAAAATGTCCTATCTTTCCGGTACCGACAAGCGCCTGCTTGAAGATCATATCAATACGGCGCACAACGGAGCAGCGTGATAATAATTGTTTTCTGCCACATGGCAGAAAAAGCCGTCAGGCAGCACAGCGGGCTCTCTGACGGCTTAAATACGAACTTTAATGCTACTCACATTAGTATTTGTTTTTTTATTAGCTCTTTGGAAATACGTCAAGGATAGATATCAAATGAGAAAACAACAGTGCTTGGATTATAAGTAAAACCATATTTTTTACTGACCAGTCCTTTATTTCCCGGAAAGGCATTTAACCACAATTCAATTGCTGCACTGCTCCAGTTTTCTTCAAGCTCTGCAGAAACACTTTTTACAACGCTTTCGCCTGAAGCTAATGTTGTCCCTTTCCAATCTGCTGTTTGAGTGTGTATTGCTCCGCAATGTTTGGCAAGATCAGTTTCTGCAAATAAAGAAGGTTCACAGTCGAGTATAAATTCTTGATCCCAATTATTTGTGATTGTGACATCAACATAGAATTTTCCGTCATCGCCTAAATAATAATCAAAGCTCTCTGTAATTCTGCCGTCAGAAGTTACAGCACTATAATCTGTTTCCCTAACAAATTCAAAATATTCCGGATCTTCATTTATTTCTACATCTTCAATGATGGAGGTCTTTTCATCAACTGAGTTTTGCTCATCTGCAAGAGAGCTTTGTTCATCAGGTGGAAAACTATCAAAATTAGCTTGAGTTTCTGCTACAGCCGATGATTCTTGTTCGATACTTGTTTCGGATACTACAGAACTGCTTTCACTTACAATTGACGATGTTTGAGCATACTGTTTCTGTTGTAAATTACTCGATGGATTCATTTCGTTACTACCGCAGCCGACATTCATAAACGCTACGACCAAAGCCAAAAAGATTAATAGCCATTTTTTCATTTGCTCCCCCCGAACCATTAGTACAAAATCACATGTAAACCTGAAAACACATTTGTAATCTTAGAGGCATATGTATTATTTTCACCATCTTTTGCTAGAGACGATACTTTCTTTAATATACTTTTCATAATTTACCTCCTGTTCCTGTAAAATGTTCCTGTAAAACTTTAAAAAGCTAACATAAATACTTATCTATTATTATGCTCGTTTTAAATAAAGCCGAGGAACAAAATGTCCTCGGCTCCAACTATATAAACTTTTTTGTTTATAATAAATTACTTAGACTTCTTTGCAACGGTCAGCACTGCAAATGCGAGTAACGTCATGCCGCCTACAGTCATGCCGACAAGACCACCTGTCTTGGGGTTATCGTCCTTGCTCTTATCGGATTTTGAGGAAGAAGCGGATGCGCTGCTTGCAGCTGCGGGTGATGTACTGCTCGCCGTGCCGGTTGAAGAAGTGCTGCCTGCTGCCGAACTGCTGTCTGCGGGGGAGACGGAGCTTGTGTCGGGTGCGCTGCTGTAATCAACTGTATATGATTCAACATAAGAATCAGATATGCTGCTGCTCGAAGTATCAGACTTTGAACTGCTGCTTGATACATCAGGCGTTGAACTGCTTTCAGAATCATCTGATGCGGGAGAATCATCGAGACTCTCTTCGTCTTGTTCTGATAAGTTCACAGTTTCACAATATTTTTTATTCTGAGCTACAAAGATCCTTCCTTCTCCGTCAATGACAAAAATCGCAACATATTGTCCTGTCGGATCTATAGTACAATGAGCTTCTACCCACTCATCGGCTGGCACACCGTCGATAGTTGCCCAGGAGCCGTCTTCATTGTATTCCAAAAAGCCTTCAATATGATACCCATTGACCCAAAAGTCTGTTGCCGCCGAAACTATGACTGTCGCAGCTGCGGCAGCTGCAAGTGCAACTCCGATAAGTCCAGCTGCTGCCTTTGGTACTATTTTCATAATGCACCACTCCTTTCTTACGATTAATCATACACTACATTTATTAACTAATTGTATATCTTCTATTAATAAACGCTAAATATTAACGAATAGTGATTTTTTTGTTAATATATACAATTACTTGTTATTGATTCTGTTTAAATAGTAGAATTTCAACATGAACTATTGAAAATGTTAAATAAATATAGTAATATTATAATATCAAAGGTCTTTTGAATAGTTAGGTCGATTTTGAAGGGAGTGGGGTGAAGAGAATCAGAACAATAAAATTAGTTATTCTGAATTAACAACATCAAGCAATGAGATCGTTTTGGCAAATCGTGATGAGCAATATGAACACGATGATAATGTGTGTACTGACTACGAACTTTTCTTTTCATCTTTAGATGACCTTGCAGGCTATCTCATTGAAAACCGAAACGGAAGCGAAAGCATACTGTTTGAGAGCGAATCGCAATTAAAAAACAAGAATCCAAAAAGATAACGTACACTCTGCCACATGGCAGAAAAGCCGTCAGACAGTGGGAAATGCCCTCTGACGGCTTTTGGTTTTTAAACGTAAAATTCACAAGCACCCCCCTGAAAGCCCCTCTGAGAGCCGTTCACACGGTTCTGAGGGGTCTTTCTTTAAAAAGAAAAAATGAAAGAGGTAATTGAAAATGAAGCTTATCATCGGAGAAAAGCCCGATGTGGCACGATCTATTATTCCTGTTGTCGGTGCAGAAACGAAACGGCAGGGATATTATGAGGGCGGCGGATATTATGTTTCATGGTGCTATGGACACCTTGCAGGACTTTGTATGCCGCCTGATTACGGCGAAATGTGGCAGGGCAGCTGGGCTTTTGAAAAGCTGCCCATGATTCCCGATAGCTGGCGGTTGAAGATAACAAATCACAGTGAACAGTTTGCTGTACTGCGAAAACTCATGAACGAGCCTGCGGTGGATGAGATAATCTGCGCCACTGATGCTGACCGTGAGGGAGAGTGCATTTTTCGATATGTCTATCAGCTTGCCGGCTGCCGTAAGCCTGTCAAGCGCCTTTGGGTGTCCGATCTTGAAGCAAGCACGATAAGCCGTGGTCTTTCTGCTTTAAAAGATGATCGTGAGTACGATAATTTGTTTGGTGCAGGCTTTTCAAGAGCAAAAGCCGACTGGCTCGTAGGACTTAACGCCACAAGGCTTTTCACAGTGCGCTGCGGCGGCAAGGTCACTATCGGCAGAGTGCAGACACCAACGCTTGCGATGATCGTAAAGCGTGACTATGATATAAAGCATTTTGTCAAGGAGAAATATTTTACTGTCGAGATAGACACAGGTGCATTTCGTGCGGTATCTGCCGAAATAAAGGACGAAAATGCCGCCGATATACTCGCAGTCAGAGCGTCGGGAACAACTGCTGCCGTGACTGACGTTTCCTGTGAAAGAAAAAAAGCGAATCCGCCTAAGCTGTTCGATCTGACCGAACTGCAAAAGGCGGCTAACCGTCAGTTTGGCTACACAGCAGATGAGGTGTCTGAGATCGCTGAGGAACTGTATATCAGAAAGCTGTCAAGCTATCCGAGAACGGACAGTATGTACATATCGTCAGACATGGAGCAGACTGTGACTGACGTTATAGCAGACGTTCACAGGGTATTTCCCGAACTTGGTGTGCCTGCCGGAGCGCCTGACGTAAAGCGCTGCATAAACAACGGCAAGGTCAGCGGACACCATGCCCTCATACCTAAGTCGGGGATAGCTGCGGAGGATCTGTCCGGGCTTACGGAGGCTCAGAGCAACGTTTTAAAGCTGATATGTGCAAGGCTGCTGCTTGCAACAGGTCAGCCGCATATTTATGATGCGACAAAAGTAACGCTCACCTGCGCCGATACTGAGTTTTCCGCTGTTGGGAAAAAGGTCTTGCAGGAGGGGTGGAAGGCTGCCGAAAAAGCTGTAAAAAAGGCTCTTGCGAACAAAAACGCCGACAGCAAGCATGAGGACAAAACGCAGGAACTTCCGTCAGTCGAAAAAGGACAGGTCTATCACGATATTGCCGCAGAAAAGGTGCTGCACTGGACCTCTCCGCCTAAGCTGTATACCGATGATACGCTGCTGACAGCCATGAAATATGCAGGCAATGATAGCTATGATGAGGATACGATACCAAAGGGGATAGGCACACCTGCGACAAGAGCCGAAACGATTAAAGGGCTGGTCGCAAACGGTTACATTGTCCGCAAGGGAAAGCAGATCGTCCCGACCGAAAGAGGTGTCGAGGTGGTAAAGGTCGCTCCCTCAGAGCTTGTGTCTCCAAAGCTTACAGCCGAATGGGAATCACAGCTCCAGCAGATCGAGCGTGGCGAGCTTGCAAAGGAAAGATTTATGGCAGGTATCGAAAATTATGTGCGTCAGCTTTGCAGTACATATTCCGAGATCGACCCGAACAGTCCTCTGCGTGAAGTCAGGGAAACAGTGGGCAAATGCCCGAAATGCGGTGCAGATGTTATAGCGTTCCCGAAAGGCTACGGCTGCGAAAGCGGCAGAGAAAAATGCGGTTTCGGGCTTGCAAAGAAGATATGCGGAAAAACGATCCCGTCAGCGCAGGTCGAAAAGCTGCTTGCAAGCGGAAGAACCGACATTATCGAGGGCTTCACAGGCAGGAACGGCGGAGCATTTTCTGCCTTTTTCGTTTTAGAAGAAAATGAGATAAAGCTGAAGCTGCCCGAACCGTTACACGAAAAGGTCGGTATCTGTCCGAGGTGCGGCGGCAGCGTTATCGAGCAGCACATGAGTTTTTCCTGTGAAAACGAAAGCTGTGATTTTACCCTGTGGAAGAACGATAAGATGAAGCATATCACCTTGACTGCCGAAAATGCCGCCGAACTTCTGAAAGGTGGGACGGTCAAGCTAAACGCTGTGAACAAGGCAGGCAAGGGATATTACGGCAGCTTTAAACTCAGCGACAACGGCAAATACGCTAACCTTGAATTTGTCCCCGAAGCAGAAAATGAGCCGTCTGTGGGCAAATGCCCGAAATGCGGGTCGGATATAAAAAAGAGTATGTACGGCTTTATGTGTTCGGCAAAATGCGGCATGAATGTGGGCAAGATCTTCGGCAGGGAGCTGACAGAGCAGCAGCTTAAAACGCTCCTTTCCGGCAGGAGCATTGCCGTGACGATAAAGGGAAAAAAGACCACGGTAATGCCGCAGGTCACTCAGAACGAGTATAATGGCAAGGTCTATTTCCAGTGGGTGACGAAGTGATACTGTAGATTGACATTTCTGTTTAAATGTGATAATATATAGTTATAATTTCAAAAAAAAACAACGGAAGAAGATAAAAAAACACACCGAACTGCACACAGTTTGGTGTGTTTTTTTATGCTATTTAGTTTATATATAATAATATGGTTATCCCTTTAACACACCAATATCTGATAGCCGTAATTCAGCGTTCTTGGCAAGGGGCGACCAAACCCCCAACCCTCTACCCTTACGTAGGGAAGGGGCTATGTGGCACGCCGATTTACCACATCTGCCCTGTTTGCTTGCAGAAATGTGGTGTGTCAGGGGGATAACCATATATAATAATTTACAGAAAGGAAAAAGGGCGAATGTCAGAACCACATTCGCCCTCTTTAATATTAGACTTCCTCGGAAACTACTGCGCACCGCCTGCCGAAATCTTTTGCCATGCTGCTGCGTTGTCTTCCTCACTGTGCGCCAGCACGCTGACATTGCAAGCAATGCAGTCGTCCGTCTTGCATCATGACAAAATCTTTCGACATTCGGCACACGTTAGTTTCCGAGGAAGTCTATTGATTATATTTTTCCGATGAACAATATCCGTTTTATCGCCCTGAATGATGGTGTTGATACGGCTGACCATGACAGCGCCGCTTTGGACATGATGCCGATAGTCAATCTTGTAAGTGCGCCAAATTTACAAAATCCAAAAGCGACCGATTTACCGATATTTCATCAAAGAGCGTTACATCTTCGTAATGCTCTTTTTCTTTTCAGATGATTGACTTTTTCAAAGTAGTGTGAT
>CAMVRM010000023.1 GCA_947169885.1 uncultured Ruminococcus sp.
GACTTCCTTTCCTAAAACTTTTAATTCTCTGGCGCTCACACTTCATTTGTGCAGAACTAATGTGCGGTTCACGTCAGTTCTTTCTTATTTCTTATTTCAATTTCTCATCTCTTATTTAATTTTGTTTGGATGTGGACCCTACCTTGCCAACTATACTCGGCTCTGTTTCAAAATGCCCGATAGATCCGTGCAGAGTATATGGACGGAGTTATGAAAAAAAGCTGTTGTAAAAACAAAGAATATCTAACACTTTCGTGAGATACATTGACTTTTTGGTATTTTTGTGCTATAATTTTAATGACCCATTATTGTATCACAGGATACAGGAAGGAATGAAATATAGTGGCAGTAAGCTACAATAATCTCTGGAAGTTACTTATCGACAAAGGAATGAACAAGACCGAACTGAAAGAAGCATCGGGCATCAGCTTCAATGTTATGGCTCGAATGGGAAAGAACGAAACAGTCTCACTCGAAAGCCTTGAAAAGATATGCAAGGTGCTGAACTGCAATATCGGCGATATTATGGATATTACGACACAAACAGAAACAAAGAGATTCTCGACTATCGAACTTTTCGCAGGTGCGGGCGGTCTTGCTCTCGGCGTTGAAAAAGCAGGATTCAGCACATTAGGGCTTGTTGAGGTGGACAAGGACGCATCTGACACGCTCCGCAGGAACAGACCCGAATGGCGTGTTATAAACGATGATATTGCAAATATATCCTGCCTTGATCTGAAAACCTATTTCAGCTTGAAGAAAGGCGAACTCGATCTGCTCTCGGGCGGCGCACCTTGTCAGAGCTTTTCATATGCAGGAAAAAGGCTCGGGCTTGAAGATGCCCGCGGAACTCTGTTCTATCACTATGCGAAATTTCTGGAACAGCTCCAGCCTAAGATGTTCCTTTTTGAGAACGTCCGTGGTCTGCTGACCCACGACAGAGGCAGGACATACAAGACTATTACTGATATTTTTGAAAGCACAGGCTACACCATTCAGAAAAAAGTGCTGAATGCGTGGGACTACGGCGTTGCACAAAAACGTGAACGCCTTATCACTATCGGTATCAGAAACGATCTTATAAAACAGATCAGGTTCACTTTTCCCACACCGCATGATTACAAGCCTGTTCTGCGTGATGTTCTGCTCGACTGCCCGAAAAGCGAGGGCACGCCCTATTCGGAATACAAGCGCAAGATATTCGAGCTTGTTCCCCCAGGCGGATATTGGAGAGATATTCCCGAGGATATAGCAAAAGAGTATATGAAAAGCTGTTGGTATATGGAGGGCGGCAGAACGGGTATCCTCCGCAGGATGAGCCTTGACGAACCGTCGCTCACAGTGCTGACTTCTCCCAGTCAGAAGCAGACAGACCGCTGTCACCCTCTTGAATCCCGTCCGTTTACTATCCGTGAAAATGCCCGTTGTCAGAGTTTTCCCGATGATTGGCAGTTCTGCGGAAGTATCGGTTCTCAGTACAAGCAGGTCGGCAATGCCGTTCCTGTCAATCTTGCATTTGATATTGCAACACAAATACGAAAAGCATTGGAGGGTCGGAAATAATGTGGACGCTCAATTTCATCAGTGAAGAAGATCTTACAAAGCACGTCAGGAAGACCATAGAGAGATACGGCGAAAAGCTGGAATCCTTCGACTTGAAGCGTTTCAACAAGAATATCATCGACCCTATCAAGCTTATCTTCGATAAGACCGTATATCAGGCTTCGTGGGAAGAGATAGTCGGAAACGAGATATTCCGTCAGCGTGACAAATCCAACAACAACGATATAGGCTATTTTCATCAGCGTATCTTTCAGTATATCGCCAACTGCCGTGTTCCCGACAACGGCAAAGAGGGCGGCTGGGACGTTATCTATGCAAATCCCGACGGTATCTCACTGCCCGACGGAAGCGTTGTCCATACCGTTTATGTCGAGATGAAGAACAAGCACAACACGATGAACTCCGCATCGGCAGGCAAGACTTTTATCAAAATGCAGGCTCAGCTCCTTAACGATGATGACTGCGCTTGTTTCCTTGTTGAAGCTATCGCTCAGAAGTCGCAGAACATCAAGTGGGAAACTACTGTCGACAAGAGAAAAGTCGGTCACAAGCTGATACGCCGTGTGAGCCTTGATAAGTTCTATGCTCTTGTTACAGGTCAGGAGGACGCTTTCTATCAGATGTGTATGGTGCTGCCGTCTATTATCCAGAAAGCCGTGGACGAAACACACGGCTCTATCGTTCCGCACGATACAGTCATCGACGAACTGAAAACGCTTGCTGAAATGCAGAACATTGACGATGAGAACCTGTCTGTTGCTATGGCGGTCTATATGCTTGGGTTCGGAGGCTATAACGGGTTCATGCAATAGACCTGTCCGCAGACAAAAGACAAATGTCGGAAAGGCGGCGGAATGCGATGAAAAGGCAGATCATAGGCGTTATCTCCACAAGAACTGCTGACACGGAACAGCGTGAACTTCTCCGTGGGATAATCCCTGCGGCATGGAAGCAGGATACGGACGTTGTTGTTATATCCAACATCTATAACCCCGAGTATGATGACGAACAGCTTGCGGCTGAAAATGACATCTACCGACTGATAGGATCTCCCGAACTGTGCGGTCTTATCCTTGTGACCGAAGCGTTCATCAATCCCACCCACCGCAGACAAATATCTCAGCTGATGAATGACAGGAGCGATATTCCGCAGATAGCTGTCGGTTCATACTTTGAAGGCTTTCAGCTTGAACACTGCATACCGCTCAACACCGCCGATGCAGACGATATAGCCGACCTCACCGAACATCTTGTGACAGTCCACGGCTTTACGAAGATCGACCTGCTGACGGGTTTTAAGGAATACTCGGTGTCGCACCTGCGCATTGACGGCTACCGCCGCACACTGGAAAAACACGGCATACCGTTTGATGAGAGCCGTGTTATGTTCGGGGATTTCTGGATGCCCTCGGGCGAAAAGCTTGCAAAAGCCTATATTTCGGGCGAACGTCCCATGCCGCAGGCGGTCATCTGCGCCAATGATTATATGGCATACGGCATACTCGATGTTTTTTCCGAACAGGGAATATCCGTTCCCGATGCGCTGACTGTTGTCGGATATGAATTTGTGCGTGAAAGAAATATGCACACGCCTGTGCTGACGACCTTTCAGCGCAACCGTGAAGCTCTTGGCAGGATAGTGACCGAGATGCTTCTTGATAAGATAAAAACGGGAGAGTTCGGGGATTTTGTTCCGCCGAGAGGCAAGGTCATATGCGGAAACAGCTGTTCCTGCGGCATAAGTCTCGCCGACCTTGATACGGAACTCAGCGCCGCAAGAACAAAGGCTTTCTATGAATTTCTGCACTTGTATAATCAGCTTGAACAGCGGCTCACCGAAGCGCATTCAATGAGAGATTTCTGCGGAAAATTCGTTGGTTCGGAATATCTTCTGCGAAATATCAGCGGTGCGGAACTGTGCCTTTACCGCAACTGGCATCACGGTGTCACAGATGACAACATCATGACTTGTCACACGCTTTACAACGTGTCGAAAAACGGCGAGAGCAGAACTATCCGGCGGCTGGAACTTTCGGCACTGACAGGAAACAGCGAAACTCCTGCGGTGTATTACTTTTCTCCGCTGTTTTTCAGTGACCGTCCGCTGGGATTCATCGTGACACGCTATGATACTCCCGAGACATACGACCACATTTTCCGAAGCTGGATGAAATCCGTGTCGAATGCGCTGGAAATACTCCGCATGAAAAACGATCTGCGCTATCTTATGGAGTGCTGCAATCTTTCGGAATATCAGGACACACTGACAGGACTTCTCAACCGCAAGGGCTTTTCGCACGAACTGCATATACTTCTCGGCAGGGAAAAAGTTCATCAGCCCGTTTTCTGCATATTGATCCAGACAGCCATTGACCGTGACACCCTTTCGCTGAAAAACAAAAAGTCCGAGATAGCCGTTCAACAGGAAGTTTCGGCGGCATTGCAGAATATAACATCACCGCTCGTCTGCGCAAGGCTGGAAGAAAATATCTACGCCGTTGCAGGTCAGGACAACCGTGAAACGACCGCCGAACTGCTGACCGAGCGCATAACTTCGCTCCTGCTCAACAACGGGAAATATATCGGACTTTACGGAATGGATTCTTTCTGCATCGCATCCGTCTGCACCGAATACACAAGTTCGACCGAACTGCTGACCTCCGCCGAGAAAGAACTTCTGAAACAGGCAGAACAGACACGTAAAATGCGGACACGCCCTCATTACCGTCAGCTTATCCCTGCACGAAGCAGACTTTACAGCTCTGACGAAGAACCGCTTTCGGCAGAAGAACTTTGCAGGAAGTATCTTATCTCGGCAGGACACTTCCGCAAGATATACAAAGAGACTTTCGGCATCGCCTATCATCAGGACATTATCCGCAGGCGCATGATGAAGATGATATGGCTTCTCATCTCCACCGATCTTGACCTTGCCGTTATCACAGAACGATGCGGTTACGATGATTACGGCTACTGTCTGCGCCTTTTCAGGCAGTTCACGGGGCATACTCCGAATAAATACCGCAAACTCTGAAACGAATGAACGTTTTCTCCATAAATTGCGTATTTTCTTCATTGAAATGATCGACTTCTTTCGTTATAATAAAGTTACAAGGTAAAACGTTTAACAAAAAAGTGCTTCATGCGGCGAAATGATGTACTTGACCCAAACGTTACGCAAAGGAGGAACTAATATGAATTTCAAGAAATTGTGTGCAGTGTTCCTGTCAGGCGCAATGCTTGCAGGCACGTTCACAGCACCTGCCGACAGCATCGTACAGAAAGTTATAAGACCTGTCGGCATAACGGCTGAGGCGGCAACTGCTATGCGCCGTCCCTGTGACCCCGAGCATCCCATGCTCATCGTTCACATCGACACATGGAACTACGCAGACCCCGCAAAGATCATCGAGACTATCCCCGAGAGCATCAGACCTTACTGCGTGTTCAACATCTCGCTTTCGATCAACTGGAGCAACACCGAACACAAGTGGCTCATGGTGCAGGACGGCTACGAGTGCGCAAAATCGTGGCTCAAAACCTGCTCAGACATGGGCGTCTGGTGCATGGTACAGCCTGCATCGGGCGGACAGTGCCACTTCCCCGACTACGACAACAATTACAACATCGTGAACTCACCCAACAAGGGCAAATACGTCCAGCACGCTGACGAGGATTACGAGAACACCATTTTCGCCGAGTTCTTCCGTGATTATCCCAGCTTTATCGGCTTCAACTATTCCGAACAGTTCTGGGGCTTTGCTTCGCAGGATCACCCCTGCACATTCCAGCAGCGCTATCAGCACTTTGCACATCTGCTTAAACTCTGCAACAAGTACGGCGGATACCTGAACATAAACTTCTGTGCGAACCGCTGGTCTGCGGGTCTGAACCCTATCGCAATGCTCAAAACTAATACTCAGTGGCGTGAAGCCTGCGAGCAGTATGGTCAGAACCTTATGCTCGAAGAAAAATACACTCAGGAGAGCATGATCGAAGACGTTGAGTCGCAGATACTGGGTCTGTATCTTTCGGGTTACTGCGGCTGCTACGGCGTTCGCTACGATGACACGGGCTGGACAGACCTCACCACTGACGGTCAGTCGCTTTCGTCCAAGGATCAGTACCGTCAGATAACAGGCTTGCCTATCCATGCCGAAAGAATGATAATGAACGGTGCGACCATTATTGACGGACCCGAGCTTGTCTGGAACGATGACTTCGGCGAGTCGTGGGGCGGTGTCAAGGACAGCGAAGGCTATTCCTGCCGCAACTGGTTCACAAAGGATCAGTATGTAAATTCAACCCTTAACTTCTTTGAGAAGATCGTGGACGGCACTTACCGCATACCCACCCGTCAGGAAGTTATCGACCGCACAAAGTATATCATTATCCAAGACGTTAATTCGGGCGGCGACAACACCAAATACAGCACATATCAGACGCTGTTCGAGGGTCTTTACCGTATGCCAAATGACGGCAACCTCTGGGACAACAAGAACCTCTACAAGTCAACAGGACGTTACCCCACCATTCCCACAACTTACGGTCTTAGAGATGATGCCGCACGTTCGTTCAAGTATCAGCTGAAACAGTCTCAGCTCGATTCACGCTGGGGAAGCATCTCCGCAAAGCAGAACGAGTTCAACAGAGAATTCCCCTCGGAGTATGTCGGCACTTGCTACGCAGGTCACTACAACAACACATGGGTGACTTACAACAACGATAAGTGCAACCGCAATCAGGGCGTACTCATCAACCTGCAATACAACACCTGCTCGACTTTCGATGCAAACTTCAACTCCTACGGAAATGCGATAATCAATGAGTACAGCGACCATATCGACATTTATGCAAACAACTTCGACAACAAGGCGCAGACTACTCTCTCAACCGATACTTTCAAGGTGAACGGCTGTAACTCCAAGCCTACCTACACCGCTCACGATACAGGCAGAAATCAGACAAACTCGCTGATAACCGAGAGCTATTCAAACGGAACATACACTCTTGTTGTTCAGCACAACGGTCCTATCGACATAACGATCAACTGCACAGGCAACAACACGGGCAGAAAGACCAACTACAACAGATCGACTGTTCAGCCTGTAACTCAGCCTGCATTCTACACAGGCACACGTCAGTATGAGGGCGAGTTCTTTGATGTCAAGAATGTTGAGGGCTATGTTCAGAACGCCTGCAACAGCGGTGTTACGGGCATTCAGGGACAGGGCTTCCTGAAATACGGCAAGAACTCCAACGCCGCCGCAAAGGATACTGTTCACACCGAAAAAGCAGGGGAATTCAACATGAAGCTGAGATATTCCTCTGAATCTGACATCGGACAGGTAGACCTTTATGTTAACGGCGTTAAGCAGGAGACTATGAGACTTTCCAACACCTACGGCTACTCCAACTGGAAGACTTACGAAAAGAAGATCAACCTTAAAGCAGGCGACAACAAGATAGAATTCAAGGCAAATTCTGCTCTGCCCTCCTCGCTGTATATCGATAACTTCACAGTTGACGGCGACTTCGGTGACGGCAGCGGAACTATCATCGTGAACGAGCCTGATCCCATTCAGGGCAGGATCATAAGAGATCTCAAAGTTGCCGACTATGAAAACGCAGGCGACTGGTCGATCGTTTATGATACCACAGTAGGTTCGATGTTCTACGGCGACAGAGACATCACTGTCAAGAGCATACCGTCTTACCTGAAAAACACCGAAACTATCCGCACAGCCTGCGACTCCAAGCTTTTTGCAGGCGATGAAGCAACGTTCGCCGTAAATCAGGACGCAACTGTTTTTGTGGCAGTCGATGACCGTGTTAATCAGGGACTGAACTGGCTGAAAAGCTGGACTAAGACCTCTGACACCATGTCCACATCAAATGACGTAACTCTCACAGTTTACCGCAGGGACTTCTCTGCAAACAGCAGCGTAACGCTCGGAACTAACGGTGCGCAGGGGCTTTCTGCGAACTACATCGCATTCGTTCTCCCGAAGCAGACACAGCCCTCCGAAACATATCCCAAGAACATCAAAGTTGAGACAAACGCTCAGTATCACCAGCTGAGAATTTCGTGGGATAAGGTAAGCGGTGCTGACAAGTACGGCATTGCAGTTCTTCTCGCAGGAAAGTGGAGAATACAGACTTCCGACATCACCACCAACGTTTTCACTTCTCCCAAGAACCTGACCCCCGGCAAGACCTATAAGGTAGCAGTTGCCGCAAGAGTTAACGGTGTCTGGGATACTGCAAACGCTATCAAGAATGCAGTTACAGTCACTGTAAAATAATAGATGATGTGCAGTTTCGCATGATTTTGGATCATTGAAAATTTGTGCTTGACAAATGCCGCATCATATGCTATAATAATTAAGAACACAGACCGTGTCTCGGGGTGTACCACCATCGGTGCAGACTTGAGGGGCATGGTCTGTTTTTTTATTGTCAGGAGTGATGAAAATGTTGAAAATAAACGGCGAAACAGCCGAAGCAGTCGGCGTGACAGTCGAAGCACATCTTAAAGAAAACGGCTATTCGACCGACAGAGTGGCGGTCATGGTGAACGGCGAGATACTTCCCAAGAGCGATTACGCCGCATACAAGTTCGCAGACGGCGATGAAGTTGACATCGTTGGTTTCGTTGGGGGCGGCTGATATGACGGAAGCAGAATTTGCGGCGGCAGTCGATTCACGAAGCAGTAAGCCGATATATGAGCGCATGAAACAGTCGAAAGTCGGCATTGCAGGCTGCGGAGGCTTAGGCTCAAATATCGCCGCCGCACTCGTAAGAGCAGGACTGGGAAAGTTGGTCATTGCCGATTTTGATACTATCGAATTGTCAAATATCAACCGTCAGCTGTATCTTCCCTCGCAGGTCGGCAAGCCAAAAGCTGAGACGCTCGAAAAAATGCTCCACGATATTGCCCCTTATTGTGAAGTTGAAGTGCATGATATTCACATAACCAAAGACAATGCCGCAGAGATCTTCGGCGGCTGTCAGATAGTTTGTGAGGCGTTCGATGTTCCCGAAAACAAATCGATGCTCGTCAACACTTTGCTTGAAAACTGCCCCGATATGCAGGTCGTGAGCGGTGTCGGAATGGCGGGCATCGGCAGGGCTAATGACATTGTTACCAAGCGTTTTGGACGGCTGACAGTCTGCGGTGACGGCAGGACAGACGTTGCGGACGGTGAGGGTCTTTCTGCCGCAAGGGTCATCATCTGCGCAGGTCATATGGCAAGCGCTGTTCTTGAAATGATACTTGAAAACTATAGCAATCCAAGAAAATAACAACACAAATCTTTCGGATAAAATTCCACATTGCAGCGTCAAACTCCCTTGCAGTGCGACAGCACGGCTGCGGTCGTTTTCCTTGCACTGTGAAATTTTCTCTCGAAATCTTTATGCTGCTATTTTCTTGTATTGCTATAAAAAACCTAACAGATAAACGGAGGAAAAAGTTAATGGAAAACAAAAATGATATACTGAACATCGGAGGTCATGAGTTCACATCGAGGTTTATTCTCGGCTCGGGAAAATATGACCCCGAACTTATTGATGCAGCCGTGAAACACGCAGGCGCACAGATAATAACTCTTGCACTTCGCCGTGTCAACAGCTTCAACGGAAATATCCTTGAACATATCCCCGAGGGCGTGACGCTGCTGCCGAACACTTCGGGCGCAAGAAACGCAGAAGAAGCCGTAAAGATCGCACGTCTTGCAAGAGAACTCGGCTGCGGAAGCTTCATCAAGATAGAAGTTATCCACGATTCAAAGTATCTTCTTCCCGATAATTACGAGACTGCAAAGGCTTGCGAACTGCTCGCAAAGGACGGATTTATCCCTCTGCCCTATATGTACCCCGATCTGAACGCCGCCCGTGACATGGTGAACGCAGGCGCAGCCGCTATCATGCCGCTTGCCGCACCTATCGGCACGAACAGAGGACTTGCGACCCGTGAGTTTATCCGCATTCTTATCGAGGAGATAGACCTGCCGATAATCGTTGACGCAGGCATCGGCAAACCCTCGCAGGCGTGTGAAGCAATGGAAATGGGCGCAGCCGCGATCATGGCGAACACCGCTATCGCTACCGCAGGAAATGTTATCCAAATGGCAGAAGCTTTCGGAAACGCCGTAAAAGCAGGCAGAATGGCATATCTCGCAGGAACGGGCAGAGTGCTTGACAAGGCAAGCGCATCTTCGCCGCTCACGGGATTTCTGTCGGAATGAGGTGCAGGCATGAAACAGGAACGCTTTGACCATATGACATATCTGGAGGGCATGGAAGTGCTGGAAGATTCTGACATCGGCGAAAAGGTCATCGCCGCAAGAACTTCCTACGAACCCGAAAAATACACCGCCGCTGACGTTCGCAGAGCGCTTGCGGCTGAATACCTCAGACCCGAGGACTTTGCGGCACTTCTCTCCCCTGCCGCCGAGCCTTTCTTAGAGCAAATGGCTCGCCGTGCGACTGCCGAAACTCAAAAACATTTCGGTAATTCCGTACTGCTGTTCACTCCGCTGTATATCGCCAACTACTGCGAGAATTACTGTGTTTACTGCGGTTTCAACTGCCACAACAAGATACGCCGTGCAAAGCTTGATGCCGACGGTATACGCCGTGAAATGGAAGCGATAGCAAAAACAGGCATGGAAGAAGTGCTGATATTGACAGGCGAGAGCCGCAGTATGAGCGATGTTGATTATATCGGTTCGGCTTGCAGTGTTGCGCACGAATACTTCAAGAATGTCGGCATTGAGGTCTATCCCATGAACACCGATGAATACGCCTATCTGCACGAATGCGGTGCAGATTATGTGACCGTCTTTCAGGAGACTTACAACAGCGACAAGTATGAAACGCTCCACCTTGCAGGTCACAAGCGCAGTTTTCCTTACAGGCTCAATGCTCAGGAACGTGCGGTCAGGGGCGGCATGAGGGGCGTGGCTTTCGCCGCACTTCTTGGGCTGGACGATTTCAGGCGTGACGCTTTTGCAACGGGAATGCACGCTTATATGATCCAGCGCCGCTACCCTCACGCAGAGATAAGCTTTTCATGTCCGAGACTTCGCCCGATAATCAACAATGACAAAATAAACCCGAAAGACGTTCACGAACGTCAGCTGTTGCAGGTAATGTGCGCTTACCGCATTTTCATGCCGTTTGCAGGGCTGACTATCTCCACACGTGAGCGTGCGGGATTCCGTGACAATGTTATCGGTATGTGCGCTACAAAAATTTCCGCAGGCGTAAGCACGGGCATAGGCGAACATTCCGATGAGTCAGCGAAAAAAACAGGCGATGCACAGTTCGAGATAAGCGACGGCAGAACTCTTGACGAGGTTATTGCGGCTATCCGTGGCAGAGGATTGCAGCCTGTTCTGAACGATTATGTATACGTCAGATAGCGGCACGCTTGTCGCCGTCACAGCAAGGCATCTGTGCGAAAGACCGCTGCCCGAACAGGTAAAACGTCTTGCGGCGGCAGGCTTCGGAACTGTTATACTTCGTGAAAAGGGCTTGCCGGAATACGAATATATGAAACTTGCAGAACAGGTAAAAAAAGCCTGTGAAAAATGCAGGATAACGCTTGCTGTACATAACTTTCCCGAGTGTGCGAAAAAACTCGGCATAGAGCTTCTTCATATGCCGCTGTCAGGGCTGAACGAGGAACTTTGCCGCAGGTTCAGATGCGGAGCTTCGGTACACAGTCTGAATGATGCTGTTAAAGCTGTGTCTCTGGGAGCCGAATACCTTGTTGCAGGGCACATTTTCGCTACCGACTGCAAGAAAGGACTTCCGCCGAGAGGTCTTGACTTTCTTCGTGAGATATGCTGTTCTGTTGGTGTACCTGTTTACGCCATTGGCGGCATAACTCCCGAAAACGCACACAGCTGTGTTGAAGCAGGCGCAAGCGGAGTATGCGTTATGTCGGGCGCAATGAAACTCTGATAACGAAGAAATAGTTCATTGCTATATAAAAATATGAAAGACTGACATTTGGTGATGAATGTCAGTCTTTTTTGTATGATATAACGCTTGAAATTTTCAGTGAAATACGGTATAATAGTTACATCAGGCTATGATTAATAAGGAGCAAACATGAAAATACTTACATTTCTGACGGCTGTGTTTACGGCTGTCTGCTTTGCGGCTTGTTCTTCTGCCGAAAGCGAACCTGCACAGGCTGAGACTTCTGCGGCGGTAACAACTGCCGAAACTGCGCCCGAAACAACTGTTGAAACTGCCGCACCTGCCGCCGAAGAAACAACGGCAGAGACTGCCGCACCTGCCGAAACGTACACTCAGACCGAGACTTCCGAGACCGTGGATAGCAAACCCGAACCCGAGGAGAGCGAACCCGAGATAGAAATTACCGCACTAGACGATGAGGGAAACTATTCCTTTGAGTTTGACGGAATGACTTTTTACGCCTGCTATACCCCCGACAACTGGCACATCATCGATTCATACCGTGTAAGGCAAATGGAAGATATGAAAGTCATCTGTCGGGCTTTGATCGAACTTCACCCCGTTCACGGAAGTGATATGGAAAGCTGGCGCACCCCCGAGGACATGGCTGAGGAATGGATATACCACGATCTTGCGTATGAACTGCTTCCCGATGATGACCCGTGGAAAGAACGTGCGAAAGATGTTGACCTGGACCCTGCCGATCAGGGGAAAACGCTTCATGAATTGTTTATCGCCAAATCACAGGAGTGAGTATACTCAGTACAGATCAGGATCACCAACAACAGGTTCTTTATCATCAATTATTTCACCATTAGAATCAGTTCTGCTGATCCTGATAAACTCAATTCCCTCTTGTTGAGGAACATCTAAATTTATTCCTATAAAGCTAATATACTATAAGTGAGCAGATTTGACAATTTGCACAAAAGTGAACCTTTGGACTGCTTTTGATGTGCCGCTTCATATGTATATTTTAACAAAACAGTTCATTTATAGTAATAAACAAAGTATGTTTTTTTCATTCATCAACACCCCTTTGCAGTCAAGATGATAGTACCACAAACCAATTGACACAAAATGAAGTTTTAAGATACTTTTCCTGGATATTGAAATAAGTGAGCTGTATGAAAGCTAAGATCAGATCGGAGCATACAGACGAAATCGCCAAAACACTTGACAACACCGCATAAAAATGCTATAATTAACACAAGATAAGAGGGATGTGAGACCGTTGATAATCAGACATGAAGACCTCATAGGAACATTCGAGCAGAAACAGCGGCTCGTGGAGCAGTTCAACCTCATGGATGATAATTTTTTCGCCGTTGTCATGGAGGACAAGGCAGCCTGTGAGTACCTGCTGTGCGCTCTGCTGGGCTTTGAGATAAAGGTCATAGAAACAAAAGCACACTACGATATAGCGAACCTTAAAGCACATTCGGTGGAGCTTGACGTTCTTGCCGAGGATGCAGAGGGCAAGCTGTACAACATTGAGATACAGGTCGAGGACAGGGACAACCACCCGAAGCGTGTACGCTACTATCAGGCGGCGGTCGACTGGTCGCTGTTCCAAAAGGGCAGAAAATATGAGGAATTGCCCGAATTGTATCTGCTGTTCGTGTCGGCGTTCGATATGTTCGGGGACGGACTTATCAGATACGACATTGACCGCAAAATAAGACAGACAGGCAAGACCGCCGACAACGGAGTACATGAGATATATTTCAACACAAAGGTCGATGACGGCTCGCAGCTCAGGGAGCTGATGAAGTTTTTCAACGAGAGCAGCGCCGATGATATGCGCTTTGGTGCGCTTTCGGAAGCAGTGAACCGTCAGAAACGCACAGCGAAGGGAGTTGAGCATATGTGCAAGGCAGTCAGGGATTATGTCACAGAAAGAGAGCAGGAGATCAGGCTCGAAAGCAAACTCGAAGGCAAGATCGAAGGCAAAATTGAATCTGTAAATAATCTCCTGCAAAACGGCTTCAAGCTTGAAGAAGCACTAAGGCTCATAGGCTTGACCGAACAGGAGTATAAGTCCTACAAGCCGTCATAAACGTTTTATCGGGAGTTGAGCATATGTGCAAGGCAGTCAGGGATTATGTCACAGAAAGAGAGCAGGAGATCAGGCTCGAAAGCAAACTCGAAGGCAAGGTCGAATCCGTAAACAACCTCCTGCAAAACGGCTTCAAGCTGGAAGAAGCACTAAGGCTCATCGGCTTGACCGAGCAGGAGTATAAAACCTACAAGCCGTCATAAACTCACAAACAATAGCATGAAAAAGGCAGTCTGTAAATAAACAGGCTGCCTTTTTTACCCAAAACAATACTGTTTTATTGCCGAGGGTATGAAAATACTCTTGCGGCAGATACTACAAGTTTCTTCACCTGCCGCACCGTACCATTATCTAAACTTGCATCTGCTTTAAAATACACAAACGGGTCAGAGAATCACTCCTCTGACCCGTTTTGCAAGAAAGCTGATACCCGGATTCGAACCGGGGACCTCATCCTTACCAAGGATGTGCTCTACCTACTGAGCCATATCAGCATCAGGTTGTTTTGCTTTCGCTCTCAACTGACATATAATATTATACACTATCACGCCGCCTTTGTCAATAGGTTTTGCAAAGTTTTTAATGAATTTTATGTAAATAGTTTGCAACTGTATGTTTAACGAAAGTAACAAACTGTCGCTCTCGGTCATATCATGTAACATAAGGCAGAACAAAAACAAAACAGGAGGTTACTATGGAAGAGATAACTTCAGTATTCATAGGCATGGCTGACCCCAGCGATGCCGCCGTTTGTCCGCCGACTGTCGGCAAACTTCCCGAGGAAATGCCTGTTGCAATGGCATATGTCCCCGTGCAGTTCTGGGAGAAACCTTACGACTGCCTGACGGGTCACGCACGGGGTACTATCTTCCCCACCCTCGACAAACCGTTCATCGGAGAGGAGGCGGTCACACATGGCAGATAACGAAAAGCAGAAACTGCTCAGACGCTTGCAGGCGGTGCGTTTTGCCGTGCATGATGCGGCGCTCTATCTCGACAGCCACCCTGCCTGCCGTGAGGGTCTGAAATATTTCAGGGAAAAGCGTGAGCTGTGCGAAAAACTCACAAAGCAGTATGAGGACGCATACGGTCCGCTGACCGCTTCGGCAAGCGCCGCAGAGGAACGCTTCGACTGGGTATGCACGCCGTTTCCGTGGGAAAGGGGTGAAAGCTGATGTGGCAGTATGAGAAAACTTTGCAGTATCCCGTTGATATAAAAAATCCCGACCCAGCACTTGCAAAGGTCATAATATCGCAGTTAGGCGGACCCGACGGTGAGATCGGTGCGGCAACACGCTATCTCAGTCAGCGCTATTCCGCTCCCTGCCGTGAGGTTCAGGGTATACTGACAGATATAGGTACCGAAGAACTCGCCCACGTAGAGATGATCTCTGCTATCCTCTACCAGCTGACAAGAAACCTCAGCATGGACGAGATAAAGCGCTCGGGGTTCGACACTTATTTTGTCGACCACACAACGGGCATATATCCTCAGGCGGCTTCGGGTGTGCCGTTCTCGGCTGATACCTTACAGTCGACAGGCGACCCTCTCGCCGACCTGCACGAAGACCTAGCCGCCGAACAGAAAGCACGTCTGAGTTACGACAATATCCTGCGGCTCGTTGACGATCCCGATGTCCGTGACCCGATAAAATTCCTGCGTGAACGTGAGATAGTGCATTATCAGCGCTTCGGAGAAAGTTTAAGAAAAGTCCAAGATATGCTCGACTCAAAGAACTTCTACGCCTTTAACCCATCGTTCGACAAGCCTGCAAAACGCCGCTGACGGCATAAGATCCGCCGCATAAAAAAACACCGCAGCACGTCCGTGTTCTTTCGGATATGCTGCGGCTTTTTTTCTTAATCGTCAAGAGCCTTATAGAGCGCCGTGCCGAGAATGTTTATCTTTGCGGTCATTTCGCCCTGTTCAAGCGGCTCGATGTTCTTCTCGAACATATACATCTTAGCGTCAAGATCGTCTATCATGCTCAGTGCGAGCGCTTCGGGAACTGACGGCAGTTTTATCGCTCCGAACTCCATTTTGCCGTGGTGCGATGCGATAAGGTGTTTCAGCAGTCGATACGCTTCATCGTCCACTTCGCCCATATATTTCGCCTTGAATTCGTTGAGCATCTCTATCCCCAGCAGAAGATGTTCAAACAGTGTGCCGTCGACTGTCATCGAAGCCACTCCGAACGGGTCGGTGTTCATCGAGCGCAGTTTTCCTATGTCGTGTATCGCCGAAGCGCTGACGAGCAGTTCGGGGTCAAGAGTGTCATAGACCTTTGAGATATGCACAGCCGCCTTTGACATACGAAAACTGTGATAGATAAGTCCCCCACGCAGATCGTGGTGCATTTTGAGCGCCGCCGATGACTTTATGTATTCCGACTTGTATTCGTCAAGAAATGCCTTTGTGAACTCACCGATGCCGCTGCTCCTGCCTTTTCTTTTTTTCCTGTCCTCCACAGCGATGTCGATAAGCTTGAAGATGCCCTCATACATTTTCTCGGGGTCGAAAGGCGGCATAGGCACAAGCTGTTCAAGAAGTTTTTCATCGTTGCTTTCAAGCCTTATGTCCGAGAAATTATAGCTTCTGGTGTTGAAGTCGGTCACTTCGACTTTGGCGTTTATGACCGAACCCTCACGCACCGAAATGCTTTCCAGCTGTTCACAGCTTATGTCGAAAGCCTTGCCTGTTATGAGCCTGTCGCCGTCCATAACGGTAAGGTCGATAAAAGGCTTGCCGCTCTTTGAAACTCCGCAGTCCTTATACCCTGCGACAGCAAGCGAGACTTCTGTCTTAACGCCCTTTGCGATAGGCAGTTCCGAAAGTTTTAACTTGTTCATATATTTCACCTGACTTTTGTTTATAACGAATAAGCGTTTTTTGTTCGTATGTTTTTATTATAGCACATTTTCCACGGATAATCAATTTTTTAAAATAAGAAATAAGAGATAAGAGATTATAAATAAGAAATAATATGCGCCCCTACATAGCGTATAAAAATACGCCTGTACAGAACTTTATCTTTATTTAGACCTGTGAACGAAGCGAACACATTATTTCCTATTTCCTATTTCTTATTTTAAATAACGCCGAAGGCGCACATTATTTCTTATTTCTTATTTCTTATTTATTATTTTTAAAAACAGAATAAACTCCTGCGAGGTCAGTTCGGAATCGCTTCGCAGGAGTTATTTGTGTCAGATTATCTTTGAATTTGACGGGTTAAGCGACAGCTGTTTGGAATAACCTGTGCTGTCGACTATCTCATATTTACCCATTGCGATGTCTGCGGTAGAGATAGTAAGCTGAGCCTGTTTATTGCGGAACAGTTCAACTATGTAGGAATACTGGCGCACCTCGTCGATATGGGTAAGTATAGGCGTACCGTTTTTAAGAAGCTGACCGTCAACAAGCTTAATAGGCGTAACGATAGGCTGCATGATCTTTTCACCTCCGATAGTTTTCATAAATCCATTATACCACGCATTTCTCCAAAAGTCAAGCACCCGAAAACAGAACAGATAAAAGATATGAGATAAGAGATATGAGATATGAGATAAGAGATATGAGATAAAAGATATGAGATAAAAGATTATTTTTTTGTATGGAACGGCATTGGTTGTCAGCGTTCAAAATGAAAAAAATACAACAAACCATTCAAATACGTCCGCAAAGCGGACATCTTATCTCTTATCTTTTATCTCTTATCTCTTATCTTTTTTCAAACGTCTCTTATCTTTCCAAGTTAAGTTTCTCCTCTTCAATGATATAGCCGCCAACAGTGATACTGCCCTTACTGCCGTCAGGGAAAGTGTACTCTATGTACGCTTCGATGTCGGTTTCCACTTCATGCCAGTCCGTGACCAGCCCCTCGTCACGATAAACGGTCATGCTCTCCTCAACTACCGCTTCCCTTTCTTCCTTGGTCATGGCGATATAGTCGGAACTTGACCTCAGACGTTTCATTTCTTCCTGCACCATACTGTTCTCTTCGCTCGGCTGACTGTCGGGAGTTATGTTTATTTCAACTTCTTCCGAAACAAACTCAGCGCCGCCGATAAACGCCTTTGCGGTAAAAGTCACTTCGCCCTGCGGAAGCGCACTGCTGTCCAGCGTGCAAGTCCACAGACCGTCACCGCCTATGCTGTCGCCGCTTTCTTCATCGCCGCTGTCGGAGAACTTGCCGATAACGCTTTCCTGCCCGTCAACGTTCACACAAAGTTCTATCCACTCGGGAACTTCGTCACCCCACGGCTCGGCAAAGAACTCTGCCTTGTTCCCCGGTTCGGTATTATAACTTATATTAGACATGAGCATGACCCCTGCCGACTGACTGTCGATGCTGTCCGTTATCTCCTGACTGTCTGCCGAACTGCTGTCAGGTTCGGGCGAACCGCCGTCAAGCGTCACCGTTTTGCCAATGTTCCACTCGGGTTCAAGACTGAACATCCTGTCCTCACGGTCGGGAAGAAAACATCTCCAATAAAGAAGCGCCTCGCCGTTCTCCACACGAATATCCCAGAAATCATAGCTGAGACACTTTATTTCAGCATCATCACGCAGACGGCGGCAGAGCATACGCTTGTCCCCTGCTATCAGGTCGAAATTTTTCAGCACGCTCTCCTCGTCCATTTCGCCCAAATATCTCACATAACCGTTATCCACATAGCGGAAATTCTTCGGGACAAGATACAGCTTGTCCGCACGGTAGAGCAGATACAGTTCGTTGTCCTCCGCAAGTTCGGGAGCGGCGGTACAGTTGGGAGCGATGTTCGCAGGGTCGGCGCAGTAAGCATCAAAGTCCTCCGCTTCCTCGGGCACGATGACAAGTTCCACTTCACCCTCGGTCTCGGGATAGAAATAGCCGTCTATCATTTCCCTGTTAGACCAGTTTTCCGCCAGTGCAAGCTCTTTTATCTCCTCATCTGACAACTCCTCATGAAGTGTCTCGGAAAACTCATAGCGTGGGTGCGTTTCGCCGCTGTCACTTCCCGACTGCGTACTTCCTGCCATTCCTGCCGCACGGCTCTCTGTTCTGCTGTCGGTATCGTCAGCAGTTCCGCAGGAAGTCAGAAGAACTCCTGCAAGTATAACAGCCAAAAGACCTGTTTTTTTCATAAGTATCATCCTTTCTTTTTTGGCAATAATGCCTTTATCTTTACTGACGAAAATGATCTTCCAAATATTACACATCATTGTAAAAAAACGCTCTCCGCTTTTTGAGCCACGGAGAGCGAACTGTTTACTTTTTCAGCTTGGAATCTCTGTAAATGATGTCCTCACGCTTAGGACCGTTAGATACCATTGTGATAGGATAGCCGATCTTTTCCTCGATGAATTCAACGTACTTGCGGCAGTTTTCGGGCAGTTCGTCATAATTGCGGATACCTCTGATGTCGCACTTCCAGCCGTCAAGAACCTCGATAACGGGCTTGCAGCGCTCAAGCAAACGGGTGGTCGGGAAATCGGTGATGACCTTGCCGTCCAGTTCGTAGCCTACGCAAACGGGTATCTTGTCGAGATAGCCCAGCGCATCAAGAACCGTGAAAGCAACATCGGTAGCGCCCTGCATACGGCATCCGTATTTTGAAGCAACGCAGTCGAACCAGCCCATACGTCTGGGTCTGCCTGTTGTTGCGCCGTACTCTCCGCCGTCACCGCCTCTGCGTCTGAGTTCGTCAGCCTCGTCACCGAATATCTCTGAAACGAATGCACCTGCGCCTACTGCCGACGAATAAGCCTTGCAGACGGTGATTATCTGCTTTATCTCATAAGGCGGTATGCCTGCGCCGATAGCGCCGTAAGCGGCAAGCGTGGAACTTGAAGTTACCATTGGGTAAATGCCGTGGTCGGAGTCCTTCATCGAACCCAGCTGACCTTCGAGCAGTATGTTCTTGCCCTCTGCAAGAGCCTTGCTGAGATACAGCGAAACGTCAGCCACATACGGCTCGATCATCTTTCTGTACTCAACGAGCGTGTTGAACAGTTCAGTCTCGTCTATCTCGGGCTTGTTGTAGAGATATTTGAGCAGAACGTTTTTCTGAGTGCATACTCTTGAGATCTTTTCCTTTAAGTATTCCTCGTCAAACAGTTCCTGCACCTGAAAACCGATCTTTGCATATTTATCCGAATAGAACGGTGCGATACCGCTCTTGGTAGAGCCGAAGCTTGCCTTGCCGAGACGCTCCTCCTCGTACTGATCGAACAGAACGTGGTAGGGCATAACGATCTGCGCTCTGTCAGAGATGAGCAGCTTCGGAGCAGGAACGCCCTTTTCCACTACCGAGTTATATTCAGCGAAAAGCTTCGGGATGTCGAGTGCAACGCCGTTGCCGATTATATTAACGGTGTTCTGCGAGCAAACGCCCGAGGGGAGAGTGTGAAGTGCGAACTTGCCGTAATTGTTCACAATTGTGTGACCTGCATTAGCACCGCCCTGAAAACGGATAACAATATCCGAATCGGTCGCCAGCATATCAGTGATCTTGCCCTTGCCCTCGTCGCCCCAGTTAGCGCCTACGATAGCTCTTACCATTTTTTATCTTCCTCCATTCAAATTGCGGCGTGATACCGTGTGTTTCATAACAACACTTTAATATGATAGCATATTTTTCCCCGATTGTCAATAGTTTAACATAATAAATCTGAATTTTTTGAGGGATATTAAAGCGATAAGTTGTAAACAAATTGTAAAATAATCATTCGTTAACACGAAGTAAAGGCTGTGTACTGCAATGTATCGAACCTGCTTCGACCCGTGTTGCAGAAAAATCAATGTACTCAACTGTTATGCCCTTATCCTCCAGTTCCTTTCCGATACTGTCTTTAAACTCAATATCTGTGATATAAACATCGGGATTTATCGCCATTCCGTTCACAGCCAGATGGATCGCATCTTTTTCCGGAACTTTTATAAGTTCCCAGTCCTTAAATGGTTCAGGTATCCCGTCAGCAAAGGATTCTTCGCAGACTATCATCAGCCCTTCTCTTACAAGGCTCATAGCACAGTCAAGATGCAGTATATTTCCTTGCAGGCGCACTTCAGTCACTTCATATCCATATGGTGCAAGGTGTCCTCTCAGCCATTCTATTCCGGCAGAATTGCTTCCGTAACCCGAATTGCCGACAAAGACTTGTTTATTATATACTATCACATCACCGCCCTCCAAAAAAGGACCTTTTTCTTCATCTGTAAGATCTGCAACAGGCATAGCAACGTAATCACAGTTTTTCGGAAAAAGTTCTCTTCCGGTCAGTGCTTCAAACCGCCTGTATTCTTTACGAAAATTTGATTCTATCACATGATTTCCGACCACCACGAACGGATCACGCACAAATTCATTCGTAAGCCCTTTTCCGTGTGTCGGACCCATAGGATCGGTAGCAAGTTCCCTCTCTTTGTCTGTCAGCTTGCGTGGCATGACCACCTCAACTCCGTATTTTTCCAGAATAGCTGTAAGCGCCGCACGTTCGGCTTCCATTTTCGCTATCCTGTCAGCATCGAAATGGAATACAACATTATCGCCGACCACTTCGCCGCCAAACGATTCTATCTCGTCCAACGGCATATACACCTGTTCTAACGGCATGATCTGATCGGTAAACTCCGACTGTGAAACGATAACTTTCTTTAAAGGTGCAAATTCGCTTTCAACATAAACATCGTGTGATTTGGCATCAACAGAAAACTCCCGGGCTTTTGAATACCCGGACTCGTTATTTTGCACGCTCTGACAGCCTGTCAAACCTGCCGAAAACAATATCACCGATAAAAGAAAACAACCGAAAAACAACTTTTTCTTAGCGTGTGAAACACACACCGGCTTATTATTATGCACTGAACGTTTCTCCTTTCATAACATAAAGCATACAGGCGGTTTGTAAAAAAATATTTACTTAACTTTCTTCCCTATAAGTTCTTCGCTGTGAAGTTTGATATGTTCCAGCATATGTGCTATGTTGCCCTCGCCTGCATAGTGCTTCATATCGGAAAAATCACGGCGCAGATCAGTCCAGATAAGCTTGTTCTCATCGCCGTGAGGTTTGAAAGGCTTGTTGAGCCGCCCCACATACACTTCAACAAAGCAGTCGTCCAGCGGATAGCAAAAATCCATAAGATGACGCAGTTTTATGTCCTCTGAGGTGATAGCAGTTTCTTCTTCCAGTTCACGGTAAGCCGCCGAAAGATGCTCCTCGTCCTCCTCGATCTTGCCGCCCACCAGATTCAGCAGACCCTTATACGGTTCTTTTTCTCTTAAACACATCAGCCACTTGTCAGCGTCCTGATCGAACACTGCGATACAGTTATAGCCCTGCATTTTTTCTTCTCTCCCTTTTTTTAAGATAATACACTATTATATCACATTGCTCCGCACTTGTTATCAACGATCTGTGAACGGGAATTAACGATTGTCGGTTTTTGCGAAAAATTTTATTGCAAAAGCGGTTGACAAACTTCCCTTTTTGTGGTAAAATATTTATTGTGATGCAGATATAGTATAGCGGTTATTATTTCAGTTTCCCAAACTGAGGATGCGGGTTCGACTCCCGTTATCTGCTCTTTGCCTGCCTGTGACGGCAGGTATTTTTTTGCAAAGAAGAAAGCATACCCGACCGCTCGGATATGCTCGTTTTCAGTGTAGTTTTCAGTGTATAAGTTTTTTTGCCTTGCCGACTATGCACCTGTCATTGTCATATGCCAGCAGATCGGCAGCACGGTTTATCTCCACCCACTTGACCTCTGAGATCTCATTTTCCTGCGGCTTCAATTCGCCGTTTTTAGCCTTTGCGATAAAATACACAACGACCTTTTGTGTGTCTTTTTTTGGACTGTAAGTAACAAGTTCCCTGAAAGTGGGGTCTATCATCACATCAATGCCTGTTTCTTCCTTGATCTCACGGGCGGCAGTTTCAACTTCTGTCTCGCCCGCTTCAACATGACCTTTCGGGAAAGACCAGTGACCGCTGTTGATGTGCTTGATAAGGAGTATCTCGGTATTTCCGTGATATTTTCGATAAACTATCCCACCGCATGACTTCTCGTGCAGCATTTTTCACATACTACCTTTCTTCTAGGATAGATATATACTTTTTTACAGTACATATACTCATTACCTTATATTATAACATATTTCTTTCTGTTTGTCCATAGTTATTATAAAAATAAATGCGATTTTGTGCAAAAAAACAAAAAAAATTCCGCTCTCGGACTATCCCGAAAGCGGAAGACAGTTTAGCCTTGTTTTGTGAAATAAGTTCCCCACGCGTAGCCGTACTGACCTTCGTACTCAACGTAGTACCAGCCGTAATTTGCCTGACCGAAAACTTCAAGTTCCGTGCCGTAGGGCAGCGTTGCAAGGTTCGCACTTGCGGAATCGGGGGTAGGGTGCAGATAAACCGCATCGTTTACCATATATTTGCCTGCCACAGAAGTGTCAAGACCCTCGGGAAGTTCAACAGGCTCTGAGCTGTCATCTTCCTTTTCAGTGGTGGTGGACTTCTTTTTCTTTTCCTTTTTTTCAGTTGTCACGACTTCTTCGCCGAGGTCTTCCTTAGCCTCGATAGCGACATATTCAGTCTCGGTCAGATGACCCGTTTTAAGGTTCTTGGCAAGTTCCTCACTGCTGACGAACAAGCTTTTTGCGAACAGCATCACGATGATGACCACGATGAGCATTGTCATAAAAACTGCGATAAGCCCCTTGATCGTTGTGCTTGAATCGGCAGTCTGTTCAGGCTCGGGCGGCGGCGCAGGACGGTATCTTCTCTGCTGCGGCGGACGCTGACCCTGCTGAGGGCGGCGCTGTCTGTTTCTGTTGACAGGCGGCTGTCTCTGATCTCTGTTTTGTATTCTGGGATCGAAATCCTGTGGCATGATCCATATCTCCTTTTCAAAAAATGCTTTACCTTATTATTATACACCAATCCGCATGAAATGTCAAGAGTAAAAATATGCTTAAAAATTTTTCGTAAGAGATATTATTTATAGTAGTATAAAGCGTTTTGAGAAATATCAATCATCATATTCGACAGTGACTTCCACCCCATCGCAAGATACCCGGACAGCGTTCTTGCGTGTCACAAACGTTTTCGCTCCTGCTTTTTTCAGCAATTTGACCGTTTTTTCGTCCTCGGGTTCTTCATCGGAACAGGTCATAACGGCATATTCGGGGTCAACGCTTTCGACAAAGCTCTTCAAGCCGTCCTGATAATGCCCATGATACGGCACTTTCAGCAGGTCGCAATCGATTTCGTTAGCTTGCGTGAACTCCGCCATTCGGTCGTCTTCGGCATCGCCTGCGAAAAGCATGGTGCAGTACCCGAGTTCAACGGTCGTTATAAGCGAGGAATTATTGCTGGGGTCAGTTTCATATGTTTCCTGAGCAGGCGGGTCAATAATGAAGTTAGCACCACCAAAGTTCACTTCAACAGTCTCTCTGACCGTCTGAGGGGTAATTCCGCACTCATCAAGGCGCTTGACGTATTTTTCGTATTCTTCGCTGTCCTTCGGGCAATTGCTCTGAAAAACCTGTCCGACCTCGACCGAGCCGAGTATCTTCGCCGCACCCCCAACATGATCTTTGTCAAAATGGGTGATTATCATGCAGTCGAGAGAATCAATATCATTTTCGTCCATAAATGCAAGTATCTCCTTGCCGAAACCCTTTTCGCCGCAGTCGATAAGAACGGCGTGACTGTCGGTATAAAAGAGTGCCGCATCTGCCTTCCCTGCCGAAAAAATATAGATATTCAGCTTGCCGTCAGTCAGTTCATAGGTCTTTTCACCTGACGAACAGCCGCTGAAAAGCAGCGCTGCCGCCGTAATAAGTGCAGTAATCCGTTTTTTCATAGCATATCACCAGCCTTTGACAAAAATCATATCACATAATAATAATGATGAAATGAAAACAGTGTGAAAGCTTTGAGAGTATCACATTATATTGCGAGGTTAATATTGTTATACTTACTTTCTTGAATTTTCAGTTGTGAAAATAATATAAATAACTGATTGATATTTTGTGCAATGTAATGAGATGTATTCATGAGTAAACGTTTACAACTCAAAACGCCCTGTTTTCAACAGTTTCAGATGAATTTCTTCCGAAAACGTTTTCAATTTATTGTTTTTGTGAAATTTTCTATTTTTGACATTTTTCGTTATATTACACAATAATTTATTACATGATATGTAAAAATGGTAGAAAAAACGTTTTCGGAGCTGATGTTAATATACTCCCTTGATTTTTTTTGGGCGATAAGGTATAATAGTATTAACAAAAGTGAATGACATATGTAACACTGCATATGCGTTACGATAACGATTTCGTACTTAACAGAAAGGATAAAGGTGAGCAGTTATGCACAGCAAAAAGACCGAAGGACACAGCATTCTTGAAAAGGCATACGCCGCATCGTTCGCAGGTTACGCACTTATTTTCGCATTCATGAGCCAGATCGGCGACCTGACTGCATCCGTTATGACCGTGATCCTGCTCGCTTTCCAGCTCAGCTACCTCATCTTCCTCAGAAAACGTGACAGAATGAGCATTGGCGGCGCTGTTATGCAGGGTACTGTTTCCTCGCTCGCAGCTGTTGCAGCAGTTATCCTTGAAATGTATATAAAATTCTTCGTTTGCGGCATGAGCACCACAAACGTTGTCACAGGCGAAATGAAGCTCGTTTCCGGGCTTGACATTTTCAGAGTAAGCGGCACGGACAAACTTATGAACATTTTCTTCGTTTCGCTTTTCGCAGTTTGCGTTGTTTTCGCAGCAGTTTTCAGCCACTTCACCCACAGAACTGCTTCTAAACGCTGAATCATACATACCTCCGCATAAACGGCAGGTTCGGGATTTTTTCCGACCTGCCGTTTTTTTCTTTACAAACCGAGAAAAATGTGCTATAATATACCTTAATATATTTAAGGAGGTCAAAAAATGATATATACCGTCACTTTCAACCCGTCTATCGACTTGTTTTTACGCACCGAACGCCTGAATTTTGGCGAAGTCAACCGTTCAAATGGTGAACAAATGTTCTTCGGCGGCAAGGGCTTAAACATTTCAGTTGTTCTGAAAAATCTTGGGATACGTTCAAAAGCGCTCGGATTTATCGCAGGCTTCACGGGCGATGCTATCGAAAAAGGCTTCTCGGAAACGGGGCTTGAAACCGATTTCGTCAAACTTCCGGGCGGCAATTCACGCATCAACGTCAAAGTCAAAGCGGACGTTGAGACTGAGATCAACGGTCAGGGTCCCGACATCGACGAAAATTCCCTGAATACGCTCTTTTCTAAGCTTGACACGCTCTCTGGCGGCGACACGCTCGTTCTCGCAGGCAGTGTTCCCTCTTCCCTGCCCTCTGACATCTACGAACAGATCCTTAAACGCCTTTCGGACAAAAAACTGCGCACAGTCGTTGACGCTTCGGGCAAACTTCTCTTAAACGTTTTAGCTTACAAGCCGTTTCTCGTCAAGCCGAATCTTGACGAACTCGGACAGATGTTCGGCGTGTCGCTTTCCCCCGAAGATGCCCCTGTTTACGCACAAAAACTCCGTGAAATGGGCGCTCAGAATGTGCTTGTCTCAATGGCAGGTGACGGCGCAGTGCTGGTTGACGAAAACGGCGGCGTTCATCACTGCGGCATCTGCAAGGGAACTGTCAGAAATTCGGTCGGAGCAGGCGATTCAATGGTCGCAGGCTTCCTCGCAGGTGTCGAAAACGGCTATGAATACGCCTTAAAGCTTGGAACTGCCTGCGGCGGTGCGACTGCTTTCTCTGACGGTCTCGCAGAAAAGCCCCTTATCGACAGTCTTTTCGGTCAGCTTCAATATGAACATTAAACGATTATTTGTTCACATAAATATATTCAAGCGGAGGAACATCTCATGAGCGATAAAACATTTATCCCGTGCAATAAAAACGCACAAACGGAAGTCAAAAACGTACTGAAATATCTCTCGGACATAAGCGGCAAAAATGTCATCACAGGTCAGCACACTCAGACGCTTGCCATGGAGGAACTGCACCATATCGTTGAGATCACAGGGAAAGAGCCTGCTTTGCTGGGGTTTGAACTGCTCTCTTATTCGCCGAATATCAACTATCTCGACACCGATGATGAGTGCATGACCGAGGTGCAGGAAAATTACGGCACGCTCAAACGTGCGTGGGAGTGGGCGGCAAAAGGCGGTCTGCTGACCTTTACGTGGCACTGGTTCTCGCCGCTGGGCGGCCGCTCGAAATCGTTTTTTACCGAGAATACCGACTTCGACGCATCAAAAGCCCTTGTCAGCGAAACGCCCGAAAACAAGGCGCTCATCGCCGATCTTGACGCTATGGCAGGCATTTTAAGACCTTTCTGCGACAGACATATCCCTATACTTTGGCGACCGCTCCACGAGTGCGAGGGCGGCTGGTTCTGGTGGGGCGCAAAAGGAGCGCAAACGTTTAAGGGACTGTACAGACTGATGTTCGATCGCTTTACGAAAATGCACGGCTTAAACAACCTCATATGGGTGTGGAACGGCGTCGGGAGCGAACTTTATCCCGGAGATGACTGCGTTGACGTTATCTCCCGTGATATGTACCCCGAAAAACACAGCCACACTTCCTGCGCCGATATGTACAATGAGCTTGTGAAGTTCACAAACACGTCTAAACCCGTCATAATCGGCGAAACAGGCACTTTGCCCGATGTTGATGCGATCGCCCGTGAAAATGTGGGCTGGGCAAGCTTTATGACATGGTCGAAAGTTTTCTGCCTTACCGAAGATTTTACCGATAACAAAACGCTTGTTGAAATTTATAACAGTCCCAATGCGGTTACTCTTGACAAACTCCCACGGCTCTATTAAGAAATTTAACAGCAGATGTTACAGTTATAAGCGTTAAATCTTTATCAATATATAAAAGTTGTCAAAAAAGTTTATTATTCCGTGATTATTTACACCTTGTTAATATTTATCTGATATAATTATATAAAACGATACTGTTAACGGTTATATCATATTTTTATGGAGGAAAAACAGTTGGAACAGCACGGAATAAGCAAACTTGATCTGAAGCGCCGCAACAGAATGCAGGTGCTTAAAATATTAAAACAGCGAGGTCCGACATCACGTATCGACATCGCATCTGCACTTGAACTGACAAGAGCTGCCGTCACGATCATCACCAACGAAATGATCGATCAGGGCATAATTTCGGAGATCGGCGAATATAAGCATATCAGCGAAAAAGCACCACGAGGCAGAAAAAAGATCCTTATCGACATAAACCACCACTACAAGTTCGCTCTCGGCATGACTGTTGAGGAAGAACTTGTCAGCATCGGACTTTCCACACTTTCGGGTGATGTGCTTGACAAACGTAATATGCGCATCAGCGAATCCACCGACCGCAAAACTATTTACAATTTCTTCATAAAGTCAATGAATGACGTTCTTAGCGACAACTGCCTTGACCAGTCGGCTCTGCTTGGCATCGGATTTGCTATCTATCCGACAATGTTCCAGAAAATGGATATTGTTGTAGATCATGGAACGCCCGATTTTTCAAGGCTTCAACGCTATATGAGCAGCTACACCTCTCTCCCCATGGTCTTCGATAATTCGGTCAAAGGCACGGCTATGGCGAACATCGATTTTCTGAAAGACCGTGACCCTTCAAGCATAAACATTGCGTTTTTGCAGTACGGCAGAACTCTGAACTTTGTGTTCACGAACCTGAACGAGCCTATCAGGTCATACGATAACCGTACCGACTTCGTAAACAAAATGATAATCAACCCTACTTCTGACCGCATCTGTGAGTGCGGCAGACGCGGTTGTGTTGAGAACGAGCTGACAACAGCTGCGCTGAAACGCCGCATAGTCAGAATGTTCTCAAAAGAACAGACGCCTTTTCTCTATCAGGCGGCTAAGGGTTCTGCCGACAATATCACACTTGATCTGGTGCTTGCGGCATACGGCAAACATGACCCTGCGGTGCAGAAGATCATCGACAGTCTGCTTATCATGATGTCGGTGCTTATCAACAATCTTTATTTCTCGACCAATCCGCAGAAGATCGTGCTTCACAAGTTCCCGTTCTCGAACGAGCTGCCCTTTGAAAAACTCAAAGAGACAGTGGTTCGTGTGGGCGGCGAAAGAGTTGCAAATGCTGTCTCGCTCTCATTCGTTGAGGATAAACATCATTTTCTTTCGGGCTGTGCGCTCGCTATCCGTGAGCTGTTCTATAACTGCGGCGGTTACAGCACCGATGCTTCCGAGAATCTTCACCACGACCTTTTCAGATAATATTTCAACATAAACATAAAAAGCCATAGTATCAGTCAGGTACTATGGCTTTTATTATAAGCGAACTTCTTATTTACCGAACACGAAAAAGTGCGTTATCCCGAGCCATTCTCTGACCCAGTATGTTGGAAGAAAACGCTTCTCGGTGTCGGCACTGACCGCCGTTACGTTCTCAGCACCTTCTTTTTTCGCCATGAGCGATGCACGGTACTGATGATAGCCGTCAGTAACTATCGTGATGTCACGTTCGTCCGTCAGTTCGAGCGAGAACCGCAGATTCTCGGCAGTCGAGGTGGACTTGTCCTCTTTCACGATGCGTTCGGGGTCAGCGCCTTTCTCCACAAGATATTTCTTCATGCACTCCGCTTCCGAGACAGCTTCGCCGCTGCCCCTGCCGCCCGAAACTATCACCGTCACATCGGGGTGAGCCTGCATCTCCTCAAAAGCCGCATCCAGCCGCCGTGCAAGCATTCGTGAGGGACGTGTGCCCTTCACCTGACAACCCAGCACTATCAGCACTTTCGGCTCGGCAGGCTGATCGTTCAAGGCACTTATCATCAGCCCCGACAACACCCCTGCGTAAATAAAGCCTGCCGCAGTAAACGCCGTCACTGCCGTTATGACCGCCCTTCCTGCCTTTTTCTTCCAAAGCTTTTTCACCAGATCAAAGCATATCGTCACGAGCATCAGCAGGATCAGAAACCCGATAGCCGAGATGTTCCCCTCGTTGTATATCGGCGATGCGGCATTGAAAATGAGTATCAGCAGGAACTCGGGAACAAGAAGCAGCAGTCTGAGGTATTTTTTTCTGTCAGTTTTCATATATATCCCCTCCGAGATAATTATAACATATCCCGAAAGAATACTCAACTGTTAAAATCCTTTTGATTTTCTTAAAATTTTCTTAAAGTCACTTCAAACAGCTCACCCGAAAATCTCGGCAGTGTCAGCGTGAACACTTCGCCGTCAATGTCTTTGTGCGTCTCGACAGGTCTTATGTCCTCATGGCGGACAGTTCCGCTGTAAGTCTGCTCGTCCGAATGGATAAGCGGCGTAAGAAGCCACGGCTCACGGGCATTTATGCGCACAGTCTGTTCCGCACCCGAAAAGTTGAACGCACACAGAACTGTCTGTCCCCTTGCCTTTCGCAGATACACAAAGAAATTCTGATCGCAGTTGTCAGCCATGAGCCATTCAAAAGTGCTTGGGTCATACTCGGCACAGTGGAGCGCAGGCATCGCGGCATAAAGTTCGCCCAGCTTTTTCATGTATCTGTCAAAGCTTTCGTGCATAGGATATTTGAGCATGAACCAGTCCTGTTCCTTTTTCTCGTCCCATTCCCTAAACTGTGCGAACTCGCCGCCCATGAAGTTCAGCTTTTTGCCCGGGTGAGTGTACATATATGTATACATAGCCCTTGCCTGCGGAAACTTATCCTCATAATCTCCCCACATTTTCTGAATAACGGCAGCCTTGCCGTGAACATTTTCATCGTGCGAAAGTTCCAGAAGATAGCGCTCGTTATAGAAATACGCCATTGAGAAAGTTATAAGGTGATGTGCGCCTTTTCGCATGATAGGGGGCGTGCGGAAATAGTTGAGAGTGTCGTTCATCCAGCCTAAGTCCCACTTGTAGTCGAAACCAAGTCCGCCGTATTGCGCAGGAGTGGTTATCTTCGGGAAAGCAGTCGAATCTTCGGCGATGAGCATACAATCGGGGTGGAACTTCTGCAAGCCGCTGTTCATGCGCTTTAAGAAATCCACCGAATTCGGGTTGACCCCACGGGACGGGTCGCCCATCCAGTATATCGCACGGCTTATTGCGTCCATGCGCAGACCGTCAAAGTGATATTTTTCCAGCCAGTAATTTGCGCAGGACTGCATGAACACCGCCGATGCAGGCTTGTTGAACAAAAAGTAACAAGTCCCCCACTCGCTTATTGATACGTCAGAATCGGGGTACTCATAAAGCGGTGTGCCGTCAAAATCCCTGAGCGCATATTCATCGAGCGCAAAGTGAACAGGCACAAAGTCCATTATCGCACCGATGCCTGCGTTGTGGAGCTTGTCGATAAGCGCCATGAGCTGTGCCGCCGTTCCGTAGCGTGAAGTCGGAGCATAAAAACCCGTGTTCTGATAGCCCCACGAAATATCCGCAGGGTGTTCCGAAAGCGGCATGAATTCGGCGTGAGTATAGCCGTGTTCTTTAAGATACGGGATAAGCAGGTCGGCTATCTCGTCATAGCTGTACCAGTCTGTTTCTCCCTCGCCCTTTTTCTTCCACGAACCGAGGTGCAGTTCGTAGATGCTGAGAGGACGGTCAAAGTTCTTGTCACGCTTTGAGAGCCATTCGCTGTCGGTGAATTTGTATTCGCTGAGGTCACGCACCACCGAAGCCCACTCGGGACGAAGCTGCATTCCGAAACCGTAAGGGTCGCAGTGCTGCACCTGTTCGCCGTTTCGGGTGTAGATGATAAACTTGTAAAGATCGCCGACTTTTGCGCCCTCTACTTCTGCCGTCCAGAAGCCGTCCTCAAAGGTCATCTGATACGGATACCAGTCGTTGAAACTGCCTGTCACGGCAACTTTCTGAGCGTTCGGCGCATAGGTGCGGAAGAACACTCCCCTTTCGGTGGGGTGAGCGCCCATATATTCAAAGGCATCAAACATCCGTCCGTCAAAAAAATAATTCTTGTCCATTAACTTTTACTCCTTACTGTCAGCAATATCCGACAGTTTTTTTACCAGTCTGATAAATTCGCCGCACTCATTTTCGTCAAGCCCCGAGAAGATGCTGTCAAAAAAACTGCACACAGCTTCACGCTTTTCCTCGATATAGCGTATGCCCTCATCTGTTATCGAGACATACACCTTGCGCTTGTCGGCAGGCGAAGTTTCACGGATTATGTAACCCTTTGCTTCAAGCGTTTTAAGGGTCGATGCAACTCTTGCGGTGCTGACCCCAAGCCGTTTTGACAGTTCGCCCGGCTGTAATGTTTTTTCAGGTTCAAGCCTCAGCAGAGTGAGCAGTCTGCATTCTCCCTGCAAAAAATCGGCAGAACCGTTTGTTCCGCTCCTGAAATAAGCGCTTTTCATAGCTTCTAAAAAAGCTTCTGTTGTCTCTCTTACCTGCATATCTGTCCTCCGTTTGTCATTCACTAACACTATTAGATATTATACCATATAATAGTATACCTGTCAATCATTTTCACGAATAAACTATAAATGAGCAGATTTGACAATTTGCACAAAAGTGAACCTTTGGACTGCTTTTGATTTGCCGCTTCATTTGTAATATTTTAACAAAACCCGCTCATTTATAGGAATAAAAAAACAGCGCAGAGAAAGCATTCCTGCGCTGTCATAGTGTCATTATTGCCGTTTCAGATGCCGCACTCCTCATAGTCCTTCCACTTTTCGTAGTGTGTTTTTTCTTCATAATATTTATACACAAGAAAAGCGGTGGAAGCGATAACGAGCATCAAAGCCCCCAGAAGTGTCCAGAACGAACGTTTTTTGCTGTATTCTTTCATATTTATCTCCTTTCGGAAAGAGTGTTTTTATATAATGATTATACCACAATCAGCACGCAATGTCAAGCGAAAAACAGCATTTTTGCACGCCTGCCTCACATATATAGCAATACAAGAAAATACCAACACAAATCTTTCGGATAAAATTCCACATTGCAGCGTTAAACTCCCTTGAAGGGCGACCGTCTGAGTAAAACTCAGACAACCAACTGCGGTCGTTTTCCTTGCACTGTGAAATTTTCTCTCGAAATCTTTATGGTGCTATTTTCTTGTATTGCTATAAATATACCCCATGACTGCACCGTAAAGTCTCAGCAAACTTGCAGTCTCTGTACCTATACCTGCGATCCTTATAAGTTCACGCCTTTCAGCTCTCAGTATTTCCCAAATACAGCCGAAATGTTTCAGCAGACGGTGCGCAGTTTCATTCGTGTTTGAGCGTTTTATCGTTCGGAACAACAGCATCTCGATCATCTCATGGTCTGAGAATGTTTCGATCATTCTTCCCGACATTCTGTAACGATGTCTCATTCTCCTGCGATGTCCCCTGTGCAGAGCCACTTGTTTCTTCATATATTAAGCCGATGTTTTCTCCCTCCTAAAAATTGTTAAAAAATAAAATTAAATTTTGTACTATTGACAAATGAGGTAAAATATGCTATAATCGAAAAGTAATGGGGCATTAGCGCAGTTGGTAGCGCACAACACTGGCAGTGTTGGGGTCAGGGGTTCAAGTCCCCTATGCTCCACTTTTCAGCACCTTGCTTATCGGCAGGGTGTTTTTTTGTGTATTATGCCGATGCTTTGCCTGTCAAACACGTCTTATTTTTGGTTGACACGCTGAGAAAAATATGTTATAATATACATAATTTACATTTAATATGCAGAAGTTTGCAGAAAAATTTTTATGAGGTGAAAAATATGCTTATCACTGACAAAACCGAATTCGACAAACACATCACACGCACTCTTATCTCCGAGGAAGAACTCAGGGCAAAGATCAAAGAAGCAGGCGAGATGCTCAGCCGTGAATACGAGGGCAAACCACTCCTGCTCGTGAGCATTCTCAAAGGCGCATTTATCTTCCTTGCTGACCTTTCCCGTGAGATCACTATCCCCTGCGAGATCGACTTCATGTCCGCCAAAAGCTACTTCGAGGGAACAAGTTCATCGGGAAACGTTGAGATAACCATGGACTTAAAGCACGACATCAAAAAATATCATGTGCTGATAGTTGAGGACATAATCGACACGGGCAGAACGCTCGCTGAGATCATCAAAATGCTCAAAGTCCGTGAGCCGCTGTCGCTGAAAGTCCTCACACTTCTCGACAAACCCGAAAGACGTGTGGTCGACCTTAAAGCTGACTGGTCGCTGTTCACTATACCCGATAATTTTGTCATCGGCTATGGTCTTGACTGCGGCGAATATTACAGAAATCTTCCCATCATTGCAGAATACAGCGAGTAAGGAGGGATCTTTATGCTCGAAAAGCTCTTTAAGCTGAAAGAACACAACACTGACGTTCGCACCGAAGTAATGGCAGGTCTTACCACGTTCATGACAATGGCGTATATCCTTGCCATAAACCCGAACGTGCTGGGTGCGGCAGGCATGGACAGCACCGCCGTTCTGCTTGCGACCTGCATCGCCTCATTCATCGGAACTGCCTGCATGGCGCTCCTTGCGAACCTTCCCTTTGCACTTTCGGCAGGAATGGGTCTGAACGCCTATCTTTCCTACACCGTAGTGCTGGGCATGGGCTACACATGGCAGACAGCGCTCCTTGCGGTATTTGCCGAGGGAGTCATCTTCATTATCCTGTCTCTCACAAAAGTCCGTGAAGCTATCTTCGACTGCATACCGATGTCGCTGAAAAAAGCCGTGTCGGTGGGCATAGGACTGTTCATCGCATTCATAGGCTTGCAGAACTCAAACCTCTGCGTCAGCTCCGCCACGCTGGTCTCTCTCATCAACTTCCGTGAGAATTTCCACACAACAGGCATATGCGCACTTTTGTCGTTCATAGGACTGCTTCTCATGATAATTCTTTATATAAGGAAAGTCCCCGGCTCTATCCTTATCGGAATTTTCGCAACATGGATATTAGGCATAATCTGCCAGCTTACGGGGATATATCACATCGACCCTGAAGCAGAGTGCTACTCACTCATACCCTCGTTCGAGATGACCGATTTTTCAAAGCTCGGCGAAACTTTCGGGCAGTGCTTCAACGTTGACCTGAAAAACCTCGGCATAATGAACTTTGTCATGGTGGTGTTCTCGTTCCTGTTCGTCGACCTGTTCGACACCATGGGAACGCTCATCGGAGTTTCCTCAAAAGCCGATATGCTCGACGAAAACGGCAAACTCGAAGGCATAAAACCTGCGCTCCTCTCAGATGCGATAGCTACCTCAGCAGGCGCAGTTCTCGGCACGTCCACCGTTTCGACCTTTGTTGAGTCGGCGGCAGGTGTCGGAGCAGGCGGCAGAACGGGACTGACAGCCCTGACAACAAGTGTGCTGTTTCTGGCTTCGATGTTCCTAGCACCGATCTTCATCGCTATCCCTGCATTTGCGACAGCACCTGCATTGATACTGGTAGGATTCCTGATGTTCAGTTCTATCCCTCAGATCAAATTCACCGAGGACAGCTTCACTCAGGCGATACCTGCTTATCTCTGCATACTCTCAATGCCGCTGTTTTACAGCATAAGCGAGGGCATCTCGATAGGCGTTATCTCTTATGTAGTGATAAATCTCGCCTGTGGAAACGCCAAAAAGATAAATCCGCTCATGTATGTTCTTGCAGTACTTTTCGTGCTGAAATACATATTCCTGTAAAACTCACAGCCCTGCATTTTCCGCAGGGCTTTTTTTCGCCCACGGACTTAGAAACCTACTTAACATCATAAGCATCTTTGTCGGGATAGATCGCACTTATCTGTTCTTCGGTAAATCCCATTTCACGCATTTTAGCAATGGTCTCACGTTTAGTCTCGGCTTTGCCTTCCGCTCTGCCCTCAGCTCTGCCTTCCGCTCTTCCCTCAGCTCTGCCTTCTTCTCTTCCCTCAGCCCTGCCTTCTTCTCTCTGCTCTCTGTTATTTCTTTCTTCGTCATACTCGGTGATACACATATACTTCACCTCCGCTTTGTTCGATATAAGAAACGGTTTGATCACAGACTCATCCGACAATTCCTCTAATGCGGTATCAAGTGCCTTTTCCAGAGAACCCGTTGTCTTCTGGATCGAACGTACCCTGTCAACGAACCACGAATACTCTTTCAAAGGCTTGCAGGCATCGAGCAATGCTTTATTATGCCCGAAATTTATGTTCAGCATCGTCACTCTGACCTCTATATCCGATTCTCCGTCAAAGGAGTCGGACAACCGCAGTATAGTCCTGTCTCCCTGTTCTTTCATGCCGTTATAAAAGCATATACATCTCGGAGTAGGTGCTTTTTGCTGCTTTGAACTATATCGGCGATAGTTCGGGTTATTTTCGATATAACTGCTGTATACCATACCGGCGTATAAAAAGAACCTCATCGGCATATTCGGGTTGAGCGTGGACTGCTGTTCATAAAAATTTATCTTGTTGTCGATAAGAAACGACACATCATTTTTCATGCTCATATAGATAGCATTTTCAATGGTGTTGAGTTCGATCGCATCGGCATCTGTATAGTTCGAGCCGTTTACCGCATTGTAAAGGCTCAGCGTCCATTCCTTGTTCTGCGGATTGCCGAAAATGAACTTGAACAGCCTGTCACGATATTCACGATTCGAGCCTGTTACAACAGTCAAATCTGTCACGCTCCTTTCTATACATTATTATAACATTTTATAACTATTTTGTCAACACTTTGCGGTCAAAAAAATATTTTATAGCAATACAAGAAAATAGCAGCATAAAGATTTCGAGAGAAAATTTCACAGTGCAAGGAAAACGACCGCAGCCGTGCTGTCGCACTGCAAGGGAGTTTGACGCTGCAATGTGGAATTTTATCCGAAAGATTTGTATTGTTATTTTCTTGGATTGCTATAAGCACATCTTCCGACAACACAAACGTAAATTTTTTTGTTTGTCCTGAGTTATCTATTGCAGTTTCATATTTTTGATGATATAATAATAAAAAAAACTTTTTGGAGGACGATCTTTATGCGATACAAAAACCCCGTTATATCGGGCTTTTACCCTGACCCCAGCGTATGCTTTGCAAATGGGAAATATTACCTTGTGTGCAGTTCATTTCAGTATTTCCCCGGAGTGCCCCTGTTTGAAAGCACCGACCTTGTGAACTGGACTCAGATAGGTCACGTTCTGACACGCCCCGAACAGGTCATGCTGGACAAGATAAACAGTTCGGGCGGCGTGTTCGCACCGACTATACGCTATCACGAGGGGCGCTTCTACATGGTGACGACCAACGACACCACACATGAAAATTTTTATGTTTACACCGATGATATTCACGGACAGTGGAGCGACCCCGTGACTGTCGCTCAGGGCGGCATAGACCCCTCTCTGCTGTTTTATGACGGAAAGTGCTTCTTCATAAGCAACGGCTCGGACGACTTCGGCGACAGCGGCGTTGTTCAGTGCGAGATAGACATTTCCACAGGCAGAAAGCTGACCGAAAGCAAGTGCATCTGGCACGGCTCGGGGGGACGCTATCTCGAAAGCCCCCATATGTACCGAATCGGAGAATTTTTCTACCTCATGGCGGCTGAGGGCGGCACGGAATACGGTCACATGGTAACGCTCGCACGCTCGAAGAACGTGTGGGGTCCTTTCGACAGCTGTCCCCACAACCCCGTGCTTACCAACCGAAATAAAGCGCCGTTTGTCATTCAGGGCATCGGTCACGGCGACCTTGTGCAGGACGCTCACGGCGGCTGGCATATCCTTACTCTCGGGTTCAGGCAGATACATATGTGGCAGACTTTCCACCACTTGGGGCGTGAAGTGTTCCTGACACCTGTACAGTTCGGCGGTGACGGCTGGTTCACGGCAGGGCTTGACGGCACGACCGACTTTGAGTACGATATGGAGGGTGAATTTGAACAGAAGCCGCTGAAAAAATACACATTCGCTTCCACCGAATGGGACATCGACTGGGCGTATCTCAGAAAACCCGATCTCGGCAATTATGAACTTGACAAAAGCAGTGCCGTTCTCCACGGAACAGGCGTAACGCTTTTCGACACAGATTCGCCGACCTTCATTGCGCTCCGTCAGCGTGAGTTTAAGTTCGAGCTGTCGGTCAAGGTGCGGATAAGCGGCGGCGGCATCGGCGGCGTTACAGTCTACCACACCGAAAGCGAACACTATGACCTGTATCTCAGCCAACTGTCCGACCACTGCGAGGCAGAACTGCGGCTGAATATCGGCGGTATCTCTGAAACGAAAAAACTGCGCATAGGCGGCAGGAGCGCACGCCTTATCATAAAGGCGGACGAGTTCGGATATGAGTTTTTCGTGGAGAACGAGAGCCGCACCGAACGCCTTGGCTTCGGTCAGACGAAGTTCCTATCCAGCGAAGTCTGCGGCGGCTTTACAGGTGTCATGCTGGGACTTTTCGCCGTTGGGAACAACACGGCAGAATTTACCGACTTCTCACTAAAATACAACTCATGATCCCGAATTAGTCTACATATAACTATAAATGAGCGATTTTGTTAAAATATACAAATGAAGCGGCACATCAAAAGCAGTCCAAAGGTTCACTTTGGTGCAAATTGTCAAATCTGCTCATTTATAATAATGTCCTGTTCGGACATTTGGGTTATGGTCATGCGACCATTGGGTTCTTTTTCGGAAGACGCTTGCGCTGTTCCGAAAAATAAAAATCGGCATTTTGGTGCTTCTATCCTAGTGAGTAGTGTACCTTAATGCCGATTGCTTTTGTTAGTTTGTTTTGGAATGCCGATTTTTGATGTAGCTTTACGTTTGAGCGCTTTATCTTTATTTTGTTTTGACTGTTCTTTCTATCGCCCCATAGGGGCGAATGAGGACTTTGCCCTCAAACTCCCACCAAAGGGGAAACCCTTTTGAAAAAGGGTTATCCCCTCTGGACTTCCTTTCCTAAAACTTTTGATCCTCTGGCGAACCCTTTTCATTTGTTTTGAACTAATGTGCGGTTTAACGTCAGTTCTTTCTTCTCTCTTATTTCTTATCTCTTATCTCTTCTTTCTTATTTCTTATTTAAGTTTACACTCAGGCTATTGAAATTAAAAATGTTGTGTGGTATAATCATAATAAGACTTAATGTGAAAAATGTAAAAAAATGTAATCTTTATAAAGGAAAGAGATATTATGAAATATAAACTCGGGATAAAGCCGTTCGGACGTGTCTTTACTGTGCCATGCGCCGCCGAAAATTATCTGAAACTTGCCGACCCTGTTTTCTGCAAGGTGCTTATGGCGATGCTCTGCGCCGATACCGATATTGCAGACACCGATCTGCTCGCCGAAAAATGCGGAGTTTCGCCCTCGCAGGCTGAGGACGCTGTTATCTTCTGGAGCTCCAACGGTGTTGTTTCAGCCGTCCCCGAAAACGGCGAACCGACAGCCGCTGTTTCTGCCGCCGCTGTCGGGACTGCTCCTGCCGCACCGAAGGCTCAGCCCGTTGTGCTGACAGAAGCTGTCGACCCCATGAAAAACACCGCCGCCGCACGCTCAACTATACGCTACACCCCGAAAGAACTTGCCGCAAAAGCTAAGGAGAACACCGAGATAGCAACGCTTTTTGAAGAAGTTCAGAAGATATTCGGCAGACCGATAAACAGCACCGAGACCGCAGGCTTTGTCAATCTTTATGAGTATTACGGTTATTCGGTCGCAACTATACTTATGATCGCAAGTTTTGCGCACGAAATGGGCAAGGACAGGATCGCTTATATCGAAGCTGTTGCCAAAGACTGGTACAGCAAGGGCATAGTTGACTATCCCGATGTTGAAGCCGAGATAATCAGACAGACCGAGATAAACAAGGCTGACGAAAAACTCAAACGAAGACTCGGCATCGAGGGCGCTCTTACAAAAAAACAGCTTGAATACTTTGAACAGTGGCGTGAATGGGGCTTTGACATCGACACGATAGACCTTGCCGCCCAGCGCTGCCGTGAACATAAAAACGGTTTCCGTATCAGCTATACGAACGGCATACTCAAAAACTGGCAGAACGCAGGACTGCTGACCGTTGATGCAGTTATCAGCAGTGAGGAAAAATATGCCGAGGAACACAAAAACGATCAGAACAGCAGCAGTTCCTATGACATTGACGGCTGGAACGATCTGGCACTTACTTTTGACCCGACTATGCTCAGACAGGAGGATTAACATATGAAATATACTCACAACGCAGTCGTGTTAGCAGAACAGACTGTTGCGGAACGCCGCCAGAGAGCGCTTGAAACAGCCGAACAGCACGAACAGTATATCTATGAGAATCTGCCCGAAGTCAAGCTTATGAAAACTCAGCTTGCACACACCTATCAGACGCTCGTCAGGATAATCGCTCACCGTGAGAAAAACGCCGCTGAACTTTCAGAACAGGTCAAGCAAAGAAACCTTGAAACACAAAAGCGCATCGAGATACTTGTCGAGGGACTGACAGGCGACCCGAACTACATGAAGCCGAAGTTCACCTGCGAAAAGTGCAAAGACACAGGCATTATCGAGGGCGAAAGGTGCGAATGCCTGCTCGAACTCATGAAGAAATACACGATACAGGAACTTAACGCAAAGTGCAGTATCACTCTCCACGACTTCTCGCAGTTCGATGCAAGCTTTTATGAAACTGTTGACCAACAGCAGAAAATGAGGGGCTGGGTGGATTTTCTCTGCCAATACTGCCTTGATTTTCCCGAGGACAAACGTTCTATGCTCATGATGGGCGGCACGGGGCTTGGAAAGACTTTTCTTTCTTCATGCGTGGCAAAAGCTCTTGCGGAAAGGGGCTACGAGGCGGCTTTCGGTTCGGCGTTCGACTTTCTGCGCCGCATCGAGGACGAACAGTTCGGCAGAACTGAGGGCAACACCCTTGATTCGCTCATAAACGCTGAGATGCTCATAATCGATGACCTTGGCGCTGAACAGCAAAAGAGCGTTTACGAGATATATCTATATAACATAATCAATTCCCGTGTCAATCTTTATCGCCCGACTATCGTTTCGACCAACCTTAACCCCAAACAGCTTGAACAGCGCTATCATGAGCGCATCGCTTCAAGGCTCATGGGTTCGTTCATTCCTATCCCGTTCTTCGGCAAAGACATAAGGCAGAAGAAAATGGAGAAGATGCTCAAACCTGAGCGCAGCGGACAATGACAAATATCACTCAAAAAAATGACATCTGTCACTGAAAAAGTGACGGATGTTATCTTGTTTTCGGGAGGATTTTGTGGTATCATTTTATCAGGGAGATGAGATGATGAACGATCCTTACGTTACCGCTTTCGGAAAAGGCATAAGAACGGCGTGTATCTTCTGCATTCTTTACAGCCTTGTGATATTTTCGGCGGAAACGGCAGGAGTGTTCATGACAGGCTGTGAGGGCGGCGGACTGAGCGTTGAACCGTTTGCGGCGGCAGTGCTTGCGCTGTTGTTCTTCCCTGCCGAAAAAAGACGGCTGAAAAGCTGTGACAGCACCGACAGAAAAGACCACACGTCAGGCTTCATGCTAATGGCGTTTCCGCTCGCACTTGCCAATTCCTACGCCGCAAAGTTCATATTTGAGTGGTTCATATATCCCGACAGCGTTATGGAATATCCTTACAGTTCGGTGCATTTTGTGATATTCGGAGCAGGATACTTTGCAATGTCAGCCGCCGCCGTAATGATACGCATAATAGCGGCGCTGATACTTCACCGTATCCGCAAAGACAGGTTCTAAGAAAGGAGCAGGTTATTTATGATAAAGACAAAGAACAAAAAAATAACCGCTGAAAAGTTTATCTGGTGTGTTATCTCGGTGATACAGGTCATAGGGCTGATAACTTTTCTCAAAGCGTGAACAATGCCAAATAAAAAAAGGAGATGCTTTATATGGATGAAAAAACTTTTAAGGTGCTGAAAGTGCAGTTTCTTATCTCGCTTATCTACTATGTGTTCCTGCTGGGCTATGGGGTATACAGTGCGATCGTCGGTGTCGATTCGGGCTGGGCGATGCCTGCTATGAGTGACGGCTCAAAAGACTACGGGTTCGATGCCTTTACCAGCGGCATAGTGATAGGCTTGATCTATACTTATAAAGTTTTCTTTTTAGGTTTCATATATCAGGCGGTATTCATAATAATAGCTATCATCAGAAAGATAAAGATAAAGATAAAGAAAAACAAATAGATACTTCCCTCCCCCGGACAGCTTAGTCTGAGGGAGATTTTTTTGCATCAGTTTTCATCTAACTTTCACATAAGTATGTTGACAAATCAACTTAACGGTGATATAATAACCATATGGTAAGTTGACAAGTCAACTTGCATATACTGATAACAGACTTGTTTACAGGTCTTATACAGAAAGGAGTGCGCTTTTGGATTCGACCATAATCGACCTGTTCTCGGTGCTGATAGTTCAGAACAGCCGCAGTATACAGAAAATATACAGCGAACTTCTGAGCGACATCGGTCTGAAAATTTCGGACGTTGCCTGCCTTATGATAATCAGGCACAACATGAACGGCTGTACGGCAACGGGCTTGCGTGATGCGACCTGCTACGACAAGGCGCTCATTTCAAGAATGCTCGCCGATCTTCAAAATAAAGGGTTTGTTCGCCGCAACCCCGAGGACAAGGAGAAACAGCGTGGAGCAAGGTTCGTGCTGACTGACGAGGGCACTGCTTTAACTCAGCGCATCGACAGGCTCTCACAGCTTATCTCACGGGAGATAGAGAGCAGCCTTAGCAGAGATGAACTCGAAAAGTTCGCTCTTATAGGCACACAGCTGACCGACAATCTGAAAAGGCTGTCGGAGAACATCGACATTTTAAAGGGAGGATACTGATGCTTGAATTAAAAGACATCAAAAAGGATTATCCCGCAGGAAGCGACATCGTTCACGCTCTGCGTGGGGTAAGCCTTAAATTCAGAACGAGCGAATTTGTCTCGATACTGGGTCCGTCAGGATGCGGCAAGACTACTATGCTGAACATCATCGGAGGTCTTGACCATTACACCGAGGGCGACCTTGTGATAAACGGCAGGTCGACCAAAGACTTCAAAGACCGTGACTGGGACTCTTACCGCAACCACTCGATAGGATTTGTGTTCCAGAGTTATAACCTTATACCTCATCAGACGGTGCTGAGGAATGTTGAACTTGCACTCACACTTTCGGGCGTGCCTAAGTCGGAACGCACCGAACGTGCTAAAAAGGCTCTTGAACAGGTAGGCTTGGGCGACCAGCTGAAAAAACGCCCCAGTGAGATGTCGGGCGGTCAGATGCAGCGTGTGGCTATCGCCCGTGCGCTCGTAAACGACCCAGATATTATCCTTGCAGACGAGCCGACAGGTGCGCTTGACACCGAAACGAGCGTTCAGGTAATGGAGATACTCAAAAAGATCTCGGAAGAAAAGCTTATCATAATGGTAACGCACAACCCCGAACTTGCTGAGAAATATTCTTCAAGGATAATCAGGGTGCTGGACGGCGAGATCAAGGACGATTCCGCACCGCTCACCGATGAGGAAACCGCCGCAGAACAGGCTGCCGACAGCGAACGTTCTGCTTCCGAGGGCAAAAAGAAAAAGCCTTCCATGTCATTCATGACGGCTTTCGGGCTTTCGCTCAAAAACCTGCTCACCAAAAAAGGACGCACAGTGCTGACTTCATTTGCAGGAAGCATCGGTATAATCGGCATTGCGCTGATACTTTCGCTCTCGACAGGCGTTTCGGCATACATCAACGATGTTCAGGAAGAAAGCCTTGCAAGCTATCCTTTGGCGATAGAATCGACTGTTATGGATTTTTCCTCACTGTTCGAGACGATGATGGGCAAGTCCTCAAAAAGCAGTGAACACCCGAAAGATGCGGTCTACACCCGTCCGATATTTGCAGACCTTGTGAACTCCATGAGCGTTTCAAATCAGAAGTCCAATGACCTCAAAGCGTTCAAGGCTTACATCGAGGAAGAACGTGCAAAGGACGGCAGTGACCTCAACAAAGCGCTGAGTGCTGTTCAGTATTCCTACAAGCTGAATATCGGCATCTACACCCACAACACCGAGGACAAGATAGTTCACGCCGACCCCAACAAGCTTATGCAGGACATCATGAGCGAGTCAATGGGCGTTGACATGACTGCCATGACAGAAGCCCGTGACAGCTACCTTGCAGGTTCGGGAAGTATGTTCTCGGCAGGCGTTGACCTTATGAGCGAGATGCTCCCCGATTCTGACGGAAGCGGAATAAACAAGCTCATCAAGGACAACTACGAGCTTGTATACGGCGACTTCCCGAAAGAGTATAACGAGATAGTCCTCGTTCTCGACAAAAACAACGAACTGAATGACCTTGCACTGTTCGCTCTCGGTCTTAAATCTCATGACGATATGAAAGAGATGATGGACGCTGCCATGAACCAGACCGAACTTGAATACGATGACAGAAGCTGGTCTTACGAAGAGATTTGCGGCAAGGAATACAAAATGATAATCAATTCCGACTGCTACAAGGCTGACGAGAACGGCATATACAAGGATATGCGTGAAAGCGAAACAGGACTTAAATACCTCTATGACAACGCTGTTGACATCAAGATAAGCGGTATAATCCGCCCGAAAGAGGACAGCGACACTCAGATGATACAGACGGCTCTCGGCTACACCACTGACCTCACAAAGTATGTTGTTGAGCAGAGCAAGGGCAATGAGGCGATAGAAACTCAGCTTGCTGACCCGACTGTTGACATCTTCACGGGCATGACTTTCAAGGCTGATGCAAAGGAACTTACCCAGTCTGAAAAGGCTGACGAGTTCAAGGCTTATGCCGCTTCAATGCCCGACACGGAAAAATCAGCACTCTATATCTCCATGATGAGCGCTCCCACCGAAGAAGAACTTGCACAGTCGATCGAGCAGATAAAGGGCATGAGCCAGGACGATATGGTCAAAATGTTCATGCAAATGGTCGGCGAGCAGATCACCATGGACGAGGACACTATCCGCAGTTACCTCGACAACATGAGCGAGGACGAGTTCAACGAGATGCTCCACACTGCCATGACCGAACAGCTCACCCAGCAGAAAGCGCAGATGATAGGCGAACAGCTCGGCACTCTGACCGCTGAGCAGGTATCCGCTATGCTTGACGAAGCGCTCAAAGCCGCAGACGAAGCAACACTTGCGGGCTGGTACGACACAGCTATGCCGCATGATCTGAGCGATTCCACCTATGAATACAACCTTGAAAAGCTGGGTTACGTTGACCTTGACGAGCCTTCACGCATAAGCCTTTATTCCTCCACCTTTGAGAACAAAGACCTTATCACCGATGCTATCAACAAGTACAACGAAAACAAGCCCGAGGAACAGCAGATCTCCTTCACCGACTACATCGGCATAATGCTCTCCGGCGTTACGACGATCATCAACGCTATCACGTATGTACTCATTGCATTCGTTGCTATCTCGCTGGTAGTAAGTTCGATCATGATAGGTGTTATCACGCTCATTTCTGTTCAGGAGCGCACGAAAGAGATCGGCATACTCCGTGCTATCGGCGCATCGAAGAAGGACGTTTCGAGTATGTTCAATGCTGAGACAATGATAATCGGATTCACATCGGGACTGCTTGGTGTTATTGTGACATATCTGCTGTGCATACCGATAAACATCATTATCCACAACATCACGGACATCACGAACCTGAACGCATTCCTGCCGATAGGTGCGGCTGTTATACTCATTCTCATAAGTGTTCTGCTGACGCTCATTTCGGGACTTATCCCCTCAAGAAGTGCGGCGAAGAAAGACCCGGTAGTAGCACTAAGAACAGAGTAAGTCAAAATAAAAAATAAAAAATAAGAAATAAGAGATAAGAAATAAGAAAGAACTGACGTGAACCCAACAAACGTCCCGTGAGCGCCAGAGAATTAAAAGTTTTAGGAAAGGAAGTCCAGAGGGAATAACCCTTTTTCAAAAGGGTTTTCCCTTTGGTGGGAGTTTGAGGGCAAAGTCCTCATTCGCCCCTGTGGGGCGATAGAAAGAACAGCGCAAAACAAAAGCAGTCCAAAGCGCTCAAACGTCCCCCACAAGTCAAAAATCGGCATTCCCAAAACACAATAACAAAAGCAATCGGCATTAAGGTACAGCACCCACTAGGGTAGAAGCACCAAAATGCCGATTTTTATTTTTCGGAACAGCGAAAGCG
>CAMVRM010000024.1 GCA_947169885.1 uncultured Ruminococcus sp.
AGTAAGATAACATGACGGCTGTATCGGCAAAACGGTACAGCCGTTTTTTAGAACCGTAAGGACATGAAAAAAACTCCCCCGAACGTTTTTGGCATACGGAGGAGTTTTCTTTATGTGGCAGGTAGGTTATTTGACTTTACTTAACTGTTACAGTTACAGCATTCTTGACGGACTCGGCAACGGTCCATTCGCCGTTTATCTTAACGCCGAGGGCTACCTGATAGCTCTTGCCGGGGGTAAGGTTCTTAGGCGTGGTGTAGCTGAGAGTGGAAGCAGGGAGTGTTGTCTGAACTCTCCACTTGCCTGCAAGCTTAACAGCAATGCCGTAGTTTGTAGCACCCGAGATCTTGTCCCATGAGAATCTGATCTGGTGATACTGACTGTTGTACTCTATCTTCGAGAACTTAGGGCTTACAGTCGGCTGGGGGTCGGGAGTGGAGTGGCTCTCGTCATAGACCATGTTAGCGTTGTTGAGGAATGTGCAGGAGGGCTTGTCAACGCTGTCCCACTTGCTCTTGCTGCCATAGAATGTTATTGTAGCGGAACTGTTTGTGTCAAGAAAAGCATACTGCTCGATAGTGGTGAGGCTGCCCGAGATTTTGAGAGTATTGAGTGCAGGGCAGTCGCCGAATGACATATTGCATATCTTAGTGACGGAGGGCAGTTCTGCCGATCTGAGGTTGCTGCACATATAGAAAGTGTTGTCGCAAAGTTCGGTAACACCTGTTGGGAAAACTACCGAATTGATGTTTGTGTTTCCGCAGAAAGAACCGGGGGAAACATACTTTACATCAGAGGGGATAGTTACATTGCCCGAAGCAGCCGAACCGTCTATAAGACAGCCGTTTACGATGACAAGACCATTCTGAGCAGTCAGAGACTTGCGCCATGGGGTCGAATCAAAGCATTTTTCGTGTATCTTGACGAGTTTGCTGGGGAACTCAACTGTGCTGAGGTTCGAGCAGTACTCAAAAGCGTGCATTTCGATCGTGTCAAGGTTTTTAGGGAACTTTACGGATGTAAGACCCTTGCAGAATCCGAAAGAGTAATAACCGATAGTCTTGATAGTGTCGGGGAAAGTGATGTTTGTAAGATTGCTCTTGAACTGCATAGCATATCTTGCAACAGCTGTAACAGGAGTGCCGTTTACCGATGAGGGGATAACGAGCGAAGCGGTGCTGTCATTGCAGTCCTTTATCTCAGCGTGGTCGGAATATACCGCAAAAGTCATGCCGTTCTGTTCAACGGTGGTGTAGTTCATGTCGGTGTCTTCATACGCATAAGCGGTGAGCGAAGCAGCCGACTGTCCGCCCTGCATAACAGGTGCGGAAACTGCCGCTAACATTACAGCAGCGGTGAGCGCTGCGGCTTTCATCATGGTTCTTTTTGCACTTATCATTTTTATGTCCTCCCATTCATTCTTATGAAACTGTACAATTCGGATAACAGTTTTAGCACTGTTTGAAAAAAACTGTTTCATCCGCCATATTCATATTATACCATATGTTAAATCATTATTCTTAAAGATAGTGTGAATGGTATTGTAATTTTTTTTACTTTTTAAAGATATTAGCTTTTTTTACAGGGGCTTGATAAATAGTATGATATGTGCTATACTTATCTTATCAAATAATAAAGGGGAGTTCTGCATGAAAAAGAAAAAGCTTGCGGCATTTTGCACTGCGGCTGTAATGGTGATGAGCTTGTTATGCGGCTGCGGAAATAAAACCGCCGAAACGGAAACAGATACTGAAAAGCCGAAGAATGCTATCGGCATAATCGGCGCTATGGACGTTGAGGTAAGTTCACTCAAAGAAGCCGCCGACATAACAAACACCTCAACAGTTGCCGACATGGAGTTCTGCGAGGGGACGCTTGAAGGGAAAAATGTTGTTATCGTTAAATGCGGCATGGGAAAGGTAAACGCAGGCATCTGCGCCAACACGCTCATCAATGATTACGGCTGTACGAGCATTATAAACACGGGTGTTGCAGGCTCGCTCGACAATGACATCGACATCGGAGATATTGTGGTGTCGGTCGATGCGGTCCAGCATGACTTTGATGTGTCGCCGATAGGCTTTGAAAAAGGCGAGATACCCTATACGGGTCTGTATGCTTTTCCTGCCGATGAGGGACTGCGTGCGGCGGCGGTCAGTGCGGTGAAAGAGTCCGCTCCCGAAAGAAAGGTCTTTGAGGGGAGAATATGCTCGGGCGACCAGTTCATCAACACCAAGGAACAAAAAGACAGGATAATCGGCGATTACGGCGGTATGTGCTGCGAAATGGAGAGCGGTGCAGTTGCGCAGGCGTGCTTTCTCAATGACACGCCGTTTGTTGCGATACGTGCTATCTCGGATAAGCCGGATGAAACGGAGTTTGTTGACTACAAAGTGTTTGAAGCGCAGGCGGCAAAGGACTGTGCGCAGATCGTCCGCTATATGGTAAAGAATATCGGATAAAATCAACCCCCGCGAAGTTCGTTTTTGAACTCCGAGGGGGTTCGTTTTTATTTTGCGTTGAGCAGATATTTGATCGTGTCTTTCTGAGGTATAAGAACTCCACGGATAATATTGTCAACTATACTCGGCATTTTTCTGCGTGCAGTCTCGTTCACGGCGGCATAAGCACCAATGACTGTGCCGATGTTGAGTGCGCAGAACAGTCCCTGCATTTTCATGTATTCGCCAAGTTTTGCAGGATCGGAAAGCCCTGAGTACGCCGCAAAGAACGCCTGACCAAGCTTTGCGGATAGCGGTGCAGGCAAGCCCATGTTCTGCTCGCAGGCTTCGGGGGTATTCTGTGCAGCCGAAACAAGATCCCTGAAGATCGCACCATTGTCAAGGCAGGCAGGACCGCAGCAAACTTCCGTCATGTCGATGAACATAAGTTCACCGTCCTTTATCATGATGTTGCCCGAGTGAGGGTCTCCGTGGATAAGCGTGTCAGTCTCGGGTATGCTGTCAATGATCTCCTGCATAACGGCAAACTCGTCCTCGGTAAGCCATTCTCTGAGTGCCTGAGATCTCTGCTTGTAGCTGTCACGCGCCTGTCTGAACTTTCCTGCGGGAACGTGGATATTCTGAAAATCCTTGATAAATGCGGCATATTTCTTAGCGAACTCACCGATCCTTTCAGGCTCTTCAACAACAGCTTTCGAGAGGGTCACAGAGTCGATCATCTCATACACTATTCCGTAATAGTCGCCGCACTTGACGGTATCGAAAGATATAGCTGTCGGCACGCCTGCCACGAATGCCGCCTTTGCAGCATCAAGTTCCTCCTTGACGTAGCTGAGAGGTATAATGCCGTTGTTGCAGAACACTTTGACGATCGTTTCATCGTTGATGCGGTAGATCTTGCCCTGACCGCCTGCTGCTATCTGTTCGCAGCCCGAAATATCCAGTCGGCGCATTGCACGGCTGACTTCGAGCAGTTCGGTAAAGCCTGTTGTTTCAAGTATCTCGTAAATATCACGGGAAACGTTTATCATCGGGAGCGGCTTTTTGATGCTCTTTCTCAGCTTCATCAGCACACGCAGACCTGCACTTGATATGTATTCCAGATCTTCGGCATCTATAACAACGTTTGTCATATCGCCGACAGCTGCGAATATTTCTGCTTCTGTTGCGGCGGCGTTGTTGGTATCTATCCTGCCCTCGAGAAAGATCGTAAGTGTTCCGTTTTCGTTAAGTGTTTTCATGGATAATGACCTCCTATAAGTATTATTGCATTAATATTATACAACAATCAAAGTAAAATGTCAATACTTTTTATAAAAATAATACTTATAAAATCACATAAAAATTAATAAAAATCCAATTGCTGGCATTTCAAACGACAAAATATATGTACTAACATTTAATATGCTGAAAACAAAGCAGGACTGCCGAACCTGCAAACAGATAAGAGATAAGAGATAAGAAATATTGAATATCGACATATCATCGTCTCTCTTTCAAGTAATATCATACTCAAAATTTATATATGCAGAAAAAAGCGCCTCATAGCAAAAGCTACGAAGCGCTTGGTTGGCTGCCGCAGAAGGATTCGAACCTACGGAATGGCGGAGTCAGAGTCCGCTGCCTTACCACTTGGCGATGCGGCATTATATATAATGCTATTCGCTGAATTTCTTGGTTGGGATAACTGGATTCGAACCAGCGAGTGAGGGAGTCAAAGTCCCTTGCCTTACCCCTTGGCTATATCCCAGTGTATCTCTCATCGATTCAGCTTAATCATTATAGCACATAAATTCGGGTTCGTCAAGGGGGTAAATGCAGGATTTACAAAAAGTTCATAATTAACCAAGTTGGAAGTATTTGCTATATCTAAATTGTAAAAAAATATGGTATTGTGTTGACTTTTTGTGATTTTTGTGATATAATCAGCTATGTAAGGCGGCAGGGAGAAAGCCGTCAGTTCAATTTTTTTTATGTGGAAGGACGTGCTTTTATCATGTTTAAGAAGTTCATGACAGAATTCAAGGAGTTTGCATTAAAAGGCAACGTAATGGATATGGCAATAGGTGTTATCATCGGTGCTGCTTTCGGTAATATCGTTACCTCGCTCACCGATAACTTCATTAATCCCCTTATCGCAGTTGTAACGGGCGGTGCTAAGAAAGACGAGAACGGCGTTATGCAGGTTGTCGGCGGTTCGTTCAAGATCAACGGTGTTTCGTTCAACTACGGTTCGTTTATTTCTGCTGTTATCAACTTCATTGTTATCGCTCTTATCCTGTTCATCATGCTCAAAGCTGTGAACACCGCTATGGAAAAGGCTGCTGCTCTCGCTAAGAAAGAGGAGGAAGAAACTGCTCCCACTACTAAGGAGTGTCCCTTCTGCTTCACCGAGATCAACGTTGCTGCTACCAGATGCCCTCACTGCACATCTGAACTCGAAAAGATCAAGGTATAAAAGCTATACATATCTTATAAGAACATCACGGCGCTTGTCTTTTAGAAAAAGGCAGGCGCTTTTTTGTATGCAGTTTTTTCGGTGTGTGAAGTTTAAGCTTCAAACGGCTGTCGTTTTGTTGCAAAAGCGACAGAATGCACAAACATTGGATATTGAAACGCCGGGCGATATGTGTTATCATAATATCAGAACAAGGAACACCACAAATACGTCAAGCCTGAAAGGAGCAGCATTATGGAACACACATCAAACAACGAAAAAGAGATCATCATAAAGAAGAATTTATTCACGGACAAGGATTTTTCAGCGGCGATAATTGCGGCAATAGCTGCGGTAATGCTTGCGGCAGGCTTGGCTGTTACGGCGGCGGCTGTTTCAGATGATGACGTTACAGCAAAGCAGGCTTGCGGCTCGTCCGAAAACAGTACCGTGATAATAGAAACGTTATAAGAACCTGTCTTCACAAGACTCTGTACGTGTCTTTTCAACGATATTCAGTCGCTTTCTGCGTTGAAAAACCTTGCAGTGCGACAGCACAACTGCGGTTTTTCGCCTTGAAATCGACTAAATCTCGCTGAAAATCCACGCACATTTCTTGTGAAGACAGGTTCTAAATTTTGCGCTCGGCTTCATGGGAGGGAAGTCGGGCGCTATTTTTGTTTATGCGGTCGATTTGTTACAATTTTGATACATTTGTTGAATAAGCTACACTGTGTTGAATAGTTGTTGTTTAAGCTACTTTATGCCTGAACATTGAATATTGAAACCGTTTGAAATACGTGGTATCATATAATCACAGCAAGGGAAACAAACCCGAAAGCAAAAAACATATTGAAAATAAAAGGAGTAATCATCATGAAAAACACAGTTAACAACAAGGACGCATTCGTAAAGGCACAGAACACTGAGGCAGTTGCATATGAGAAGAAGCCGGGCGGCTGGAATACTGCGGCAACTATATCTGCGGCAGTAGTTGCAGTTACAATAGCAGCAGGCATCGCACTTATGGCGGCTGTCGTATCGCCTGCGAAGAGTGAGATCAAGAGGACACAGCTTCCTGCGGCATCTGTTCAGACCCCTGTTCCCGAAGCCGCCGCAAAGACCGCTGAGTTCGCCGAGGCAGAAGCACCTGAGCAGGAGAACTTGACCGCTGAGACTTCTGATACTGCAAAGACCGCAAAGACCACCGAAACTGAGGATCAGGCAGTACCTGTTATCATCTATCAGCAAGCACCCGTACAGCAGCAGGCACCGATCATCGTTGAGCGTCAGACACCTGCCGCAAAGGTACAGCAGGAAGAAGCACCCGTTCAGCAGACCACACCTGTTGTTACCGAACAGGCTCCCGTTGTTCAGCAGGCTGCACCCGTTGTTACCGAACAGACACCGGCAGTTCAGCAGACTGCACCCGTTGTACAGGAACAGACCACAGCCGCACAGCAGACAGGCACTCCTTACATTCCGCAGGGCGAGATCAACGACTGGAAGATCCACAAGGCTTCTGACGGTTTCCCGATAGGCACATATTTCGGCAAGGTCAACGGTCAGGCTACCCTTAACGTTGTTAAGCTTGACGATGCTAACTACAAGATCACCGTTACTGTTCCGAACGCTGACGGCAGCGACTACATCTACAACATCAATGCAGTTGCGAACGGTTCTAAGATGTTCTACACGAACGCTTCAAAGACCGCAGTAGTATACGATGCGTGGGGCAACGTTTCCGACAGCTGGACAGTCGACAACGGACACAAGGGCACATTCGACGCTTCCGATGCAGGCTACACATGGGCAGACAGCGAGGGCACAACTATCTTCGTCCCCTGGATCGGATTCTAAAATCAGATAATAGACGAAAGATGATAGATAAGAAATAAGAGATAAGAAATAAGAAATAAGAGATAAGAGATAAAAGATAAGAGATAAAAGATAAGAGATAAGAGATAAGAAATAAAAGATAAGAGATATTATTTAGGAGATGATAGATATGAGATAAGAAATAAGAGATAAGAGATATTATTTAGGAGATGATAGATATGAGATAAAAAGTGAAATAAGCAGTTTAAATCGGCATTGTGGTGTATCTTGAAAGAGATCGGATGACCATAGTGCCGATTTTTTATTATGCAGAAATGTTACAAAATGAACAAATAATTTTCAACAAGCACTTGCATATTTGTTACAGATGTGGTATAATATAAATATGGTACAGCAAACAAATCTATAATCTAATATTTCTTATTTCTTATTTCTTATTTCTTATTTTTTATCTCTTATCTCTTATCTCTTATCTCTTATCTTTTATCTATTCTCTACGTAACTGTTATCTTGAAAAAGAGGGGGGTCTGTTATGAAAGTTTTACAGCTTATTGCGGCAAGTGAATATATGGAACTGCTGCTGTCGGATGGCAGGGCGGTCAGGATACCGGGGAAACTTGTTGAGAAACACTTTGTTGGGAAATTGAACGCTAACTGGCTTTATGTTTATGAGATGTTCCGGTGCGACAGACCGCTCGGCATCGAGGACGTTGCAGGCAGGGCTTCCGAACAGGAAAAAGCAGAGATAGTCGGTGCAGTCTCGGAACATCTTGCAGAGTGCGGCTGCGGCGCTGCTGTGACCTTTGAATGATTTGGCGAATTGTACAGATTTGTCAAAAAAAGCTTGTGCAAGCCTACAAAGAATTGCTTTGCGGTTGACAAAATTTTTGCTATATATTATAATTAAAATATGGTACGTTGTGAATCGGGGTCTATATCTTGTTCACATATCGTAATTTACTGACGAGAGGAAGTAGTATATGAATATCAAAGAAGCCAAGGAGCAGATCGAATACGCTATCAAATCGTATCTGCTGAAAGATGAGTACGGCGACTATCAGATCTCGCTGGAGAAACAGCGTCCTCTGTTCCTTATGGGACCTCCGGGAATCGGAAAGACCGCTATCATGGACCAGATCGCACAGGATCTCCAGATAAACCTCGTTTCCTACGCTATGACTCACCAGACTCGTGAGTCTGCTATCGGTCAGCCGATGATCGTTAACAAGAACTTCATCGGACGTGAGGTAAAGGTATCTGAATCCACCATGTCCGAGGTTATCGCTAATATGTACGAGACAATGGAGGAAACAGGTATCCGTGAGGGCATACTCTTCCTCGATGAGATCAACTGCGTTGATAAGTCTATCGCACCTATGATGCTCCAGTTCCTGCAATACAAGATCTTCGGTAAGCACCAGATCCCCGAGGGCTGGGTCGTTACCACCGCAGGAAACCCTCCTGAGTATAACTTCGCAGTTAATGATTTTGATATTGCAACTCTTGACCGTCTGAAAAAGGTCGACTGCGTTGCTGACTTCGGCTGCTGGAAAGAATTCGCTCTCAAAGCACAGATACACACCTCGATAATCTCTTACCTCAGCATGAACCCCGATAATTTCTATGGAGTTGACCCTGAGGCTGACCTTGCTGAAAAGAAAAAGCTCAACCCGAACGCAACTCCTGACTTCGTTACTTCCCGTGCTTGGGAAGATATGTCCGCAATGATCGACCTGTATGAGCAGGGCGGTATACCTGTTGACCTTATCCTTATCGAACAGTATATACAGGATCACGATATTGCTGTTGACTATGAGGATTTCTATAATTTCTACAACGAGATCAAGGACGGCTTTGCGATAGACAGCATCTTGCAGGGTCAGGCAAGCGGCGAACTTATCCAGAGAGCAAGGGAACTTGACTGGGAGGGCAAGGCTGTTCTTCTTGACATCCTTACCGCTGAAAGTTCGGGCGCTATGCAGTACAGCCGTGAGATGATAAGGCTGCTGACCGAGATGCTCCCCATACTTCAGGATTCATGTGAAAGAATGGGTGAGGGCTTCTCGAACCGTGACGTTTTCTCCAACAAGATCATGCAGCGTCAGCGTGACCTCGAAAGAATGATAATCGCTCGTGTTATTTCCAGCTCGAACAAGAAAGTTGAACGCTGGATAATCCATCATCTTGAAAATTATCTTGAAGTTACCACCGACTGCCGCACAAACAATGCAGCTATCACTAAGGTAATGCAGATGTATGACGAAAAGGTACGTGAAGTAAAGGGCATCACTCAGGCTGCTGTTGCGGTGTTCTTCAATGTTGTTAAGTTCGTGCTTGCTACTTTTGGCGCAGGCGATGAACTGAGGACTGTTTTCACAAACCTTGGTTTGAACGGCAACGCTGTTAAGTTCATCAACCAGTTCGGTCTTGCTGATTTCTGCTCCAACCCGACAGGTCCTATCCCCGCAGTTGATTACAGTATGTTCGATACATTAAAGATCAACTACACCGTTGAAGACCCCAGAGAGCGTTTCAGAAGAAATCCTCAGCCGTACTGATGAACGCAAATTCATAAAAAATTTACATAGCGAGCTGTTGACATATTGCTCGTAATGGTGTATAATAATTGAGTGGCAAAAGCAGAACACTTCCGTTCTCACCCTAAGCGCCGAATGTGAGCAGCAAAAGGGTCGGCACTCAATGATGACTTTATAAATGATGTTATTGTTGCGGACACGGAAGAGATTCTGTGTCCGCTTATTTTGTATTGGAGGTGTACTGTTATTAACAACAAGGACTACAAGATCAATGAGGATATTCGTGACAAAGAGGTCAGAGTCGTAGGCTCGGACGGAAGTCAGCTCGGTATCATGTCAGCAAAGGATGCTATTGAAAAGGCTTACAGCGAGGATAAGGATCTCGTGAAGATCGCACCGAATGCAAATCCGCCTGTCTGCAAGATAATGGACTTCGGCAAATTCCTTTTTGAACAGTCAAAACGAGAGAAGGAAGCAAAGAAGAACCAGAAGGTAATGGACGTTAAAGAAGTAAAAATGTCCTCAACTATCGACACCCACGACTTCGAGACTAAGGTCAATCAGGCAATGAAGTTCCTCAAAAACGGCGACAGGCTCAAAGTCGAAGTGAGATTCCGCAAAAGAACTGTGGCACATCCTCAGTTCGGAGAGGAACTGCTCAAAAAGTTCGCCGCAGCAGTATCTGAGATCGGCGTTGTTGATAAGCAGCCCAAAATGGAGGGCAGAAGCTTTGTGATGTACGTTTCTCCAAAATCTACCAAGTAAACAAATATTTAAGGAGGATAAATATTATGCCTAAGATCAAGACCCACAGCGGTGCTAAGAAGCGCTTTTCGGTTACTGGAAAGGGCAAAGTTAAATTCCAGCACGTAAACAAGAGACACAGACTTAATCAGAAGGATCACAAGAGAAAGAGACTTCTGAGAGGTGCAGCTTACGCTGACGAATCCAATCTGAAGAACGTTAAGGCACTTATCCCTTACAAGTAATTGGCTGACAATTCCAAAACTTGAACCGATAAAAGGGAAATAACAGGAGGTAAATTACTATGGCTCGTATCAAGGGCGCAATGATGACTCGCAAGAGAAGAAATAAGACATTAAAGCTCGCTAAGGGATATTTCGGTGCTAAGAGCAAGCACTTCAAGATGGCTAAACAGGCTGTTATGAAGTCCGGTCAGTACGCATACATCGGCAGAAGACAGAAGAAGAGAGATTTCAGAAGACTCTGGATCACAAGAATTTCGGCTGCTGCTAAGCTCAACGGCATGAACTATTCGACCTTTATGAACGGCTGCAAGAAGGCAGGCATCGCACTCAACAGAAAGATGCTTTCCGAGATCGCTATCAGTGACCCCGCAGGCTTCACAGCTATTGCTGAGCAGGCTAAGGCTGCTCTTTGATCGCAAATACAACGCACAGGCTTTAACGGGCACTGTGCGTTTTTGTTTACGGAGAGTGATATTTGATGCTTATTTCCGCTAAGGACAACCCGAAGATAAAGCAATACAAAAAGCTTTGCACCAGCCGCAAATATCGTGCGGAACTGGGGCTTTTTGCGGTCGAGGGCATGAGGAGCGTGCTTGACCTGCTGGGTTCTGACGGAGTTGAGATCGACAGTGTGTTTGTTGAGGAGAAAGCGTTGGAGCGTTTCAGGGGACGGCTTGAAGTCGAACGATTTGAGAAGCTGCCATCGGGTAAGTTATACTACATCACCGAGACTGTCGCCGAGAAAATGACTGAAGTCGGGCAGACACAGGGGGCTTTTGCGGTCGTGAGGAAGTTCGACAGGAAGCTTTGCGTGAGCGAGCTTGACCCCGAGGGCAAGTACCTTATACTGAACGATATGCAGGATCCCGGCAACTTAGGCACAATGCTGAGGACTGCGGCGGCTGTTGGTGTGAGCGGCGTTATTCTCACGAACAATTCCGTTGACCTTTACAATCCGAAAGTCATTCGTTCGGCTATGGCGAGTATGCCGTATGTGAAAGTCTATATCGAGAACGATTTTGCAGGAGTTACGGAACTTTTGCGGAGTGTGGGGATAAGGACTTATGCGGCGGTGGTGCGAAACGGCAGGGACATACGTGAAGCAGATTTTTCGGGCGGATGTGCGGTAGTTATCGGTAATGAGGGCAGAGGATTAACGGAAGAAGATACGGCGCTGTGTGATGAGGGCGTAACGATCGTGATGAACGGCAGAATGGACTCCTTAAATGCGGCGATAGCAGGAACGATCTTCCTGTGGGAAATAACAAAACAGATAAGAGAAAAAAATCAGAAATAAGAGATAAGAAAGTTTTGCACAAACGTCCCGTGAGCGTCAGAGATTTAAAAGTTTTAGGAAAGGAAGTCCAGAGGGGATAACCCTTTTTCAAAAGGGTTTCCCCTTTGGTGGGGGTATGGGGGCAAAGACCCCATTCGCCCCTATGGGGCGACTAAAGCCAAAACACAATAAAGATAAAAACGCACAAACTTACCCCACAAGCCATAAAATCGGCATTCCAAAAACAAACTTTCAAAAGTACACAAAATGAAAGAATAATTCTACATAATGTAGAAGCACCAATATGCCGATTTTTATTTTTCGGGACAGCGTAAGCGTTTCCCGAAAAAGACCCCTAAATGTCCAAAGGACATTACTCACAACGGACGCTAAGTCCGTTACCAAAAATGTCAGAATGAAATTAACAAAATGTTCGTTAAGAACATTCAAATTAGCATACAGACACGAAAAAGCACACAAAAGATAAGAGGTGGAGAAATGACAGACGACAGAAGAATATACTGGGTATGGCTCGCAATGGTGCTGGGCGCAGGCAGCGAAAGCTTTTGGAAAATGTGCAGAGGTTATCGCTCGATAAGCGACTTTGCGGAAAACGTTAAGGCTCTCCGCTTCTCGAATATGAACGAAAACCAGTGCGAACGTGCAAAGGATATAAGCTTTCGGGACGCAGAAGAACTGATAGTGAAATGCGCCGCACAGGGCGTTGATACTGTTATTTTTCGTGATGAGCGCTACCCAAAACGCCTTAAACGGACACCGAATCCTCCAACGGTGCTGTTCGTCAGGGGCGATGCCGACAAACTTAACGCTCATAGGGTCGTTTCGGTGGTCGGCACTCGAACTCCCTGTGATTATTCACTTAAAGCCGCAAGAGAGATATGCGCAGAACTTGCCCGAAACGGTGCGCTCATTGTATCGGGTGCGGAAGTCGGCATAGATGTTGCCGCTATCGAGGGCGCTCTTAGCATGGGACACAATGCCGCCGCTCTGCTTGGACGTGGTATCCTTGAAGAAAATGCTCTTGACGAGACTATTGAGGAAAACTGCCTGCTCGTTTCTGAATATACCGACCGCAGTTCTTTTGGCAAGGTCAGCTTCAATAACCGCAACAGGATATTATGTGGTCTTTGTGACCTTGTTCTTTTTGTTGAAGCAAGAGCCGACAGCAGGGGACTTAACAACGTTAAACACGCCGAACTTATCAACCGTCCCGTTTTTTGTGTCCCGCCTGCCGATATTTTTGATATACGTTTTAAGGGTCAGCAGCTGCTCCTGACTAACGGCGCACAGCCTGCATTCAGCGGTTCGCAGATACTTGCCCGATACGCTGAACTTGTAGGCGAAACGCTCAGAACTGTTAAATTTGCTGATATTAAGACAGAACCGCACAAGGAACAGGAAAAAACAGAGGAACAGTCTGTTAAAAAAGTAAAAAAAGTTGACGAAAACGCCGCAGAGGTCTTGCATAACGAGGAAAAGTCTGCTAAAATAGATATGAGCGGCTTGTCACAGGAACAAAAAGCTATCTGTGAACTGCTCAAAGAAAAAGGCTCACTGCATCTCAATCAGATAGCTGAGATGACAGAACTGCCCGTCAATACCGTGGTGAACGAACTGACACTGCTCAGCATTGAGGGAACGGTCAAGGAACTTCCGGGCAAGAGCTATAAACTCTGAAATGACGGAAAGTTAAAGGAATAGTATGAGGAGAGGATAATTTGTCAAATCTCATTATAGTTGAGTCGCCGACTAAGGTCAAGACTATCAAAAGATACCTCAGCGATGATTATGAGGTAATGGCTTCGAGAGGTCATTTGCGTGACCTGCCAAAATCAAAGCTCGGCGTTGACATCGACAACAACTTTGAACCCCATTATATTAATATCAAGGACAAAGAACAGATAATCAAGGAGATAAAGAAAAAGGCGAAGAAATGCGACCACGTTTATCTCGCAGGAGACCCTGACCGTGAGGGAGAAGCTATCTCATGGCACTTGGCGCAGATACTGGGGCTTGATCTTAACGATAAGAACCGTGTTACTTTTAAAGAACTCACCGCTTCGGGCATAAAGGCAGGCATGAGCGCACCCAGAAAGATCGATATGAACCTTGTTGACGCTCAGCAGGCAAGACGTGTGCTTGACAGGATCGTGGGCTATAAGCTGTCTCCGTTTTTATGGAGAAAGATCCGCAGAGGTCTTTCGGCAGGACGTGTGCAGTCTGTTGCAGTCAAGATGATATGCGACCGTGAGGAGGAGATAAAAGCTTTCGTTTCCACCGAATATTGGTCGGTAGATGCAAAGTTCATGGCGAAAGGCTCTCGCAAGGCTTTCTCGGCAAAGCTGGAAACAGTTGACGGCGTAAAGCCCGAACTTAGATCGAAGCAGGAGACTGACGTTATCCTCGCACGGCTGAACGGTGCGGAGTTTGTTGTTTCTAACGTTAAAAAGAGCGTGCGCAGAAAATCGCCTGCTGCACCTTTCACCACTTCCACATTACAGCAGGAAGCTTCGAGAAGGCTGTCTTTTCAGGCAAGGCGCACGATGAAAGTTGCTCAGGAACTTTATGAGGGCGTTGACATCGCAGAAATGGGTCCTGTTGGTCTTATCACCTATATGCGTACCGACAGTCAGCGTATCTCGGACGAAGCAAGGGCGCAGGCTTATGACTTTATCAGGGAGAAATACGGCGATGCCTATATCCCCGATACCCCTAATAAATACAAGACAAAGAGCAACGCACAGGATGCTCACGAAGCTATCAGACCTACTCACCCCGAACTCACTCCCGACAAGGTGAAAGCGAGCGGCGTGACCAGCGACCAGTACAAACTGTACAAGCTGATATGGGAGCGCTTTATGGCGAGCCAGATGTCTAAATGCGTGATGAATACTATCTCGGCAGATATTGAAGCTAACGGCTGTGTCTTTAAGTCCTCGGGCTATTCGATAAAGTTTGACGGCTTTACCGTTCTTTATGAGGAAACAAAGGACGATGACGAGCCGAAAAACGATCTTTCGGATGTTAAAAAGGGCGACCCTGTTCGTCTGAAAGAACTGACGGGAAATCAGCACTTCACACAGCCGCCCCCCCGCTACACAGAAGCAACGCTTGTCAAGGCGTTCGAGGAAACGGGCATCGGCAGACCTTCTACCTATGTGCCGACTATCACGACTATACTTGCGAGAAACTATGTTGAGCGTGACGGCAAACAGCTTAAACCTACCTCGCTGGGCGAAGTTACCAACAGCCTTATGAGCGAGCATTTTGACAAGATCGTTGACGTTAAGTTCACGGCGAACATGGAGACTGACCTTGACAAAGTTGAGAGCGGCGATATGCCTTGGACTGACACCCTCAAAGAGTTTTACGGCGAGTTTGAGAAAGAACTGACCGAAGCCGAGGAAGCTATGGAGGGCAAGCGTGTCAAAGTTCCCGATGAGGAAACGGATCAGGTGTGCGAACTTTGCGGAAAGCCTATGGTCATAAAGATCGGACGTTTCGGAAAGTTCATGGCTTGCTCGGGTTTCCCCGACTGCACCAACACAAAGCCTGTTGTTCATGACACGGGTGGGATCTGTCCGTTCTGCGGAAAGAAAGTCCTGCTGAAAAAGTCGAAGAAAGGCAAGCAGTACTACGGCTGTGAGGCTAACCCCGAATGCCGTTTCATGACATGGGACGTTCCCATGGAGGAAAAATGCCCTCAGTGCGGTTCAACGCTGTTCCGCAAGGGCGGCAAGTCGGGCAAGCTGGTATGCCACAAAGAAGGCTGCGGCTACGAGCGTGACCTTGAAGTAAAATAAGAGGTGCATTTTATGTTTACGCCTTTTGAGACGAGGTATGCAAGGGACGTTGTGTGCGGACTGTTGAAGTCTGCGCAGGGATCGGGGCTTGATGCGGCGGCGTATTTAAACGAGCGTATGCTGTGCGGCGGAAAGATGTTCGCACAGGATCGTGAGCCTTTGGCGGCAGTCGAAGCAGGTTTTACTGCGTGGGTCGCCGCCTGCATACTGGACGATATTGCGAACGGCACAGGCTATGAGAGCGCCTGCAAGGGTTACGGCGATATTTACAGGGAAGTGCTTGCCGCCGTGAAACTCGATCTTGAAAAAACACAGCGCAGGCTGTTCAGAAAAGTTCCGCTTTACGATAAAGGCGAACTGCTCACGAACGCTTATACCGCCATGACCTATGCTGAAACGAGCATAGGGCTTGGTGATGAACGTCCGCAGATCTCGGAGAGCGATACGGAGCGGTTCTGCATAGATCGTCATGACGAGCTTTGTGACGAGATGTGCGACCTGCGCATAAGACTTGACGAAGCGATAAAAAGAAATAGCAGATAATATCCGTGAGCGCAGAGAACGCCGTATCTGTTATCTTTTATCTATATATCTATTATCTTTAAAAAGTGGTGAGTTTGTTGGAGACAGTAAAAGTTATAGGCGCAGGGTTGGCAGGCTGTGAAGCGGCGTGGCAGATCGCAGAATCGGGGCTGAAAGCCGAACTGTTTGAGATGAAGCCAAAGAAGTTCACGCCTGCGCACAAGTACAGCGGCTTTGCGGAACTTGTCTGCTCAAATTCACTCAAAGCCGACAGGATAGGTTCGGCGGCAGGTATGCTCAAGGAGGAGATGCGCCGCTTAGGTTCGCTCACGATGATGTGCGCTGAACGTGCGAGAGTTTCGGCAGGCGGTGCGCTTGCGGTAGACAGGCATATCTTTTCAGACGAGGTGACAGGGCGCATCCGCTCACACCCGAACATAACCGTTACCGAAACGGAAGTCACGGAGATACCCGAGGGGCGTGTCATAATCGCAACGGGTCCGCTGACCTCTGATGCGCTGTCGCAGAGCATAAACAAGCTTATCGGCGAGGAATATCTGCACTTCCACGATGCCGCCGCACCCATTGTCACCCGTGAGAGCGTTGACATGAACAAGGCGTTTTTCGCTTCACGCTACGGCAGAGGAGATGCGGATTATATCAACTGTCCTATGGAGCGTGAAGAGTACGAGCGTTTTTACGAGGAACTTATCCACGCCGAGAGCGCACCGCTCCATGAATTTGACGGACAGGAAAAGGACGGCTTCTCGGTCTATGAGGGCTGTATGCCTGTTGAGGTGCTTGCGAAAAGGGGCGCTGACACCATGCGCTACGGACCGCTGAAACCTGTCGGCATATACCACCCTGTAACGAACAAACGTTTCTATGCGGTGGTACAGCTCCGTGCGGAAAATTCGCAGGGGACGATGTATAACCTTGTGGGTTTTCAGACGAACCTTAAATTCGGCGAGCAGAAGCGTGTTTTTTCCATGATACCCGGGCTTGAAAATGCGGACTTTGTGCGGTACGGCGTTATGCACCGCAACACGTTCATAAATTCCCCGAAACTGCTGGACGAGCGTTTCTGCCTTAAAGCCGACCCACGGATATATTTCGCAGGTCAGATGACGGGCGTTGAGGGCTATATCGAGTCGGCGGCAAGCGGCATTTTCGCAGGGATAAGCATGGCAAGAGCCGTCAGGGGTCTGCCGCCCGTGAGCCTGCCCGAAACGTCGATGCTGGGTGCGCTTGCAAAATACATAAGCGACCCCACAGTCGAGCGTTTTCAGCCGATGGGAAGCAATATGGGTATTCTGCCGCCACTAGGCAAACGCATAAAAGGCAAGCAGGAACGGTATGAAGCGCTTGCACAGAGAGGGCTGAATGATTTTAACAAAGCAGTTCTTGAAATAAGACAAACAGGTTTAGATAACAACAGCTTGCAGTTCAAAAAGCAGGAGGACTTGACATGAATATAGTTATAGACGCTTTCGGCGGCGACAACGCACCCTTAGAGGTCATAAAAGGCGCAATAGATGCACGCAACGACTTCGGCGTTGACATTACCCTTGTGGGTGACGAGCAGAAGATAAAAAAATGCGCAAAGGACAACAGCCTTGACATTTCAGGGCTGAAAATACGCCACGCCGACACGGTGATAGACGTTTGCGAAGAACCTACCGAGGTCATCAAGGGCAAAAAGGACTGCTCAATGGCAGTCGGCATGAAGATGCTCGCAGACGGCGAAGGAGATGCTTTTCTGTCAGCAGGTTCAACAGGCGCTCTTGTTGTTGGTGCGACTATGATAGTCAAGCGCATAAAGGGTATAAAGCGTCCTGCTCTTGCAACGATACTCCCCACGGCAGGCGACCCGACAATGCTTCTTGACAGCGGCGCAAACGCTGAGTGCCGTCCCGAGATGCTCGTTCAGTTCGCTATCATGGGCAGTGCCTACATGAACAAGATAATCGGCGTTTCCACCCCGAAAGTCGCACTTGCGAACATCGGCGCTGAGGAATCAAAGGGCAGAGAGCTTGAAGTGCAGACCTATCAGCAGCTTATCAAAGCGCCTGTGAATTTCATCGGCAATATCGAGGCAAGACAAGTTCCGCTGGGCGATGCTGACGTTGTTGTGGCTGACGGCTTCACGGGGAACATCATGCTAAAACTCTATGAGGGAATGGGCAAGTTCTTCTCGGGCGAACTTAAAGGTATGCTCAAAAAGAACAAGCTTGCGGCGATCATGCTCCTGCCCTCTGTCAAGGCATTCAAGAAGAAAGTCGATTACAGCGAATACGGCGGCGCACCTCTGCTCGGAACGCTCAAACCTGTTATCAAGGCTCACGGCAGTTCAGATGCAAAGGCGTTCTACAACGCTGTACGTCAGGCAAAGCAGTTCACAGAGACAGGCGTTATCGACGAGATAACCTCTGCGCTTGCCGAACTTAAAGCAAAGGAAAAGAAGGGCGAAGAATAAATGACTGAACAGCAGAAAATGGAGGAACTGCAAAAGCTGATAGGCTATCGTTTTCATGACGAAAAGCTTTTGTTTGAAGCGCTTTCGCATTCCTCATTTGCAAACGAGAACAAGAAAACACGCCGCAGTAACGAGCGTCTTGAATTTCTGGGAGACTCGGTGCTTTCGGTGATAGTTTCCGACCACATATTCAAGCATTTCAAGCATATCCCCGAGGGCGAGCTGACAAAACTCAGAGCGTCGCTTGTGTGCGAGACTGCACTTTATGAATTCTCAAAGCGCATACGCTTAGGTGAGATGATATTCTTAGGCAAGGGCGAGGAACTGACAGGCGGCAGAGAGCGCCCCTCGATCGTGTCCGACGCTTTTGAAGCGGTCATAGCCGCTATCTATCTTGACGGCGGAATGGAAGCGGCAAGACCTTATGTTCTGTCGTTTATCCCGAAAGACATCACTCCGCAGGGGGCTAAGAATTTCCACGACTATAAGACGGAATTGCAGGAAGTTATCCAGCGTAACCCCGAAGAAAAGATAGTTTATCAGCTTGTGGACGAATCGGGACCCGACCATGACAAGCGCTTTACCGTCAGAGTTATGCTCAACTCCAACGTTATCGGCGAGGGCGAGGGACGGTCTAAAAAGTCAGCCGAGCAGTCAGCCGCAAGGGAAGCGCTCAGGCTCATGGGGCTTGAACATTGAGCCACTCTAACATTGCGATATTCGTGCCGCACGCAGGCTGTCCGCACTGCTGTTCTTTCTGCGACCAGCGGACGATAACGGGCAAGACGCAAGCACCTCACGCCGCAGACGTTAAAGCCGCCTGTGAGCAGGCGTGGGACGAAGTGAGCGACCGCACCGACACCGAGATAGCTTTCTTCGGAGGGAGTTTCACGGCTATACCCCGTGACTACATGACCGAACTTCTCGAAGCCGCAAAGCCGTTTGTGGGCGGCAGTGGCTTTCGTGGTATACGCATTTCAACACGTCCCGACTGCATCGACAGGGAAGTGCTTGAAATACTCAGAAGTTACGGCGTGACGGCGATAGAACTCGGCGCTCAGTCGATGTCAGACAAGGTGCTGAAAGCAAACGAGCGCGGACATTCGGCGGCGGCGGTGTATGAAGCGTCACAGCTTATCCGTGAGTATGGTTTTGAACTGGGCTTGCAGATAATGACGGGGCTTTACGCTTCGGAGATCGGGGATGAACGGCTCACCTGTCAGGCAGTGCTTGACATAAAGCCCGACACTGTGCGCATTTATCCTGTGAGCGTGCTTGACGGCACTAAGCTTGCGGAACTTTACAGAAGCGGCGAGTATAAGCTCATGGACTTTGATACGGTGATAAGCATTTGTGCGAAAGCGGCGGCTGAGTTCCACAAAGCAGGCATACGCATTCTGAGGATAGGGCTTCACGCTTCGGAAGAAGTCGGCTCAAAGCTTGTCGCCGGATTTTATCACCCTGCACTGGGAGAACTTGTGCGTTCGAGGGCTGTGCGTGATCTTATCGTGCAGAATATGCCTGACGGCTGTGAAACGCTTGAAGTCCATGTGGGAAAAAGCATGGTAAGTGCGGCGCTCGGGCATAAAAAATGCAACAAAGAGTATTTCGGAAAGCGTGGGGTAACACTGGATATTGTTCAGGACAGCACGCTTGAAAGCAGACAGCTGACCATAGGCGGCAAAGTCTTTGACTGCTTCTGAGCAGGTGAGATAGTATGAAAGATCTCAGTTGTTTTCTTTCGGGGCTTGTATGGCTTGTCGGGACACCTCTGCTTTTGTACCTGTGGTGCAAAAAGACAGGAGCAAAGATATATCCTGCATTTATAGCGTTTGCGGTCTGCATACCTGTGTTCATGCTCGCAGCGGCTATACGTCTGGGTTTTGAGGGCGAAATTTCGATAGGGTATTACATAAAGCGTGGACTGCTTTACGGTGTTCTGGAAGAAGGCGCAAAATTTGCGGCGCTGAAACTTATGTATGATGACCTGAACAGCCGCCGTGATGCGGTGAGCTATTCTGTCGGACACGGCGCATTTGAGGGGCTGACCGCAGGGCTTTCATGTTTCGGGCTTATCGGCACTGACAGAGCCGATGACTCGATACTCGCAGTAAACATATGGGCGGCGGCAGAGGGTGCGGCTTTTTGTGCGGCGCTGACCGTTCTGATTTGGTACGGTATAGCCACGGACAAATGGAGGACTATCCTGCCTGCTGTGATGCTCATGCACGCTCTCAGCAATATGGCAGGGCATATTCTTCAATATACCATACTTGAAATACCCGTGCAGACGCTTATAACGATCGGTGAATGCGCCGCAGGGTACATCTGCTGGAAGAAACTCAGACCTGCGGAAGACTTCTGACAGGTGTATTTATAGATTTTTTAGCAAGGACGTTTTTGAATGTATTTAAGATCGCTTGAACTGCAAGGCTTCAAATCCTTTCCCGAAAAAACGAGACTGGATTTCACAAAGGGAATATCAGCGGTAGTCGGTCCTAACGGCAGCGGCAAGTCGAACATCGGCGATGCCATGCGTTGGGTCATGGGCGAAAGCTCCTCGAAAAGCCTGCGTGGAAAGACCATGGAGGACGTTATCTTCTCGGGAACGGCGCTCCGCTCAAAATCGGGTTACGCTCAGGTGACTATCACGATAGACAACACCGACAGAGCGCTCTCTGAGGACAGCGACATCGTGAGCGTTTCGAGAAAGCTTTACCGAAGCGGCGACAGCGAATATCATGTAAACGGAAAGGCTGTCCGCAGGAAAGACGTTGACGAACTGTTCATGGACACAGGTCTGGGACGTGACGGCTATTCGATAATCGGTCAGGGGCGCATAGGCGAGATCGTTTCGAGCAAGGCGAGCGACCGCAGACAGATCTTTGATGAGGCGGCAGGCATCTCGAAATTCCGCAGTAAAAAACGTGAGACGGAAGAACAGCTTGCAAAGGCGGAGGACAATCTTTCACGTCTGACCGACATCATGGGCGAGCTGGAGAGCCGCATAGGTCCTCTTGAAAAGCAGTGCGAAAAGGCGAAGAAGTTCAGAGTTCTTGACGAAGAAAAGTGCAAGCTTGAAGTTTCGCTCTGGGTACGCAGACTTAATGAACTTACCGCACAGCAGAAACTGCTTGATGACAAGCTGGGTGTTCTCAAAAAGGAATACGAGGAAAAGTCGGCATATCTGGACGAACTTGACGAGCGCATCGAGGAGGGCTTTGCAAAGTCTGCCGAGTGCGGCGACAAAGCGAACAGTCTGCGTGCGGATATTCGTGCGATAGAGCAGGAGCGTTCGCAGAGCGAGCAGAAAACGGCAGTGCTGAACAATGACATCGAGCATCTTGAACAGCGGATCGCACAGATAAACGATCAGATAGAGCAGGCGAGGTCGAGCGGTTTCTTTCTGGGAAATCAGCTTGACGATAAAAAGCGTGAACTTGAAAATATCATCGAGGACGGCAAAAAGAAGCAGTCGGAGATAGAAGCGGCTGAAAATTCGCTGTCGGGTGCGCAGTCGGCGCTTGACAGCGTTTCGGGCGAGATAGAGAAAATGAGTGCGCATATAAGCGAACTCTATCTGAAAAAGTCTAATGCGGCATTCAGGCTGGAAACGGCGAAGAACAGTTCCGATTCTGCGGCGCAGACGCTGGAAGAACTTACCTCGGAACAGGAAGAACGTGACAGCCGCCGAAAGCTCTATGAGGGCGAACTGAAAAAGCTTTCGGACAAGTCGGAACAGCTGAACAGCAAAAAGAACGAAGTCTCAAACAAGATCTCGGGCTTTGAAAAACTGCATGAGAGCAAGGAGAGAAAGCTGAAATCGGCGCAGGAAAGCTTTTCGGCAAATGACAACACGCTCAGGGGCATAGATCAGCGATTGGGCATCCTGCGTGACTTGGAGAACGCAATGGAGGGCTTTGCAGGGAGCGTCAAATTCATCATGAAGGCGGCACAGCAGGGGCGCATCAAGGGCGTTTTCGGCTCGGTGGCACAGCTTATCTCGACCGAGGGGGAATACTCCACAGCTATCGAGACAGCGCTGGGCGGCGCTATGCAGAATATCGCCGTTGAGAACGAGGACAGCGCAAAGCGAGGCATAAGGCTTCTGAAAGAGAGCAGGGCAGGCAGAGCTACTTTTCTGCCGTTGACTTCCGTTAAGGGGCGCACGCTTGACCAGCCGCCCACGGGCGAGGACGGTTACATCGCACTTGCGAGCGAGCTTGTTGACTTTGACCCGAAGTTCTCTGGGCTTATAAATAATCTTCTGGGACGTGTTGCGGTCGCAGAGGACATTGATGCTGCGTCAGTTATCGCCAAGCGCCACGGGTATAAGTTCAAGATAGTAACGCTTGACGGTCAGGTGGTAAACGCAGGCGGTTCTTACACGGGCGGTACTGTAAACAAAAGTGCAGGCATACTCACAAGAAAAAACGAGATAGCCGAACTTGAAAAGCAGTCGGAAGAACTTACCGAACAGAATACAACGCTCAGACAAAGCTGTGTAAAGCTGTCGCAGGAAGTGCAGAACTTAGCGGCAGAACTTAATGGTCAGCGTGCCGAACTCAGCGAGTACGAAAGCGAGCTTATGAAGAATGAGCTTGAACAGAAGCGTGTCGGTGAGCTTATGGAACAGCTTGATGCAAGAGGCGAAAAGCTTGATGAGAATATAAATAAATGTATGTCGCAAATGGAGGAAGCGGGCAGGCAGGCTGACGAAGCCGCAAAGGAACTTTCTTCACTCGGCGGCGAGATAGAACGCTCGGAGCAGGAACTTGCCGACAAAAAAGGCGAGAGCGAGGAAGCGGTGCAAAAGCGCAAGGAACTCGCTGACAGCCTTTCGGAAATGAAGATAGCGCTTGCGGAAAACGCAAAGGACGAGGAAAGCTGCCGTGCCGAGATAGAGCGCATAAACAGCGACATCGAGTCGGGCAGGAGCAGTGAGGAACGCTTTGGCGAAGATATTGCGGCGCACAGGCAGTCTATCGAGGACAAGCGCCGTGAGATCACCGGGATAGAGCAGTCGGTGAGCGATTCGGGTGGGCGCATCGAGGCGCTTGAAAAGCAGATCATGCAGTCAACTGCCGAACAGACAAAGCTTTCGACCGAGGCTGAAAAGCTTCGCAGTGAGCAGCGCAACAAAATGACCGAGCGTGAAACGCTTGCAGCCGAGATCACAAGAGCGTCTGAGCGCACGAAGAATATACGCATCGAGTTCGACAAGCTGGTCGGTCAGCTTCTGGACGACCACGGACTTACACGTTCGGAAGCGGCGGAGAAGTACGAAGAACCCGAGGACATCGATGCTGCAAAGCGCAGGCTCGCAGAACTTCGCAGCAAGATAAAGTCGCTGGGAAACGTCAACTTAGGGGCTATCGAGGAATACGCCGAAGTCAGCGAGCGCTACGAATTCTACAAGGCGCAGATAGACGATGTGAACAAGTCGAAGGACGAACTTGAAAAGCTTGCCGAGAGCCTGACGGAGAACATGAAGTCGATGTTCACGGAGAATTTCGAGCGGATAGCAAAGCATTTCTCGGCGATATTCACCGAACTTTTCGGCGGCGGCAAAGCAAGTCTTACGCTTACCGACCCCGATGATGTTCTTGAATGCGGCATCGACATAAACGTTCAGCCGCCCGGAAAAATGGTGAAGAACCTTATGAGTATGTCGGGCGGAGAGACTGCATTCGTGGCGGTCTGCATATATTTTGCGATACTCACGGTACGTCCGTCGCCGTTCTGTCTGCTTGACGAGATAGAAGCGGCGCTTGACGATGTGAACGTTGCGAAGTATGCGGCGTATCTTCATCGTTTTACCGACAAAACGCAGTTCATAACGATAACTCACCGCCGTGGAACTATGGAAGAAGCTGACGTTATCTACGGCGTTACGATGATAGACGGCATATCAAGGCTGTTGAAAATGCCGTCAGAAGAAGCTGACAAAATGGAACTTGACTGAAAGGGAGATGACTAATGGGATTTTTTGAAAAGCTGAAAGCAGGACTTAAAAAGACCAAGGATTCGATGATGAGCAAGATCGAGAGACTGCTCGGTTCGTTCACGAAGATAGACGAGGACTTGTTTGAGGAGCTTGAAGAAACGCTCATCATGTGCGACATCGGCGTTAACACCTCGGTAGCTATCTGTGAGAAACTGAGGGAACAGGTGAAGATTAAGGGCATCACCGACCCTATGGAGATAAAAGACCTGCTGAAAGAAATAATCATCGGGATGTTAGGTGAGGATAAACCGCTCGACCTTTCGAGCAAACCTAGCGTTGTGCTTGTCATCGGCGTTAATGGTGCAGGCAAGACGACCACCATTGGCAAGCTTGCGTTCTCACTTCATTTACAGGGCAAAATGGTTCTTGTTGCGGCAGGCGACACATTCAGAGCGGCAGCGATAGACCAGCTGGAAGTATGGACTGAGCGTGCAGGCTGTGACCTCATCAAGCACAAAGAGGGAAGCGATCCTGCGGCGGTAGTTTTTGATGCGCTGACGGCGGCGAAAGCGAGGAACATGGACGTTGTTCTGTGCGACACGGCGGGGCGTTTGCACAACAAGAAGAACCTTATGAACGAGTTGAAAAAGATAAGCAGGATAGTGCATGAGCAGGCGGAGGGCTGTTCGCTGGAAGTACTGCTTGCGCTTGATGCGACAACGGGACAGAATGCGGTAAGTCAGGCGAAGTTATTCAACGAAGCGTGTGACATAACGGGCATAATCCTGACGAAGCTTGACGGCACAGCGAAAGGCGGAATAGTCATCACGATAGCGGAGGAGTTAGGAATCCCCGTGAAGTTGATAACAGTAGGCGAGAAGATAGACGATATGCAGCCGTTTGTAGCGAGAGATTTTGTAAACGCACTGTTTGACTGATCCAAAACCGCACCACTTAACGGACGATAAGTCCGTTGACCCAAATGTCCGATAAGGACATTAACAGGCATTACAAACAAAAAGTAAAAGAATATGAAATGAAAGAAGGGTATACAGAAAATGGACAGAGTGTTGTTTATAATGAATATGCAGGAATATTATGTCGGCAGGGGCAGAGACAGGGAAAAGTATTCTTTCGATACCGAAAGGCTCATCGCAGGCGTGAAGAAACGTATATCGGAATATAAGTCCGAGGAGGTCTTTGCACTTAATATCGTTGGCAAGGGTCTTATACAAAAAAGCAATGTCCCGAAAGCAGGTTCGCCCGATGCAGATGTTGTGAAAGACCTGAAAATAGACCATAAGAACATCTATGAGCGCACAAAGTATGACGTTTTTTCCAGCGAGAAACTCGTGGATTTTATCCGTGCGAGAAACGTTAAGGAGATAGAGTTCGTGGGCGTTGACTTAGGCGAAGATACCGCAAAGAGCGCTCAGACTGCGACCGAGGATTTCAAACTGCACGTTTATTTCAACGAAGCCTGCCTTGTTCTTATGCAGCCCGACAAAACTAAGAAAATTCGTGACAAACTGAAAAAAACTCGTGTTACTTATATGGAAGAATGGTAAAATATGAAACTTATTATTGCAAGCGGAAACAAAGGCAAAGTCCGTGAATATAAGGAACTTCTTCAAGACTGCGGTTTTGATGAGGTTTTAAGCCTTAAAGATGCAGGGATAACCTGCGAACCCGAGGAAACAGGCTCGACTTTTGAGGAAAACGCCGCTATAAAGGCAAGAGCGCTCTTTGAACTTATCAAGGGCACCGGTGCGGCGGCTCTTGCAGATGACAGCGGACTTGAAGTCGATGCGCTGGACGGCGAACCCGGAGTTTACTCCGCAAGGTGGCTGGGTCTTAATGACGATAAGGCGAAAAATGATGAGCTTATCAGAAGGCTCGAGGGAAAAACAGGAAGCGAACGCAGTGCAAGATTTGTCTGCGTGATACATTTTATAAAAGCTGACGGCAGCGAGATAACTGTCCGTGGTGAGTGCGAGGGCGAGATAGGCTTTGAGCCGCTGGGTGAAAACGGATTCGGCTATGACCCGATCTTTATGTTCGGCGACAGGTCTTTCGCTCAGATAGGCGCAGAGGAAAAAAATGCAGTCTCTCACCGTGGAAAGGCTCTCAGAAAGCTTGTCAGTGAACTTACCGACTGAAAGGAGATAATCTATGCTCACACCAAAGCAAAGAGCCGAATTAAAGGCTATGGCAAACACGCTCGAACCTTCGTTCCAGATAGGCAAGGGCGGCGTTAATGATGCTCAGGCACAGCAGATAGACGACTATCTCAGAGTGCATGAACTTATCAAGATAAAAGTTCTCGAAAACTCACTGCTCACTGCCCGTGAAGCAGCTGAGGACATCGCAGGACGCATAGGCGCAGAAGTCGTGCAGTGCATCGGCTCAAAAGCTGTGCTGTTCAAGCGCAACGAAAAAGAGCCTAAGATAAGGCTCAGAGCAAAGTGAACACTGCGATATTCGGCGGCACTTTTGACCCTGTTCACAATGGACATATAAGACTTCTGAGGACTGTTTTGCAGGCAGTGGAAGTCGAAAATGCGTTCATTATCCCCGACAGGATACCTCCTCACAAACAGGCACTAGGCTTGTCAAGTGGGCAGGACAGGCTCGAAATGCTAAGGCTTGCAGCCGCAGGGCTTGACAGGGTGACAGTCTCGGACTGGGAACTTGAACGTGAGGGGAAAAGCTATTCTTACTACACGGTGAAGCATTTCAGGGAACTCTATCCCGAGGGAGAACTCTATTTTATAATGGGCAGTGATATGCTGTTGAGTTTTGATAAATGGTACAAGGCGGAAGAACTCATGAAGCTGTGTACTCCGCTTTGCATAACCCGTTCGGCGGCTGATACCGATGCTTGCAGAGAAAAAGCAAGGCAGTACCCAAGCGCTGTTTTTGTTGAAGCTGAACCGTTTGAGGTAAGCTCAACGCAGATACGCAGGCTTGCCGCTGAGGGGAGATACGATGAGCTTGAACCGCTCGTTGACCCGAAAGTACTCGGATATATCATTGAAAAAAAGCTGTATATTAGCAAGGATTGATGATTTTTGTCAAAAGAACTGAATAAATATAAGGACTATCTTAAAGCGAACCTCTCGAAAAAGCGCTACACCCATTCGCTGAACGTGGCTTCGATGTCAAGGGAGTTAGCGGAACTTTACGGCGAGGACAAGGAAAAAGCCTATTTTGCAGGACTTATCCACGATATTGCAAAGGAACTGCCGAAAGACAAACAGTTTGAACTTGCGGCACGGTGCGAACTTGATGTAACGGAGATAGAACTGAAAAGCACTCCGCTTCTCCATGCGATCGCAGGGGCACAGCTGCTTATAGAGAAATTCGGCATGAGGATCGAAACTGACCGTGAGGTGCTTGATGCTGTGCGATACCACACAGTCGGTGCGGCAGGCATGACAAAGCTTGCAAAGATAGTTTATCTTGCAGACCTTACCTCAGAGGACAGGGACTACAAGGACGTTAAGAAATACCGCAAATACGCACATACCAGCCTTGAAAAGGGAATGTATGAAGCACTGAGGTATTCGATCGCCGACAGTGCCTGCAAGGGCAACACTATACCCCTTTCAACATTCGAAGCATACAATGAGATAGTATTGAATTACGTTAAACAGGCAAAGTAAAAAAGGAGGAAAAATATGGCATCTCAGAAAGAGATAATAGCAACGATCGTCAAGGCGCTCGACTCCAAAAGAGCAGAGGACATCAAGGCAGTCGGCATTCGTGACCTGACGATACTTGCGGATTATTTTATTATCGCAAACGGAACATCTTCAACGCAGACGAAAGCGCTTGCGGACTATGTTGAGTATGAACTGAAAAAGCTGGGCGAAGAACCTGTACGCACGGAGGGTTATTCGGAAGCAAACTGGATAATTCTCGACTATACCGACATCATGGTACACATTTTCAACAAGGAGACCCGTGATTTCTACAAGCTGGAAAAGCTGTGGCAGGACGGCGAGTTTATCGACATCAGTGAGTATATCACTAAGGAATAAGCCATGAGCAGTCAGGAAAAAGGACGGCTTTACGTAACGGTCATTGCTGTTTATATGGTCGTCAAAAGCGTGATAAATCTGCTGCTTGGTTTTTCGGTGACTAACATTATCATGCTGGTGGTGAGTGCAGTGCTGGGATATGGGCTTAGGAGCAGGAGAAATTCCTTTGAACTTATTACGGCTGTGTTTCTCATCGCTGTCGCACTTCTTCATCTGAAAGACAATATAAACGGCAGACAGTGGCTTTATCTTGCGGAGGGCGCTGCGGACATTTTATGCGGTGCGGCGCTGCTTTTGAACAAGGATATCAAAAACCGATAACTTGTACAAAAAAGCCGTAATTAATTTTACAAAAAAAGTTTCAAAAGCTATTGACAAATGGGAACAAATATGATATAATAACTTTTGTAGTTATGTAATACGGCTCGTAGGGAAACGGCAGAGAGTGAGCGCCGAATGCAACGCTCAAAAAAGGATTGCGCAAAAGCAAAACATTGCGCAAGTCTCCTTCACTATCACCGCAGTGCTTATAATGGGTCTCATAACTATTCTCTGTCATCGGCGGCAAAGGGAGGGAAACATTTTGGCAGAAATTCGTGTAGGCAAGAACGAAAGCCTTGATACCGCTCTGAAGCGCTTCAAGAGAAGCTGCGCAAAGGACGGCGTTATTGCTGAGGTTCGTAAGAGAGAGCACTACGAAAAGCCTTCGGTAAAGCGCAAGAAGAAGTCCGAAGCTGCTCGTAAGCGCAAGTATTAAGATAATTAAAGGTGGGTGTTTTTGCAAAAAAATGCCCGCTTTTTTTTCTTAGGTATCTATTTTTGAGGTGATAGAATGAAACTGGCAGAAGCATTGAACGAAAGAGCAGACCTGCAAAAACGTATACAGCAGCTCAGAGCAAGACTTCTCAACAACTCAAAGGTGCAGGACGGCGAAAAGACTGCCGAAAATCCTGCCGCTCTGATGTATGAACTTGATAACTGCTGTGCCGAACTCGAGACACTTATCACTCGCATAAATCTTACCAACGCCGCCGCAGTTCATGACGGCAAGAGCATCACTCAGATGATCGCTGAACGTGACACCTTGTCGAACCGCTTAGGCATTTACAGGGATTTTCTCAACAGTGCAAGCGCCGTTGTCAACAGGGTCACTCACAGTGAGATAAAAGTTTACCCCTCGGTCGAAGTGGACAAGCTCCAGAAGAAAATAGACGATCTGTCGAAAGAATACCGTCTGCTTGACACTAAGATACAGGAACTGAACTGGCTCACGGAACTGAAATAGATCACACCCAGCGATACAGATCAAAGTTTGTCTTTGGCAAACAGATAACAGATGATAGATGATAGATAATAGATAATAAATGATCCTCATTTTAAATCACAAGCGCTTAAAATGAACAAAGGTCACAAACTAATTAAAATCCGTCCGCTTCAGCGGACACCTTATCTCTTATCTTTTATCTTTTTCTCCTTTGTGAAGTTCTGATACAATGGATAATAAATAAGTGGTAGCAGCACAGGGCGAGTACTGATCTCTCGATGACGAGTGAGAATGGTCATTGTTCGGACATATCGGAGGTATGTAAACCAATTGTTACATCTCATCAATGTTACATGGGCAACGTTACTTCTTTTTTACATTTACTACCGCTGTACTGACTGGCTGTGAGGGTGAGGATTGGGGATATTTTTTTAGATAAGAGAAATTATTTATGTTTAAACCAACTTATGTTTTTAATGACGTTACCGAGATAACGCCGCAGTTTCTTAAACGCAAACGCATAAAGGGACTGCTGCTCGATCTTGATAACACGCTTACAACACACAATAATCCTGTGCCGCCGCAGTCATCGCTTGACTGGCTGGACAGCATGAGAGCCGCAGGCATAAAGCTCATGATCGTGTCGAACAACAAGCCTGAGCGTGTCACACCGTTTGCGGAAAAGCTGGGGCTTGATTTTGTACCGAACGGCGCAAAACCCCTGCCGATAGGTTACATAAAGGCACGCAGGATAATGGGGCTTGAACGCCGTGAACTTGCGGCAGTCGGCGACCAGATATTCACCGACATCATGGGCTGTAATATCATGGGTATACGTTCGATATTCGTGTTCCCGATAGAGCCTGAGACAAGTCTGCCGTTCAGATTCAAGCGCAGGATAGAAAAAGCATTCCTGCCCGAAAGACCGGACAAGAGGTGACGGAATAATGCTGCTTTTTTCAGCGAAGATAGTCGGAAAACAGTGCGATATAATGACGAACGATCTCACATACACGGGGGTCATCAGGGCTGTTCATGATGAGTGGCTGGAAGTCGAAGCTCCGAAAGAAACGCTCTTTATAAACGCACGGCACATTGTCAGCATATGCACCGAAAAGCCCGAGGAGCAGGAGCGCTCGAAAAAGGGTTTGTTCGGCAGGAAGAAGAATGAGGAGGAGATGTAAATGGGGGCACGTTTCGGACCCGCAGGAAACAGTGATGCTTTTTCGGCAAAGCACAAGTCAACGCTTGATGCGCCAAAGTATCTGCATGAAATGGGTCTTGACCACTACGAATACCAGTGCGGCAGGGGAGTGCGTGTGAGCGACAAGCTTGCGGCGGCACTGAAAGCAAAAGCCGAAGCAGAGGGGATAACCCTTTCGGTACACGCTCCGTATTTTATCTCGCTGTCATCAGTCGAGAAAGAAAAGCGTGACAACTCGATAAATTACATATTACAGTCGTGTGCGGCGGCGCAGAAGCTGGGTGCTGAGCGCATTGTTATCCACAGCGGAAGCTGTGCAAAGATGACCCGTGCGGAAGCCTTAGAGCTTGCGAAAGACACGCTTAAACGTGCGAGGGCGCAGGCGATAGAGCAGGGGTTTGAGAACATCATCTTTTGTCCCGAGACAATGGGCAAAGTCAATCAGCTGGGTGATCTGACGGAAGTTCTTGAGCTTTGCAAGCTTAACGACACGTTTCTTCCAACAGTCGACTGGGGGCATCTGAACGCAAGGACTTTCGGCGGAATAAAGGGCAAAGCTGAATATGAAGCGATGCTCAACGAAATGGAGAATGCGCTGGGGCATGACAGACTTAGCCGTTTCCACAGTCATTTTTCAAAGATCATGTTCACAGTTCCGGGGGGCGAGAAGAAGCATCTGACGTTTGCGGCGAATGAGGGATACGGACCCGATTATGAGCCGTTAATGGAGTTAGTTGCGAAGAAGAACTTATCGCCGATATTTGTTTGTGAGAGTGCAGGCACGCAAGACGAAGACGCATTGACGATGAAAAATTATTACCTAAAACAGCTAAATAAATAAGAAATAAGAGACAAGAGATTTGAAATAAGAAATAAGAAAGTTCTGACGTTAAACCGCACATTAGTTCAAAACAAATGAAGTGTGAGCGCCAGAGGATCAAAAGTTTTAGGAAAGAGAGTCCAGAGGGGATAACCCTTTTTCAAAAGGGTTTCCCCTTTGGTGGGAGTTTGAGGGCAAAGTCCTCATTCGCACCAAGGGTGCGATAGAAAGAAGGGCGCAAAACAAAATAAAGAATAAGCGTACAAACGTACTCTACAAGCCATAAAATCGGCATTTCCAAACCACATTAATAAAAGTACACAAAATGAAAGAATATCTCCTTATCGGGTAGAAGCACCAAAATGCCGATTTTAATTTTTCGGAACAGCGAAAGCGTATTCCGAAAAAGACCCCCAATGGTCGCAAGACCATAACCTAAAATGTCCGAACAGGACATTAGCAGTGAACAGCGAATAGTGAATAGTACGCTGTACAGACGGACAATGCCCGCCCCACAAAAAACAAGAATATAAAAAACACAATAATTCCGAATCAGATCGGAGGGTATTTTATTTATGAGTAAGAAAATATTGGTAGTACACGGACCGAACCTTAATCTGCTGGGTGAACGTGAACCCGGTTATTACGGAAGTGACAGCTTCGCAAGCGTGAATAAGGAGATAACGGAAAAGGCGCAGGCGCTGGGATTTGAGTGCGAGATATTCCAGTCAAACAGCGAGGGCGCACTTATCGACAAGCTCCACGCCGCACGCCTTGACTGCTGCGGCGTTGTTATAAATGCAGGCGCTTACACCCATTACAGCTACGCTATACGTGATGCGATAGCCGCTATAAAGATACCGGTTGTTGAGGTGCATATGTCGAATATCCACGCCCGTGATGAATTCAGACATACTTCCGTTATAGCTCCCGTATGCGTGGGACAGATCGCAGGCTTCGGTAAATACAGCTATCTTTTGGGCGTTGAAGCGCTGAAAAATATTGTTGAGGAGTAATTGAAAATGACAGCTATCGAAAGACTAAGAACAAAACTTGCAGAGAAAAATATTGAGGGTGCGGTCATCTGCTCTGACGTGAACAGACGTTACTTCACAGGTATGAAGTCGAGCGCAGGAACGCTGCTTGTGTTCCCCGATGCGGCTTACCTGATAATTGATTTTCGCTATATCGAAAAGGCTAAGGCGACTGTTAAGGACTGCGAGGTCATACTGCAAAAGCCTGCAAAGGGTGTCTATACTCAGATACAGGAACTTTGCGACAAGCACGGAGTTGGTTCGCTTTCGGTCGAGGCTGACCGCATGACGCTTGCAGAAGCTGACAGACTTTCGGAGGAGATAGACTGCACGCTTGAAATGAGCGACGCTCTGAGCGACTGCGTGAACGCCGTAAGACTTATCAAAACTCCCGAGGAACTTGAAAAGATGATCGCCGCACAGCGTATCGCTGAACAGGGTCTGCTCCATATGTTCGAGTTCGTGCATGAGGGCGTTACCGAAAAGCAGATACAGCTTGAACTTGATTACTATATGCTGAGCCACGGCGCAGAAGCGCTCTCGTTCGATACTATCGCTCTCAGCGGCGTTAATACTTCCATGCCCCATGGCGTTCCCTCTGATAAGCCTGTAAAAAAAGGCGAGTTCGTTCTGCTGGACTTCGGCGCAACAGTTGACGGCTATCACAGCGATATGACACGCACTTTCTGTGTTGGTGAGCCTGACGAGGAAATGAAAAAGGTCTATAACATCGTGCTTGAAGCACAGCTCAAAGGTATCTCCGCTGTCAAGGCAGGTATCAAGGGTTGTGAACTGGACGCTGTTGCAAGAGACTATATCGCTTCTCAGGGCTACGGCGAAGCGTTCGGTCACTCGCTGGGTCATGGTGTCGGGATCGAGATACACGAGAACCCCTACGCCGCATCTTCGAGCGATGATGTGCTTTACGAAAATTCTGTCGTTACAGTTGAGCCGGGAATTTATCTCGAAGGAAAATTCGGTGTTCGTATCGAGGATTTCGTTATCGTTAAGCCTGACGGCTGTGTGAATATGACCGAAGCCGAGAAGAAACTTATTGTTCTTTGATAAATGTAAAAGTAAATCCAAAAGGTGTCAGCTGTGAAAAAACTGACACCTTTTTTGGTTTGTGATTATTTAATTAGCAATAAGTCCGAACTTTATAAGCCGTGCATTTATCGCACCTTTTGAACGGCATAACTGCTCTGCAATCTCTTTCGTGGTCATGCCGTTGATGAACATTTCTTCAAGCTGACTGTCCTCCTCGGGCGACCACGGCTTGCCTGCGTTTTCCTGCTTTTGCTTTTTGAGAAGCTCGTGTTCCTCGTTCTCACGGACGGCAAGCTCCGCTATCTGATCTATGTTGTCAAATATGAACTGCTGTGCCTCGGCAGAATAGACGATATACTTTGTTTTCACGCCCTTTTCGTTGATAAAGTCTGCCTCGGTCATGCCGATCTGTCTGCCCTGTTCGGTGGGGACTTTGCGCTTGTTTCCTGATTCGGTGACTGTCTCTTTGAGAAGTCCTGCTGTGACTAACCAGTTGTTGAGCGTGGTGGTTTTTAGCCGAAGCATGGTGAGTTCGTCTATCTGAGCGTTGATGAGCGCTGTTACTTTTGAAGATGAAAGCGGCTTGCTGTCGGGAACGAGTGCCGACATCTGTTCGTAGGTCAGTGAGAACGGAACTTTTTCACCCTTTGGGAGTGCTGAACGCTGTACTTCGCCGCCGTTGTCGATGACTTTTTGCAGAACATTCGACACGTAGTTCAGGCACTTTGATATGCGCACCTGACGCACAACATCATCATTTGAAACAGGCTCTCCGCTCAGAGGGTCAAAGCCGTGTGCAAGACTGTCGATATACATTTTTGCACGTTCCATGATCTCGAGTTCCGTCATTTTTAATAACCCCTTTCAAGCATATATAAAAGCGCATTGCAGACCGCCGCCGCAACGTTGCTTCCGCCTTTTCTCCCCTTTGCCACGATGCAGGGAACGCCCGATTCGATAAGCAATTCTTTCGACTGGACAACATTCACGAACCCAACAGGCATTCCTATCACAAGTTCGGGAACAAAACTGCCCTGTTCGATGTGTTCGCACAGACGTATCAGCGCAGTTGGAGCGTTCCCGACTGCGTAGATCACCTTGCGCCCAAGCTTTGCCGCTTTGTCCACCGAAGCCGCCGCCCTTGTGCTTCCAATTCGCTTTGCTTCTTCCGCAACGTCGCTGTCAGCCATAAAGCACTCGCATTCGCACCCGAACCGTGCAAGCGCTCTTTTGTTGATGCCCGACTTTGCCATATTCGTATCGGTCACGAACAAAGCGCCCTCAGAGATCGCCGCAAACGCCTTTTCGATAACACCCTCGGAAAAATACATATTATCCGCATAGTCAAAATCGGCGGTGGTGTGTATCGCACGCAGGATAACAGGCTTTTGTTCGGGCGGAAAAGTCCTCTCGCTCAAAACGCTCTCGATTATCTCAAAACTGCGCCGCTCGATGTCGGCAGGCAGTACATATTCAAGTTCAGTCATATTTCCCTCCGTGCAATTTTTCTGATAAATTCCATGTCAAGGCTGTTTCGCACTTCGTCAGCGAGCAGGTCGAGCTGTGCGCTTCGGAACTCTTTTCGTCCGATGACCTTTTGCGTAAAGTCAAGCCCCTTAGCCTTAAAGAGCGCTTTGAGCAAACGTCCCGAGACTTCCGCAGTATCGAATATGCCGTGAACATAACAGCCTGCCGCATTATTCGCAAAACAGCCGCCTATGTTTGTGAGCGCTTCGCCGTCTGACTGTGTACGCCCCATGTGGATCTCGTAGCCCTCAAATCCGGCACCGCTTAAAACCGAGAAAAAGCCGCCGATATCCATAAAATGACCGCTCACACGCTTCTGATGCTTTTGGCTCTCAAAAACAGTCGAGCAGGGGAGCAGTCCCAAACCCTTTATACTGCCGCCGCCCTCAGCACCAACAGGGTCTGAAATGCTCTGACCCATTATCTGGAAACCGCCGCATATCCCGAACACAGGTACGCCGCTTTCTGCGCATTTTTTCACAGCCTTGTCAAGCCCCGTGTCACGAAGCCAACACATATCAGCGACAGTGCTTTTTGTCCCGGGAATAATTATCAGGTCGGGCGTGCCGAGTTCCGCAGGTTTTCTGACATACCGCACGGAAACGCCGTCATACTGCGTGAAAACGTCAAGATCGGTGAAGTTCGACAGCTTGGGCAGGCGGATAACTGCGATGTCGACAAGACCGTTCACAGCCGTCATTTCCAGCTTGTCCGAAAGGCTGTCCTCGTCCTCCAGCGCACAGCGGATAAACGGCACAACGCCCAGCACAGGCTTACCGCACTTTTCCTCGAGTATCTTCACGCCGTCAGAGAACAGGCTTCTGTCGCCGCGAAATCGGTTGACAATAAGACCCTTGACAAGCGAACGTTCGTCCTCATCAAGCAGCATGATCGTTCCGACAAGCTGTGCGAAGATGCCGCCGGGGTCGATATTACCAACGAGCAGAACAGGCGCATTTATGAACTTTGCAAGTCCCATGTTCACAATGTCATCTTTTTTCAGGTTCAGTTCAACGGGGCTTCCTGCGCCCTCGATAACGATAATATCGTGCAGTGCGGAGAGCTTTTGATAAGCGTCAAGTATTTCGGGAAGAAGTTCACGTTTATGGGCGAAGTAATCCTTTGCGGACATATCGCCTCTGACCCTGCCGTTAACGATGACCTGTGAACCGACATCGGTAGTCGGTTTAAGCAGAATGGGGTTCATGAGAGCGGAGGGTTCAAGTCCTGCGGCTTCTGCCTGGAGAGCCTGCGCACGTCCGATTTCAAGCCCGTCGGGAGTAACGAAAGAATTAAGAGCCATATTCTGGGATTTAAACGGAGCAGGGGAAAGACCGTCCTGTTTAAAGATACGGCAGAGAGCGGCAGTCAGGAGACTTTTGCCTGCGCCGGACATAGTTCCCTGGATCATAATGGACATTGACATAAGCGAACTCCTTTAAGTTTATCAATACAATTATAGCAGATAAAAAGCAAAAAGTCAATCAAATACAGCACCGCACCACAGAATTCAATTTTGATCCATTTTTTACCGTACTTTTTTTACGATGTGGCGTAAAACTATTATTTCAAGGAAAATGAATTTCATTTGGCTCTTTGGATATTTCATAACCGATCGCAAGAAAATATCCAAAAGAGTGAATGAGCGGATTTATTAGCACAAAGACTGTTTTTTCATAAAAAACATCTGATCGTTTAATGCCGAAAGACAGTGAGCGAACTATGCAAAAGATCAGAGCAATAATAATAACAGCGATCAGAGAAATAACAGCGTAAAAGCCGCTGAACATTATTACACCTAATATCACAAAAAATGAAAAGTTGTAAATTGATATTATTTTCAGGGACATATCTTTTTTGATAATAATAGCAGTTGTTATGATCCCACATATTATTCCCAGTACTGATATAAATGTTATCACTGTACCAAGACCCAATAAATAAAAAAACAAAAACAGGTGAATTATAGTATGTGAGTTACACAGTACAAAAAACGTTTTTAATAGATCATACACGCTTTTTGATTTAAGATACTTTATTAATAGATCATATTTCGATGCAAAAAATTTTTTTGATAGATCATATAAATTTCTCATTGTTTTTTACCTATTATAATAGTCAGAGCAATTGTTATACACAATTCCTTATGTATTTTATATAATTATATTATACTGCATATCCAAATCAAAAACAAGATAACGGATGTCACTTTTATTGATGACAATTGTCACTTTTTTTGATGAAGAAAGAACTAACGTAACCAAAACAAATACAAATAAACTCCCCACCGCCAAAAACAGCAGTGAGGAGCAGCAGTATTATGTCAGAAAACTTTCTTTGCATTTGCAAGCATAAGCTTTATGCGGTTTTCCTGATTGACTTTTGTAGCACCGGGGTCGTAGTCGATAGCCACGATGTTTGCGTTGGGATAGGCTTCCTTGATGACACGGCTCATGCCCTTTGCAACGATGTGGTTCGGCAGACAACCAAAAGGCTGTGTGCAGATGATGTTCTCAGTGCCTGTCTCGGCAAGCGCCGCCATTTCTGCGGTTATGAGCCAGCCTTCGCCCATTTTAACGCCCTGATTCATATACTTGTCCGCCGCTTCACGCAGATGCTCGAAATCGTGGGGCGGGAAGAACTCGCCGTGTTCCTCGATTACTTTTATCTGCTCTTTCTGGAACTTGTACAAAACATCATATCCTATCATGTAAGCATAGGTGCGCATGGTCTTTACATCATAAAGCCCTGCATCGTTGATAAGGTCGGACGCACAGTAAAGCACAAAGTCAAGCAGCCCGGGGACGTTCGGTTCACAGCCCTCCGAAATGAGAAAACTGTTCAGATCGTTGTTCGCAAGCGGTGAATACTTAACGTAGATCTCGCCCACGATGCCGACACGGGGTTTTTTCTCTTTCGTTCTCGGCAAAGATGCAAAGTCCTTGAGCATAGCACGGTAAATGTGTTTCGTGCGCATGAACTTCGACTTGTCCTCCATGAGCTTGCCCAAACGATGCTCCCAGCGTGCAAGCAGTTCATCAGTCGAATTGCGGTTTATCTCGTAGGGCTTGCACTGGTTGTATAAAAGCATCAGCATATCGCCGTAAAGCACGCTGTAAATAAGCCTTGTGATTATCGGGACGGTCATGGGGAACGCAGGGTTCGGTTCAAGCCCCGAGAAGTTCAGCGACAGCACGGGAACTTGCGGATATTCCGTGGCAATAGCCTTGCGTATCAGATAAATATAGTTTGAAGCACGGCAGCCGCCGCCTGTCTGTGATATGAGCAGAGCAACTTTGTTCACATCGTATCTGCCGCTTTTGAGCGCTTCCATGAACTGACCGATGACAAGCAGTGCAGGATAGCAGGTGTCGTTGTGGGTGTTCTTCAAGCCTTCGTCAATGACTACACGCTCACGGTTGGTGAGCAGTTCCATTTTGTAGCCGAAGTGTGCGTATGCCTTGATTATCAGGTTGAAATGAATCGGCAGCATATCGGGGACAAGTATCGTGTAGTCCTTCTTCATTTCCTCGGTAAAAGTCGTGCGCTTTACTCTGTCGGAATACTTTTTCTGTTCCTTGCTCAAAATGAAGCTGCCTCCTTTCGTGTGTTGTTTGCTTTTTCTTCAAGTGCCGCCGCAAGCGAGCGCAGACGTATCTTTGCAGCACCAAGGTTCGTTATCTCATCTATTTTAAGCTGGGTGTAAAGCTTGCCCTTTTCTTCAAGGATAGCCCTTACTTCGTCAGTCGTGACAGCATCTATGCCGCAGCCGAATGACACAAGCTGAACAAGCTGCATATCCTTGTTTCGGCAGACGTATTCAGCCGCACGGTAAAGCCTTGAATGATAAGTCCACTGGTTGAGAACGTCAAGCGCAGGAGTGTTGACAAGCGTTGCAACGCTGTCCTCTGTGACTACCGCAAAGCCCAGCGATGAGATAAGCTTGTGTATGCCGTGGTTTATCTCGGGGTCAACGTGGTAAGGTCTGCCTGCAAGGACGATTATGTTCTGACCCTTGCTCCTTGCATCTCGGATAATTTCAAGAGCCTTCTGCTCGTTCTGCTTCTTGAAGCGCACCTGCTCGGAATAAGCGGTGTTCAGCACGCTCATGACCTGACGTTCGGTCACGTTGTAGGCTTTGAGCGCTTTTGCAAGGTTCTTAGCGGTGTTGCGCTTGTAGTTTATGTCAAGATAAGGCGCTATGAAATTCTTGTCAGTGAGTTCGGGGATATTCGCCTTTAAAAGTTCGGGATAATAAGCGACAACAGGGCAGTTGTAATGGTTGTCCGACTGACCCTCGTCAATGTTGTAGCTCATGCAGGGGTAGAAGATGAAGTCAGCACCCTTGTCCAGCAGGTCAAGCACATGACCGTGAGCAAGCTTTGCGGGATAACATACCGTGTCGGAGGGGATAGTGTGCTGACCTCTGTAATAGGTGTCTCTTGTTGAATCGTCAGAGAGTATCACCTCAAAGCCCAGTTCGGTGAACAGCGTGTGGAAGAACGGAAGCATATCATACCAGCTGAGACACATCGGGAAGCCGACTTTCGCACGGACATAACCGTTCGGTTTTATCTCGCCGTAGGAGCGAAGCTTGTTCAGCTTGTACTCGAACATATTCTCCGTCTTGTTTTCCAGCTTTATGCCTGCGCCCTTTTCACAGCGGTTGCCCGAAACGTAGCGCCTGCCGTCATTAAAGCGTATTATCGTTAAGTTGCAGTGAGCCGTACAGCCCTTGCACTGAGCCGTCATGGAACGGTAAGCGAAGTCCTGAAGCTGTTCAAGGTTCAAAAGCGTGGTGGGCTTTGCTTCACGGGCGTATCTTTCCTTAGCAAAAAGCGCACAGCCGAACGCACCCATAAGCCCTGCGATCGCAGGACGGATAACGTCCCTGCCGAGTTCCTGCTCGAATGAACGCAGTACTGCATCATTCAGGAAAGTACCGCCCTGAACGACAATGTTTTTTCCGAGTTCGTCTATCGACTTTGCACGAATGACCTTGTAAACGGCATTCTTGATTATCGAGGAAGAAAGTCCTGCGGAGATGTCCTCCACCGAAGCGCCGTCTTTCTGAGCCTGCTTTACCGAACTGTTCATGAAAACGGTACAGCGTGAACCAAGCTCAACAGGTTTCTTTGCAAAAAGTCCGAGGTTCGCAAAGTCGGCGATCTCATAACCCATTGCCTGCGCAAAGGTCTGTATGAACGAACCACAGCCCGACGAACAAGCTTCATTGAGCATTATCGAGTCGATAGCGTGGTTCTTTATCTTGAAGCACTTTATGTCCTGACCGCCTATGTCGATGATGAAATCAACATCGGGACAGAAGAATTCCGCCGCTTTGTAGTGTGCGACAGTCTCTACTATGCCGTAGTCGATGCCTAACCCTGAGCGGATAAGTTCCTCACCGTAACCCGTGACTGCTGATGCACAAATTTTCAGCTTCGGGTTGGCAAGGTGATATATCTCCTCCAGTTTAGCCGAGATAATGTCAAGCGGCTGACCTTTACTGGAACAATAGTGCTGATAGAGCAGTTTGCCCTCGGGGGTTATAAGCACAAGCTTTGTGGTGGTCGAGCCTGCATCTATGCCTAAGAAAGCATCACCCTCATAGGTCTTTATGTCCTCATATTTAAGGTCAGACTTGCGGTGACGGTGTATAAATTCAACATATTCGTCACGGTCATTGAAAAGCCGTCTGCCGATAACTATATTATCGTTTGTCTTGGCGCTTGTTATGCGTTCAAGAGTTTTTTCGATAAGTTCGGGCTTTGCTATCTCCTGCGCTCTGAGCGCCGAGCCGTAAGCCATGAAAACAGGCGCATTCTCGGGGAAAACAGCGTGTTCCTCGTCAAGTCCCAGCGTTTCGGTAAAAGCACGGCGCAGACCTTTTAAGAAACTGAGCGGACCGCCTAAGAAAAGCACTTTTCCCTCGATACGTCTGCCCTGTGCAAGACCCGATACCGTCTGGTCGACAACTGCCTGAAAGATAGAAGCGGCGATATCCTCTTTTTTTGCGCCCTGATTGAGAAGCGGCTGAATGTCCGATTTTGCAAAAACACCGCAGCGTGAAGCGATAGGATAGAGCCGTTCACTGCGAAGCGACATTCTGTCGAGTTCATCAGCCGTAACGCCTAAAAGCTGTGCCATCTGGTCGATAAAAGCGCCTGTTCCGCCTGCGCACGAGCCGTTCATTCGCTGTTCAACACCGCCCGTCAGGAAGATGATCTTAGCGTCCTCACCGCCCAGTTCCACAACAGCATCAGTGTCGGGGAAGCTTTTGTTTACGGCGATAAAAGCCGAATAGACCTCCTGCACGAACTCAACTCCGCTCGCCTGAGCGATGCCTAAGCCTGCCGAACCTGTGATGGCAGTCCGAAACTGTGTCTGCGGAAACTGCGAAGCGATAATTTTAAGCTGTTCTGCGACTGTTTCACGGACCTTTGAGAAGTGGCGTTCATATTTCGAGTAAATGATCTGTCCTTCATCAAGAATAACGGTCTTGACGGTAGTAGAACCAACGTCTATACCAAGCTCCATGATCCTGTTCATACTCATAATTTCCTTTCAAAAGCGGTGATATTATTTTACTATACTATAATACTATATTATAACACATATCCCGACTTTTTAAAAGTATTTTTTATAAAATTTTATGGGGCAAATTTCCGATTGTGTCCTATACGTGGTGGAGAAAACAATATAGAGTTAACATTTAATTAACATCTAAGCTCTTGACAAACCTGCGATAACTGTGTATAATATAATAGTTGATATTATGCCGCTGTGGTGGAATAGGCAGACACAAGGGACTTAAAATCCCTCGCCCTTAAAGCGTACCGGTTCAAGTCCGGTCAGCGGCACCATAAATCATCGTAAAATCGGGCTTTTTATAAGTCCGATTTTATTTTTTGCCCGTTTATCTACCAAGCAGTCACATTTCTTTCATTTCTTTGTGTCATCAGCCGTATTTTGGCTTTCTACCCTCTTGCTTTCCGCAACAGGCGGTCTTTCGACAGCTCCGCCACCGAGGATATTGGCGATCGTATTAGCTGAGTCAATCTTAGAGTTGAAATCCAAGTGACTGTAAAAATCAGCGGTTACATGGAATGTGGAGTGTCCGAGCCACTCCTGGATTGCCTTCATAGGCACACCGTTGGCAAGAAGCAAGCTCGCACAAGAATGTCTCAAATCGTGAAAACGAATCTTTTTCAGCTTGTATTTCTTGATAACATTTGCGAAATGGTCAGTAACATAGTTAGGCGTGATCAGTCTGCCAAGCTCATCGGTGCAGATGTAATCTTCATATTCGTGATCGTATCCGCTTTTCAGAACCGTGGAGGGGTATTCGTCCTGCTCTTTCTTCGCTCTCAGCACATCAGCGATGTACGGAATAAGCGGAAGTGTCCTGTGACTTGCTTTGGTCTTTAACTTATTCTCAAACTTCACAACGAGCTTGCCACCCTCATAAACATTGTAAGCTTTTGCGTGAATGGTGATTGTGTTGTTGTCGAAGTCGATAGCATCCCACCTCAGACCGATGATCTCACTTCTGCGGAGTCCATAGTAGGCAGCGATAAGCACCACTACCTCCATACGATCTCCTCTGAAAACAGAAAACAGTCTTTCAAGCTCTTCGGAATTATAGAATGTCGCTTCATACTTGTCGAGCTTCGGACGGTCTGTCTTTTCGGATTCGTTGCAGGAAATAAGTCCGATCTTCACAGCATACTTCAATGCCTTATGGATATTTGCGTGATAGTGCTTGATTGTGTTAGCGGTGATTCCCTCTGCAAACTTATCGTTATAGAACTTCTGAAGCTCCACAGCAGTCACCTCAGCAAGCGTAATGTCAGGAAACACCGTATCGAAGTAGCGAACCACGCTATTGAGCTTCTGCGAATAGCTTTCGTATGTTGTTTCGGCAATAGTGGGCTTGATAGTTTCCAGCCAATCACGAAGGAACACTGTGAACTTGTAGTCGCCAGCTGTGAGCTTTTCCTTTGCCTTCTGCTGTGCTTTTTTGAACAGCTTGCCGTTTATGTATTCCTCATAGAAATCTGTTACGATTTCCTCAACTTTGAGGTTCAAAGCCTTCTTAGCACACTTTTCATGCAGATCCGTACCGATCCATTTCCTTTTGCGTTTTCCTTCGTTGTCCTTATAATCAAAGACAACATAGTGTTTACCGCCTTTGACGGCAGTAATGTACTTAAAGGGCAGACTTGATTTCATTTTCATTGTAATTTAACCTCCTTGCAATTATGAAATCCTGGTAGAAAGTCTGCTGTTGTATTATTAGTATAGCGCAGTATTTGGGGAAATTCAAGCGTTTTTGAAAGTCCCGTCCGCATTTCTATCAACCAGTCATTTTTGTTCGGAATCATTGCCCTTTTGTTGTGCGCATTGTCGAACGTAAATATATTCTATAACTTCTATCTTAGCTGCCTTGAATGTATTTCCACATCGAAAAGCTCTTATTTCTCCGGTGCGAAGAAGCCTATATGCTTTTTTTAAGCCAATACCTACCATTTCAGCAACATCTTTAGCTGACACAACATCAGGGTAATTCTTAAACATCTTATTATAGCTTTTTTTGGTAAGAGCCATAGACTATTCAACACCTCCAATATATCCCTTGTAGATTAAGCAAAGTAATTGTATTCAGTTTTCAAGATACTATGCCGTAAGAAAGGCAGTACATCGTCTATTGCATGAGCCATGCTCATGCGGTTATTGTTTATGCCCAAATAGTGATATACTATTGGCAGACACCCTGCATGACACAGGGTATCTCCCGATAGGACATCGCCTATCAATATGAAAATAGGAGTATAATAACATGAAGTCTTGATAAAATATCAGTACCACAGACGGCAGACAGCAAATGGGCATAAACTGTCTTGCCGTCCCTGATACCAAATGCAAGGAGTTCGGAGTGCCGTAACCGTGATTTCCTGTCACAGCTCACCCCCCTCTACTCTATAACCGAAAAAAACGAAGATTTCCTCATGATTTGAGTGTGTTTTTTCGGCTGAAAAGAAAAAATCGTTGTTATGCACAAAAATCATTCTTCATTTTCGTGCGCTATGATGTACTCCCTGAGCAGTCGCTTGGCTTTGTTGATCCTGTACTCCACTTTCTTCGGTGTCATAGCATACTTCTTAGCCAGATACATCATAGATACCGCCTTTTCAGACAGATAGTAGTCCCTGATAAGCTGATACTCAAAAGGATAGTCCATTCTCATCAGTTCCTTATGTACCTTGACCACAAGGACATTAGCAGGATACCCGATTATCCTGCCGATGAGCTGTCTCCGGCTGATCTGCTCAGAGAAGCAAGGCTCTGCTATCTGCCCGTAGATAACATCGTGTGCAGCGTCCTGTTCTTCAACATAATGCTCCCTCCGCCCCATGCGGTTGTATTCTTTCTACACCTCTCTCGGAACTTTGTCACCGAAGTGTGTATACTGAAACTATAAATGAGCACTCCAAAAAACTGCACAAAAAATAAAGACAACCACTCCA
>CAMVRM010000025.1 GCA_947169885.1 uncultured Ruminococcus sp.
CATTTTCCTGATCGGTAAAATCAACGCACATCTCATAGAACTTGTCCCAGTCCCAAGTGCCGTCATAATACATCTGTGCAGGATCGTCATAGCCGTTCTGCTCCATGGTCGTGCGATTGTAAACACACACATAACCGGGAGCCATGTAGATAACGCAAATGTATCTGTCGCCGCCGAATTTATACTGGTTCATGATGTCCACTGTGTCAGACCAAAGCTCGCTGTCAAGGTCTAAGTGGTCAATGCCGTCGATCGGAGCGAACATACCCTTTATTGCGCCTATCGGGAACACGTCAGAATCGGACGAGGGGAAAAAGTCGGGAGAATTGCCGCCCATGACTTTTGTTGCGATGTCGTCAAAACGAGTGTCCCATGTGGTCTGCACCCACTCGATCTTCCCGCCGTATTTCGACTCGAAAAGCTCGATCGCAGGGTCTTTTGCAGAGCCTTCATTTGGGTTTATATCATAGTGAGCGATCCATTTGAGCGTCTTGTTTTCAAGCTCAAAATCTTCCAGCTGGTCTTCAAGAGAATGCACTTGCTCAGCCTGTGATTCATTAAGGTCAACGCCGCCCTGAGCCTGCGAAGAACTTGAAGAATTTCCCGACTGACCGCAGGCTGAAACAGCCGCCGCTAAACCCAGCGAAAATACAGCCGCAAGGATCTTCTTTGCACTTCTCATAAGACAACCTCCACACGATCGTTCACACTGTTAATACCTTTTGAACAATGCTTTCATTATGATTATATCATAAAATCACGGTTTGTCAATCAAATATTTTCCCTTGATATAACAATAGTAACATTGAATATGTAAACATTTTTCTTTTGGAGAGAATCGGACATATATATTAATGTATAGATTATCTTACTTCTTATTTGAAAAAAGTTCGGCAAGTTTTTTGTTTGCGGCGTTCATCGTTCCGAAATTTTCGATGGTGCAGATAACTTTTTCGCAAGTTTGCATGACTGCAAGCGCTTCTTCAAACTTTTCATCGCTTATCGGCTCGAACGCCCGTTCGGTTATGACCCGTGCCGCAAGTGCCTTTGCTATCGGAAGTTCCGCATCGCCCTCGTGCAGCACGCCTGCCGCAAACGGCACACCCTCACGCCACAGCTTGCGATATACTGCCGCACCGCTTCCGCCGCCGCCTATCACGAAAACTTTCGGTTCGCCCTCGACACGCTGAGGCTCGGCACTTCCGTAAAGTCCGCAGAAACTGCCCTCGGGAATGCCGTAAAGTTCAGCAACCCGACTGTCGGAGAAAATCTCCTCGGGCGTGCCAAGCACAGGCTTTTCGGTCAGACAAAGCACTCTGTCGGAAAACCTCTGCGCAAGTTCCAGCTCGTGGAGCGTCATCATGACAGCTATCCCACGCTCACGCACCAGCCGCCGCAGAAGCGTCAGCAGACGCAGTTTTGCGCCAACATCGAGAAATGAAGTCGGTTCGTCAAGAAGCATGACTTTCGGCTGCTGTGCTATCGCCCTTGCGAGCATGACACGCTGACGCTGACCGTCACTTATCTGCCGAAAATCACGCTCCGCAAGTTCGGTCACATCTGTAAGGCTCATCGCCTCGGAAACTGCGGCTTTATCGGTGTCTGAGAGCAGTCCCAGCCGTCCCGTGTAAGGATAGCGTGCGCTCTCAACGATGCTTCGGCAGGTCATACGCTCGGCTGTGATGCGATCGGTGAGCATGAGCGACATTATACGTGCAGTCTCAGCGGCGGTGATGCTCCCAAGCTCCTTTCCGCCAAGATAAACCTCGCCCGAGATGCGTTCAAGCTGTCCCGAAACGGTTTTCAGAACGGTAGATTTTCCCGAGCCGTTCCTGCCGATAACTGAAAGTATCTCGCCCGAATTAAGTTCAAAACTCAACCCTTGCACGACAACATTTTTCGCATATCCTGCCGATAGTTCTTTTGTGGTTAGCTGTTCCATGAAAACACCTGTCTGATTTGGAATTACTCAAAATTATCGATAGTTATAAAAAATCATATGACACAAATATTATGTACAGTCATTCTGACAACTAATACTTAAAAGAATTAACAAACTTTTACTTTGTGCCGCTAAGTTTATTATAACACATTTTTTCTGAAAATTCAAGTGCCGTTTTTTTGTTGGTAATCACGAAATACCGTTGAAATTATTATGCAAAACTGACATGAAACTCAGAAAAACTTTTCCGAAAACTGCGAATTCCGTGAACTTTTTCGTAAGTCTATTTACATTCGTATTCGGCTGTGATATAATAATTACAACAAATAAAACCGTGATTTTTTAAGACTATAAAAGGATCTGATACCATGAATGCTAAAAAATATATCGCAATTATGACGGCTGTTCTTGCGGCGGCGGCTTCTGCTGCTTACGCTCCTGCGGCTTTTGCCGACGAAACAGCTGACACTTCTTCCGAAACTGTTACCGAAAGCTATACGTCTGTTCATTCGCTCTCGAACCCTGCCGCAACCGATGAGGCAAAGCGCCTTTACGACTATATCTGCGACAATTTCGGCGAATATATGATCTCGGGTCAGCAGGAATCCACTTGGATGGGTTCGGCTGACTACGAAATGGACTATATCAGCGAAACTACCGGAAAACTGCCTGCTCTGCGTGGTCTTGACTTCATGAACAACGATTTCAACGGCGTTGTCAAGCGTGGCATCGAGTGGGACGCAAATGGCGGCATCGTTGAGATATGCTGGCACTGCGGCGTGAACGGCAAGGGCTATAATGAGGCTCTTGCTGATGACCCCGACTTCGACAAGCTCCTCACCCCGGGAACTGACGAATACAACGAAATGCTCGCAAGCTGGGACAAGGCAGGCGCAGCACTCGCAAAACTTCAGGACGCAGGTGTTCCCGTGCTTTGGAGACCTTTCCACGAGTTCGACGGAATGTGGTTCTGGTGGGGCAAAGGCGGCGCTGAGAACTTCAAAAAGCTGTGGCAGATGATGTATGACCATTACACCAACGACCTCGGACTTAACAACCTCATCTGGGTGCTGGGTTACGCTGATGATGTCAAGTCGGGCTGGTATCCCGGTGACGAATACTGCGATGTGATCGGCTCTGACACCTACCGTGGCGTTACTGACAACGCAAAGGGCTGGGAGCTTCTTCTAAAAAATGCCGCCGACACAAAACCTATGGCGTTCCATGAGTGCGGAACTCTGCCCTCGCTCGATAAGTTCATTGAAGATGAAGTTATCTGGTCATGGTTCATGGTATGGCACACCGACCATATCATGAACAACGATAAGGAAAACCTCACGGAAGTCTATAACAGCGACCTTGTTATCACGCTTGATGAATTGCCCGACCTCAAAGCATACGAAAGTGATCTTATCCCCGATGACAGTTCGCTTCCCGAGGAAAGTTCCTCAGTTGATTCCACTTCTTCCGCAGAAGAAAGCTCCGTGACTGACAGCTCCTCGACAGCTGACAGCAGTTCATCGTCAGACAGTTCTTCAACTGCATCGACTGTGAACAACACTTCAACAGCATCTAAGACCACTGCGACCACGACTACCACCACTACAACAAAAACTTCAACAGATGCAAGCCCCGCAACAGGTGAAAAAGGCATTGCCGCAAGCGTTGTTGCGCTTTTGACTGCCGCAAGCATCGTTATTTCCAAAAAAATCGACTAAATAAGTCCGTCAGCTCCGCTATTTTTTCGGGGCTGACGGTTTATGCGTAAACAGGAGGCTTTTTTCATGAAGCTTGAACTTATAAACAAGCGGCTGCTGACCTGTGCAAAGGCAGTCAAAAACGCCGAAACGCCGTTCGCCGCCGATGTCGGCACAGATCACGGCTATCTTGCGGCGTATCTTGTGCAAAACGGCATCTGCCGACACGTCTGGGCGTGCGACATAAATCCCCGACCGCTGAGTTTTGCGAAAAAAACTATTGAGGAATACGGACTTTCGGACAGCGTTACAGCGGTTTTATCAAACGGTCTGGACGCTTTTCCCGAACCGCCCGAAAACGGACAGTTTTCAATAATTTGCGCAGGAATGGGCGGCGAACTTATAGCTGACATCATTTCAAGATGCAGTTGGGCGGCAGAATGCAGGCTAATATTACAGCCCATGACAAAAGCTGACGTTCTCAGAAAATGGCTCTACGAAAACGGATTTTCGGTAACTGCCGAGACTGCCTGCGAGGACGGGAATTTTGTTTATTCGGTAATGACTGCCGAGAAAAAAACGCCTGACTACGAATGCAGTGAACGTTATCTGACGGCAGGTTTCGTCACGGCGGACACCAAAGACGGCAGAAAATATCTTGCCATGCGTGCGGCAAGGCTCAGACGTGCAGGCGAGGGAATGCTCTCGTCGGCTGACGAAGAAAAATGCGCCGAGGGCAAGCGGCTGACAGCACTTGCCGAACGGCTGAAAAATGAATCGGAGGGAATATTATGAACACAACAGTCGGAAATATCTATGACCTTATTGACGGATTTGCGCCTTTTTCGGGTCAGCAGAGTTATGACAACAGCGGTCTTTGTGTCGGGAGCCGTGACTGCGAAGTTACAAGAGTACTGACGGCACTCGACATCACCTGTGACGTTGTGCGTGAAGCGGAAAAGCTTGGCTGTGAACTTGTCATTTCGCACCACCCTGTTATTTTCCGTGGATTAAAGACCCTTGACCCGAAAGCTCCTGCGGTCATGCTTGCGGCAAGGGGCATCTCGGCTATCTGCGCACACACAAGCTTCGACTCGGCAAGCGGCGGCATGAACGATCTTCTTGCGGAACGTCTGGGACTGAAAGTCATCGAACCGCTCGCTTTTGAGGAGGGCAAACCTATGGGTTATGTCTGCGAACTGCCTTTCGAGTGTTCCGAGGCGCACATGGCAAGCGTCTGCAAGAAAAAGCTCGGCTGTGAAGTTGTGCGCATGACAACTGTCGGCAAAAGCCTGAAACGTGTCGGCATATGTTCGGGCAGCGGCGCTTCACTCATTTCCGATGCGATAAACAAGGGCTGTGATGCGCTTATCACAGGCGACTGCAAGCATTCAGCATTTGTCGATGCGGTCAACCTTGGTTTCTGCCTTATAGATGCAGGGCATTTCCACACCGAAAACATCTTCCACGAATTCATGGCGGCAAAACTTACCGAGAACTTCCCCTCCCTGACGGTCATGCAGTCTCAGGCTTTCAACGACCCTGTGACAGTCATTAAATAACTATAAAGCCATAGCGCCGACTTGTTCGGAAAACGCTATGGCTTTTATTTTTTCAGACCGATTTCATCCAGCGGACACACTCTGCCGCCCATTTTTCTGCAACAGGAACAATGTGCCATTCGCCTGTTGCGGTAGCTTCATTGCACAGCGAAAGACCGTGACCGCCGTAGGGGTAGATGTGGCTCTCGAACGGTATCTTGTTTTTCGACAGTGCCGCCGTGTAAAGTATCGTATTCATAACAGGCACACAGCCGTCATCAGCGCAGTGCCATATGAACGTAGGCGGTGTCTGTTCGCCTACACGCTTTTCCATTGAAACATATTCTCTCAGTTCGGGATCGGGTTTGTGCTGAATAAGGTTAGAGATAGTTCCCTCGTGCGTCAGTTCCGGATCGGACACGATGACAGGATAGCAAAGCACCGAACCGTTGACTTTGAGCATCTCGCTCTCACAGCCGAGTGTCTCGGAAAGTACCTTGCTGTTCCAAAGATTTGCCATTGAAGCCGCAAGATGTCCGCCTGCCGAAAAGCCCATAACGAATATCTTGTCAGGGTCGATGTCGAATTTCTCGGCGTTTGAGCGCACATAGCGTACAGCCTCGGCACATTCGAGAAGAGCTGTCGGGAATTTCTTGTCAACGCAGGAATATCTCAGCACAAAGCAGGCAAACCCCTCTCCCATGAACCTGAAAGCAACAGGCTCGGCTTCACGCTCTGAACACCAGTCATAACCGCCTCCGGGACAGATGATGAGTGCAGGTCTTTTCCTTTTGCCCATTTCCTCAAAATAAGTCGGCAGATAACAGTCAAGACAGGGAGAAGTCTGTGGGTCATCAAGCCCTGCTTTTGCGTAGTTCAGTTTTATATCATAGCGTTCCATTTTTTTATCACTCTTTCTGTTACTATAAGATCGTCCTAAAAATATTTATTCGCTTGTCAGTTCGGCAGAATCAGCGTCAGTCGAAGCGTTTTCAAGCAAAGGTATGTATTGCAGCTGAGCGCAGATAAGGTATCCGCTGCCGCAGCGGTAAGCCTTAAAAGGTGCGGCATTGCCTTCGGGGTCGGCAGGCAGTTCTATCTGAACATTGCCGTTCATATCAGCCTGAACAGCATAGACAAGTTCATTTCTGCCGTAAGCATCCACAAGCATCGGCGCATCAAAATTCATCTTCATAAGCCCGAGTTCAAGTTCATCGAAACAATAGCCGTTTTCGTGCATGAAAGCCGCCGCTTCTTCGCCGACAAACCTGAAAAGTGTCATATCTGCGTCATGCCCCGTGACTTCTTCCTTGCCCTTTGGATAACGAAGCACAAAGCCGTACTTATAGCAGTTGTCCACGAACCAGTCATATATCCCTGCGCCCGTAAAAGCACGGCTTCCCTTATTTTCCTCGTAAAGCGAAAAGCCTATGAGCAGACCTGTCGAAGCCTCATCGGGTGCAGACTGTTCTTCCGGTGTCATTCCGTAGTTATACTGCGGTTCGGGCGGCGCTTGATAAGCAGAACTTACCATGACCGTGCGCATACCTGTTTCGCTGTAAAAATCCGTGAGCATATGAGAAAGCGGATAGACAGCTTCGGCGGCGCAGAGAAGTTTTGTATCTGCGAGCGAAGCTACCTGAAAGCCGTCATCGGAAAAAACGGCGTTATAAACGGGCTGCAAGCGTGATCTCGGAGCATCATAATTCTTGGCGAGAAGAAGATCGTCTGACTGTTCGGGCGTTAAGTATGCTTCTGTTCGTGAAGCAAGCACGGCATTCAGGTCAATATCATCGATTGGCTGATGCTCAATGACCGATGACGAATCGGGCATCGAGTTGCTCTGTTCTATCTCTGTTTTATCGTATTCAATGACACCTCTCACGGCAAGTGCCGCAAAAACAGCCGCAAGCCCCCAGACAGCCGCTCGTCTGAGTTTTGCTATAAATGCTGAATTTGAGTTATCTTCCATTTTGTGTTCCTGTCCTCTCCAATGGGTTATTTCATATTTTTATATCTGATAATTGGTAAATGTTTAGGCAAATTATATAGTCACCCTACTTCAAAATTCGATAGCAAATGAAACGTTGAAAATTCTCTTTTCAGGAAGTTCTCTTTAAATTGTATATACTTGATTTCAAGTAGGGCGACTATATTTTATTTCTTTGTGAGCCTTATTATTGCGATAACGCCCAACAGCATCGACAAGCCCATGCCGAACAGCATAAGCGACCACGCCGACCTCTGCCCTGCCATGAACGTTTCAAAGCTGACACCGCCGACTATCTTTTCCGCCTTCTCCTCCATTCCCAAAGACGAAAACAGCATCGAAAGTTCAAAACGAATATTGAGCAGTGCCGAAAACGCTGCGATACCGCTTCCTATCGACGAAAACAGAACGCCGTAATTTTCCTTTTTTCTCCACACGATAAGTCCGTGTACAAAATGCACTGCCGTGAGTATCAGGAACACGCAGTAAGCCGCAAAATTCCCGATACATATTGCCTTTGAGGGGTCGCTGTCACCGTCCAGTGCTTTCATGAGCGAAAGCAGCAGACCGCCCATTGCAAATGACGCTATCATTGCAAAAAGTGCGATGATGCGGTTTCTTTTTTCATGTTTTTCAAGTCCCTTTGATTTGATCTTCTTGGGCATTATTCATCTTCCTTTTCTGTTTCAGGTGTATATTTTATGGCAAGACAGCCGATACGCTGATCTGTCTCCATAGTAACAGTAACATCAAAGCCGTCGATCGTGACCTGTTCGCCGTCAGTCGGGAAACGTTCAAGCCGTTCAGTGACCCAGCCGCCCACCGAATTAGCATCTGCTTCGATAAGTTTTTCGTCCAGTTCAGCCTTTTCAAGAAAGTCCGAGACCGAAAGTTCGCCCGAAACTCTCCAGCAGTTTTCGCTGAGTTTTTCAAAGCTGTCATCTTCCTCGTCACGCTCATCATAGATCTCGCCGACAAGTTCCTCGATAATATCTTCAAGAGTGCAGATACCTGCCGTTCCGCCGTACTGATCTACCACCACCGCCATATGCACTTTTTTCTTCTGCATAAGCTTCATGACTTCCGAAATTCTTTTCGTTTCGGAGATATAAACGGGGCTGGTCATTATCTCGGCAATATCCCTTCCGCCCTGCATATACAGCTTAAAGAAGTCGATCTCGTGTATCATGCCGACTATCGAATCCATAGTTTTTTCGTAAACAGGCAGTCTTGAATAGCTGTTTTCGAGAAATATCTGTTTTATGCGTTCAATATCTGTACTGCGTTCGATGCCGACAATATTTACTCTGGGGACAAGCACTTCGTCGATAGTTGTTTCGTCAAAGTCGAGCGCCGAGCGGACGAGTTCGCTTTCCTGTTCTTCAAGAACGCCCTCTGTTTCGCTCTCATCGATTATGTATTTAAGTTCTTCCTCAGTAAAAGAAGGCTGTTTTTTCTTACCGCCCAGCAGTTTATCAGCGCCTTTTTTGACCATTCCGAAGAACCATATTGCAGGGGTCAGTATGAACATTGCCGCCGTCAGCGGAGCGCTCATGAGCATCGAAAAGCTTTCGGCATTTTCTTTCGCAAGAGATTTCGGAAGTATCTCGCCGAATATCAGCACCAGCACCGTGAGTATCAAAGTTGCATAAGCCACGCTCCCGTTGCCGAATTTCTCGGTAAAAAGCACGGTCGTGAGCGATGACGAAAGGATATTCACAACGTTGTTGCCGATAAGTATAGCCGTCAGCGCCTTATCGAAATTTTCGGTTATTTCAAGTGCTTTTTTCGCACTTTTCTTGCCGCCTGCCGCCATATTTTTAAGGCGTATGCGGTTAGCAGACGAAAACGCTGTCTCAGTTGCAGAGCATACTGCCGACAGCGCAAGCAGTATGATGATAATAAACACGTCCATGTTATTTTAAGTTTGTTTTACCTCCGATTATTTTATTTGGTTTTGATATGATTATTAAGCTAAGAAAAATGAATCGTATAGGTGCGGGCATTGCCCGTCCGTGCGTCTTTCTCGGGTTTATCGAGAAAAATAGAATGTCCCTTGAACATTATAGGATTTGTTTACTCTTATTTCTTATCTTTTATCTACTGTTCTTACGTTCAGCAGTTTCAGGTCCTTTGTCATGTAATTATCCTTGACCTCAAAATCACTGCAATAATCCGTTGACAAATATTTCTTATTATCGTCCGCAAATACCGTTACGATCGTCTTATCTCCGCCTATCCTGTTGCCTGCTTCAAGCACACCCAGGAAATTCGCACCGGATGAAATGCCGACACCTACCCCCAACTCTTTCGATAAACGCTGTGCCGCAATTATCGAGTCAATATCGTCTACCGATATTACTCCGCTGCATTCATCAAGCTTCATGATCTCGGGGATAAATTCGTCCGAAATGCCCTGAATGCGGTGCGAACCCGTCTTGTAACCCGTTGAAAGCGTGGGCGAATTCAGCGGCTCTAACGGAAACAGCTTGCAGTCAGCATTGACCGTCCTAAGCCTGCGCCCGATACCCATTATCGTGCCGCCTGTCCCGACACCTGCAACGACCGCATCAGCCGTCAGCCCGAAAGCCCCCAGCTGTTCGATGATCTCCGCACCCGTTGTCTCAAAATGCGCCGTGCAGTTGTCCTCGTTCGAGAACTGTCTCGGCAAAAACACGCTCGGGTCATTCTTCGCAAGTTCCTCGGTCATGGCGATCGAACCCAGAAAGCCGCCCTGCTCTCTCGAAACAGGCGTGATCTCTGCGCCGTAGCTTTTCATAAGATCAACTCGCTCAATGCTCATCCAGTCGGGCATAAAAATGCGCACCTTGTTCCCGAGATACGCTCCCACCGCCGAAAAAGCGATGCCCGTATTGCCGCTTGTCGCTTCGGCGATAACGCTGTTCTCGTTCACTTCGCCCGACTCGTAAGCACGCTTCATGATGTAAAATGCAACTCTGTCCTTGATGCTCCCCGACAGCTGAGGTGCTTCATACTTAGCGTAAACAGTGCGTTTTTCGCCCTTATATTCGCAGTCGACAGCGAGAAGAGGCGTTTTTCCGACAAGCCTTTCAAGTTCAGTAAATTTCTTTTTGATCTGTTCGTTCATAAAATCTCTTATCCTTTTTTTAGAAGTAATAAATTCAGCAAACATATAGTTATTATATCATATCCCGAAAAAAAAAGCAATACCCACACAAACAAAAAACAAAAAACCGTCCTTTTACAGACGGCTTTTTGCTTTACAGTAAATATGATGGAGAAAAATAATATGTGGTTTGGAAATTGTCTTTATTAACTGTACTAATTTTAACCCAAAAATGTGATAGCCGTATGATAACCCACTGAAAAAGTTTTCCATAATCAAGAATTTTCGGAAGAATTTTCGTTAGTATCAGTTTTTTCTCTGTTCTCCGAAGCCTTATTTTCGCCGTCACGGATACGTCTTAGCTGTTCAAGGCGTGCTTCGGCGATACGTTTCTTTTCAAGTTTTTTCTCACGGCGTTTTCGGCGTATTTCCTCAACGTCCTTGTTGTAGCGTTCAAGCGCTTCCAGCACCGTTCCGTCATATTCAACTTTTCCGCCCTTTAAGTAAATAGCACGGTTGCAGGTGGTAGTCAGCGCATCAGTCGAGTGCGAAACGAAAAGAACTGTCACACCCGAGCGGATAAGTTCCTTTATTGCCGCACGGCACTTTTTCTTGAAACGTGCGTCGCCAACGCTGAGTGCCTCGTCGATAACAAGTACTTCGGGCTTTATGCTTATGTTGATAGCGAAGCCGAGACGCATTTTCATACCACTGGAATAAGTACGGACAGGCTGGTCGATATACTCATCAAGTTCCGAGAATTCGATTATATCTTCCTCAACTTCTGCAATGTCCTCCTCAGTCAGACCAAGCAGAAGCCCTTTCATATAGATATTTTCCCTGCCCGTCATTTCTGCGGAGAAACCTGCGGTCAGTTCGAGCAGTGCCGCAACCTTTCCACGAACGGTTATATCGCCGCTTGTCGGGAAGCTTACGCCTGTTATAAGCTTTAAGATAGTCGATTTACCTGCGCCGTTTCTGCCGACAAAGCCCACCGACTCACCCGGATAGATCTTAAAATCCACGCCGTTAAGAGCGCTGTGCTGTTCCACGCCCTTGTTTCCCGTGAACATCGCTTTAAAGCGTGCCTTATCGCTTTTATAGAGGTAATAACTTTTCGTGACGTTATTGAACTCAACTGCGGGCGGTGCATTATAATCTGGTTCGGGAAAATCGTTCAGGTCGATCGCTTCAAGTTCGTTCGCATTCCCCTCTTTTATTTCGCTATTATCGGCAGGCTGTTTTTCTGTTTTCACCTGCTCGGTATTTTCACTCATATCATTCTCCTTGTGTTGTTTGTGTTCATTATTTTGCTTGTGTGCTTGATTTAATGTCCTTTGGACATTTGTGCAGAACTAATGTGCGGTTTTACGTCAGTTCTTTCTTATCTCTTATTTCTAATTTCTTATTTCGTATCTCTTATCTGCTATTGACATTTTAACGCCGCATAAACTTTATAGTACGTCGGGTATCAGTTTTCTCAATTTCTTGTAAAAGTGACTGCCCAGGAAAATGAGGAATATCATCTCGCCGAATACTATCGCTGTTTCCAACATATTCTCTTTGTCAAATAACGGCAGATCGTATAAAAATGTTCTCCTGTATCCGTTGATGAAATAGTTTATCGGATTCAAATACAGCGACTTGCGGATAATCGGATTCTTTACTTTCACTGTGTCCCAGACTATTCCCGATAACCAGAACAGTCCCGTCATGATAGAACTTACAAGGTTCTCAAAATCTTTGCTGAATGCCGCCATGGGCGCTGTTGTCCATGTCAGTATCCAGAAGAAAAGGAACATCATCGGACAGTAGAAAAAGAATTGCAGATTGTAAACGCTGGGCGCATAACCCTTGATGAGCAGCACAACATACATTATTGCGACCAGAACAAAATGTATCAGCAGTGACGCAATGTTCGTAAAGGTCATGATGTTCGACATCGGGAAACTCAGCTTCGTGACGTATTGCTTGTTGTGACGTATCGAACGTGCGCCGCTCAGTATCGCATCGCTTATGTAGAACCACGGAACATATCCCGTCAGCATGAAGAAAAATCTCGGGAAACCGCTGACCGTTCCCGAACCTCTCAGCCCGACCGCAAAAGCAAACCACAGTATGAACAGAGTGAATGACGGCTTGACGATCGCCCACGCAGGTCCTAAAAGTGCGCCTTTGTAAGTGCTTTTTAAATGGTTCACCGCAAGCCGCATTATCTTCTTGCTCTGACCCTTGTGCTCGTCGATTATCATTCCCACACCTGTGCTTTTGCCGCCTTTGGTAGTGTAAAAATATTCGCTTTTAGTATTAGCCATGTATTTTCTCCCTATCTCCCATTTGTTAAAAAATCCGCAATGCGCTCGGTGGCTTTTCCGTCGCAGGCAGACAGATATTTTTTCAGGAATGCCGAATATGCGCCGCTCTCAAAGCCGTCCAGTTCAGATGTAACAGTGCTTAAAAGCTTGTCCGCACTTGTCACAACGGGGCAGGGCGCATCTTTTTTCAAGTCGATATACATATCCCGTTTGCTAAGATATTCGTCAAGGTCGGGGCACCATAATATCATCGGCTTGTCCATGAGCGCAAACTCAAACATTGCCGAACTGTAATCGGTGATAAGCATATCCGCACAGCAAAGCAGTTCGTTGGTGGTCATATCGCTCAGACCCACAACACCGTTTTTAACTCTCGGGTGCATTCTCACGCAGACATAACAGCCGTCTAAGTTTTTGCCGAGTTCGTTCACAGCCTCATGCCCGACCGACTGCGCCTTATCAGCACCGCCCCTGAAAGTCGGCAGATAAAGCAGAAGTTTTTTTCCGTCCGTTTCGGGGTGAAGTCTGTGCAGTTTGTCACGGCATCGCTGTTTATAGCGGCTGTCAAGTAAAATATCTGTACGGCTGACACCTGTTGCCCGTGCAATGCCTTTTTTCAAGCGAAATGCCTGTTCAAAAACAGGTATGCAGGCTTCGGAGCTGACAGTCACAAGGTCAATATTCCGTGAAACGCTGCCCTTGAAGTCGGGGGGAATGTCGTCCTTTGCCGCCCAGCCGAATTTCTTTCCTGCGCCGCACGAGTGCCAAAGCTGTACGACACGGGTCTGCGGACGTTTTCTGCACCCGTGTAGCGGCACGAAGTAATTGCAGACAACAACGCCGCCTGCTGTCGCATAAGCTTTCATGAACCTGCGCATAAAAAGAAGCTGATTTTTCAGTCCTGTTTCCGAGAAGTTGCAGAGCATCGGAACAGGCTTGAACCCACGTTTTTTGAGTTCGTGAAAAAGCGGTATCATGCTTTCGGGAAGACTGTTGCTGTTCGAGTCGGCGAATATGACTGTTTTTTTCCTCAGCGGTCTGTTTTTGCGGCTTGCGTACCACAAAGGCAGCAGAGTTTCTTGCAGGATATATTTCAGCAGGTGCTTTATCTCACGCTTATCAAAAGTAATAATATCATCTCCGATTGCAGAATATCATCTATAATAATACCATATTACGCCAAAAAAATCAATGCAGAAGTTATCCCATTTTAAATCCCGCCCACAAAATAAAATGTGCAACTTCACCAACGTCCTCAGATCCTCGGGGTCCTCGGGCGGACGGCTGTCCTCGGGCGGACGGCTCTATGCCCTCGCACTGTCATTTTGTTTAGGACGGAAGATAGCGAAGCTCGGGGCTTTCAATAGGCGTGTAATATACTATTATAATATATTGTTATTGCTCTTTTGTTTTTCTGCAAAAAATCGGCATCACAGACTTTTTGCCCCTGCAATGCCGATATTCAAACCAAATTAAGCCGCCTGCACCGCCACAATATTATACGTGAGCGAAGTGAACAACTTATCTATTATCTCTTATCTCTTATCTATTATCTATTATCTCTGATCTTTTATCTGATTTAGAGCAGGTCTGCGAGTTCGAGGACAAGTTTTTCAGACTTAGCCCAGCCGAGGCATGGGTCAGTGATAGACTTGCCGTAAACGCCTTCGCCGATCTTCTGAGCGCCGTCCTCGATGTAGCTCTCGATCATAAGACCCTTGACCATGCCTGCGATCTCGGAGGAGTGGCGGCAGCTGTGAAGGACTTCCTTTGCAATGCGTATCTGCTGTTCGTACTGCTTGCCCGAGTTTGCGTGGTTGCAGTCAACGATAACTGCGGGGTTTTTAAGGTCGGAGTGTTTCTGATACATTTCGTAAACGGTGATAAGGTCTTCGTAGTGGTAGTTAGGCAGTGAGTGACCCTGTTTATTGACGTAACCACGCAGGATAACGTGCGAGAGCGGATTGCCCTTTGTGTGGACTTCCCAACCGCGGTAAAGGAAAGTGTGGCTCGACTGTGCCGCCGTTACCGAGTTGAACATAACGCTGTAATCGCCGCCTGTGGGGTTCTTCATGCCGACAGGGATAGAAAGACCGCTTGCAGTAAGTCTGTGCTGCTGATCCTCAACAGAGCGAGCGCCGATAGCAACATAAGAAAGCAGATCGTTAAGGTAACGGTGATTCTCGGGGTAGAGCATTTCGTCAGCGCAAGTCAAGCCTGTTTCCTTGACGGCTCTGTGGTGCATTTCTCTGATAGCGATAAGACCTGCGAGCATATCCTCCTGTTTTTCAGGGTCGGGCTGATGGACCATGCCCTTATAGCCTGCGCCTGTTGTACGGGGCTTATTAGTGTAGATACGGGGGATAATGATGATCTTATCCTTAACTTTTTCCTGCAAACCTGCAAGGCGGTTAGTGTAATCGAGTACTGCGTCCTCACGGTCAGCGGAGCAAGGTCCGATGATGAGCAGCAGCTTGTCCGACTTGCCCTCGAACACGTCTGCTATCTCCTTGTCACGGCGTTCCTTGATAGCCTTGATGTCGTCCGAGAGAGGGAACTGTTCCTTGATCTCTTTCGGGATAGGCAGTTTTCTAATGAATTCCATGTTGTTCATTTTTACATACTTCCTTTTCTTGTGCTGTTTGACTTTAACGTGTGAAATTGCAATTGCAAATTGAATGTTATTGCGAACACGGGACGTTTGCGCAAACCTTTTGGTTTACGTCAGTCTTTCTTATTTCTTATTTAAAATTAAACCTCGACCGGCTCGAATCTTATGCGGATATTCGGGAGCTTCTCTATCGTTGCATAGCTGTTGAACATTCCGTCCTCAGCCGTCAGATCGTTCTCACCCGTTGCAGGCGGTGCAAATATCCTCAGTGTCAACTCCGCTTCACCCTCTAAGGGCTTCTCGAAAAACGCACTCATAAGGTCTATCGTTCTCGCTTTCGGCGACTTATAGAACCACTTGCCGTTTATCTCCATCATAAGGTTGCTGTCATCATCAAAGGTCACTTCACAGAAATGAGGGTTCTTCTCAAAGTGAAGCGGTATCTCAATACCCTCTGCGTCCTGCGAACCGCCCCAGCGAAGCTTTGCAGGGAACGCAAGCTCCTCGCCCCTCGTCATTTCGGGCTTGAAGTAGTCATCGTGGATGATTTTTTTGTATACGCCCATGAGCGGCTGTTCTATTCCGCAGTCGGAATAGTTCGGGTCTTCGATCTCAAGACCCAGCCTGCCCCTGTCACGGAACTGATACATCGAAAATGCGTTGAACCAGCCCTGCTCGGGGTCTGCTTTCAGCATATCGCAGTATTCTTTCACCATGTCAGCCTGCTCATAAGGTCCTGTAACATCGCCGTCAGCGTTGAACTCGCTCATGACCATGGGTTTCTTCACGCCGCCGTTTATCTCAGTCAGACGCTTGCAGGTGCGCTTTGTCCACTCGTAAACGTTCTTGATGTTGTCACGGGCGTGAGTTGTCTCGGAGGGGGTGTTGCCGCCCTGATTGCGCTCTGCAACATCGTAAGGCCAGCCCCAGTGTAAAGCGAAATACTTGTCAACGCTCCAAATGTCGGTGTCCTTGAACGCCTGCTCAAACTCTTTTTCCATTTCGATCTCGCCCTTTGAGTCGTCGATACCGCCTGCGCAGAGTATCGTTGAAACGTTCGGAGCGTATTCTTTCAGTATCTTGTTGAAACGGCAGTAGAAATCAGCGATCTCCTGATAAGTAGCACGCTTTGTGAAGCTGAACCAGTTGCCGGTTGCTTCGTGGTTTATCCTGAGCTGCATACGTCCGAAAGTTTTCAGATCGTTTGCGATAGCGATAAGGTGTTCGTCCGAAACGTTCGGGTCAATGGTAAGCGTAAGGATAACTTCCTGACCGTGGCGGCGTACATCACGCATATAGTTGAAAGGCTCGCCCTCGGTATTGCCGTTCAGACCGCCTTTATAGGTGAAGTAATCATCATAAGGATAATCCCACGCAAAAGAAACGTCCATATCCTTGCAGGCTTCGGAAATTCTCTGAGGGAACTCCTTGTCCAGCGGATAGTAGCAGTACATAAGGCTTATTCCTCTGTGGGGTCTGCCAAGCTTGTGCAGGATATAGTCCTGATTGACGTATTCTCCTCTTTCCGAGCCGTCGCCCAGATCAACGGCACACTTCGCTTCGCCCATGTGGACAGCATATGCTTTCAGTTCGTTCATGTTAATACCTCCGTGTTATTTATATTATCTATTATTTTACTTTTCTATTGACAGCGGCACATCGCAGTAAGGGCAGCAGTCAGGGCTGTTGTGCATGAGTTTCACCGATGCTCCGCAGTTGCCGCATATGACCGTGCGTTCCTTAAAGTCCTGCGGCGGTTCTTTCTTGATATAAGTGTGAAAGACTTTTTTCTCATAGTCATAGTTGATATTTTCGAGAAAGCCCTTTTTTTGCAGTTTAGGGAGCAAAACAGACGGCTCTTTCAGCCTCAGTTCCCTTTCAACTGTCTCAGCAGAAATATCTGTTTTATTATATGTATAGAAGAATTCTGCGATAGTCATAGCTTTACTCCGTCTGAGCATACGTATGACCGTAACTTTTATATCAGCCCTGATCCGCCGCAAGCTGTTCGTTCACAATGTCGAACTGTTTTGCAAGCTTGCGGAATATCTTGTCACAAGTATCCGTTTCGGGAACTTGCTCCGTCATGATTATCAGAATGAACGGCGAATCAGCATAGCATATCGCACAGTCATGATAACATTCCTGCTCAATATCCGAACCATACTTGTGCGAAACAGGATACTTGTCTTTCAGTTCGGCGGTTATCTGCGTTTCAAGGTCTGTCTTCCGCATAAGCTTCGTCAGCCATTCACCACGCTTAGTGTCCTGCGCATAAAAGAAAATGTCCTCATATTCTTTCAGCAGGTCGGCGGCGGTGCATTCGTTGAAGTAGTAGTCATACCCAAGATAATAATTCGCCCCAAGTTCCGCATTCATCTCATTGAAACCCTCAAAACCGTATTTCTTCACAAGGTTCATGTATGCGGAATTGTCCGACTCGGTTATCGCAAGCCTGATAAGTTCCCTTGCCGTGAACTTGCTCCCATAGCCTGCGTCCGAAACGGTGTCGATATACGGATACCATAACTCGGTTATCTTCACTTTTTCGTCAAGGTCGATACCGCTTTCCAGCAGATACTTGCAGAACGGCGCTTTGATAGTTGAACAGCAGCCGTAATACCTGCCGTTATTGTAGGAACACTGTGCGCCCGTTTCAAGGTTCTCATACTCAAAACTCAGGTCATAACCGAACGAATCGCACAGCTTATCTATCTCCTCAAATGCTTTTTTAAGCTTCTTGTTTGAATAGACCTTTTTCGGGAAATCCGATGTTGAAAACCTGTGACCCGAAAGTATATCTTTTTTTATCGCAGTCGGTTCTTTCAGTGCTTGCGTTTCGACAGCAGTTGTTTCGACAGCAGGTCTTGCAGTGGTTGTCATTGTTGTAACAGCGGAAGTCACAACATTGGTTTCAGCGGTCTGTTCAGCAGGAACAGCCTCAGCCGTCACAGAAGCCGTTACAGCCTCTTTTGTCTCGTCAGCCTCAGCCGCCTGTACCGATGCTCCGCAGCCTGTGAGCAGAACTGCCGTTGTGAGCAGTGCCGCCGCTTTCATATTTTTATACATATTAGTGACCTTTCATTTTGGCAGTCAAAAGCGATATACAAGACTATTTTAGCACATATTTCGTCAAATGTCAATGCAATTTGAATTAAGAAATCAGAAATTTGAAACAGGGAACAAGTGACAAATTTTAATGTTGCTTTTTTGAATATAGTTTTATTGAAAAATAACATGGGCAAATGCTTATCATATATCAAAAATTTCCATTTAAACGTCAATGTAAAAATATGAAACTTTATAAGACTGAATATTTTATTATCTGCAAGGATATTATTATTCAATAGTTTATGCACAATTTTAAGCCGATTTTTAGGATAATATGCACAAAAGTCAGGCGTGTTTTTGTCTTTTATGTATATTGACAATGACGTTAAATTAGTCTATAATTTAACTATATTCAGGCAAAATGTCTGACTGAAATGCACTTCTAAAAGAATTTTGCACAACAGTTCACGATTTTTTTGAAAGGTAAAGGTGTTCATATGATAAACAGAAAACTCAAAAGAACAGCGGCACTTCTTGCGGCAGTACTCTCCGTCAGTGCGGCAGTCGGCTGCGGAAACAGCGGCAGTTCGTCCGAAGATGATGTTTCGCAGGTCGAGACAGTCTCGGTCAACGATACTGACGAGATAGACTCTATACCCGAGGGCGCAGCGACTGAGATACGCTGGATGGGTACATATGACCTCAATCCCTCAAAGGGTCAGGACAAAACTGTTGAAATGACGCTTTTCAACAACAAGGGCGGTACAGTCGTGTGGGATCAGGTCATTGACAGTCAGAAGTTCGACAAGCTTGCGGCAGCTATCATGTCCAAACAGAACGTCCCCGATATTTTCAAGTATGAATGGCTCGCTTTCCCCTGTCAGGTGGTCAAGGATATGTATCAGCCCGTTGACGACATCGTGAACTTTGACGATGCGCTCTGGACTGACACGAAAGAAACTGCCGATCAGTTTGAAATGGCAGGCAAGCACTACGTTGCGCCTATCTCTTTCGAGCCGACAACTTTCATGATGTATGACTATGACCTTATCCAGAGCGAGGGACTTGACGATCCTTACGAGCTGTACATAAACGGCGAGTGGAACTGGGATAACTGGGTAGACCTTATCAACACTTTCTGCTCGAATGCGTCGGGCGATGATGAACGCTACGGCATAAACGGCTGGTTCAACACCCAGATAATCCAGCAGACGGGCAAGACCATGATAAACTACGACAAGGCAAACAACCAGTTCGTTTCAAACCTCAACGATCCCGACATCGAGCGTGCCGAGAATATGCTCTATGAGCTGGGAAAGAACGGCTATATCTTCGACACATGGACAGGAAGTGCGAGCAACACCCTCAAAGGCGGAAACGTTCTGTTTTACAGTATGGGAACATGGGCGATGACAGGAAACGCAGGACCTAAGGACGGCGATGACTGGCGCATAGTTCCGATGCCCTCCGACCCGAACACCGATGAGAAGTATATGTCCTCAGCTATGACCGCTTATATGTGGGTCAAGGGCAGTGACAAGAGCGATGCCGTCAAAACATGGTTCGAGTGCTGCCGTATCGCTGCGACCAGCGATGAATACAAGGAAAACGGCAAGGAGAAATTCCTCAACGCCAACCCCCACTGGACAGAAGATATGTATCAGGTCATCGTTGACGCTTCTTCCACCGAATACAAGCAGGTGTTCGACTACGGCTACGGCATCTCGGGCACGCTTTCGGACGACAACTCCAACGAGGACGGCAGCTGCGTAACAAGAAAACTCTATGAGTTCACCAACAAGACTGACGATGCAGGTCATCGCTACACATGGAGCGAACTGCGAGAGAGCTGGGGCTCGACTGTCGAGAGCGAACTCAAAGACATAAACGCCGCGATCTCTGCTTATATTTCCGCTAACAGCTGATAAATATTTCTTTCTCCCCTTTGCACACGCACAGGGGAGATTTTTTTCAGATAACAGATAAAAGATAAGAAATAAGAAATAATGTGCGCCCCTACATGGCGTATAAAAATACGCTGTCATAAGAATCATACGCTTGACCTATACGCCAAAAACCACGTATTTACGCCACTTATACGCCTATACGCCGTTTTTGACGGTCAGTGTATATTATGAATGATAGCTGAACGTCATCAGGCACGTCCACAAGTTCTTTTACCATATTGAATATCGACATATTATCGCCTCTCTTTCAAGTAATATCATACTCAAAAAAGTAAAAAGTAAATAGATAATTTGCGTGAATTTTAAATATATAAATATTCATACTTTCAGCCGTTTTATATCAGAAATAGTAATTTGACCTATTTGAAGTTAATATTGATATGTTTTGAGCCGATAAAGCCGAAAAAAGCCGCATATATATGAAAATGCCCCTTTGTCCAAATAACAGACGGTTTAAAATATTTATATAAATTCTTATCTCTTATTTATTATCTCTTATCTCTTATCTCTCATCTCTTATCTCTTATTTATTGTCTCTTATCTGTTATTTATTATCTAATATCTGTTTACGGCGTATAGGCGTATAAAAATACGCCTGTACAGAACTTTATCTTTATTTAGACCCTTGAACGAAGCGAACACATTATCTCTTATTTATTATTTCTTATTTTAAATAACGCCGAAGGCGCACATTATTTCTTATTTCTTATCTCTTATTTCTTATTTATTTTATCGCTTGCAAAATCCGTTCAGATGTGGTATAATATATAGTGTACACCTTTTTTGTTTTTTTCGAGGTTGATGAAATTTATGGCTATAAACAAAAATCTTACTGCTTTTACTTTGCGTTCTCACGGCTCGCTGCTTACTGCGGCACTCACTTCCGCAGCCTGCACTGTTGCTGTCGGCGCAGGGTTTATGTATTACTTCGATTACAGCCTTAACCGCTCACCCGGCTGGCATACTAACGAGGAAGGCACTTACTATATCATACGCACCACTCATGAACGTGCGAAAGGTCTGAAACTTATCAATAACGCTTCTTACCTGTTCGATGAGGACGGCATAGTTCTGAAAGGCTGGCAGACTTTTGACGGCAATACCTATTATTTCGACCAAATGGGCGTTATGCAAAAGGGTATCATCAAGATAGACGGCGAGGAATATTACTTCTCGGACGAGTCGGGCATCTTCAAGACGGGTCTGCATGACTTCAACGGCAAGGAATACTGCTTCAACGATCACGGCTTTCCCGACACGGGTTTCCAGAATGACGGCAAGTATTATTACAGCCCCACAGGTGAACGTATCCTCGGACTTGCCGAAATAAACGGCTACTGGTACTATTTCTATGAGTCGGGAGAAAAAGAGGGTCAGCGTGCTTCGGGCTTCACCGAGATAGACGGCAACACCTATTATTTCGCCGATGACGGTCACATGGTAACAGGCAAGACGGTCATAAACGGCGAACTTTATGATTTTCAGTCGAACGGCATAATGTTCACAGGCTGGACTAAGGACGATTCGGGCAAGTTCTTTATGCACGCCGACGAAAAAACAGGCGTGTTCGCTCAGGGCTTCGTCACGATCGACGGCAAAGATTATTACTTCGATCAGGATCACCATATGGTCAAAGGCTGGCAGATGATAGCAGGCGACAACTATCATTTTGACGATGTGGGCGTTATGACAGTCGGCTGGTTCACGGACAACGGCAACAAATATTACTTCAATGCTGACGGCAAGGCGGCTAAGGGCTTTATCAAAGAGGGGTATGATTACTACTACTTCGGCGACAGCAACAAGCTTTGCTACGGCTGGTACAAGTTCGGCGGTCAGTTATATTACTTCGGCACTGACGGCAAGGTATGGCAGGGCTTTTATGAAGAGGACGGCGATGTTTACTACTTCGACCAGAAAACGCATCAGGCTGCCGAGGGTCTGACACACACGCTCCCATATAACGATCAGCTGAGGGCTGACATCAAGCAGTTCCGCAGTGACTACAAGCTTATGCAGAAAGCACAATCGGCTGAGACTGACAAGAAGATAAAGCTGACAGAAGATGAAAAGAACCGCCTGCGTGAACTGGAACACACCTATCTGAGCGACAGTTCCTACGAGGCGAATGTCATAACAGCTTATAACAAACTGGGCGATTCGCTGTTCTATCAGCACTTTTTCGGAAGTGACCACATAATAAGAGTCGGCTGGCAGAAGATCTCGGGCTTCAAGTTCTACTTTGACCCTGTGACGGGCGAAAAAATGACAGGCTGGCAGACGATAAACGGCAAGAAATATTATCTCGGACAGTTCGGGCTGTGCGTTTCGGGAAAATGCACAGTTGACGGTCAGGAATACGAATTCAACAAGGACGGTTCACTTCCTGCGGGCATAACCAAAACCGATGACGGCGTGCGCTGTGCTGAGGGAAACGGCTGGGTAGCTAACGATTTCCGCACCGAAAAGAACAAGACTTATTACTTTGACGAAAACGGCTATGCTGTGACGGGCTGGCGTGAGATCGGCGGCTCGATGTACTGCTTCAATTCAAGCGGCGTTTTGCAGACAGGCATTCAGAAAGACGGAAGTGCGATCTACTACATCACCACAAACGGCTCTGTCAAGAACAAATGGGTCAGCACAGACAGCGACACGACTTATTACTTCGGTTCGGACGGCATCGCAGTTGCAGGCTGGACGGAGATAGAGGGCATACTCTATTACTTCGGTTCGGACGCAAAGCTTAAAAACGGCTGGACAACAATTGACGGAAAGACCTATTACCTTGAAAAAGGCGCACAGCTTCGTGGACCGTTCACTCTCGGCGGCGTGAAGTACATCATCGGAGATGCAGGCTATGCCAAAGAGGGCTGGACAACATGGAACACTCAGAGATATTACACAACAGCGTCAGGTATTGCATTCACAGACACAGTTCTGGAAATAGATGGCGTTACCTATAACTTCGACTCAAACGGAGTTGCAACAGTCGTCAGCGAAACGCCCGAAACAGAAGAATAAAGAACTTAGAACGTTCACATACGATCGTCTTGGAGGTGATCGGTCATGCCGACTAAGAAGATACAGCGTTTGAAAAAAGGCAGACTTGCAGCAGCTGCTGCGATATTCGTTGCGGTGCTGGTCATCGTGATCGCTGCCGCTTCCAAAAAGAACAACGATAAAAAAACACCTGCAAAAGAAAAGACTTCGGCGACTTCATTGGCAGAACAGACAGACGTTCAGACTTCCTCTGATGAGGAACAAGCAGCGAAAAAAGCTGACATCAACGAACTGAAACAAATGGTCAGTGAAATGCTTGAAACTCAGGGGGGCGACTGGTCGGTATACTTCAAAAAGCTTGACACGGGTGAATCGTTCCTTATAAATGACAGGACTTTTTATCCTGCCAGCACTATCAAGCTTTTCGCAATGGCGGCGGCATATCAGCAGATATATGACGGCATCTACTCGGAAGAAACGCTCTACCCCGATATTTCGGCAATGGCTTCGGGAAGCAACAATGTCAGCTTCAACAACCTTGTGTGGGATATGGGAAACGGCTATATAACTAAGTGGTGCGCCGAACACGGCTTGAACGACACTTATCAGTATACGGGGCTTTATCCTGCTGATAACGCTGACGGACTTGAAGACCCCGAAGACCGTGAAAATCAGACCTCTGCAAAGGACATAGGCAAACTTCTGGAAGATATTTACAACGGTGAGTGTGTCTCAAAGCTCTACTCCGCAAGAATGATGTGTCTGCTTCTCGATCAGGAATACAGGGACAAAATTCCTGCGGGCATTCCTCAGAATGTTGCAGTTGCGAACAAAACGGGTGAGACTTATGACGTGAGCCACGATTCTGCTATCGTGTGCGCCCCGAACGGCGATTACATACTTGTTATCATGTGCGACTATCCCGACAACGGCTTTGAGACTTTTGATTTCTTCACGATGCTGTCTCAGGCGGTCTATGAGTATCTCAATTAAGGGAGCAAGCCATGACTGACAGCAAAAACGCTTATATACATAAATACAAGTTAGTTGAACAAGACGAATATCTCGCCGAGCGCCCCGACAAACCTTACGCTCAGGTCGTATCAACAGTCAGTACTGAAACGTTTCTTCCCCGCTACGCAGCATTTCGCAAAAAGCGCACTGTTCCTGCGGTGATCTTTTTCCTCATCGGTGCTGCACTTATTATCTTCGCAATGACGAATGCCGACAGTTTTTCCGATGAAAACACGGCTTACTTCATAACGCTTTTTGCAGCTGTTCCGCTGGGTATTGCAGGTTATAATTGTCTTGTATCTTTCCTGAAAAGTGCTTTTTACATAAGAAAAATGATACGCAAAACGGGGCTGGACTTAAAGCGCATAACCGATGCGAAGTTTTTTCCCGACTGTATCGTTCATCGTGACAGGCTTTTAACGTTTGTGATGTTCAAAAACGGCGCTGAACTCATTCCCTGCTCCGCTATCGTGAAGATATACGAGGACGAAGAATGTTTTGCGCTTATCGACAAAGATGACCACAGCATTTTCATGATGAATAAGGACATTCCGCCCGAGCTGTATTCGCAGATATTTGACTGCTGCAAGAACGCAAAAAAGATAACAATGTAAAAAAACACGGCATTACAGTACCCAAAAATACTGTAATGCCGTTATTTGTGTCATTGGATTTTATGCAGTCAGCTGACAGCTATCAGACAATGCCCTTGCCCGAATTGATGAATCTCTGGAGGTCGCCGGGGTTAGCGCACTTTTCAAGAGCAACCTCACGGCTGATCTTTCTGTCGTTAACAAGCTTTGCAAGCTCCTGGTCAAGGGTCTGCATTCCGTCTTTCTTACCGGTCTGCATTGCGGAGTTGATAAGATGCACCTTATCATCACGGATCATAGCCTTGATAGGGTCAGTAGCGTTGAGTATCTCACAGCAAGCTACACGGCTTGTGCCGTCAAGTGTACGGCAAAGGGTCTGTGTGCAGATACCAACAAGAACGGTTGCAAGCTGAGTTCTGATCTGGTGCTGCTGGTGAGCCGGGAAAACGTCGATGATACGGTCAACGGTGGAAGGAGCGGAAGTGGTGTGAAGTGTGCTCATTACAAGGTGTCCTGTTTCAGCGGCGGTTACGGCAGCTTCGATAGTCTCGAAGTCACGCATTTCTCCGACGAGTATAATATCGGGGTCCTCACGAAGAGCGGCACGGATAGCAAGTGCGAACGAGGGAACGTCGCCGCCGATCTCACGCTGGTTTACCATGCAGCGCTTGTGTGCGTGAAGATACTCGATAGGGTCTTCGATAGTGATGATGTGTGCAGACTTGTGCAGATTAACATGGTCGATCATTGCAGCAAGCGTTGTTGATTTACCCGAACCGGTAGGACCTGTAACAAGCACAAGTCCACGGGGACGCATAACGAACTCGGAAAGCACGGGAGGCAGGTCGAGGTCGGTGAAAGTCGGGATGTCATTGCGGAGCAGACGGATAGCGATAGCAGTATAGCCTCTCTGACGGTATACATTGACACGGTGACGGAAACCACGAAGTGAAACGTATGTAAAGTCAGTGTCGATGTGATCTCTGATCTGCTGCATCTGACGCTCGTTTGTCATGGAACGACAGATCTGCTGAATGTCTATCTCCGTCATGTCAGGGTAAGAGGAAAGCTTGCGAAGGCTGCCGCCCTGTCTTACGATAGGGGGGATACCAACAGTAAAATGCAAGTCAGAGCAGCCCAGCGCTCTTGATTCGTCCAGTATCTTGTTAATGTCGATTGCCATTTTTTGATTACCTCACTTTGTTTGAATTTATACGGCGTAGGTTACACGCACAAGCTCGTCCATATCAGTCTTGCCCTGCTGAACGAGTAAGGAAGCATTGTCACGAAGCAGCTTGCAGCCCTGCTCTCTTGCAAGAGCCTGTATCTCGTCTGCCTTTGCGCCTCGGGTGATAAGAGCCTTCATTTCCTGAGTAGTCAGAAGGATCTCGTGTATAGCAGTTCTGCCCTTGTATCCTGTTCCGTTGCAGGCTGGGCAGCCTTTGCGCTTGTAGATCGTCATAGGCTCGCTTATCTCCATAAGTTCCATGTCAAGCGGAGTTGTCTCAACAGGCTCTTTGCAGGCGGGGCAAAGTGTCTTGGTAAGTCGCTGAGCAATGATGCCGATGAGCGAAGTTGCGACCATGTAAGGCAGAACGCCCATATCCACAAGACGGGTAACTGTTGAAGCAGCATCGTTGGTATGTATTGTCGAAAGCACGAGGTGTCCTGTGATAGCTGCTCTTATAGCTATCGAAGCGGTCTCCTCGTCACGCATCTCACCGACCATTATGATGTCAGGGTCCTGACGAAGGATAGAACGAAGTGCAGCCGCAAATGTCATGCCTGCCTTATCGTTTATCTGACACTGATTGATGTTGGCGATCTTCTTTTCGACAGGGTCTTCGACCGTGATAACGTTGAGGTTCGGCTTTGCTATCTCACCGAGCGTTGCATAAAGGGTGGTAGATTTACCTGAACCGGTAGGTCCTGTAACAAGGATAACTCCCTGCGGAACTTTAAGACACTCACAGAAACGATTATAGTTGTATTCGGTCATACCGAGATCTTGTATCTTCTTTACCATCGAGTCGCCTGCAAGGATACGGAGAACGACCTTCTCGCCGTATACCATAGGTAAGTTAGACACACGAAGGTCAACAACTCTGCCGTCGATGACTTGCGTCATACGTCCGTCCTGAGGTACACGCTTTTCTGCGATGTTCATGCCCGAAAGTATCTTAAAACGTGTTACGAGTGCAGTGTGCAGCGATGCAGGTATCGGCTCTCTGAGCGGAACAAGGTCGCCGTTAACACGGACTCTTAATGTGGTGTGATCCTTGAACGGCTCGATATGAATATCCGTTGCGTCCATACGGAAAGAGTTTTCAACGATCTGAGTGGCAAGCTGAACGATAGGTGCGTTGTCGATACGGTCGTTGGAAGCTTCTGCAACGAGATCGTCAAGCGACATCTCCTCTTCTTTCTGCTTTGCAGCTTCCTCAACGATAGCATCAGTAGCACCCTTTGAATAGAAGTTACCGATAGCACGGGTGATAGCACTTCCAACACCCATTTTGAAAGAAATGGAGCAGCCCGTGATACCTCTGAGGTCTTCCATTGCGTAGAAGTCTGACGGGTTGTCGGTAGCAACAGTCAGTCGTCTGCCGGTAGTTGAAAGTTCGATAGCGATACAATTATATTTTCTTGCTTTATCCTCAGGTATCTTTTTAACAATATCAGGGAAAAGCTCAATGTTCTCAACATCAACGAACTTGATGTTCAAACGCTCGGCAAGCACCTCAGCAAACTGCTTTTCAGTAACAAGACCCATCTCCTGAATAAGGTCGCCCATTTTTTTGCCCTTGTTTTTCTCTTCTTTCTGGGCTTCCAGTACCGCTTGAAGATCTTCAGCAGTAATAAGACCTTTTTCGATAAGGTGTTCACCAATAGGTATATTCTTCATACAACATAACTCCCATCTCCGCAGCATAGTTTAGCCTTTAAAGTCATCAGCCTGCTGCGACGAGCCGTGACTTTTTGTATCAAAAAGAAAAAATAACTATTGAAATTGATTTCAAAATATGCTAGAATATTATTATCAAATGTATAAAGGGGGTGAAATAAATGGCTGAATTTGATACTATGTATATGTTTTTCACCGTGCTCATGTATTCGATCTATTTTATTTTCGGCGTTTGTGTCGGCAGCTTTCTGAATGTTTGCATCTACCGCCTTCCGAAAGAGGAGTCGCTCATCAAAAGCAATTCTCACTGCATGAGCTGCGGAACGCCTATCCTGCGCCGTGACCTTGTACCGATAATCAGCTGGTGTTGCTTAAAAGGAAAATGCCGTGCCTGTGGAGCGAAGATCTCGCCGAGATACACAGTCGTTGAAGCCCTGAACGGAATAGGCTGGCTCATCATCGCCATAAATCAAGACATGATGGGCAGCGGAACAGGCTTTAAAGCTATACTTTACAGTCTTGTTTTTTCAGCGCTGGTGGTTGTCTTCTTTATGGACTGGGACACTCAGATGATCTCGACTTATGTTGTTATTTTCATCGCAGTTCTGGGCGTTATCAAGTTCCTGCTCGGGCTTGAAGCAATAAACCTGGTCTTCAACAGCAGTTCCCTGCACCACTATATCATCGGTGCATTTGCCGCAAGCGTTCCACTGCTGCTCATAGCGCTTATCTCGAAAGAGCGTGCAATGGGCATGGGAGATGTTTACTTAATGGCGGCGGCAGGTCTGTTCCTTGGCGTTCACCGCATAGTTGCTGCTCTGTTCATCGGAGTTGTACTTGGTGCGATCGGTGGTCTTATCCTGAAACGCATAAACGGCGAATCAAAATTTGCATTCGGACCGTGGCTGTCTCTCGGGATATTCATTTCGATGCTGTGGGGCTGGGATATTGTTAATATCTATATGAACTTCACAGGACTTGGAGAGCTTATCTATGGCGAAGGAATAACGATCGCATTTCCTGTTTATCCGATGCTCAAATGAGTTTTTTATAACTTGCTCAAAAAATCCTCCGAACCCCTTGCAAGAGTTCGGGGGATTTTTTCAGCATCAAGCCCCTTGTTCAGGGGGGCTTGACGTGAATTGTGTTTGGTTTAAGTTGCTGTTTATCAGCCTGCGAATGTGGGATCGCCAAGCTCAGATTCAGCAAATCCGGGATGCCAATTGTATACCTTGACCTCAATAGTAATATAATCACCGGGGTTAAGGATCAGTTCGCCCCAAGACTGAGATACATTGTAAACATTGATCGTTCTGCCGCTGACATTAGCACCGATAAAGTTACTGTTGAGCTGATAGTTAGTTCCATGAACCGAAGCATCGGGAATACTGAAATCACAGCCAGAAGTCGGGGATACTAACGAATCAGGAAGATTAAGGCTGAAATTATAGTTTGAAACAGGTGCATCACTATTGTTTCTGTAAGTTATTGTAGTTATATAAGTGGTATATCCTCCGGTGTCGGCTTTTAAACCGTCTAAACGACTTCCTGCCATTTCAATAGTAAGAGTGCCTTCGCCGACAGGACCTGCTGTGCCGCCTGACTCACGAGCTTCCTTAGCTGCGTTCCAATCCTCCTCAGAAACGATCTTAGCGCCCGAAGAGTCACTGACTATCCAAATATCGTGAACAGTATTAGTGTCGATAGGCAGAAAGTTGACCGAACTCCACTGATTGAGCAACATGATGTTTACTCTTGCAGAAGGATTTGCGAGATTGATATTGAGATCAAAGTCTTCCTTTCTCTCAAAGCGAACGCCTCTGCCGTCGGAATCCCAGCCGCCGTTGGTAGAATCTCTGTCTGCCAGAGTTGAACCATTAAGTTCAGTGCTTGCAGGAATATCATCATAGTCAAATACCATCAGACCTCTGTCTGTACTGCCGGGAACATACAGATAGTGAACGTTCACTTCATAGCTGAACTTAGGAAGATCAGCTTCGTTGTAAAATACATGACCGTTATACAGCCAGTACTCATTGCCGGAATCATCGTGTGTCAGAGGGAAAAATGCGATGCCGCCCGTAATGGACATTATCGGAACATCTCCGCCATACTGATCTTTGAGAACAAGGTGTGCATTGCCGCCCTCAGCGATAACGATCTTATAATCCGTCTTACTGTCAGTCGGAAGTACCATAGGAGACTCTATTGCAGGGATCTCATTGCCGTCGATCTCAGAGAGATGCGGAACATTTGTTCCAACTGAAAGTCCATTGAAAGACATCTCATAAGAGGGAATAAAGTGGATAGTGATAGGATCGGGATCATCAGGGATAGCAGCAGGATCGTCATACTTAACGCCGTTGCATACCCAGATCTCATCAGGATCACTGTCTTCAAGTGTGAACTTGTGAAGAAGTGTTGAAGTGTTGCCCGAATAAATGCTTGCTGTTGAAGTGTCAGTATCGTTGCCCTTGAGAACGAGTGTCACGTCCATTGTGTTAGGGCAGTTTACAAGACCGGAAGCACCTGTAACCGATGCAGCAGGACCTGTTGTTGAAGCCTCAACTCTGACACCCTTTACAGTGTCGCCCATTCTGTGAACATAGTGAATGACCTTGGTCTTGGATTTGAGGGTCGGGTCGCCGAACTCAGGGTGAGCAGGATCCCAAGTGTTGTGCAGGAAAAGGCTGTTGTTCGGGAGTGCAGTAGTATCAACATAATCATCAGCATAGTAGAAATACTTGACAGGGCTGTCAGAAAAATCTGCCTGAGTTACCTTTACAAGCACCTTGCTTGCCTGTATCATCTGATGAGTGCCTGCTGCTTCCTGGTAGACCTGGTTAGCAGCTATCTCAACATAAGCAGTGCCGTCTTCGCCCCACTCGATGTCGATGTAGTTATCAGCATAGACCTGACCGATGTTACTGTTCTGAGTATCATCATCAAGAGTAGCTGTACCCTTGGTTTCCCAACGGGTGTAAGTTGCGCCGTTGTGTGCTGAGGGCTTGAACTCAGAAGTGTTGTTTGTGTGAACAGATGCGTGATTTACGAAATAGATCCTGTTGTAATCAACTTCGCCTTCCTTGTTAGGCTCAAGGTAAAGTACCTTCGGATCATATGCGCCGTTGTTAACAGGCAGCTCACCGCCGTGAGTGTTTAACACTACCTTTGTTCCGGTTTCCTTTACATTCTTAGGCTGTGCGAAGAAAATGTAGATAGAACCTTTGTCGGGAAGAATGCTGGTGTCAATGTCAAAATTGCCCATCTTGTCACCAACCATTCCCTTATTGATAAAGTTCAGGAACTTGAATGTCTCGGAGAACTCATAAGTTCTGTCGGTGTCAAGCTCCATAGCTGTACGGCTTGCATTCTGTCTCATAGGAGTTGCAGCAATGCCGATCGTAATGCTCTGATTACCGGGAGTGGTGTTATAAGCTTCAATGCTGAACTGGTAATCGTAGTCAGAGAACAGTGCCTTTGAAAGAACGGACTGTTCAGCTGCCATTGTTGCGGTCGTGCCTTTGATAGCATAACCTCTTGCATCAAACGTACCGATCGTTTCACGAACGCCGTTTGCAAGCTTGATAAAGCTCGGATATGCTGCGGGGTCGACCATTGAGCCGACAGGTACGCCGCCTACTTTGTCGTTTTCGTCAGCATAGATTATCTTTAAATTGGTAGCATATCTCAGCGAACCGTTGATAACATCGGTCGCATTGATAATGGTCTGCTGCTCGTAAGCCTTGTTTGTAATGTTCTTGTAGTGCTGCTGTGAAGGACGAAGTATCATTACAAGTGCAGTAGTTATGATGCCCATGAGCATCGTAACAACAACAAGCTCAACAAGCGAGAAACCATGTTTCAGATGTTTCTTTCTCATGTTGTTACAACTCCTTTCACTTCGGTGATAATGACGAACCATCATAATTGAATTCGAGAACGCCCGATGCTGCTGTTACAAAGCTTGAACGAGCGATCGTCTCTGAACCTACAACGCTGTTGTGCTTAACAAACTGAACTGATATAGAAGATGCAGGGCTTCCCGTCAGACCGTCCGCAGGCGGCAAATGCAGTCCGAGAACGAAAGTCGAGGGAACAGCGTTTGTTGTTGTTTTCCATGAATCATCAGTCTTGTCATATTCACTTGCTTCGATCTCTGCATCAGGGTCATAACCCGGAAGAGACTGAATGAACAGCGAGGACTTGTGCTTATAGCCCGTGTCATAATCGCCGATGTAGCCTGTTGCACCGTCCCTCATGAATACTCTGATTTCAACAGGGTCAGTAGAAGTGTTGTTGATAACAAGTTTAAAGTTATTGTTAGCAGGGTCAGCGCTTGTCACGCTGGAACTAAGGTTTGAAGTCGAGAACTTCTTGATCTGGAAGTTGATGTCGCCGTCATTGAGCTGAGTTTTTGTTGCATTATACTCAACAAGCCCCTTGAAAGCGTCAGACGGTGCGCTGAAAGTCAGCGCAGTACCGTCAGATTTTTTGAATTCCAGCTCTCTTTTTTGAGGAGTAGCTGAGGGGTCGAAAGAGTTGTCATAAACTTCAAGTCCTGCGGCATAACCTGTTTCGATCTTGCCCTGCTGGACTTTCAGTTCGTAGTCACGCTTCTGGTTTCTTGCGTTAAACTTCATCGCAGCAGCGAATGACATGGTTATCGCAAGGGTCATGAAGGAGAATATCGACATTGCAACAACTACCTCAACGAGGGTCATACCCTTGAGGTTTTTTGTTTTATTCATTCCGCACCCTCCTTATTAATACTCGAAGTATTGTATCTTGATCGAGTCAGGGTCTGTCGCCGAGGTCGTTGTTCCGTGGATAGCGGACGCATAACCGAGAAGTGAACCGCTGCCCATAGGAAGGTCAACAACTGTGGGGTTAGAGTCTGCATGATCGGTAAATACGTAGCAGTCGCACTTGATCTGTCCTACGATCCTCGAACCCGAAGAAATGTTGAACTGCATCTGAGAGTTCCAGCCGTAAAGAACGCCCTGGATCATGGTCTGCATACCTGAGCTTGCTGCATCGACGCTTACAGTTGCGTAATCGGGAATGAGATACATGATGTAGTTATCAATATCAACATTGAGGAACTCTTTGCACTTGAAGCTCTGGATCATCGAGTTTGCAAATGCAGTCATATCATCAGGGTCGCTTGAAGAGATCGGAGCAGGATTTGCAAGACGATAGTCTGCGATCTGAACATTTTTCAGACCGTTCTGCGCTCTGAATTCAATAAATAGACCTCTGAGACAAGTGCCTATTCCGTCATCTCCGGGACGACCCGAAGTCATAGCTGTTATCCAGCCGTTGCCATCCTTGCTCTGGATCTTGCCGACAGGAAGCTGTGCAGGCTTTACATCATATGCAATTCCTTCTGATGTATGTAGTGTTACGACCTGTTCAAAATCAACCTTATCGTATCCTCTCCAATCAGGAGCACCTGTAGCACCGTCCGAATAAAGAGGATCCTTGTTATAATTAGCAGCCATCCACTTGGAGTTGAGATACAGACACTCGTCTTCTCTGCCCTCCATGTACCACATGAAGTATACAAAGTGAGGATTGTTAACAGGGTCATTCATGATGATCCTGAACGTTGCACCAACGTTTGAATATGCCTTCGCTGCATCAATGCCGCTTCTGCCGTTGATATTTATAGGCAGTGCGATAACGATGTCTCTGTCAGTAACATTTATTACGTAAGCATTCTGCTTGCCGTTATAAATAGCCTGTGACTGCTCGGCAGTAAGCTTGCAGCTTGCGTTTATCTGAACGATCTTATCAGTCTTATCAAGACCTGCGGAAGCTTCTACCTTGCAGAACTTCTGAGAAACAAGTCTTCTGTCGCCGGGTAGATACTCATAAGTATCACTCAAAGTATGTGTCATAGCGTCAGCGTATTTGCTGGAAATATCCTGTGCGTAAGCCGCATTAGGACCGTCGAGAGCGTCCTCGGTGAAAATATCATTAGAGGAAGCAAGCTCATATGTTTTAGAAAGCTTTGCTCTGACATCGGTATCCTTGTTGTCGCCAACAGATGCGTTGTAACCGATCTTAGGCATATAGTTTCTTTCCTTGTCAGCATCAAGCGAGCTGTTATTAAGAGCGGTATCAACTGTACCTGCTACTCTGAACAGCGACTGGATCGCTCCGAAATAAGGATGATGTGAAATGAAATCGGTGTCAGTGCTTTTGAGGTTTGCAGCAGAGATCATGTCAACGATCACACCGCTCTTTACAAAGTAGATGCAAGAGCCGCCTGCAACATGAAGATCACCTGCAACGCTGATTATACCTGTCGAAGATGAAGTGTTATTAGATATGAGGAATATGTCACCGCCAATGTAAGCATCGCCGCCGACCGACAGAACATTGTTTGCATTTTCACTGCCTAAAACGAGAGTGCCGTCCTCAGCGCTAAGTGCTGTACTGGTGCTTGCAGTAGCACCCGAAGCATAGCAGTAGAAGTTACCGCCCAGCTCAACCTTTGCACCTTCGCCGCCGCCTCTGACCGACTTGCCGCCAAAGCCTCCCTCTATCTGATCTATATCTGCGGCAAAGTCAAACGAAACAGACTTTGTTGCTGTAAGATCAGCAGGATCAGGTATAGTTCCCGCAACAGTGTCATAGCTTGTTGAATTAGGACCAAAGTAAGCGCCGTGACAATAAATATCAAGAGGTCTTGCAGCTGTTCCGATCTTGACCTTAGAATCCGCAGTATTTACAACCAATTTCTTGTAAACACAAAGGTATCCGTCATAACCCGAATAGCCGCCGTCAGGATAGGTAGCAACATCAGGGTAAGCAGGATCGGAAGCTCTTGGAACATCAACGCCTGCACTAAGGTTGTAGTATTCAAGATTTGCCTTGTTAGTATCAGACTTGCCTACCTCAGTAGCCATAGTAAATGGATTTCGTACCCAAGCATAGCCGTCTATCGTGATAGTAGGTGCCTGATGGAAATATCTGTTAACTCTTGTGTATGTATTTTCAATAGACTTGTTATAAACGTCATAGCAAGCAAAGTTAGTATTGAAATACAGGTTCATTTCAGAATAAATGTGAGAATTTGTTCCGTTGTGCGAAAACTCAACGTAGTCTACATGACGGGAACCAGGATCATTTTCAAGATAGATGTTGCCTTCAACACCCATGCCGATCTCGCCGTGGTCGGTAACATTACCTTTCTTAGACTCGATAGTATTAGTCGGGATATTGGTAACTTGTGTCTGTGTCGCAAACGAAATACTAGCAGTCTGGGTCTGGGTCGAGAAAGTTGTTTCAGCCTCGATCTTGAAGCCCGAACCTGTGGTCTTGTAGATAAGGATCTTCGTTGCACCGAACTCGTGTGCAAACTGGTCGTCAGCAACGCCCTTGATGCCCACATCATAAACAGTCGCATGATTTCGGTCTGTTCCTGCGAGCATCGAAAGCTCCTTGTAGATGTCTGAATCTTCCACAGTTTTACCATCAGCATCTGCTTCGGCTTTCACTCCGACCTTGTAGCCGTTGAGGAACTCTGTCAGCGCTGCTTCGGCAGTCACTTTTGCCTGTGTTCGCTGAACATTTTTGCTCGTAGCCTGAGCGGTGTACTTGACAACAGAAAGGCAAATGGTCGCCAAACTGAGCACGAACATCGTCATTACTACGACAGCCAAAAGCACTGAACCACTAAGGTTTGCACTGTGCCTTTGTTTTTTTACCTGGTTCAACATTGCTTTTTACCACCTTTCATAATTCTATATTGTCTTTAAAACTTTTAACTAAATTATAACACATCATGGCAGGAGCGTTTTCAGGTCGCGCTCCTACCATTTTAGTGCTCAGAAGATCATTCCTCAACTGCGTCAACAGTTTCAGTCTTAACTGCCTTCTTGTCATCAACGTCCTCGGGCTTAGGAAGCTCGGGAGCCATGTAGAGCATAAGGTTCATAGAACCGGTCCACTCTGTATCGTCCTCGTTATCGCCAACTGTTGCGATCGAGAGAGAAGATACTACAAGGCTTCTGTGGCTGTTGGTCTGAAGGTTTTCAAGGAACTGCATAAGATCCTTCTTGGTCGAAGTGAAGTTGAACGAGAAGCTGTATGCAGTCATGTCGATCGTGCTGGTCTGGATCTCAGCGGTCTGCTGGTCGTCTGAAACTCTTGAAACGATCGTATCGAGACTTGTGTTTACATTGTCAGGTGTGTAAACATATCTGTAAATGTTAGCAGAAGTGATAGTCGAGATGCTGAGGTTCAGGTTCTGGATCTCCTGCTCCTCACCATTGCCGTCAAGGTCGAACTGGCTCTGGAGTTCAGTTGCTGCCTCATGCTGGATCATTCTGGGATAGAAAACGCTTGCAGTCTCAGTTGCCTTTGCGTAAGCATCGTCGACCTCCTGAGGAAGATTCTCGTCATCCTTGATGATCTGCTGCTTTCCTGCAAGCTCCATCTGCTTGTCAGAAAGAAGGTTGCTTGCATCTCTTACTGCGTCAATGGAAGGCTTGATAAACAGCACAACGCCTGCGATCCATACTACAATTACTAATACAACTACCAGTACGAGTTGTTCTCTTGCATTGAGTTTCATTATTCTGTTACCTCTCCTTCTGCTTCAGATTCGCTGCTTTCTTCATCGGGAATATCCTTGATAGCAAGTTCAACGCTGGAAATAACAACGTTATTGCCGTCCTTACCCGTTCCTGTGTAACCTGCATAAGTTGCATCAGCGAAGTAATCCTGCTTGATGAACTGACCGATGAAGTCATTCGCAGACTGCTGCTCTGCAAGAGTTACGTTGGTGATATTTACCTCACCGCTGGACGAATAACTGAATCCAACGTATGTAATATCTTCCTTGTCGTCAGTGTTTTTGAGGTTCTCCTCGATCTTGTCGAATATCTCCTTCTTGATTATCGGGAGAGTGTCAAGGTTGCGCTTAGCAGTGTCGATACCCTCTTGATACTCATTAAGAACGATGAGGTAATCGTGCAGCTTCTGGTTCTCAGCGATTATCTTGTCACACTCATCTATCTTTACCTGAACTTCGTCAACATCTTTGAGTATCGACTTTTCACGAAGCCTTACGATACCTGTTACTGCTGCGATAAGTGCGACCGAAACGCCCAGCGAGATACCCAGCGTGATAAGAGTGCCGGTTGAACTTGTCGTCACCTTGCCCGATGCGGTGTCTACTTCCAGCAGGTTGATACGCTCAGTAGCTTTGTTTCTCTTGTAAAGAGCACCGATAGCATTTGCATAGATCGTGAACTCAAAGTTCTCATAACCCGTGATCTGCGGCGGAACGCTCAGTACCGAAGCTCTTACGTCGAGGGATTCAAGTGCGTTAACAAGCTTGATGAAGTCATCGATCTTGCCGTAGAGTATAACGTTTGAAAGACCCGGGCCGCCTCTTGCCTTGTTGAACTGCTCCATTCTGAAAATGTTCTCACTGATAGCCTCGGTGAGGTATTCCTCAGATTCATAGTCCTCCTTGGAGATAGGCTCGTATCTTGCGAATGCCATCTGTCCGTTCTCAAACAGGATAAGTCCTAAGAAGTTGTCGTCGATCTGGCAGACCAGCAGCGGCATCTTTTCAAGGTTTGTTTTGTCAGCAAGCACGATTCTTGAAATAGAGTTGCAGCTGATGTTTACCGATCTTAAATTTATCGACATTATATCGAACAGCTTTCTGTAAGCGGCAACGATAGTCGAAGGACACGCAGTAGCAAGAACTTTTACAGAACCGGGGTTCTGCTCGCCTGCTTCACCTACGATCGTGTAAGAGATAGAGTATTCATCGTTGATACCCATTTCCTGCTGCATCTGGTTCTGTACCATACTTAAAAATTCAGAACCCTTTGCCTTAGGAACGATAAGTTCCTTGAAAACTATTGAGCTGGACGAGAAAGTAACAACTGCTTCCTTATCCATCATACCTTCTGCTTTAAGGTTCGTTACCAGGAGATCAGCAAGTCCGCTGAGGTTTGTAACCTCACCGTTTGCGATCATCTCATCAGGAACCTCTACGCTAAACGACCTTTCGATCTTGATCTTTTGAGCCGAGTTATCACCCTTTACGATGTTTATAACTCTGTCAGAAATATCAAATGACAGCATTTATTCCTTCACCTCTTCTAAAGATTTGTTTTCTCATATACTCAGGCGTATGTACGGGGCAGAAAGCTGTCACTTTGCCCCATACGCCTTATTGCCCCGTTTAGTTTTACGAGTTTTCGAGTCCGCCGATACCACCATACAGCAGCGGGAAGATACCTGCAAGACAGAGACCTATCGCACCGCCCATGATGATGATCATGACAGGTTCAAGCAGCGATACCAGACGCTTAACTGCTGCGTCTGCTTCTTCCTCGTAGAAGTCCGCAGTCTTTTCAAGGATCTCATCAAGTGCGCCCGACTCTTCGCCGACATAGATCATTGAGGTGAACATACCCTCGAAGATCTCAGTCTTGGCGATAGCTGTTGACATAGGCGAACCTTGTTTAACCTCGTCGATGACCTGAATGAACATCTTGTCTACGTAGGAGTTGGAAAGTACCGAGGAAGATCTCTGGAGAGAGTCTACCATAGGGATACCGCTGGAATACAGAGATGAAAGAGTTCTTGCGAAACGTCCCTCATAGATCTTTACCATAAGAGGTCCGACCGCAGGCATCTTGATAAGCATCATGTCCCACTTTATCCTGATGTCGGGAACTTTGAGTGCATATCTGAATGCCAGAACAATAACAACTATTGCGATTATAAGTATGTACCATTTTGTTTTCAGGAAGTCTGAGAATTTGAACAGCGCTCGTGAAAGCGGCGGCATCTCATCTTCCGACATAAGTCCTGCGAACGTCGGCATGATGAATGTGAACATACCGATTACCATTGCGACTGTCAGGATACCGAGTATGATAGGATACATCATAGCGCTCTTGACGGTATTCTGAGTCTTGTTCTGATTTGCGTAGAAGTCGCTGAGTCGTTGGATCGTAATATCAAGGTTACCTGCCGATTCACCTGCATCGACCATTGAGATCATGAAGTCCGGAAAACTTCCGCCTCGGTTTAGCAAAGCTTCGGTAAAGTTAGAGCCCTTGTTTACGTCCTCGTAAAGTGCGAGCCACACGCTCTTTGCCTTCTTCTTTTCTTCTTCCTTGTACATGATATCGAGTGCCTTGACTATCGTCAGACCCGAGGTAAGCATTGCCGCAAGCTGTCTGCACGAGAAAGCGAGATCCTTTGTCTTGAACCTGTAAACACCTTCTTGGCGATGACCGCCCTTGCCCTCGGTGGCACTGATAAGGAACAGACCTTGTTCATAGATCTTTTCCTGTACGCCTTGCTGATCTTCAGCTTCGATAAAACCTTTGATAGTCTTACCGCTTGAGTCCTTAGCCACATAGCTGAAATTCATTGTATAGATACACCTCCACCATTTTACACGCCTGCACCACCCGCCTTCATTCAGGCGCAAAGAGACACATAACGTATTTTATCTTATTATAGCATTTTTTTTTGATTTATTCAAGAGTTATTAAATACATTTTTTGCTGACGTTCTGACGAAATATAAGCTCCAAAACTATACACTTTTAACAAATTTTCCAATATACCTAAAAAAGAATAGCAAATATCTAATAACATATAGTTATTATGACATATCAGAAGCCTCTTTTTCGTTCATTTCGTCATGTTTGAACAAAAATGGGTGCTTCTTTTTGTATGCTGTGTAAGTCGCCTGATAAACAGCCATCTGAACCGCTAAAATGATCGTCATGCCCACTGCCGCCGCAGTTTTCATCGCCGCTCCGAACAGTTCTGTCAGCCATTGTGTCGGATAATAGAACATATAGTAAAGCGTTGAGACCGACTTTGTGATGTCATTCGGGTTATAGAAGATCGTCGGCACAAAGTAGAATGCCAGCAGAAGAAACAGAACTATCGCCACGGGAACAGCGTCCATGTCATCATAAGCGGCGTGCTTTTTCGCATCGTCACGGAAAACGAGTGCGAGCAGGAACGCCATGAGCAGAGCCGCCGCCGCCGAGCCTGTCGCTTCACTGACAAGAAAGTTTTTCAGCCCCATAGCCGCCTCGGGCACAAAGTTCGAGATACACCATAACAGAACTTTTCCCAGCACCAGCCCCAGTGCATCAGTGCCGACAAACAGCACCAGTCTGAAAAAGAAGTATTTCACGCTGTCGGTATAGTCCATAGTACGCTCCTTTTTTACAACTCATACCCGTCCTTTTTGCGGCTCTTACGTATCGTATACCTCGTAAGACCTGCACCCAAAGCAAGTTCGCCTGCCGAGATAACGCCGAACAGTATCACAAGCGTCATCTGCTCTCTAAGACCGCCGTAGAAATAATATTCATCGGGGTCATTGGGGTCATAGTATATCAGCACGCTCTCCTGCTTTGCAAAGTAAACGCTTGTAGTATGTATAGTCTGCGTGGGAAAAGTCCCGTCACCGTCAACAACAATATCCGCCGAAGCTTTCGTGTGCGACTTGCCTTTTCTGTGCGTTGTTTCCACCTGCGAATTAGTCACCCTGCCGTAAATTTCCTCGGTGCAGTTGTTCTTCATGCGTATATATTTCTTTGCCGCTAAGAAGCAGGCGGCGGCAAATATCACCGCAAGTGCAAACGTGATGCCTAGGCAGACTTTTTTCGCCGTGCTTATCTTAGTTTTGTCCTCTCCCATACAAAGTTACCTTTTACGGAGCAACGAATCTCGTCCCGACAGGTATGCCGTCAAATATCTTATACAGATTTTCAGGCTCTCTGCCATTGACGATGATCATATCAAACCCGTTATCCATAGCTATCTTTGCGGCGTTTATCTTTGTTATCATGCCGCCCGTGCCGAGTTTCGAGCCTGCGCCGCCTGCAAGCGCTCTTATGTCATCATTGAGTTCCCTTACCTCGGGGATAAGCTTTGCATCGGGATAAGTGTGAGGGTCTTTGTCGTAAAGCCCGTCAATATCCGACATGATGATGAGCAGATCGGCTTTTGCGATAGCCGCAACAGTTGCCGCAAGCGAGTCATTTTCGCCCACTTCAAGTTCCAGCTCATCGATAGCAACAGTGTCATTCTCGTTGACAACAGGTATAACGCCGTAATTTATGACACGTTCAAGAGCGTTCTCAACATTCTTTCGCCTGTCCTCGATAAGTATGTATTTCGTCAGCAGGAACTGCGCCGCCGTCAGCGAATACTCAGCAAACTGCTTATCGTACATATACATAAGTTCGCACTGACCGACTGCCGCACACGCCTGCTTTGAGGGAGTGTCCTTCGGGCGCTCGGGCAGACCAAGCTTTGCCATGCCGAGAGCGATAGCGCCGCTCGATACCAGCACTATCTCGTTGCCTGCGTTGTGTATGTCAGCGAGTATCTTGACAAGCTTTTCCACACGTCTGATATTCAGCCTGCCCGTCTTATGCGTAAGCGTTGACGAACCAAGCTTTACCACTACTCTTTTCTTCTTCATAGCTTCACTTTCCTTATAATAATGTAATTGCAATAAGCATCTTTAAAAGTATACTATTAATATAGTATATACTCAGCTCTCATATTTGACCCTTTTGTAAAAAGTGTTCACAAACCAATTTAAGATCAGTCCGCTTCAGCGGACACCTTCTTTCTTATTTCTTATCTCTTATTTCTTATTTCATTTTGCTTTGCACTTCGTTCTGAGGTGTGCCGTTTAGCCACGCTTCAAGGTTTGCCGCAACAACTTTCAGCAGGCGCTCCCTTGTCTCGATAGGTGCCCATGCGATATGCGGAGTTATTATGCAGTTTTTCGCCTTGTACAGCGGACAGTCAGCCCTCATCGGCTCGTTCGCAAGAACGTCTATGCCTGCTCCTGCGATGACTCCGCTGTTGAGCGCATCTGCAAGTGCCTGTTCGTCCACTAGTCCACCCCTTGCCGTGTTGATAAGAAGCGCAGTCGGCTTCATGAGCGACAGCGTTTCGGCATTTATCATGCGTTCGTTGTCCTTTGCGAGCGGACAGTGGAGCGTCACAATGTCAGAACGCCGCATCAGTTCTTCAAGCGTGACGATCTCAGTTCCGTCAGTGACCTTTGCCGCCGTTCTTGTGTGCGTGATAACATTCATACCGAAAGCCCTTGCAATTGCGGCAACTCTTTGTCCTATGTCGCCGTAACCCACGATACCGAGGGTCTTGCCCAGCAGTTCCGCAGTCGGCATATAAAAATAGGAAAACAGCTTATAGTTTATCCACTCGCCGTCATTTACCGACTTTGCATACTCAGCAGTTCGGCTGTAATGTTCGAGGATAAGTGCAAAAGTATGCTGTGCGACCGAATATGTCGAGTAGGACGGCACATTGCAGACAGACGCTCCCCTTTTTGCGGCGGCTTCAATATCCACGTTGTTATAGCCTGTTGCAAAAAGCCCGACATAGCGCAGGTTCGGACAGCGCTCAAAAACTTCCTCAGTGATAAGGCACTTGTTGCAGATGACCGCATCAGCATCGCCTATCTCGTCAGCCACCCTGTCATTCGGCACATAGCCCAGAACTTTCGTGTCGCCGAGAACGGTTATGCCGTCAAGCGAAACATCGCCCTTAGTGACCGTTTCCGCATCTAATATAACTATTTTCGCCATGTATCAATCCTCAAAAGCGTTGTCAACGACCTTGCCGTCCTTTTCGGACTGTTCACGTTCTGCGGCTTTGCGGCGTTCGTCCTGTTCATCGGCGGCGGCGTTTGCTTCGGCATTTTTCAGTTTCAGCTGTTTTGAATAACGATAATTCAGCACAGCCGCTATCGCAAGCAGAGCAACTTCAACGATACCCAGCACTGCCACACGGCTTCCTGTCTGACAGAGCGAAGTTTGAGTTACGAATGTCAGGTCTATCGCCGCCATAAGGACGATGTAGTGCCACGAACCCTTGCGGTAATATTGGAGCAGATAGAGAATCGTAGCGATTATGCAGAAACCGAGGTGCATTTTGAAAGTAAACGGTGTGTAGACGCTCTGCAAGCCCTGATTTGCGACGAATAAAGCAATAGTATCCATTTTTTCAAGTTCTCCTTATTCAGAAATATCCGTATTATATAAGTATATCACATTAATATTAAAAATGCAAGAGAAAAATTATAATATCAAGCCATAAAAAAAGCAAAAACGGCAGTACATCAGGTAGTACAGCCGTTTTTGTCAGAGAGGGGATTATTATGAAAAACTCGTTTGAGGAAAGTTCTTTTTGTTTTCAGAACATCTTTCGTTCTGTTCTGATATAATTATACCCTCTCCTGCTTAAATTAACCTTAAAAGGCGATGAAAAGTTTGTGATATTATCAACACATTTTTATCAATAAACAAGTCTTCTTACGCAGTCGATGTGGAAGTACTGCAAGTAGCTTAGCGGCGTTATCTTTATGCCGTCATTCGGATTAAGAGCGTGGACAAGCTTGCCGTCACCTAAGTACAGACCAACGTGACCGCCGTAGTTCATGCCGATGATGTCGCCGGGTTCCATTTCATCAAAGCTTACGGGAATGCCGAGCGTTTCCTGACCGTATGACGAATGAGTTATGTAAATGCCTGCCTGCGCATAGGAGATCATGACCAGTCCCGAACAGTCGCAGGCTCTGTAATCAGTTCCGCCCCAAACATATCTGCCGCCGTCCATTGATGCCGCATAGTCGCAGATAAGCTTTCTTGTTGCGGCAACTTCCTGCTCGTGAGTGTTCACGACAACAGGCTCGGCAATGCGGACAGCCTGAGTTTTCTTGACGTACCAGCCCTTGCATGAGCCATCAGTCAGCTTGACGTAATAGGACTTTGCCGCCGAAACATTCTTGCCTGCAACTTCCGTGCCGTTTGCCGCCGCAAGAACGCCGTGAGCGGTCACTTCGGAAGTAAGATTCTTCTTGACGGTTATCTTTCCGCCCGAGATCTTCACTGCCTGTATGCCTTTTTTGATCTTGTAGGAAGTCTGTTCTGCGGTGCGGACTTTTATCTTTGTCGAAAGTTCGGTAAACACGTTTCCCGAAAGAACAGGCGTTACCGTGAATGTGTAAGCAGTGTTCGGCTTTAAGTAGGTTATTCCGCAGTCATCAACAAGCACTGACGATGCAAAATTTCTCGAAACCTTTGTAACAGCCCTGTCGGAACGTGAGACTGCAAAAGATGTTCCGCCGGGAAAAGTCTTGGCGTTGTCGACAGAAAGAACTATCTGGTCGGCATAGGTCTTTTTTGCCGATACCTTTGGCTTGACAAGACTTTCAGCCGAAGCGGTCACAGCACTGCAAAACATAACAGCCGTCATAGCCGCAGCTGCAAAGAATGATGCGATCTTTTTCATGTTATACCTCCATATTTTCCTAAATAATTACAGAAACTATGTTCTGATAACTCAAACCTATTCAAACAAGTGCTATTATAACACACATTTCAAACGATTGTAAAGCTTTTGGTTAAAATTTCGTAACAGTTTACAATCTCACTGTAACCAGTCTGTAACTTTTATATCGTAATTGCACAAATATTCAAACCCGATACATCATTCACGCCGATTTTACATATTTCCTATTGACAAGCGAATAAAAAAGTGAGATAATATAATGGAGTGATTATATATAAATA
>CAMVRM010000026.1 GCA_947169885.1 uncultured Ruminococcus sp.
GGCTGACGGCTTGAAACAGACTGTCACGCTCGAAAACCTGAGTGAAAAAATGCTTCCTGTTTCTATCTGTACACACACCTGCATCAACTCTCCGATATGCGTGGGCGGAAAGCAGGAGACACTGAGAATGTCCGTGCCGATAGTTGAAAAGTGCGAACTTGATGACCGCTGTCTGCCGACCGAGAAACTTCTGCCCCTTGACAGCAGGGACAAGACTTACAAGAGCGGCGAGATGAAGCCTGTTCTGCATGACATCTCCAACGATATGTACACTGCCTGCGACAACGAGCTTGACGGCAAGCCATTCTATGGCGTTGTCATCACCGACACAGAAAACGGCAGAAAACTCTGCAATGAAGTTTCAAAGGAATATAAGTTTTGGAATATGTGGAACGACAAAGGCAGCAACGGATATTTCTGTCCCGAGCCTATGACTGCCATGATAAACAGCCCGAACCTCAGCCTGCCGAGAGATATAAGCGGCTATGTTGAATTAAAGCCGCAGGAGAAGTTTGAGTGCTGGCAGAGATTCTTCACAAAAGATAAATAAAAACGGAGATATTAAAAGGAGAAACAAAAAATGATACGTTACAGAAGAAGATCGGCTCTTACGGTCTTGTTTGGGAAATGGGGCATTATAGTTGGTATAGCTCTGCTGGTTTGTCTTGCAAGCTTTACCGCAAGGCGGCAGCTGACTGACGGAACGGATTTTTTAGGCGGACGTGAGGAGATACGCTATTTCCTCAAAGTGAATGCTTCATGTCTTGCGGCGACTGCACTTGCGGTTCTTGCTGACATCGCAGTGTTCTTCATTGCCTGTGTCGGAAAGGACAACCATGACTTCCGCAAGCCTGCCGCCTGTGTGACAGGGCTTGTTATATCGGTGTTCAGCTGTGCGGCTTTCATATTCAGCACAGTCAACATCGCAAGCGACCTGAAAAGCACGACTGTTGCACGTCCCTCGACATATGTTCTCTGCACGGACACAAAGTCGGCACACTTCGTAGGCTTTACCGACAAGGGCGAAATGACGCTCATACCGATACCCGAAGAGACTTATGACAAACTGAAAAAGGGAACAGTCCTTGACGAAAACAAACCGCACAGCGATGTCTATGATGCGATAGAATCTCACGGATATGTGGGGACTACCGAGTATTCCAGCGCTGCACGGATAGAGTATTACTTCCACAGCGCAATGATCGAAAAGGCAGAGCTGCTGTTTGAATAAGACTTGAATACAGAAAAGGGAAAAAATGAAAAGAAGATCACTTGTTGTTGCTGCCGCTGCTGCTGTGATGCTGACTTTCAGCGGCTGCGCTTTTGAGGAAATGCTCGGGCAGCTGGATTCGGCGCTCGAATCTGTGTCTCAGGCTGACAGTTCAACGGCTGACAGCTCGGGTACAGACGAAAAGCCCGACGATCACAGCGCCGACAAACACAAATATGAGTTCCAGCCGAGTTCCAAATCCGACAATACAGAGTCGGCAGCGGAGGAGGAAAGTTCCTCGGCGGCTGAACCGCTGGGCGAGATAGACGAAGCACGCTTTGCCGCAAACGCAAAAGTGGTCATAAACTCATACTTCGGGCTTATGGGTGCGGCACAGTATACTGATGCTTTCAAGCTGTGTACTAAGGATTTTCTTGATAAGCATTATCCACACGGACTGACTGACGGCGAAAATGCTTCGCCCGTGACAGTTTCTTTCTATGAAGATACTGAGGAGTTCGATACCGATGAAACAGGCAGGAGCAGAATAAGGCTGACGGTGAGCCTTGCTCCGCAGGGGAATGAGGACAAGGCGTTCGACTGCTATATGTATGTGGCGGTGAGCGATGAACAGTTCCTTATTTCCGAAACGGAAAAAGTTGACAGCAGTGCGGCACTTGTCGGTGAACTGACACAGGAAAATATTGAGCAGTTCGCAAGATATGTCTATGACTGCACAAATATATATATCGATATGCTTGAACCCGGTGTTTATGAAACGGGCGACGGCAGCGAACTTGACAGACTTATCCCCGAGTATACACCCGGGGGACATTATATGGTCACGATCGGAAATGAAGGCGTTGAATCGGTCGTTTACACGGTAGATAATCTGACGGCTGTATTTCCGCAATAACGAAAGGGAGTTAAACAAATGAAAATGAAGAGAATGACAGCACTTGTTATGGCAGCGCTCATGGCTTTCTCCATGGCAGGCTGCGGTAAAAAGGATATTGAAAGCACAAGCAGCAAAAAGGATACATCAAAGGCAAGCACATCTGCGGCGGCTTCCGAGAATGACAAGGATAGTTCGGGCACAGATGCTGAAAGTTCCGCTGCCGATGCTGAAACTAAGGACGGTACTTCGTCCGCTGAGGAAAGCAAGACTGACAGCAAGACCGAAAGCAAGGCTGACAGTAAAACTGACAGCAAGGCTGATAGTAAGTCTGACAGCAAGACCGACAGTAAAGCTGACAGCAAAACTGACAGCAAGACCGAGAGCAAGGCTGACAGCAAGACCGACAGCAAGACTGAGAGCAAAGCTGACAGCAAGACCGACAGTCAGACTGCAAGCGCGGATGATTCGACCGAGGCTGCGGACTGGTCTGAGGGCGAGGCTATCAAGGACGATGAGAACCCCACTTATACCGATCCTACAAACCCGAACCTTGTTGCTGTTGAGTCGGTAGTTTCCGCACTTTACACAATGGCAAGCGCATACCAGCTTGAAAAGGCATTCGCAGGCGAGGAGATACCCGACTGCATCATAAGCGTTGATTCTGAGCCTGAACTTTATGAGCATTTCAAGGAATACGCTGACGGCTGCGACTTCACTATCGAGTTCAAGAACGGCGGCGTTGCAAGAGTATGGGCAGGCATGGAAGGCAATGACGGCGAGTACTACCAGTCCGAAAGGATCGAAGACGTTGAGGCAGGCGACGTGAGCGCTTGGTAATAAAAATAATCAAGGAAATTAATTTTGCAATTAATTTATATAACATGAAAGGTGGATTTTTAAAATGAAATTCGGCTTCTTTGATGACGTGAACAAGGAATACGTCATCACAAACCCCAGAACTCCCTACCCCTGGATCAACTACCTCGGAACTGAGGAGTTCTTCTCCCTTATCTCGAACACCGCAGGCGGCTACTCCTTCTTCAAGGACGCAAGACTGCGCCGTATCACGAGATACCGCTACAACAACGTTCCTGTTGACATGGGCGGAAGATATTTCTACATCAAGGACGGCGAGACTGTATGGAATCCCGGCTGGTCGCCTGTAAAGACAGAGCTTGACAGCTACACCTGCCGTCACGGTCTGGGCTACACTGTTATCAAGGGCGCTAAGAACGGTCTTGAAGCAGAAGTTACCTTCTTCGTGCCGATGCACTTCAACGGTGAAGTTCAGAAAGTTGTCCTGAAAAATACTTCGGGCGAAGCTAAGACATTCAAGCTGTTCTCTTTCCTCGAGTGGTGTCTGTGGAACGCTTCCGACGACTGCGAGAACTTCCAGAGAAACTTCAACACAGGTGAGGTTGAGATCGAAGGCTCGACTATCTTCCACAAGACCGAGTACAAGGAGCGCAGAAATCACTTTGCATTCTATACCGTTAACGAAAAGCTTGCAGGCTTTGACACCGACAGAGAGACTTTCATGGGTCTTTACAACGGTTTCGGCAATCCTCAGACTGTTCTTGCAGGCGAGCCGAAAAACTCTGTTGCTGACGGCTGGTCGCCTATCGCTTCTCACTGTCTCGAGATCACTCTCGGCGCAGGCGAGGAAAAGCAGCTGGTATTCATGCTGGGCTATGTTGAGAACAAATTCGAGGAGAAGTTCAACGCTGACGGCAGCATGAACAAGTCCAAGGCTTATGCTATGATCGAGCAGATGGGTACTCCCGAAAAGGCTGACAAGGCTCTTGAAGAACTCAAAGCTTACTGGAACAGCCTGCTGTCTCAGTACAGCGTTACTACCTCTGACGAGCGTGTTAACAGAATGGTCAATATCTGGAATCAGTATCAGTGCATGGTAACATTCAATATGTCACGTTCCGCTTCTTACTTCGAGAGCGGTATCGGCAGAGGAATGGGCTTCCGTGACTCCAACCAGGATCTGCTGGGCTTCGTTCATCAGATACCCGACAGAGCAAGACAGAGAATACTTGACCTTGCAGCAACTCAGTTCCCTGACGGCGGCTGCTATCACCAGTATCAGCCCCTCACCAAGAAGGGCAACGATGCTATCGGCGGCGACTTCTCTGATGACCCGCTGTGGATGATCCTTTCTACCGCTCAGTACATCAAGGAGACAGGCGACTTTGCTATCCTTGACGAAATGGTTCCTTATGACAACGATCCTGCACAGGCACAGCCCATGATGCACCACCTCGAAAAGAGCTTCTGGCACGTTGCTGAGAACGTTGGTCCTCACGGTCTGCCGCTGGCAATGCGTGCTGACTGGAACGACTGCCTGAACCTTTCCTGCCACTCCGACACTCCGGGTGAGAGCTTCCAGACTTACACCAGCCCCAAGTACGGCGCAGACAAGTTCTCCAAGGTCGCTGAGTCGGTAATGGTAGCCACTATGATGGCATTCATCGGACCTGAGTATGTTGCTCTCTGCAAGTTCAAGGGTCTTGACGAGGAAGCTGCAAAGGCACAGGCTGAGATCGACAAGATGAACAAGAACACTCTTGAATACGGCTTTGACGGCGAGTGGTTCTTACGTGCATACGATGACTTCGGCAGGAAGGTCGGCTCTAAGGAGTGCGAGGAAGGCAAGATCTTCATTGAGCCGCAGGGTTTTGCAGTTATGGCAGGTCTCGGCAAGGAAGACGGCAAGGACAAGCTCACCATGGATTCCGTCAAGAAGTGGCTCGACTCCAAGTATGGTCTTGTTCTGAACCAGCCTGCATTCACCAAGTACTACAAGGAGTACGGTGAAATTTCCACATACCCCGGCGGCTACAAGGAGAACGCAGGTATCTTCTGCCACAACAACGCATGGATAATCTGTGCTGAGGCTGCTATCGGCGACGGTGACAGAGCATTCGAGTATTACAGCAAGATCGCTCCTGCATTCCTTGAGGACATAAGCGACCTGCACCGCACCGAGCCTTACGTTTACGCTCAGATGATCGCAGGCAAGGATGCAAAGCGTCACGGCGAAGCTAAGAACAGCTGGCTGACAGGTACTGCTGCATGGAACTTTGTTGCTATCTCGCAGTACATTCTGGGTGTTATCCCTGACTACAACGGTTTGAAGCTTGATCCGTCTATTCCTCACGAGTGGGACGGTTTCACTGCATCGAGATCGTTCAGAGGTGCTACATACAACATCACAGTGAAGAACCCCGACCACGTTTGCCATGGCGTAAAGGCTATGACAGTAGACGGCAAGGCAGTAGAGGGCAACGTAGTTCCCGTAGCTGCAAAGGGTGCAACTGTCAATGTTGAGATAACACTGGGCTAATTTGTAATTGGTATTATATACCATAAATAAGAATCTCCCTTACGTCTGTTTGAAAGGCGCAAGGGAGATTTTTTTCAGATAAAAGATGATAGATAAAAGATAAAAGGTAAGAAATAAGAGGTTTTATTTTTTATGAAATGTGGGGTCATTGGTTCGTTCTAATAGATAATCAATAGACACGTTGAAGTAGTCCGCAAATTTTATAAGCGTTTTGTAGTCTGCTTCACGTTCTCCGGTTTCGTATCGACTGACAGTATTTTGACTCATATTTAATTCCATAGCGAGTCTAAGCTGTGTCATGCCCTTTTTCTTTCGCAGTTCTTTTAGTCTCATATACCATAACCCCCCTTGACTTTATTATAAACTTATGTTATAATAAAAATATCCCGAAATGGGATATAAGCGGAATTCATTTTTATAATACAGTCTCCGTGTGTGATATAATTATTTACAGAAAAAGTAAGGAGCATGAAGGAGGTTATTATTGTGTTTGATGATCTGTTTGACGGGTGCGGCTGTTTTATATTTTTATTCATCGTTGTGATTATTGTAATACTAATATACGTCATCATCTAGTGCTTTCGGTTCATTGGCAATGGTAGACAAGCGGTTTATATAAACAGATAAGTAAATAATGTGAGGTGTAAAATATGTCATTTATCGGTAAACTACACGAAATATCATTTTATGGATTGGTTTGCGCAATCATATGTCTTTTAAAAAAGGCAGTAACTAGTTCAATTCTATGGGGTTCTAAATTTGCATTTACAGGTGTTCACGGTTTTTTTATCACATATATGTTTTGGGCATCAGTGACTTTTATTCCGATAGCAATAATCGGTGCTATATGTACAGCAGCGCTTGATGACGGCGAGGGACTGACCTTTGGTTCTGACAATGTATTTGTAATAATATTTGCACATATTGCTGAAGAAATACTCGGACTTGTTCTTACACCGATATGGTTCATTAAAGACTTGGTTTGCGGAGATTTAGATGGATTCAAAGTTATAGACTATATTCTTTGGCTCTTTGAAATGATCTTCATTGTTTATAATATGTATCCTGTATTCAAATAAATATATGGGAGGGATATTATGAAAATAATAACTCTTAGATGCAAAAACTGTAATGGTCATCTTAATGTAAATGATGATCAAACTATGTTATTTTGCCCATATTGCGGTCAAAAAACGCTAATTATTGAGAGCGATGATGTTAAGAAAGTCAGAATAAAGAGCGATACTAAAAAGAGTATAGAATTTGGAAAGCAGAATATAGAACTTGAAAAAATAAAAATAAAGGAAAAAGATGAAAAGAGGATATTTTGGGGAATTGTTGGGTATTTTATTATTTTATTTTTGATTGTTGTAGGTATGAATATTGGTGAGTACTTTGAAAATAGGAAAAAAACAGTTGCGGCACCAATGAGTTCCAAAGAAGCTAAATTTGTTTACTACGAAAAAGTCGAAGAAGAATTTGAAAAAGCGGGTTTTGAAAATATAGTAATAGTAGAAGATTCAAACGTTGTTTATAACATCAAGTACGATAAAGGCGATGTCATAAAGGTGACAATAGATGGTAGCAAATGGTATAAGGCAGGCGACAAATATGAGCCGAACGCTCATGTAGTTATAACATATTTTGGATAAAGCAAATCCCCCACACATTTTACTGAGTGTGGGGGATTTTTTCTAATATCCAAAAGCTAACCAATAATACATAAAAATCATGCTATGTACAAAATGCACAAAAAAGTGTTAAAATATTCTGAAAAGTTTTTGGGGCGAATTTGCTTTTGCCCCTTGACATTTTGGCAAAAAAGGGGTAAACTATAATTAGCACTCAGAGAGTAAGAGTGCTAACACTCAAAAGAGTTTAGTGCTAATGTCGGAAGGAGCAGATAGAAATGGACAGCCGCAAGCTTAAAATATTGCAGGCGGTAGTCGATGAGTATATCGTTAGCGGCGAGCCTGTCGGCTCGAAGGCGATAATGGCACACGTTAAAGCGTCCTCGGCTACCATAAGAAACGAAATGGCAGAGCTTGAAAAACAAGGTTATCTCGAACAGCCACACACCTCCGCAGGGCGTATACCGACTTATGCAGGGTTCAGGCTCTATGTCGACACTCTCATGGAACGTGACCCACTCACCGAGGAGGAAAAACGCAGGCTCGATTCGATGATCGATGAGAACGCCGCCACCGAGGAGGAACTTGTGAACTCCGCTTCGCTCGCTCTTGCACAGCTTACAAAGTGTGCGGCAGTCGTGGCGAACAGCGCTCCAAAGTTCTCCATGATCTCAAAGGTCGAAGTTATCCCGACAGGAAAACGAATGTACGTTATCCTGATGATAACCTCGGGCGGAACGATACGCAATAAAGTCTGCCGTCTGGAATTTGACCTGACGAACGAACAGCTGGAATTCTTTGACAAGTATCTGTCCGAGAACTTAGAGGGCGTGCCTGTTGACGAAATTTCGGAAGAAACGTTCGACAGGATACGTGAAGCAATGGGAACTTACATGATGACGTTAACGCCGCTGCTGAGCGAGTTATTCACGCTTGCAAAGGAAATGACAGCGCAGGATATAAAACTCAGAGGCGAGAAAAATCTGCTGACCTGCAAGGACTTCGATCAGACCGAGATAATCGACTTTCTCGATAACAAACGTGAGATCGCAAAGTTTTTTGATGACAGTTTCAGCGGATTGCAGGTAAGCTTTTCACCCGAGAATGACGGGTTTGTGATACACAATTCTTCGATAATAACAGCGCCGTTCAAAAAACACGGCAAGACCGCAGGTGCGCTGGGACTTATCGGTCCTATGAGAATTGATTATGCGAAGTTTATCCCTTATCTGGAATATTTTTCGCAAAGAATAACCGATTTGCTGACTGACAGCGGATCGGACGAGGAAGAATAAGGAGGAGCGGCAATGGATATGGACATTGAAAAGGAAATAGACGAACAGCTGGAGGAAGAAGCGGCTGAACAGGCGGTCGAGGAGGAGATCTCCGAAGAAACAGCTGAGGAAACTCCCGACAGTTCAAAGCTCGAAAACGAACTTGCGGAACAGAAGGACAAGTATCTCAGGCTCATGGCTGAGTATGACAACTACCGCAAGCGCACCGCAAAACAGCAGCTTGAAACAAGAGAAGCGGCTGTCGGCGACACGGTGCTGAACTTCATTAAGATATATGACAACTTTGAGCGTGCGGCTGAGACTGAATGCTCGGACGAGACTTACAAAAAGGGCGTTGAGATGATACTCGGTCAGTTCAAGGCGGCTCTTGACAAGCTGAACGTCAAGATAATCGACCCCACAGGCGAGCCGTTCGACCCTGCTCAGGCAAACGCAGTAAGCACGATCGAAGACCCCGAACTCGGCGAGAATGTTGTGGCTCAGGTCTTTGAAAAGGGCGTAATGATCGGCGACAAGGTTATCCGCTATCCTATGGTAGTGGTGGCAAATCCGTAGTCAGATACGGTAAAAAAGGGGTCTCAGGAGGTCCTGAAATGAAAAAGGCGATCTTTATATTTGCACTGACGGCGCTGATACTTATGACAGGCTGTGCAGGCAAGGATAACGGCAGTGCTTCGGGTGCAGACGGCAAAACAGGTTCATCTGCAAGCGTTTCGGGCGGCAAGATCACTGATATAAAAGGCGTTATCGACTATTACAACTCGGTGACGGAGGACGAAAGCTGGCAGAACGAAACGGATTACAACAAGCGTATCGAAGCTCTGAGACTTCCCGAGGGAACGCTTGAGAGCCTTTCGACAGAAGACCTTGTTGAAGCGATACTCTATTATCCGCTCCTGAACCAGTGGCGGCATTACGGCACTTGTGAGGAGGGAATTGAAGCGCTCGGCAAGGAACTTGACACGATGCAGGAACTCCAAAAGCGTTCAGATGCGGCGGCTGTTCTGCTGAAAAGATATGCAGATCAGAAAGTCTATACTCAGTCTGAGATACAGAACTGGGACGATGAAGATACAACTCCTTATGTTCAGGGCTACTGGATAGAGGACATCGAAGCTATCATCACTCAGGACTATATACTGGATCAGATGACCGATGAGCAAAGACAGCAGTTCAACGAGATCGCAAAAAAGAAGCAGGCTGAAAAGTATGCTTCGGGCGTTTATTCCTCGGGAGACCTTACGCCAAAGGTGATACTGGAACTTGCGGAATAGCGGTTCGGTCAGGGAGATGAACGGTATGAAAAAAGCGATATTCATTTTTTCACTGACAGCGTGTATGATGCTTTCGGGCTGTGCAAAAGCTGACAGCGGAAATTCTTCCGAAAAGACGGCTGAAAGTTCCACGGCGGCTGAAAGCGCTGTAACAGCAAGTCCTGCGGAAGATGCGCCGAATGAAACACCTGTCGACTATGACGGCGTTATGGCGTATTACGATCATGTCAAAGAGAACTACGACAGCAGTATGTGGCAGGAAAAAATGGCTTTGCCGCAGGAGTCGCTGAAAGCACTTTCAACAAGCGATCTGGTTGAGGTAATGATACGTCACCCGTATGTGAATATCGGGCTTTATGATACCTTTGACGGCTGGGCAGAATACGTTAAGGCTTCGCTTGACGTAACTCAGGAACTGATAAGCCGTGAGGATGCAGCGGAGGTTCTTCTTGACAAGTACGAAAACGCTGAGTTTTACGGTGAGGGCGAACTTGAACTTGACCTTGATGCTCTGGAAGAAAAGCTCACGGCAGGAGAAGAACCAACTCAGGAAGAAATTGATAAGCTGTATGAAGCAAACAAGCTGGAGCATTATGAAAATATCATCTGCATGAAAGACATTCTTTCAGGCATGACTGATGAACAAAAGCACCGCTTCGCTGAAACAGCTTTTGAGAAATACACCGAGAAAAAGGAAAAAGGCTATCAGGGATTTAACCACCCTGCATTGCCGCCTGTGCTTTCCTTTGAGGACGAAAACAATTACTCGGCGGATCATATTTACCAAAAAGTCGCAGAATACTGCGGTTGAATAAACTTAAAGCAAATAAAGATATTGATAAAAAGGAGAAATGACTTATGAGCAAGATTATCGGAATCGACTTAGGAACAACAAACTCGTGCGTAGCCGTTGTTGAGGGCGGCGAGGCAGTAGTTATCCCCAACAGCGAAGGCGCAAGAACAACTCCTTCGGTTGTCGGCGTATCAAAGAACGGCGACAGACTGATAGGTCAGGTAGCTAAGCGTCAGGCTGTTACAAACTTCAAGGACACTGTTATTTCAATAAAGAGACACATGGGCAGCGACTACAAGGCTCAGATGGGCGGCAAGGAATACACTCCGCAGGAGATCAGCGCAATGATACTCCAGAAGCTCAAAGCTGATGCTGAGGCTTATCTCGGCGAAAAGGTAACTGAGGCTGTTATCACTGTTCCTGCATACTTCACCGATGCTCAGAGACAGGCAACTAAGGACGCAGGTCAGATCGCCGGTCTGAACGTTCGCAGAATAATCAACGAGCCTACCGCTGCTGCTCTTTCCTACGGTATCGACAAGGAAGAGGATCAGAAGATCATGGTATATGACTTAGGCGGCGGCACATTCGATGTATCTATCATCGAAATGGGCGACGGCGTTACAGAAGTTCTTGCTACCGCAGGCAACAACCGTCTTGGCGGCGATGATTTTGACCAGCGCATCATTGACTGGATGGTCGAGAAGTTCAAGGCTCAGGAGGGCATCGACCTCACAAAAGACCCCATGGCTATGCAGAGACTGAAAACAGAAGCTGAGCTGAGAAAGATCGAACTTTCCTCCACCGCTTCAACAACTATCAGCCTGCCTTATATCAGCGTTTCGGCTGACGGTCCTAAGCACTTAGAGCTGACTCTTACTCAGGCTGAGTTCAACAAGATGACCGCAGACCTTGTTGAAAAGACAATGGGACCTGTTCGTCAGGCACTTTCCGACTCGGGACTTTCGGTAGGCGAGCTGAACAAGGTGCTTATGGTCGGCGGTTCTTCGAGAATACCCGCTGTTCAGGAAGCTGTTAAGGCACTTATCGGCAAAGAGCCGTTCAAGGGCATCAACCCTGACGAGTGCGTTGCTCTGGGTGCTGCATATCAGGGCGGTATCTTAGGCGGCGATGTTGAGAACGGTCTGCTGCTGCTCGATGTTACTCCTCTGTCGCTTTCTATCGAGACAGCCGGCGGTATCGCAACAAAGATGATCGAGAGAAACACCACTATCCCTACCAAGAAGTCACAGATTTTCTCCACCTATGCAGACAATCAGACTGCTGTTGACATCAACGTTCTTCAGGGCGAGCGTGAATTTGCTAAGGATAACAAGCAGCTGGGTATGTTCCGTCTTGACGGTATCGCTCCTGCTCCCCGTGGTATCCCTCAGATCGAAGTAACATTCGATATTGATGCTAACGGCATCGTTCACGTTTCCGCTAAGGACTTAGGCACAGGCAAGGAGCAGAACATCACTATCACTTCTTCCACCAATATGTCTAAGGACGACATCGACAAGGCTGTTAAGGAAGCGGAAGCTTTCGCAGCTGAGGACAAGAAGAAGAAGGACGAAGTTGACACAAGAAATGCTGCTGACCAGCTTGCATTCCAGTGCGAGAAGAGCCTGAATGACTTCGGCGACAAGGTGAACGCTTCTGACAAGGCAGATGTTGAAGCAAAGATCAACGCTGTCAAGGAAGCACTCAAAGGCACTGACGTTGAAGCTATCAAGTCCGCTCATAAGGCTCTGGAAGAGAGCTTCCAGAAAGTTGCAACAGCCGTATATCAGGCAGCTGCACAGGCTAACGGCGGTCAGGCAGGCGGCTTTGACCCCAACATGGCAGCAGGAGCAGGATTTGGCGGCGATCAGAATGAAAACAACGGCGGCAATGACGATGTTATCGACGCTACTTTCACTGACTGATAATAATATATATCATAAAGCCTAATACCCAAAGGACGGCGGCGGTTAAAAAACACCCTGCCGTCCTATAATGGGTTATACGGAGGGAAAGAATATGGCAGAAGAAAAAAGAGATTACTACGAGGTGCTGGGCATTTCAAAGGGTGCATCGGACGATGAGATAAAAAAAGCCTTCCGCAAAATGGCAAGGCAGTATCACCCCGACCTGCACCCGAATGATAAGGACGCAGAAGCAAAGTTCAAGGAAGTGAACGAAGCTTATGAAGTCCTCTCCGACCCGAACAAGAAAGCTAAGTATGACCAGTTCGGCTTTGCAGGCGTTGACCCCAGTTACGGCGGCGGTGCAGGTGCAGGAGCAGGCGGCTTTGGAGGGTTCGGCGGTTTTGGCGGCTTCGGCGGCATGGACGACATTTTCAATGCCTTTTTCGGCGGCGGTTCTCGTTCGTCCAATCCAAATGCGCCAAGACGTGGTGAGGATCTTGAACAGTCGATCACGCTTGAATTTATGGAAGCCTGCAAGGGCTGTCAGAAGTCTATCAAGGTTACTAGAATGGAGCGCTGCACAGACTGCAACGGCACAGGTTCGGCGGCTGGAAGCTCGAAAAAGACCTGCCCCGACTGTAAAGGTTCGGGACAAGTCCGCATAACTCAGAACACGCCTTTCGGCAGTTTTGCACAGACTTCGAGCTGTCCCAAGTGCGGCGGAACAGGTTCGGTCATCGAGAACCCATGTCCGACCTGCGCAGGAAAGGGACGTGTCCGCAAGACTGTCACCAAGACCCTTAACATACCCGCAGGTGTTTATGACGGCGCATCGCTACAAATAAGAGGCGAGGGCAGCCACGGTATAAACGGCGGTCAGGCAGGCGACCTTTATCTGAATGTTCGTGTCAAGAGCGACCCTGTTTTCATTCGCCGCAACACCTATGATATATGGACTGAACTGCCGATAACCTATGCACAGGCAACGCTGGGCGACAGGGTGAGCGTTCCAACCATCGACGGAAACAAAACTTTCGAGATACCCGAGGGAACACAGCCGGGTACAGAGTTCAGACTGAGAGGACTGGGCGTTAAGCGTGGAAACCGTGATGAACGTGGTGACCACTACTTCCAGGTTGTTATCGAAGTGCCGAAGGGTCTGAACAAGCATCAGAAAGACTTGCTCGAAAAGTTTGAAAGCTCGCTTACCGATAAGAACTACAAAAAGCGTTCAAGTTTCTTCGACAAGATAAAGGAAAAACTGAAATAAAAAATAATGGTGTCCGCTTTTTGAGGAGCAGACACCATTTTTGTATCAGTAAAGTTTTTTGAGCCACTTGAAGCCTTTGACATCCGATATTTTTACAGCGCAGTATGACGCTGCAAGACTGACAGCAACGGTCAGCAGGAATAGAACGGATGTTTGCGTCAAGCCTTCGTTTATGCGTTTTAATATCGACTGCAATATGTTCTTGATGAGGGGATGCGTGAAATAAACAAGGGAACTCATTTTTCGCATCATCTTGTATCTGCCGTTAGGTTTCAGCTGTACTGTTGACAAATACTTGAACATGAAGTAATCAGCTGGAAGCATACAAATGAAAACATCATGCTCGGCACTGCCTGTTATCTTATAGAGCATGAACACTTCGCCGCCAAAAGCAGCCGTTGAGATCAGGAACAGCGCAAGCGAACGCTTTTGGTCTATCTCACTTTTTCGTGTTGCAAGGATAAGGCTTAGTGAGATGAGCATGAATCCCTCGAACACGCCGTTTCTTGTGGTAAGGAAGATGTTTTTCAGCATTATGATAAAGTTCCATACCGAATCATATTTTTTGAGCGGATATAGCAGGAACGAATAGCCCTGACCCAGCAGTCCGATGATATAGGGGAAAACTGAAATGAGCAGTATCTTTTCGGGCTTGACATTCTTCTTGATGAAGAACGACACGATAAGTATGGCAACTGCAAGCGATCTTAAATACCACAGATGATGATGACCGCCGTCAAAGCAGAAGTCACGCAGATATTTCAGCACGCCTATCGCTGCACCCTGCTTGTCATGAATTATGCCCGAAATGTGCTGCGGAAAATAGATCGCACTCCATGCCACATACAAGAACAGTATACGTGACACGTATTTTTTCATTTTCGGGATCTCGTAGTTTTCGTAGCTGTTGCTTTTGAAATAAAAGAAACCCGACGAAATGAAGAAAAACGGCACAGCCACCCTTGCGAAAAAGTTTCTTGCGATCTGGTTGGGTATAAAGAACGCTTCGTTATATCCGAAAGGCATAGAGTGGTTGACAACTACCAGCAGCGCACAAACAAGCTTTGCTGCATCAATGGCATAATAATACTTGGGGTTATTGTTATTTTGAGACATAAAAAAAGGAACTCCTTGGGAAAAAATTAAAGGATCTGTTCGATAGTGAGGACAAGCGGATCAGCCTCGCCGAAGATCGAAACGCAGACAGGCTCTGCAAATGTGTAACTCTCGGCAAAGCGCTCTGCCTCGAAGAAATAAACAGTCGTCTTTCTGTTTTTCGGGTCGATTATCCAGTACTCACGCACGCCGCTTTCCTTATAGAGGACCAGCTTTTTGAAGTACTCGTCAGAGGGTGTGTCGGATGCTATCTCGATGATGAGGTCGGGTGCGCCGTTGAACTTGCGCTCGTCAAGCTTTGACGTGTCAGAGCCGACAAAAATATCAGGCACAACGATGCTGTTCTCGTCCAGCTTTACGTCAGCGCCCGCAAGCACAAAAAATCCGTCATTGTGCGCCGCAAGATAGGCGTTTATCCTTGACGAGACAGCCATGAGCAGCTGCTGATGCGTGATAGTCGGGGTCGGCATATACTCGATCTCACCGTTTATCAGCTCAGAGCGCTCTCTTATCCATTCAAGAGCGGCGTAATACTCGTCAGCGGTGTACTTTCTTTCAGTGACCATGTTTTCCATAATAATTTTCCTCCAAATAATATACATATGCAGTCTATATCAGCTGCATGAGTTTACAGTTTTCGATCCCCTTGCTCCAAAAGTCTTTCAGGGGGATTTTTTTCACACGGCATACTATCGAAGAGTTCATAGCGCCGTGTCCGACTATAAGAACATCTTTTCCATGTTCCACCAGCGGCATGACTTTTTCTTCGAGAAACTCGCCCGTCCGTGCGAACAGCTGTTCAAGGCTCTCAGCGCCCTCGGGAATGTCCTTATATTCATCGGGATGCCAAAAAAGCACATTTATGGGGCAGTCGGGGTCGTCAAAAGTGTTCGCCTGACCCTCATATATCCCGAAACTCATCTCAACGAGCCGTTCGTCAGTGATGATCGGCACATCTCTGCCGTCAAGAAGCAGTTCGGCAGTCTCTCTTGCACGAACAAGCGGCGAGCAGAAGCATATATCGAAATTCACGTCAGCGTACTGAGCGGCGGCATTGCGTGCCATTTCACGCCCCATGTCATTGAGCGGAATGTCGGTGCGCCCCTGCAAACGGTGAGCAAGGTTCCAGTCGGTTTTCCCGTGACGGATAATATATAACAAAAAAACACCCCAGTTTCTAAATGAGAAATCAGAAAGCTTTGCGTCTGTGCGACAGTATACAAAGCATCACCGCAGGCGATACATTATTTCTACTTCCTTATCTCTTATTTATAGCAATCCAAGAAAATACCAACACAAATCTTTCGGATAAAATTCCACATTGCTGCGTCAAACTCCCTTGCAGGGCGACAGCCCAACTGCGGTCGTTTTCCTTGCACTGTGAAATTTTCTCTCGAAATCTTTATGCTGCTATTTTCTTGTATTGCTATAATAAATGCAAGAGCCGAAAATATATCGCCCCCGTGCCGAACCCTCCGAGAATGCCTGTTATCAGCCGTCTTGGGTTGGTCGAGAGTTTTCCCAGCTGCTGTGCTGTCCAGTCGGCGAGCGTTGTGAGACAGCAGCAGACGGGCAGCATAAGCGGCAGACGTTTTCCTATCACAAAGAGCGACAGGATATGCCCGATAAGAACGCCCGTACATCTTGCGCAGACAGGCATTTGCCAGCCTTTTATGAAAAAACTGCGCTCGGGTCGCTGGTGACAGCCTGCCGCCGCTCCTATCTCCATGGCTTTGAGCCATATGCGTATCCTGCGGTCTTTCACCACTTGAAGCGCTTTCCGCACGAACCGCATATCCAGAATGTACGCTGTTTGTAGCTTGACTTGTGACCGCACAATCCGCATATCAGCCCGACAGGTCCTAAGATAAGATAGCCGCAAAGTCCCGACAGCACGCCGTAACCGCCGTCTTTGAAGTCCGTTTCTGTTATGGGGTGGCAGGAGTAAGAGCCGCACTTAGGGCAGCATACCGATGAATTCTTTTTGCTCATTATGTTGTTTGTCCTTTCGTTTCGGGGTAAATAATATCTTTTACGTATCCCCACGAGATAACGCCGTCAAACTGCCACACTCCGTTGTCAGAGAGCATGAAAGTGTGACCGTCAGCAGTCATGCGCTTTGTGTCGATAACAAGAACGACAGGTCTGCCATGGCGTGCGCCGACTTTTACAGCCGTTTCAGCGTCTTTTGAGAGATGCACGAAATTCCTGTTCATGCTCTTTATGCCCTGAGCTTTTATGCTGTCAAGACTTGTGACAGCCGTCCCGTGGAACAGTTCATCGGGCGGAACGCACACTTCCATATCAAGTTCAACAGGAAAACTGTGCCCCTGATTGCAGCGTATCTTTTTGCCGTCAGCCGAAAAGCTGTAACGTCCCTTTTGGTCTTGTGCGGCTATTTCTTCAAGCGTCCGGCGGTCGAGTGTGAACTTTGAGTTTGCATTTACCTTGCGGATAAGTTCGTCCACATTCGCCCAAGCGCCTTTGTATTCTATCTTCACCCCGACAGTTTCAGGCTTGTGCCGCAGAACAAGGCAGAGAAATCTGCTGAGGTCGGTCTTTTGTTTGTCAGTCATGTTTGTCCTTTCAGAAGTTCGGAGATATTTATGATGAGCGGCGAAGCGTTTGAGGAATATATCCCCACAGGAACAGCTTCATCAAACTTATATGCCGTCATATCAGCTTTTTTCTCGTTTATAAAGCAGTAACGCAAAGTGCGCTCCTCCTCGGGGTCGATGATCCAGTATTCACGAACGCCGTGTGTCTGATAAAGACTGAGTTTGCGTACATAGTCATCAATGCGATCAGTGGAAACTATCTCAATAATGAATTCGGGAGCGCCGTTGTACTTCTGCTTGTCAAAATTCTCAGGCTTGCAGGCAATAAAAATATCAGGCACAACAACATTTATGTTATCAAGTTTAACATCAGTCGGTGCTGAAAAGACCTCGCATTTGCCGCTGTTCCTGCGGATATAGCTTTCGATCTCGAACAGTATATTCCTTGTAAGCCTTTGGTGAGCGATATTCGGTGACGCAAGTGCAACAACATCGCCGTTTATCAACTCTCTCAGCGTATCGTCAAACTTTCCGAGTGCAAAAAACTCATCGGAAGTATATTTTTTCAGTTCATGAGCGTCCATAGCTTCACCACCGCTGTTGTTATTTATCAAATGTTATCGAAGCGAGCATTTCTGAGGGTATCTCGTGTTCCATGCCAACTTTCGGAGAGCCTTCTTTTTGGAGATATTCGGCGTGAAATTCAAGAAAAACATCGCCGCAGGGGTAAACATCGTACCATGATTCATAGGGTTCTTCGAGTTCATCGCCGACATAGTAGCTGTCACTCCCGATGAACCGCAGACCTTTCACGCCGTCAGCGGAGGTTATCTCCTCACAGCGGTCAATGGTGCGGATAGTTGCATAGGGATAGTCGCCGTAGATCGTGCCTCTTGTCTTCATGAAAACATCTTTCAGTTCGTCAAGGGTCATAGGTTCGGAGGGCACGATAGCGCTTATGTCAGTCCAGAGTGCGTTGTAAAGGTCGCTGGTTATCCTTGAAAAAGTGCGCAGTTCATACTCATCGCAGGAGTAAAGTTCGGCGTGCCTGAACTGTTCGGCGCTGTCGGGCAGCTGCATCGAAAAGCCGTAGTCAAGGCAGTCATATCTGCCGTGTTGTTCATCTTCAAAGGGACTGCTGTCGGAATTTGGCGTTGGGGTATACTGCGAAACGTCAGCGCCCCAGCACTTATACCATTGGTAAGCATCGGCTAGCATATAAACGCCGTCCTCGGTTATCTCGGAAGTCACACGATAATTTTCGGTATCGGTAACGGACGGAACAGTGTCATATGAACCGTTTTCCTCGTCATAATGCAGCATAATGAGGTTTCCCAGCGGAACAGCACCCATGTTGTCGGGGTCGATGTTGAACTGTAACTTTGCCGTTTCAAGTCCGCTGCATGAAAACTCAACAGGCGGACTGTAAAGCCCGACGACTCCCGTATGCAGAACGTGAACGCCGTAAAGGTCATGAAGCGACCCGTTCTCAAAATAGCCGTAAACGCCCGCACCCTTAACGCCCTCCTTGTCGGAGTCGGTGAGGTCTATCGACACGAAAGACTTGTCCTCATCGGGGACGGTTTTGCTCTCAGTCTCGGTAGATCCTGTATTTTCGGAAGTGGTTTCGGACTGTTGTTCATTTTCCTGCTGAACTTGTTGGTTCTCGGTATTAACCGATCCGGGCTCTTCGGTGTCGGAAGTGACTTTTCCGCAGCCCGAGAGCATTACCGCTGCCGCAATGAGCAGGGGAGTGAGTTTTGTTATTTTCATTTTTTGTCTCCATTTTATGTGTATATCAGCAATTCTGAATTAAAAAGCTACTCTGTTTCTGCCGTTTTGCTTTGCTGTGTACAGTTTTGCATCTGCTGCCGAAAGATTTCCCTCAGTCGACAAAGCAGGGTCATATCTGCAACAGCCGAAACTTAACGTTAATCTGATGTCTTTTCCGTTTACCGCAAATGAATGCTCCTGAACATTCAGCCTTATGCTCTCAGCTGCGGCGGCGCATTCTTTTAACTTCGTGTTCGGCATCAAAACTAAAAATTCCTCGCCGCCCAGCCTGTAAACCGCATCTTCGGGACGGCAGCACTCGGAAAGAGTGTCAGCGACTGACCGCAGGAGCTGGTCGCCTGCCGAAATGCCGTAATTTTCGTTTATGTTCCTGAAATTGTCGATGTCGCATATGAAGAATGAAAGGTCGCTGCTGCTAAGTTTGCTGCCGTATCTTCCCTCGGGTGCAAGGTCGGTCAGCAGTCCGCTGCGGTCACACAGACCCGTCAGCATATCAACGTGTGAACCGCTCATCGTGTCTCTCATGATGACGACTGCACATATCAGCGCTGTTGACGAGAGCCGTCTGATGTCCCACTCGGTAAAGCCGTCAGCCATGCGCTTGTTTATCAGCCTGAGCATTCCCACAAGTTCACCGTCAACGCTCACTATCGGCATGACTAGCACCGAACGTATCACAGCCGCCGCAGGTCTCGGGCGGTCGTCCATGCCTGTCAAAGGCTGTTTTTCTGCCGCTGCTTTGCCCATTAGTCCAGTTTTTGCGGATACCGTCATGTCGGGCGGCGACAGGCGGTGAAATTCGTTTCGGCTGCGGTCAAAACGCCATAACTCGGCGTATTCACAGTCGGCGGCTTCTCTGCAATGTTCTGTCATGAGCATCGGCAGTTCGTCCGACCAACGCATATTATTGCAGACCCCTCGATAAAGTCTGCTGCCTATCTCGGTCATTTGAGAAAAAACAAGTTCGCTGTTTGTTGCCATAACGTTCACCTCTGGCCATATAAATTTTTGTGAGAACAAAGCCCACTATAACAATTATATCATAAATAATAAAAAAAATCAACTCTAATCGCAAAAATTGACATTAAATTTCGCAAAATCTACTTGATTATTTTGTCAAAAAGGTGTATTATAGTATAGTAGGGAATATGCTGTGGATCAGAACAGTTTAAAAATGATAAGGAACGAAAGAATATGAAAAGAAATAAGTTTGTCTGCTTGCTTGCGGCTGCGCTTTTGCTCACAAGCTGCGGCAAGACTGATAATGGGGAAAAAACGAAGGCTAAAACTTCGCTTGATACTTCGGCTTCGGCAGATGATACAAGCACTGTTGATGAAAGTTCTTCTGCGGAGATCGCCGTTACACCGACCACCAGCAGCACCGCTGACAGTTCTTCGCAGGAGCAAGCCGCAACACACGTTGAAGAAACTCCCGGCGCAAGAGAATATGACGGCGCTGCCGCAAACGATGATTTTGCAGATGCGCTGTTCATAGGCGACTCACGCACAGTCGGGCTTATGCTCAACGGCGACAAGCCGCTGGCTGATTACTTTGCAACACCGGGTCTGAACGTCATGACTGCACAGACAACTCCTGTTGTCCCGAAAAGCGATTATGAGGGCTTGCTCACAGAGCAGGCTTTCACGGTGGCACTCACCGATTATCAGGAGTGGGGCGATGATTACACTTGGGATGACGGCACATGGGACGGCGGCGAAACAGAGTGGAGCGACCCTGAGGGCGCTTCGACCGATGAGTATACGGCTGAGTCAGAGCCTGAACCCGAACCGCAGGATGATGACCTTATGACTATCCCCGAGGCTATTGCACTGAAACAGTATGGACGTGTGTTCATAAACTTCGGCGTGAATGAACTTGGCTGGCCTGCTCCCGATGTTTTTGTCGAGAGATACAAACTGCTGGTATTGCAGGTGCGTGCCGCACAGCCTAACGCTCAGATATACATTGAGTCGATGCTCCCTGTTTCGTATCTCGCACTGGACATCGACCCCTGCTACACGACCGCAAACGTTGACAACTTCAACGAGAACTACATACGCCGTGTTGCTGAGGAGACAAACTGCACCTATCTTGATGTGAACCAGTTCTTCCGTGATTCAAGGGGAGACTTGTTCTTTGAGGCTTCGACTGACGGCATTCACCTGACCCGTGATTACTGCCTTGAATGGATGGATATTCTTGCCTACTACACAAACGGCGGTCCTGCAATAACTATCCCCGAAAGACGTGATGACACTTCAACAGCTGACGATACCTTCTCAGCCGCTTCTGACAGCATCTCCGAAGATCAGGGTGATGGCGGCTATTATGACGGCGGTTACGATGATTATGGCTATGGTGACAGTTATGATTACGGCTATGGTGATGATTACGGCTACTATGATGATGATACCTACGATTACGGTTATTACGACGATTATACATACTGAGGTGACTTGCAGATGAAAGAACAGCTGCTCCTGAAGATCAGCGTGACGACAGGCGAATGCGTGAACGTCAGCGGCGGCGGAAGAAACGTCAGCCTTGTGCCTTTCGGCGGCGAAGCGGATTCCGATCTTTTCACGGGTGCTGTTTTGGGCGAGGGCGTTGACAGGCAGATGACAGAAGGCGGTGTGACACAGCTTTCCGCACGCTATATGCTTGAAGGGCGTGACCTTTCGGGCGGGCGATGCCGAATATTCATCGAGAACAACGGCAGTTCCGATCAGCTGTCCACCGCTCCGCAGATAACTACTGACGGGCGCTTGATAGGCTGGCTGAACAACGCTTCACTTCGGGGGAGCATCAAGCCTGACGAGGGCGGCGTGTGCGTGAGCATTTTTGAACAACTTTACGGTTTTGAGCGCATCGAGCATTGCTTCACAGCCGCTGACGGACGGCGCATCTATGGTGAGTTGTTTCTTCCAGACAACGGCGAGAGCCGACATCCCCTGCTGATAGCGGCACACGGCTTCAATTCGGGAACGTGGCAGCTTCGGGAACAGATAGAACAGATAGTTTCGAGGGGTGTTGCCTGCTATGCGTTTGACTTCTGCGGCGGCGGAAACGGCACGAAAAGTGACGGCTCGCCTGCGGAAATGAGCATACGCACTGAACAGCGTGATCTTAGAGATGTTTTTGAGCATATCACGGCACTTCCCGAGGTAGACCCCGAACGTGTGTATCTTTACGGCGAAAGTCAGGGAGGTTTTGTGACGGCGCTGACTGCGGCAGAACTTGGTGAAAGGGTCAAGGGACTGTTTCTGGTGTATCCTGCGTTCTGCATACCGCATGAATGGCTGGGACGTATCGAGGAATTCAACGAGACTGAACTTATCGAATTCATGGGTGTGAAACTCAGTAGAAAGTATGCCGAGGAAGTTCCCGACTATGACATTTACGCTCAGGCGGCAAAGTTTAAGGGTCATGTGACCATATTCCACGGCGACTGCGACCGTATTGTTGACCTCAGCTATTCCGAAAAGCTTGCAGAAGTCTGCCCCGATGCCGAACTGTTCGTCTGCCCCGAACAGGGACACAAGCTTAACTCACGTTTTAAACGTGCCGCCGCAGGAATGATCTCCGACCGTATATGTTTTTTGGATAAGATCTAAGAATGGAGTTTTTTATGAAAGCAAGAATACCAAAGAATGCAAGACCAATTATAAATGCGTCTGGCAGTAAAAAAATGATGTCTGTACTTTCGGACGAGGAAATGACTGATGAGGTCTTTTGGAAAAAGTTAGACAGCATAGCTGAAAAAACGATGAGTATTGATATAATGAGCGAGTTTCTTGAAGTGCTTGCCGAGGGATATAGTCAGGATCTTAAAATACCTGTTATGGGTGTTTATACTGACAAAGATAAAGATCTGTTCAAACAGAACTGTATAATTGATGACGGCAAGAAGATCATGCTTTATTTTACCGATCAGAAGTATGTTGAAGCCTGCATGAAAAAAATAAAGACACCCGCAGGATCTGAATTTAAACCTGAATACATCCCTGCATATGCCCGTGATGTCATTGATAATGCGATCGAACAAGATGAAGTCAAAGCGATCGTATTTAACTACGGCTCGGAAAATCAATTCGTTATCCCTAAGTTACTTCTTACGTTAAAATTATTAAAATATGCCGATGATTGACGATGAATGATCGTTCTCAGCACAGCATATAAAAAGACCCTCGTTTCTTTTGCGGAGAAACGGGGGTCTTATGTTTTAAGTCGTTTGCGGCTTACTTGAAGTATCTGTCAAGCAGACCTTTGAATGCTCTGCCGTGACGAGCCTCGTCCTTAGCCATTTCGTGAACGGTGTCGTGAACAGCATCATAGCCCAGTTCCTTAGCCTTCTTAGCGAGAGCGAGCTTGCCCTCACACGCACCTGCTTCTGCGAGAACTCTCTTGCTCAGGTTTTCCTTGGAAGATGCGGAAACAACATCACCCAGCAGTTCTGCGAACTTAGCAGCGTGCTCAGCCTCCTCAAAAGCAGCCTTCTCGAAATACATACCTACCTCGGGATAGCCCTCTCTGAAAGCGGCTCTTGACATCGCAAGATACATACCTACTTCACTGCACTCGCCCTCAAAGTTCTCTTTCAGACCCTTAACGATGTCAGCGTCAAGACCCTTAGCAGAACCGACCTCGTGATCGCAAGCCCACGAAACATCGCCCGACTCATCGACCTTGTTGAACTTCTCCTTGGGGGCTTTGCAGAGGGGACATACTTCGGGAGCTTCTTCACCCTCATATACGTAACCGCATACTGAACATACAAATTTTGACATAGTGTATTCCTCCTTGTCAGAAAAAATTATTATTAACGGCAGACCTACGTAAAAGCAGCTCTGCCGCAATTTTTTTTGTGTTATGAGATCATCCAGCGGAGTATCTCGAATTTCTTTCCTGCGGGGACAGAAATTGTAACGGTGTGAACTTTCTTTTCGTCAGTTGCGAAAAGTTCGGTGTTGGTAGCGTAATCGCCCCAGCCGCCTGTGAAGTCGGCATCAAGATCCATAAGTTCAGTGCCGTCAACGGTTATAGTTGCAACGCCGCTTTCACCGTTTATCGTCTTGTAATAGAGCATACCGAGGTTCTTGCACTCTATCTCGAATGTTATGCTGCCGCCCGTGATAGTTCTCCAGCCGTTCTGGAAGTTCCACGGCGAGGATTCAAGGTCAAAGCCGTCATTTTCGGTAACGACTGCAAGCGGCGAACTGTTGTCAGCAAGAGTTGCATCGTGATATTTGTCGCCTGTGGGGGAATCAGCCTTGAACTCAGTGGGTTCAGCGGCAGAATCCATTTTGTCGGCAACGCCCGAGATGAAGTTGATGAGCATATCGCCCAGCATTCTGTGACCAACGTCATTCGGGTGGATATTGTCGGGAGAAATTTCTTTCCAGTCGATGTTTCCAGCCTGAACTTCGGGAAGCACTGCATCGTGATAGGAGATAACGGGCAGGTCATAAGCCTCGGCTATCTGCGTGTGGACGTTCTGAGGGCAAGTGCCGTCTTCCATAGTCATCTCGATAAGTATAACAGCAGGCTTGTTCGGCATTGAAAGGCACTTGCGCACAAGGCTGTCCATAGTCGACTTATAGAACTCGCTGTCCTGATCGTTTATGAACTCGATGAAGATTATGTCGGGTTCTTCCGCAAGAACATCGTTGTCAACTCTGTGGACTGCAAGATAAGAATCAGTAGCGCCGATACCTGCATTGTTCCACGAAGCATAGAAGCTGAAACGCTCTTCCCACCATGTTTGAAGAACTTTTGTGTACTGGTTGTCGCTTGAAGCCTGAGAACCTGCGGTTATGGAGTCACCCAAAAATGCGATCTTTGTCATAAGTTCAGCTTTTTCAGGACCTTTAAGTTCCTTGTTGTTTGCAAGCGCTTCGGCAGCTTTAAGCTTTTCGGCAAGCCTTGAAGTGTCGCCTTCACGGTAGATTGAGCGTGTCAGCATATTTTCGGTCACACCCTTTGAAACGTCGATCTTCCCGTCATTCACGGGAGCTTTAAGACCGTCATCAGCTGACGGAGCGTCTGTGCTGCTTTCAGCCGAACTTTCGGCAGTCTCGGCAGCGGAGTTCTGTGTGGTATCAGCGGAACTTTTTGTATCCGAACTGCTGCTGTCCCCGTTTCCGCAGGCAGTAAAACAGCCGACTGCAACAGCGAGAGCTGCCGCCGCTGCCGCTATCCTTTTTTTCATATTTAGATCGTCCCTTCGATTAATACATTTATAAATTAAAATTTAACGTTTAATATATTATACAACATTTCCCGGAAATTTGCAAGCGTTTTTGAAAAAATTTTCGGAAGAAAAAAACAAGTTGGTTTATCGCTGTACTATTAATATAGTATACTCAAACTGCCTTATTCCATTTTCTCGTTGCCGTCAAATGCAGCCTTCCACTCTTCAAGTCTTGCCTGTTCGCCCTCGGGGTCGGTGTTCGCAAATCCCATATAGCTGCGGAATTCACCTTTTTGGGTAACAGTAAGTGTGACAGTCGAGAAAGGTCTTTGCTTTTCGTCAATAAATATCTGTCTTACTTTCATGATAAGGCGCACGATCTCCATGCGGTTCTTTTCAGCGGTTTCCTTATCCATTTCAAAGCGCTCGTACAGATCATCGCCGTCGATGATAGTGCCGTCTTCAAGCACCATTCTGTGATAGAAGAACGCACCGCTTTCGCCTATCTCGCAGTAGAAATAAGCTTTCTTGAAGTCAACTTCGGGCAGGAAGCTGAAAAATTCCGTGCCGAGTTCCTGATAAGCGGCAGCAGTCTTCTGACCGATAGCTTCGCTCTGTTCCTTAGTCATTCTTGGCGGCATATTTTTCGGGTCGCTTGCAATAACTATCTGACGGAACTTGTCAAAGCGCTCGTCCTCGCCCTCAACATCAAGTTTATCGGAGTTGATGTCCATTTTTGCCTGACCGTTTGCGAGCAGGGTTATGGTCACGCCGCTGCATCCTTTTTCAGTGTAAGCTTCGGCAGCCTTGCGGAATCTGAAAAATGCCTGCATAAGTTTGTCCTCACGGGCAACCATGTCGGGATAGCTCATGCCGCATCTTGTAGGTATCTCGTCACGTCCGATAAGCTCTCCACGGGTGGTGTAGCAGCAGAAATCGTCAACGTAGTCGCCGCCCGAAAGTTCGCCGTAGTAAAGACCAACAAGCATCTGCTGGGGGAACAGCAGTCTAAGGCGGTGGCAGAGTTCAGCGCTGCATCCCTTGAAAGCTTCCTCAGGTGTAAGTTCTCTTTCCTCAGCAGGAGCAGTTTCTTCATCCTTGTCCTCAGCAAGAGACATACCCTTGCCGTCATCTTCGGTGAAAGAACCCGAAACGCCGTCCCACTGTTCAGCCCCACCTTCGTTTTCCAGTTCCTCAGCAGCCTTGTCGAACAGTTCCTGTAATTCGGAAACGTCTTCTGAATCGTCATTTTTCTTTTTTCCAAATAAAGCCATTTAATATCATTCCTTTCAATTCTGTCTGCGAACTACCGCATATTCGTCACCGTTCCTGTAATAAGGGCAGGAACTTCTGCTGTCGGCGTTCAGGCGGTACAGGTCGTCCTCGTCAAGATCGACCGTGCAGTAATATTCTTCAAATTCCTCGTCATACGCATAATAAGCGCAGCTGTCGCACTGTGACATTTTTTTCGCTCAGACCTCCACAGCGGTCTTGTTCACGGGGTAATACTTTTTGTTCTCAGCGCAGAACAGGTGAACTATCACCGCCGCAGCAGCACACAAAGTCGTGATTATGCCGATGACTATGAATATCTTTTCAGCTGTTTTCATGACAAACTCCTTTCGCCGTCAGACGAAATCCGCTTCGTCGATGTCGTCCTCGATCTCCTCGCCGTTGAGTATCTTTTTGAGCATAGTCACTTCATCGTCAGTCAGAGTGATGCCCTTGCCCATTCTGGTGTGATCGGGATTCCATTCACGAATATCGTACTTAGGTTCTCTTTCGTTCCAGCTTACCTTGTTAAGTTCCTTTGTCCAGCCTCTTGCGCTTGTTGAAAGTACGCCGAGTGTTTCCTTGATCTCAAATGTTAATTCTGCCATTTTTAATCTCTCCTTAGATAATTATTGATTTTTTGTATATATAAAAGTCCGCCGCCAATTCAAAATATCCGTGAGCGCAGCAAACTCCATATTTCTTATTTAGTACTGTCTTTTGAAAAATACTTCACCAGTCTGACAAAGTTGCCTGCAACAGCGAGCAGTATCAGTACAAGCGCTGTGAACAGTCCTGCCCACACGCCGAACACCGACCACACTGTACCTGCAAGCGTTACTGCACCGACTGCACAGATGATCCCGTTTGGCTCGTAGATATGATCCGCCGCACACAGCACGGTCACTGCAATGAACGCTCCGCATATGCCGAAGCCTGCCCAGACTGTGCAGAAAATGCCCGCAAGTCCGCAAAGCTTCACGATAAGGTTCTTTTTCGTAACGCCGAAAGCCGCCGCCGCCGAGAACACAACAAGGCAGGTGACTGTCAGAACGATGTGCCACAGATAGCACACGACTGCGAAAGCCGTCGCCAATACGCCAAGTGCGATAAGCTTCACCGTTCCGATGCGCTCGCACAGACTGCGTATCTTTTCGGGCATCAGCCGCATTGCGGCGTTCCACACGGGCTTGATGTTCATAACTGTGATGAGCAGGAACATGAGCGGCAGAACGATATATGCGGCTATCGCAAACCCACGGTTGACATTCTGCATGACCGTTATGAACGTCATGCCTGCCAGCAGTGAGGTGTTGAGCAGTATCTTAGGTATTTTCAGGTCGAACGGAACAAGCGTTCTTGAATCATAAATGCGCACGATGAAAACTGCGATATAGCTTACAACAGTTGTTATCGGCGGTCCGTAAAGACCTATGCGCGGGATAAGGATGATGTTCAGTGTGATGTTGATTATTCCTGCGATAACGCTTGTGAGCAGTGAACGCCTTGTCTGATTGGAGGCAAGGTAGATAGACCCCATGAAAGTCGTGAAGCAGGAAAATATCGTTGAGTAAATAAGTATCGGCGAATAGAATGTGCTTTCCCAAACGTCACGTCCCATCCATATCTGTGTGAGCGGTTTGCATATCATAAGACAGCCTGCCGCCAGGATATAGAGCAGACACTGGTTGAGATAGAACACGTTTGAGTAAAATTCGTCACGGTCGTCGCTGTCATCTTCAAGAACGGCTGACATATTCCAAGCCTGTCCGAACATGAGGTAGACGGTCGAAACAAGGTTCGCTATCTTGTATGAAGCGCTGAGTATGCCTGTTGCTTCTTTGCCGAGGTAGTGTGTGGTCATGAACGTGTCGGAACTGTTGGTTATGAGCCACATTATCTGCGCAGGGATAAGGGGGATAGCATAATAAAGCATGAGCTTTATCATTTTCTTGCTCGGGTGGAACGGATCGAAGTACTGCCACAGTTTTGCGGCAAAGCACATGAACACCACCGAGAGCAGGTCTGCGCCGATTATGGAGTAAAGATAACCTTTGTTGCCCATTCGCATGAACACCACAAAAAGCACTGTTCCGCCGAGAGTCAGCAGGGTGTTGACGATAGCGTTGACTGCGAACAGCCGAACTTTTTCGATAGCACGCAGAAAGTTCGAGTAAACGAGTTTGAGCGATGCCGCAACGATATAGATGTAGATAAGGAGCGAGTAGCCGTTTAAGTATTTGTCGGCGACCCCCGAGACAGTGACTATCGGGAGTATGATGCCGAGTGCGGCGAAACCTGCAAGGCAGGCGTAATTTCCGATAGTGAATATCTGCTTTTTGTCATAAGCCTTATCCAGCCCGAAGCGTATGACCGATTCGCTTATGGTGAGTGTCACGACAGGTATCAGCCAGTTTGCTATCTGCTGTATTATCTCGTTTATTCCAAGCTCTGCTTTGGTGAGGTAAGTCGTATAGACGTTCACCAGCAGGATCATCAGCACTTTTGAACTGAACGATCCCAGTGCAAATATCAGCGTATTTGAAAAGAGCTTTTTGTAATCCGACTTCTTTTCAGTCATTATCTTTTTTCCTTTTTCTTTATACTTTCATGATCCGTGAGTAAAGCGAACACTTTTAAAAGTATTCGTATCCGCTGCCTGTCCAGACTGCTGCGCCCGTGGTTATACGGTACGGAGAAGCTATCGTTATCGAGTCGATAACTCTGACAGGTGAGGGGATACGTTTGTTTCCTGTCGCATAGATCGCAGTCGGCTGTTTTGCTGCTTTGACGGTGTAGCTGCGCTTTGAACGTCTGCCGACAGTTGAAGCAGTCTGTTTCTGCGCTGCCGATGCCTGCGGAACTCCGAGCTTTATCTCAAAGGTCTGTTCGCACGCACCTATGCAGTTGCCTTTTCCCGTAATGGTTATCTTAGCTGTTCCTGCATAAACATTGTTGGAATAGGAGTAGTCATAGTCGATGCCTGCAAGCAGTGTGCTGCCGCCGACTTCAACGCTGAACGCAGGTGTCACAGGTCTTGAAGTGAACCCTGCTTCTGCCGTGCAGCTGATAACAGCTGTCTGCAAGTTTATCTTAGTTCTTGCGGCTATCTCGTCAGAGGGCTTTGTCTCTGAGGATTCTTCGCCGTATTCGATATAGGGGACTATCATATAAAAATAGTTAGTGCCCTGAACAAGACTTTCGTCCTGAAAGATCGAACCGCTGTCAACAGATGCGATGTTGAGGAAGTCCTCCGAACCTGCCTGCCGCCTGTAAACGTGTATGCCGTCAGCTTCGCTTATCGACTGCCATGTAAGCTTGATGCGGTCAGAGGTTATCTCCTCTGCGGTGAAGCCTCTTGGCTTCAGGAGCGTTACAAGGTCTGCTGCATCGGCGTAAACTTTGTCGGTAACGGCTTCAAAGGAGTTGCCCGAAAGGTAAGCCTTGCCGTTCTTGACGCAGGTTATGCCGCTCGCAACGCCTGTTATGTCATTTGATTTTATCTTGATGTCCTTGCCCGTGCCGCACTCGGAGACTTTAACTCCGTATTCGCCGCAGGACTTTATCACGTTGTCGGAAAAAGTGATCTTCTCGCAGGCTGCGCCTATCTTCGTGCCGCCTGTTGTGTTGTTTGAAAGGCTGTTGCCTGTTATCTTTGTATTTTTGGTGTTGTCGGAAATGATGCCGAGACTTGCACAGCTGCTCACGGTGTTGCCCGAAACGGTGCAGTCGCTGACGACTGAAAGTTCGATGCCGCTTTTGAGCGCACCTGTTATCTGGTTGCCCGAGATCTCGGTGGAATAGGTGTAGTGTGCCGACACAAGATAGCTCTCAACGTTGTTGACATCGCCGTTTGAGGAGATAGTGTTGTTTGTGACACGGCTGTTGTAAACGTCAGTCAGGAGTATCGCCGAGTCAGCGCAGGTGAGCGTGTTGTTCATGATGTCAACGTTGCTTACAGCGTAGTCAGCCCCGGGGTAGTTGCCTGTGCCGTTCACGCTTGCGCCGTATATCTTTATTCCGTAGGGATAATTTTGCAGCCACATCTGCTGAGTGGTGATGGTGTTTCCCGAGATGACCGTATCTGCATCACTGTCTAAATAGCTGAGCGCCCAGTCAAAGCCGTTTATCGGGGGGAAGAAGTGGCGGAAGCTCTCGTCAGACATATAGTTGAACGTGATGCCTGCCGCACTGTTATAGATGTTGTTGCCGCTTATGGTGCAGTGCTTGTAATTGTAAAGCACCATGCAGATGTTGCTTATCCCCGTGAAAGTGTTGTTTTCGATAGTTATGTTCGTGTAGTATATGCCTGCAACTGCCGAGTGAGAACCTATCCCTCGGGGGATGTCCTCAAAGGTGTTGTTGCGGATGATAACATTGTCGCAGGCGGTATCATCGAACGGCGGATAACCTGTGAAAAGTTCATCGCAGTTCATAACGTCAAGCTGTATCGCTTCTTTAAGAAGCGCTCCTGTGTAGCCGCTGAAATAGCAGCCCTCGATCGTCAGCCCCTGAACGCCGCCTATCTCCATGTGGTGTCCGTTTTTATTGTTGAGTATCGTCATATTTCTGAGTATGACGTTGTTCGCATGAGCAAGGCGCAGATTTGAGAAAGTCGTCATGCCGCTGTAATTATCGGTGTTGCCGTCCCATGTGCCGCCCTGTATCAGCACGTTTGAAGTGCCTGCATAGCCGCCCGTGCCGTTGGTGGAATTGCCTATCATGCAGCCGTAGTTGAAGCACTTGACTATCTTTGCGCTGTCGCTGACTATCAGCTGAGTGTTGCTGCCTATGAGCAGGCTCTGAGATATTTTGTAAGTTCCGTCAGGTATCTTGACAACTCCGCACTTTGAACCCGAGGACTTTTCAGCCGCTTCTGTCAGGGCTTTCTGGATAGCGGAATAGCTGTCTTTTTCGCCTGTGGGGTCAGCCTTGCAGTCCTTGACAACGTTTATCTCAAAACTTGATTCGTAAGACGGAAGTCCTGCGCCGCCTGCACCCGAGCCGTTAGCCGCATGAGCGGTAAGTGCCGAACCTGCGAGTGCAGCTGCTGCCGCTGCCGCCGTAAGGATCATTTTCTTTAAAAATGACAAATTGATCTTCCTCCGTTTGATTCATTTTACACAAGCGTATCGGGGAATATTTCTCTGTGTTTCCCTTTTGGTGATACATTAACTATTATAACATATATAAAGGCGCTTGTCAAACCTTTTGGGCTTTGTGAAAAAAATTTCACCCGATTTGCAAAAAAGAGTTGCAAATCAATTAAATTTGTGTTATAATAAATGTGTAAGGGTGTTAGCCCGAAAACGTTAATAACACACAGGAGGAACCCGCAATGGAAAGTCGTGAACAGTTTATCGAATCAAAAAAGAACAGCAGGATACAGCTCGGCATCATTCCCGGGCATTTTGCCACAAACCACTCGCACGTTAATTATTACGTTGATATGACCTCGATAAAAACAGGTCTGAAAATGGCTCGTGAGACCGCAAAGGAACTTGCCGCAGATTTCAGCTCGGTGCAGGTAGACACTATAATCTGTCTTGAAGGCACTGAGATACTCGGCGCATTTCTCGCAGAGGCTTTGTCGCAGAACGGCATCAACAACGGTCAGGACATCTCGCTCGTAACGCCTGAGCTGAACTCGAACAATCAGATGATCTTCCGTGACAACACTCAGAAGAAGATCTGGGGCAAGCAGGTGCTGGTGCTGGTCGCATCCGCATCAACGGGCAAGAGCATCAACCGTGCGATCGACTGCCTGAAATACTACAACGGTCAGCTGATAGGTGTTGGCGCTATATTCTCGGCTGTTGACAAGCTGGGTGACATCGAGGTAAAAGCAGTTTTCCACGATGAGGATCTCCCCGAATACGGCAACTATATGGCAGGCGACTGCCCGATGTGCCGCAGCGGAAGAAAGGTAGATGCTCTTGTTAACAGCTTCGGCTACTCAAAGCTGTAAAAAAGGTGTGAAATTGTACAAAATTAAAGTCAAAAGTCTTGACAGAAAGCCGCCTGACGTGGTATAATTATCTTTGGGATTTTTTTGACTTCCGCACAGGGCTGACAAAAAAAGCCTTGTGCGGACTTTTTTTGTCAGTCAGATGACAGATGACAGATAAAAACATATCCGCCTCAGAGGATAACTTGTCTTTTATCTATTATCTTGGAAAGAAGAGCGGTGGTTTTTATCGGAAATTCTGCTGTTATAAAACAGGAAACAAAATATATCGCCGTGTGGGAGCTGATACTCTCGGCGGCATTGCAGGCGGTGTTTCTTATCATCGGGAAGTGGGACTATAAAGTTCTGCTGGGGAATATCTGGTCTGCGCCGTTTGCGGTGCTGAACTTTTATCTGATGTGCCGCACGGTCGAAAAAACGCTCGAAAAGGGCGAGAATGACGAAAAGGAAGCAAGGGACTTTGCAAAGCTGTCGCAGACGATGAGAAGCTTCATGATACTGGGAGTGGCGGTCATCGGCGTTGTAGTTCCCGTGTTTTCGATATGGACGGCGATACTTCCGCTGCTTTTCCCGAGGATAGCGGCATTTTTAAGAGTTTTGTTCAATAAGGAGAAAGATACAGTGGAACGAGGTGAAGATCATGGAGAATAAAAGCAAAACGGCTGCGTTCAAGGCGGCGGACGTTCTGCTGATACTCATGATGATACTGCCTGTTGCGGCAGGGATAGTGCTGAAAGTGCTTTTTTCGCCTGCGACTGAGGGTATCGAGATAAAGGGTGCGCTGGTCTATTTCAGCGTGAAAGCACCTTTGCAGGATCTTGTGATAACAGATGCGCAGATAAATTCATGGCTTGTGCTTATCTCTATAACAGGCTTGTGCCTTTACCTGACGCACGGCATTCGTGCAGGGGTAAAAACAAAGCGGCAGTATGCGGCTGAGTGGGCAGTAGAAAAAGTCGAGGGGCTTATAAACGAGAACATGGGCGGCTTTTTTAAAGGCTTTGCGCCGTTTATCGCTGCGATGCTGGCACTGTCGGCATTTTCGAGCCTTATGTCGCTTGCAGGGCTGTTTCCGCCGACCTCAGACCTGAACGTTGTGGCAGGCTGGGCGATACTTACGTTCATACTCATGACCTATTACAGAATGAAGTGCGGTATTGTTACATACTTCAAATCGTTCGGCGATCCTGCGCCTGCGATGACACCGCTCAACATCATAAGCGAACTTGCAACGCCGCTTTCGATGTCTTTCCGTCACTACGGAAACATTCTTTCAGGCTCGGTAATATCGGTGCTTGTGACCGCAGGACTGACAGGACTTTCAAAAGCGATATTCGGCAGCATGGCAGACACGTTCCCTCTGCTGAGAGTGGGACTTCCCGCAGTTCTGAGCATATATTTCGATGTGTTCAGCGGACTTCTGCAAGCTTACATATTCGCAATGCTGACTATGCTTTACACGGCAGGCGCTTTCCCTGCTGATGCTTATTTCAGCAAACATCCCGACAAGAAGCCTGAAACGCAGGCTGAGGCTTAAACTTAAAATAAGTAAACAAAAAACAATAACATACACATTCGGAGGTAAAATCTTATGGAACTCGCAATCGGAATCATTATGGGCTGCTGCGCTCTGGGCGCAGGTATCGCTATGATCGCAGGTATCGGACCCGGTATCGGTGAAGGTAACGCTGTTGCCAAGGCTTGTGAAGCTATCGGCAGACAGCCCGAGAGCAGCGGTAAGGTAACAACAACAATGCTCATGGGCTGTGCTGTTGCTGAGACTACGGGTCTTTATGCGCTCGTTATCGCTATCCTGCTGATATTCGTAGCACCCGGAAGATTCGTTAACATCATGATCGACGCATTAGGAAAGTAAGTGAACGGATATGCAGTCATTAGATGTAATTTCTATCAACATATGGCAGATAGTCATTTCTCTGTGCAATCTGGTGATACTGTTCCTTATCGTTAAGAAGCTGCTGTTCAAGCCTGTCAAGAATCTGCTCGCCGAGCGTGAAGCAATGGCTAATGCTGAGTACGAAAAGGCAAAGACTGCCCGTGCGGAAGCTGAAAAGAGCCGTGACGAGTGGGACGAGAAGATGAAAGCCGCAGACGATGAGGCTTCACGCATCGTTAAAACAGCTTCGGATAACGCTAAGATACTGAGCGAACGTATCGAGGCTGAGGCTAAGGATAAGGCTGAACATATCGTTTCTTCCGCAAGGACCGAAGCTGACCTTGAATACAAGAGAGCTTCGGACAGCATCAGGGGCGAGATAGTGGACGTTTCGACCTCTATCGTTGAGAAAGTCCTTGAAAGCGAGATAGACAAGAATAAGCATCACGAGCTTATCAACTCTTTCCTCGATAAGATTGGAGAGACACACTCATGAATGATACCGCTAAGGATTACGCAAGGGGCTTGTACATGATAGCCGCCGAGGAGCGCCGTGAAAGAGAGTATCTGGACGAACTCAGGGTCATAGCTCAGGCGTTCGATGAGAACCCGACATACCGTGCGGTGCTTTCTGCGCCCTCGATACCGATGTCGACCCGTTCGGAACTTATCGAACAGGCGTTCGGAAAGGCGCTTTCGGTGAACACTGTTTCTTTCTTGCAGATACTTTGCAGAAGGGGATATGTGTTCATGTTCGAGCAGTGCTTTGAGGAGTTCAGAAAGCTGTTTCTTGACTTCTCGAACACCGTCAGGGCAAGGGTGACAAGCGCTGTGCCGCTTACTGAAACGGAGAAGATCAAAGTTTCGGAAAAGCTTTATACGCTGACGGGACAGACTGCCATGATACGCTATGAAGTCGACCCCGACATACTCGGCGGAATAATAATCGAAACAGATGAACAGATCATTGACGGCAGCGTTCGCCGCCGCTTAAAAGAAATCAAGGAAGTGATCGACAAGTGAGGATAAAGCCTGAAGAGATCAGCAGCATTATCAAAGAGCAGATCAAGGCGTACTCCGCAAAGGCAGAGATGCACGAAACGGGTACGGTCATACAGACGGGTGACGGTATCGCCACGATCTATGGTCTGAGACAGTGCATGGCTAACGAACTTCTCGAATTTGAGGACGGCAGCTACGGCATCGCTCAGAACTTAGAAGACGAAACGGTTTCGGCTGCGATACTCGCAAATTCAAGCAATATAAAAGAAGGCACGGGCGTTCGCTGCACGGGCAGAGTTCTTTCAGTGCCGACAGGTGAAGCGCTGCTGGGACGTGTTGTAAATGCCCTCGGTATACCTATCGACGACAAGGGCAGCATCGACACCAGCGAAACAAGACCTATCGAGTCTCCCGCCCCCGGAATAATCGAAAGACAGTCGGTAAACGTTCCGCTGCACACGGGCATCAAGGCTATCGACAGCATGATACCGATAGGCAGAGGTCAGCGTGAGCTTATCATCGGCGACCGTCAGACAGGTAAGACCGAAATAGCTATCGACACTATCATAAATCAGAAAAACACAGGCGTTATCTGCATCTATGTTGCAATAGGTCAGAAAAACACCTCTATCGTTCAGCTTGCGCACCAGCTGGAAAAAGCAGGCGCTATGCAGAACACAGTCATCGTTGCGGCTTCCGCTTCCGAAAGTGCGCCGCTGCAATACATCGCACCTTATTCGGGCTGTGCTATGGCTGAATATTTCAGAGAGCAGGGAAAAGACGTGCTTATCGTTTATGACGATCTTTCAAAGCACGCTGTTGCTTACAGAGCGCTTTCACTGCTTATCCGCCGTCCCCCCGGACGTGAGGCTTACCCCGGTGACGTTTTCTACCTGCATTCCAGACTGCTTGAAAGAGCGGCTTGCGTTGCAAAGGAATACGGCGGCGGCTCGATAACTGCACTGCCTATCGTTGAGACACAGGCAGGCGACGTTTCGGCATACATACCCACGAACGTTATATCCATTACTGACGGACAGATATTCCTTGAGACCGAACTTTTCCACTCGGGCGTTATCCCTGCGATAAACCCGGGTATCTCAGTAAGCCGTGTCGGCGGTTCGGCACAGCTGAAAGCCATGAAGAAAGTTTCGGGAACGCTGAAACTTCTGTATTCACAGTACAGAGAACTGCAATCCTTTGCGCAGTACGGTTCAGACCTTGACGCTGACACAAAGTCACGTCTTGCATTGGGTGACAGAATAGTTGCAGTACTCAAACAGGGCAGGAATGCGCCTGTTCGTCCCGGCTGTCAGATAGCGATAGTTTATGCAGTTATCAACGGCTATCTGAATGACATTCCTGTTGAGGGAGTGGCTGAATACGAACAGCAGCTTTATGCAGTCTTAGAGAGCAGATACCTTCCGCTTCTTGAAAGACTGGAAAGCAATTTCTACGAGGACGAGGACATCGAGACCTTGAAAAAGGCTCTTTCCGAAGTGACGAGGTGAGCTTGTGGGAGCAGACATCAAAAAGCTCAAAGGGCGCATCAGAAGTATTGATTCAACGTTGCATCTGACGAAAGCTATGGGGCTTGTTGCGTCCTCAAAGATACGCAAAGCAAATGAAGCTATGGCGGCATCTAAGGAATACGCAAACGGTGCAGCTGAGATAATCTCACGTCTTGCCGCCGAGACTTCCTGCCGAAACAATCCCTATCTGCGAAAGAGCGAAGGCAGCCGTGAAAAGCTTATCGTCATTGCAGGCGACAGAGGTCTTGCAGGCGGCTACAACGCAGGCATTTTCCGCACGCTCCGTGACTATCCCAACAAGGACATCGCCGAGATGATACCGATCGGAAAAAAGGCTTGTGACAGGCTGGGCGAGGGTTTTATATCTGCGGAGACTTTTTCCTATGAAGAAGCGCACTCGCTGGGTGTAAGGCTGTGCAAAGAGTTTGTGAACGGTGAGTTCGACAAGCTGACGGTCATCTGCACCGAGTATGTTTCGATGATGAGCCAAGTTCCGAGAGCAGTGCCGATCTTTCCTCTCGAAGCCAAAAGCAGTGCTGAAAAGTCGGCTGTAAGTTTTGTGTTCGAGCCGAGCGAGGACGAGGTTCTGCGTTCGTTCGTTCCCGACTATGTTACAGCTTTGCTGATAGCGTGCGTCAGAGAGAGTTTTGCATCGGAAGTTTCGGCAAGACGAGTTGCAATGGATTCCGCAGGCAAGAACGCCAAGCAGATGATAGATGATTTGCAGCTTGAATACAACCGTGCAAGACAGTCGATGATAACTCAGGAGATCACCGAGATAGTTGCAGGCGCAGGGGCGAATTAAGGTTCGCATACACAAGTTATCCGCACTGCGCAGCATTAAAACGATCATTACACATTTGAAAAGAATTTTAGAATTCCGGATTCCGAATTACTAAGAAGGGTGGTTTGTTTAAATAATGAGTGAAGTAAAGGAAAACACCACAGCTCCCGAGGAAGCGGAACTTTCTCAGGAGCAGATAAGCGAATACAAGAAGATACGCATGGAAAAGCTGGACGCTCTCAAAGCAGAAGGCTGTGACCCGTTCGAGATAACCAAGTTCGATGTTACAGCAAGCTGCGAGGAAGCTAAGGCTAAGTTCGAGGCTGTTGAAGCTGAGTGCAAGGCTCGGGCAGGCGAGGATGCTGAGGCTCTGGCGGCTCTGCTGGAAGAAAAGCGTGACCTTTGCCGTGTGAGCATCGCAGGACGTGTTATGTCCAAGCGCATGATGGGCAAGGCAAGTTTTATGGATATGCGTGACAAGAGCGGCAAGATGCAGCTTTATGTCCGCATGAACGAAGTGGGCAAGGAAAGTTTTGACCGCTACGTTAAAAAGGGCGACATCGGCGACATCGTGGGCGTTACGGGTTTTGTGTTCCGCACTAAAATGGGTGAGATCTCGGTTCACGCCGAAAGCTTTACTCTGCTTTCAAAGAACCTCCAGCCGCTCCCCGAAAAGTGGCACGGTCTCAAAGATCAGGACACACGTTACAGACAGCGCTACACCGACCTTATCTGCAATCCCGAGGTCAAGGACACATTTATCAAGCGTTCCAAGATAATCTCGACTATCCGCCGTTTCCTTGACGAAAAGGGCTTTATGGAAGTTGAGACACCTATGCTCGTTTCCAACGCAGGCGGCGCAGCTGCAAGACCTTTCGAGACACACTACAACGCTCTTGACGAAGATGTTAAGCTGAGGATCAGTCTTGAACTTTACTTAAAGCGTCTGATCGTCGGCGGTCTGGAAAGAGTATACGAGATAGGCAGAGTGTTCCGCAACGAGGGCGTTGATGCACGTCACAATCCTGAGTTCACCCTCATGGAGCTGTATCAGGCTTACACCGACTACAACGGCATGATGGAACTGACCGAGGAGATGTTCAGGCATCTTGCCATGACCGTTTGCGGCAGCACCGAGATACCCTACGGCGATCACACGATCGACTTAGGCAAGCCGTTTGCAAAGATGACGATGATCGAAGCTGTCAAGCAGTACAGCGGTGTTGATTTCTCCGAGATACACACGGTTGAAGAAGCGAGGGAAGCAGCAAAGGCTCACCACGTTGAGTTCGAGGAGCGCCACAAGAGAGGCGATATACTGAACCTGTTCTTCGAGGAGTTCGTTGAGGAGCATCTGATCCAGCCGACATTCATCACCGATCACCCGATCGAGATAAGCCCTCTCACCAAGAAAAAGCCGGGACACCCCGACACGGTGGAGCGTTTTGAACTTTTCATCAACACATGGGAGATGTGCAATGCCTATTCTGAGCTGAACGACCCGATCGACCAGCGTGAGCGTTTCAAGGCACAGGAAGAAGCACTGAGCCAGGGCGACGAGGAAGCAAACCGCACCGACGAGGATTTCCTTCGTGCGCTTGAAATAGGAATGCCCCCCACAGGCGGCATCGGCTACGGCATAGACAGACTTGTTATGCTCCTGACCAATTCACCTGCTATCAGAGATGTTCTGCTGTTCCCGACGATGAAGTCGCTAGACTAAAACACCACGTATTTACGTAGTTTCAGAAATTCAAAAGCCTCGATCTTTCGTAAATTTTAGGCATTTGTTCGTCAGAAATAAGCCTTAAAAATGTTTTACGAAAGTCAAAAATCGTAAAAAATACGAAGAAAATACGAAAACACGCCGAATCCGAGAATGTACTTCATTTTTTTGGATAAAAACAACATATATATCATATTCAGACTTATGATAGTATAACAGCCTGCTGCATTGACCAGCAGGCTGTTTTTATAACTCAAACCATAGGTTTTTACAGTGGGTAATAATAGTCTTAGTCGGCGTAGGTCTAGTCGTGAAAGAGTAAATCATATCAGCCCTAAGTAGTAATATATGATATATCGATAGTACTCTCTGTAATTTTTTTACGCTTAGTTTTATTTCTGATGTAAAATAGTTGCATTTTTTGAGATTGTGTGGTATAATACTAATATACGATAACTATAGGAGGACTGGCTATGCTGAAATACTATGAAGTGGAGAATTTTCGATCTTTTAAGAACAAGACCATATTTTCCCTGGAGAAAACGAATTATAAGGTGTTGGAGGAGACCAATACCGTGCGAGGTCTGTTGAAAGGCGTTCTGTTTGTCGGAGCGAATGCATCTGGAAAATCCGGTGCGCTTCTGCCGGTTAAACTTCTGCTGGATATGCTTTTTGGAAAAGCGGAGATCCCATTTGAGATGTATCACTGCCTCTTCAGTATGAATCCTGCTGTTTCCATGCGTTTTGTGTTTGATATCAAAGGCTCTGAAATAGACTATTCTATCAAGTATCATAATGACGGCTCTGCAATTCATGAACTTCTTAAAGTCGATGGAGAAACAGTTCTTGAAAGAGAAAACAGCTATGCAAAGGTGTCACTGACCGATCAAAAGGAATATACGGACATTCAGCTTAATACTCTGTTCCTGCGTGAGATATACTTTAATACACGCTTCAGAGGGCATCAGGTGTTGCAGGAGTGGTTTTCTTTCCTGTCATCCTCTATCTATCTGGACCTTTATACAAGGAGAGCAAGTGTATACCGGGCATCCGGAATTGAACTGAGGAAATATCTGGAAGAAAAAGGCACAGATGAGATCAATGAGTTCTTTGAGGAATATAACTTCGGTCAGCGCGTTGAATATGGGATGAATTCAGCAGGAAAAGCAGTTGCCTTCTTCGGAGAAGATAAGCACATCTTTATGAAGCGTAATGGTATCAATGAACCGATCCTCCTGGAAATGGAATCGACAGGTACACAGAATCTGCTTAACCTTTTGCCTGCTTTCTTCCATTGCACACATAAAGGCGGCTTGTTGATACTTGATGAATTTTCCAGTGGTTTCCATAACGACCTTGAAAAACTCCTGATCCGCTACTTCATGAAGTATTCCACGAATGCTCAGATGCTGTTTGTGACGCATTCTACTAATTTGCTGTCAAGCAGTATCCTTCGTCCCGATCAGTTATATACAGTAGAATTCAGTAAAGACGGGAGTCGGATCAAACGTTTTTCTGATGAGAAACCGAGAGAAGCGCAGAATATGGAAAAGATGTATTTAGGTGGTGTGTTTGGTGGACTTCCAAGATATGAGAATTGAGCTTCATAAGAACAAAAATATCGGTAAAGTCCTGTTTATAGTTGAAGGATCACGAACTGAGCCGTATATTATGACCAAGGTGTTTACGAGTATACTGGATTATCAACTCGAAACCAAACTGCGTGGAAAAGGGTATAAACAATACAATTCAAAAGTCGATCCGGATTCCAAGATATTTGTTATCAACGCTCAGCAGAGCAATATCCGGTTTATCGCGAAAGATGATGGATATTTGAATAACCTATTCAAGGAATTGATTGAGGAGTATGATTTCGATATTGACAATGCTGCTATTTTCTATATATATGACCGTGATGACCGTTCCAATACAGATAATGCTTTTTTAGAGAATCTATTATCAAGGCTTGGAAACTCAAGAGATAACCCGGATTACGGCAGACAGGGCCTTCTGTTATTGAGTTATCCTTCCATTGAAAGTTTTACATTATCTTGCTATTATGACAATGTGATCGGCATGGAGTTCGATACCGGTCAAAAATTGAAAACATTTCTTGGAGAACAAAATATTAGTAATCAGAGAATAGACGAGAACGCTTTGAAACATGCTGCCGCTGAGATGCTTGCCGCTCTTGGCGTGGTAAATGACTGCACTTACGACCTCGATGATTTCTCTGAATGTAATCTGGATGTATATCATTATGAGGAAAGTCATAGAGAAAAAAGCGGCCTTTACCACTGCATGAGCCTATTGATCATTGCTTTAATGGATCTTGGATTGATTGAATTAATTCCCAAAAAATGAAACAGCGGTGAGGTATTTCGCTTAATGATGCGCTAAATATTGTAAATAAACATAATGTCCACATACTGCGGGTTCAAATGGTAAGGATAATTTCCCGATTGACTCCATAGTTTGTGGGCATCTTTTTTGTAATGTTTATTTTTGTAGTAATCTGATAAGCAAAAGAAAAGCCATATAGAACGTACCTGTTGCTCCACAAAGTAAACCTTGCCAACATAAGAACTCATGCGGATACGGAAACTTATCCTACGCTCAATGTAAAATATTAAAATACCATTTAATCCTCTGAGAGAATTTCAGAGGATTTTTTTATAAAAACTCTCTTTTTTTAGAAATCAAAATTCATTTTTTTTAATTGAACACAACTTATCATATATCATATTAATAGAAGCTAATAATTTGACTTCAACTAAAAAAGAGGGTGTAATTATGAAAAAAATTATAGTACCGGTGAGTGAAAAGTATTGCTTGACCATAGAGGAAGCGGCAGCATACTTTGGCATAGGTGAGGGGAAAATCAGAAAGCTGATATCCAGTAATCCTGATGCTGCTTATGTTTTAAGGAATGGAAGAAAGACGGTTATAAAAAGAGCGCTGTTTGAGAATTATCTTAATGACATAAATAGCATTTAAAAGGAGAGTAAAAATATGGCAACAGTGAGAAAAGACAACAAAGGACGCAATTTAAAAAATGGTGAATATCAAAGAGCCGACGGCAGATATGAGTACAAGTATACGGAGAAGTATAAGGTACATAGCGTGTATAGTTGGCGATTAAATGACAGCGACCCGACACCGACAGGTAGAAAGCCTTGTAAGAGCCTTAGATCTTTAGAAAAAGAGATCCAAGAAGCATCGCTCAAAAAATACAGCTATTATGAGTCAAAAAAGCAGACTTTAAACATGGCTGTAGAACGTTACCTCAGCATGAAAACTAATCTGAGAGGTTTTACACTGTACAACTATATTGATACATATAACAGGCATGTGCGCAATAGTTTAGGCAGAGTAAAACTATGTGACCTTAGATATAGTGACATTAAGAGTCATTATACAGAACTCGTTAAGAGCAAGACTTTGAGTGTATCAACTCTTGCCACGATACAAAATGTTATACATCCGGCATTAAGAATGGCTGTGCGTGATGGAATAATTCCAAACAATCCGAGCGATGATGTTATCGGCGATATCAAAAAGGCTACCGACTGGAGTTATCCCAAAAAGTATGGTTTATCTCATCAGGAGCAAGATGCTTTGATCGAGTTTGTAAACAGCGATCCCAAATATGCTCGCTGGGCGATAATGATAGGTGTTTTGTTAGGTACAGGGTTGCGAGTCTCTGAATTTGTAGGATTGCGCGAATCCGATCTTGACTTTGTCAACGGAGTCATAAACATAGATCATCAGCTGACATATAGAAAAATAAAAAAAGATGGGTGTAAATATAGGGTCGGTAAAGTTAAAAATAAAGCCTCTGAAAGAAGTATTCCAATGCTTTCGGATGTAAAAAAACTTTTGTTGCAGTTATGCAATGAGCGTACCAATGATCAGGTAATTGACGGTTATTCAGGTTTTATAATCCAGAATAGATACGGGACTTTTCAAAATGCTAAGGGCATAAATGATGCTTTAAAGCGTATTGTTGCCGACTATAATAAGCAGGAACGGAAGAAAGCCGCACATGAAAACCGTAAGCCGATACTGCTTCCGCATATTAGTTGTCATACTTTCAGACACACTTTTTGCGTTCGTTTATGCGAAGAACTTGATAAGATCGATGCCATACAGTCTATCATGGGACATAGTGATATACGGACTACTTTCCCCGTTCCAGATAGTAACACAAAACCCGTAGCAGTATCTACCGACAAGAACAATCATTATAATAACGAATAAGAGCGATACCTAATAGTTCAAAGGTATCGCCCTATTTTTCTTTTCAGAAGCCTATTCAGTTTTCATCTGCAAGGTTCACTATCTTCTTGCTTTATTTCTCCGCATATCGTATCGTGTGGTATGCTCCACCGCTTTTATGCTGTATACAGCATACTTGACTGCGTGAGCGATACTGCCGCCGCTGAGATGAGAGTTGCTTACAAGGTCGGTTTCAAGGACGGTGCAACTATGATGCAGGAGATCCAGGACTGATATGATCACAGCATAAGGAAAAGGGCAATGTCCTCCGTGAGTGGAAGGCATTGCCCTTATTTCCTTTAGAAAAAATAAGTTCAATTGTTTTTGCAGCCA